>NZ_CATKPU010000025.1:0-48762 GCF_949767825.1 Pseudomonas sp. IT-P258 | reverse complement strand
AGCAACAACGAGCAGGTTCACGCTGTCACCGTCTCCCGACAATGCTAAGGTTCGCCCCTGGCGTTTGTATTTTCCAAGGAAGCCTTTATGCCGGACGCGACGTCCCTCAGTGCTGGTTTTATGGTGGTTCACGGCAACCGCCTGGACGAATTGCGCAGCCTGGTGGTCAGCTGGATGCGGCGCTACCCGCTGGCTCCCCTGGAGAATGAAATCGCGTTGGTGCAAAGCAATGGCATTGCCCAATGGCTGAAGCTGGCACTGGCGGAAGATGCTGAAGACGACGACATGGGAGGCTGCGGAATCGCTGCCGCCATCGACGTGCAGTTGCCCGGCAGCTTCATGTGGCAGCTCTATCGCATGGTCCTTGGCCGCGACGAAATCCCGGTCAATTCCCTGCTCGATAAAGCCCCGCTGACCTGGCGTCTGATGCGCCTGCTGCCGCAGTTGATCAACCAGCCGCACTTCGAGCCGCTGCAACGTTTCCTGACCCACGACACCGATCTGCGCAAACGTTATCAATTGGCTGAACGTCTGGCGGATCTGTTCGACCAATACCAGGTGTACCGAGCTGACTGGCTCGAAGACTGGGCGCAAGGTCGACATCAAACACGAAACGCCAGGGGCGAAACCAAACCCCTGACCCCGGCCAATTGCTGGCAGGCTGAGCTATGGCGCGCCCTCTTGCTGGACGTGGGAGAAGAAGGCATGGCGCAAAGCCGTGCCGGCGTCCATCAGCGATTTGTCGAGCGCATCAATAACCTCGAAACAGCTCCCAAGGGATTACCCTCGCGAGTGATCGTTTTCGGGATTTCTTCGCTGCCTGCCCAAGCCCTGGAAGCACTGGCGGGACTGGCGCGATTCAGTCAGGTCCTGCTGTGCGTACACAACCCCTGTCGTCACCATTGGGCGGACATCGTCGCCGATAAAGACCTGCTGCGCCATCAATACAAGCGTCAGGCCCGCAAGAGCGGCATGCCGGTAGTCATCGATCCGCAAACCCTCCACCAACATGCTCACCCGCTGTTGGCCGCCTGGGGCAAGCAGGGGCGGGACTACATCAACCTGCTCGACAGTTATGACGATCCCAGCAGCTATCGTTCGGCATTCCGCGACGGGCGCATCGACCTGTTCAGTGATGGTCTGCCGCTGAACGTGCTCAACCAGTTGCAGGACGACATCCTCGAGTTGCGTCCCCTCAACGAGACTCGGGAGCATTGGCCGGCCATCGATCTTGAACAGGACGAATCGATCCGTTTTCACATCGCCCATAGCGCCCAGCGAGAAGTCGAGATCCTCCACGATCAGCTGCTAGCACGTTTCAGCTCCGACCCGACATTGCGGCCCAGGGACATCATCGTGATGGTCCCGGACATCGACAGCTACGCACCGCATATTCGTGCCGTGTTTGGTCAGCTTGACCGCCAGGATCCACGCTTCATTCCGTTTACCCTGGCTGACCAGGGCCAGCGTGGTCGCGATCCATTGCTGATTGCTGTCGAGCACCTGCTCAAGCTGCCCGACAGCCGATTCCCCGTCAGTGAAATTCTCGATCTGCTGGACGTCCCCGCGCTGCGCGCTCGTTTTGGCGTCGAGGAGCGTGACCTGCCGACGCTGCACCGCTGGATCGAAGGTGCCGGCATTCGCTGGGGGATGAATGCCGAGCAACGTGCCGGGCTTGGGCTGCCGCATGAACTGGAGCAAAACAGCTGGCGTTTCGGCTTGCGACGGATGTTGCTCGGTTATGCCGTTGGCAGCGCCGATGCTTATGAGGGTATCGAACCCTACGACGAGATCGGTGGTCTGGACGCTGCGCTCATCGGTCCGCTGGTTGCATTGCTGGACGCGCTGGAAGTGGCTCACCACGAACTCTCTCAGCCTGCATCGCCGGGGCAATGGGGCTTGCGCTTGCAGGCTTTGGTGCAGTTGTTCTTCCTTGCCGGTAACGAACACGATGACTACTTGCTGGCCCAGCTCGAAGAACTGCGCGAGACCTGGCTCGAGACCTGCGAGTCAGTCGGGTTGCAGGACGAGTTGCCGCTGACCGTCGTCCGCGAAGCCTGGCTTGCAGGTCTGGATCAGGGCCGTTTGTCCCAACGTTTTCTGGCCGGTGCGGTCAACTTCTGCACCTTGATGCCCATGCGCGCCATCCCGTTCAAACTGGTGTGCCTGCTGGGCATGAATGACGGCGATTATCCGCGCGCGCAACCGCCGCTGGATTTCGACCTGATGGGCAGTGATTACCGTCCGGGTGACCGCTCCCGGCGCGAAGACGACCGCTACCTGCTACTGGAAGCCTTGCTGTCGGCAAGGGACCAGCTCTACATCAGTTGGGTGGGCCGCAGCATTCGCGATAACAGCGAGCGGCCTGCGTCGGTATTGATCGGCCAGTTGCGTGACCACTTGGCCAGCGGTTGGCGATTGCTGCAAGGCGACGAGGATCTGCTGGAAGCCATGACCCGGGAACACCCGTTGCAACCCTTCAGTGCTCGCTACTTTCACGACGGTGATGAGTCGTTCAGCTACGCCAGCGAATGGCAGGTGCTTCATCAGGCGGCAGAGCAGCAGGCAAGCGCCGAAGTGCTCGCGCCCCACGTCCAGGACGAACCTCTGAGTCTCGGTCAGGTGCAGGACTTCCTGCGCAATCCGGTACGGCACTTTTTCAGCCAGCGGCTGAAGGTCTTCTTCGAGGCGGCAGAAGTGCCATTGGCCGATGAAGAGCCCTTTGTCCTGGATGCGTTGCAGCGTTACAGCCTCAGTGACCGTTTGCTCGAAGCGGCGCTGGCAGATCCTGGAAATTCCGGGCAGGCACTGCAGGATCAGGCGAAACGTTTGCAGAACAGCGGGCTGCTGCCCATGGCCGGATTCGGTGAGTGCCTGCAACGCGAATTGATCGAGCCATTGCCTGACTTGCTGCAACGCCACCAACAGCTCCTGGCGTTGTGGCCAACCCCCCTCAGCAGCGCGTTGGCCGTCAGTCTTGAACTGCAGGGCCTGCACATCGAGGGCTGGCTCAGCGGTCTGCATCAGCGTGCTGATGGTGGTTTGTTGTCTGTCACAACGATCCCCAACAGTATCGGCTCGATCAAGTCGCGCAAATGGCATCGTCTGACCCGCCCCTGGGTCAATCATCTGATGGCGTGTGCCAGTGGCATGGCCTTGACCACCGCATTGGTGGCCAGCGATGACAGTCTGTTGCTCGGTCCGATGGAGCAGTCCACGGCGCGGACAATTCTCGGTGACCTGTTGATGGCCTGGCAGTCGGGTATGCGCCAGCCTCTGCCGATCGCGGTCAAGACGGCCTTCGCGTGGCTGGGGCAAACCGACCCGGTCAAAGCCCAAGCCGCTGCGCGCAAGGCCTATGAAGGGGATGGGCAGACGACGGACGGAGAGCGTCGCGAAAGCCCGGCACTCGCGCGCCAATTCGCCGATTACGATGCCTTGGTCGCCGACGAGACGTTCCCCCAGTGGTGTGACGCGCTCTATCGCCCGCTTCTTGAAGCACCCTGGCGTTCACTGTCCAGCGAGGAGTCGCGCTGATGAGCACGAAGACACCGCTGGCCCTGGCATTCCCGCTGCGCGGCAGCCAACTGATCGAAGCCAGCGCCGGGACCGGCAAGACGTTCACCATTTCCGCGTTGTACCTGCGCCTGGTGCTGGGCAATGGCGGGGAGGACAGTGGTTTCGGACGAGAACTGTTGCCGCCGCAGATCCTCGTCGTGACCTTCACCGACGCCGCGACCAAAGAGCTGCGCGAACGCATCCGCACGCGGCTCGCCGAGGCCGCACGCTATTTCCGCGATGAAACCCCGGCCCCCGACAGCCTGATTGCCGAGTTGCGTGATCAGTACCTGCCCGAGCAATGGCCCGGCTGCGCAAACCGCCTGGATATCGCCGCCCAGTGGATGGACGAGGCAGCGGTGTCGACCATCCACAGTTGGTGCCAGCGTATGTTGCGCGAGCACGCATTCGACAGCGGCAGCCTGTTTACCCAGACCCTGGAAACCGACCACAGCGACTTGCTGGGGGAGGTCCTGCGCGATTACTGGCGGCTGTTCTGTTACCCGATGCAAGGTGACGCCTTGAATTGGGTGCGCGGTAATTGGGGCGGGCCGGCGGCGCTGCTGCCGCGGATTCGTGCGCTGTTCGCCAGCGAGCGGGATGCGCATGAAGGGAAAGAACCCGCCGAAGTGATTTCGCAATGCCTGCAAGAACGACGGGCGGCCCTGATCGAACTCAAGAAACCCTGGCTGCAGTGGGCGGACGAGTTGCTTGTCATCTGTCACCAGGGCGTTGCCACCAAGGCTGTCGACGGTCGCAAGATGCAGGCACGCTATTTCGAGCCCTGGTTTGAAAAGATCAAAGCCTGGGCCGAAGACGAATCCCTCGAGCAACTGGATATCGGCACCGGTTTCACTCGCCTGACCCCGGACGGCATGGCTGAAGCCTGGAAGGGTGAGGCGCCTCGACATCCGGGGCTCGATGCGATGGCCGGCCTCAAGGCCTGTCTCGATGGGCTGCCAACGCCTGATGCCGCCGTACTGCAACACGCGGCCCGCTGGGTCGGGGCGCGATTCGAGGAAGAGAAGCGCCGCCGCGCGGAAATGGGTTTCGACGACATGTTGCTGCGCCTTGATGCGGCCTTGCAGTCCGATGGCGGCGAACGCCTGGCAACCCTGATTCGTGAACAGTTTCCGGTCGCCCTGATCGATGAGTTCCAGGACACCGACCCGGTGCAATACCGAATCTTCGAGAGCATCTATCGCATTGAAGAGAACAGCCCCGAGTGTGGCCTGTTCCTGATCGGCGACCCGAAACAGGCGATCTACGCTTTTCGCGGTGCGGACATCCATACCTACCTGCGCGCCCGCCAGGCCACCACCGGCCGCCTGCACACCCTGGGCACCAACTTCCGCTCAAGCCATGGCATGGTCAACGCGGTGAACCATGTGTTCGAGCGCGCCGAGGCACGGGAGTCGGGCCGCGGCGCTTTCCTCTTCCGACAGAAGAATGGCGACAACCCGGTTCCTTTCACGCCGGTTGCCTCCCAGGGTCGCAAAGAAGTCTTGCGCATCAATGACCAGGCAATCCCGGCCTTGAACATCTGGCACTTGCCGGCCGAACAACCGTTGTCCGGTGCGGTGTACCGGCAACACCTGGCGGCTGCCTGCGCCAGTGAAATCACGGCGTTGCTCAATGGCGGGCAGCACGGGCATGCGGGGTTCTCCCAGGACGGCAAGGCCTTCAGGGGCCTGCTGCCGGCGGACATCGCCATCCTGGTACGCGATGGCAAGGAGGCGCAGGCGGTTCGTGCGCAATTGGCCGCCCGTGGCGTGCGCAGTGTTTACCTGTCGGACAAGGACTCGGTGTTCGCCGCCCAGGAGGCGCATGACGTGCTGACCTGGCTCAAGGCCTGCGCCGAGCCGGATGTCGAGCGACCGCTGCGGGCCGCGTTGGCCAGCATCACGTTGAACCTTTCGCTGACTGAGCTGGAGCGGCTGAATCAGGACGAGTTGGCCTGGGAATCCCGGGTCATGCAGTTCCGTGGCTATCGCGAAGTATGGCGCAAGCAGGGCGTACTGCCGATGCTGCGACGCCTGCTGCACGACTTCCGCCTGCCCCAGGCGCTGATCGCCCGCAGTGACGGCGAACGCGTGTTGACCAACCTTCTGCACCTTTTCGAACTGCTGCAACAAGCCGCCGCGGAGCTTGATGGCGAGCAAGCCCTGATCCGGCATTTGTCCGAGCATCTGGCGTTGTCCGGGCAGGCTGGCGAAGAGCAGATCCTGCGTCTGGAAAGTGATGAGCAATTGGTCAAGGTCGTGACCATTCACAAGTCCAAGGGCCTTGAATACCCCTTGGTGTTTCTGCCGTTCATTTGCTCGGCGAAACCGGTGGATGGCAGCCGCCTGCCGTTGCACTACCACGATGAATCCGGCAATGCCCAGGTCACGTTGAAACCGACGGCAGAATTGATTGCCCTGGCTGACGATGAGCGTCTGGCCGAGGATCTGCGCTTGCTCTATGTCGCCCTGACCCGGGCGCAACACGCCTGCTGGCTGGGGGTGGCCGACCTCAAGCGCGGCAACAACAATGGCTCGGTGCTGCATCTGTCGGCATTGGGTTATCTGCTGGGCGGCGGTGCGCCTTTGGCCGATTCCCCGGCGTTGCAGCTTTGGTTGCGGGACCTGCAACAGGACTGCCCGGCGCTGGCGTATGCCGAGATGCCTGAAGCGACAGCGGAGCATTACCAGCCACCGCAAAACGACGCAGCACTGCTGGTTCCGCTGGTTCCGAAACGCAAGGCCAGTGAAAACTGGTGGATCGCTTCCTACAGCGCGTTGCGCATTGGCGACACCCTGAGTGTCGGCACGGACGAGGCGCCGGAGAGCCCGCAGGCGCAAAAACTGTTCGACGACGAGCGCCTCGACCCGCAGGCCCCCAGGGAAGTGGTGGCCGGTGGCGGCGATATCCATCGCTTCCCGCGCGGCCCGAACCCTGGCACTTTCCTCCATGGCTTGCTCGAATGGGCGGGGGGCGAAGGTTTTGCTGCGGCACCACAGGAGGTGATCGACGCCATTGCCCGTCGCTGCAACCGTCGAGGCTGGGAGGGCTGGATCAGCACGTTGAGTGACTGGTTGCAGCATCTGCTCAAGTCGCCGTTGCAACTGGGCGGCGGACAGGCACCGGTGATATTTGGCCAGTTGACGCAGTACCAGGTCGAGATGGAGTTCTGGTTCGCCAGCCATAAGGTCGATGTGCTCAAGCTCGATGCGCTGGTGTGCCAATACACCGATAACGGCGTGGCCCGGGTGGCCGCGGAACCGGTGTTGCTCAACGGCATGTTCAAGGGCTTTATCGACCTGACGTTCGAACATGACGGCCGCTACTACGTGGCCGACTACAAATCCAACTGGCTCGGCGTCGATGATGCGGCCTACACCGCGCAGGCCATGGAGCAATCGATTCTCGACAACCGTTATGACCTGCAATACGTGTTGTACCTGTTGGCCCTGCACCGCCAACTCAAGGCGCGGCTCGCCGATTACGACTACGACCGGCATGTCGGCGGTGCGTTGTACCTGTTTTTGCGCGGTACGCGCGCGGCCAGCCAGGGGGTGTTTTTCGCCCGGCCGCCAAGAGAGCTGATCGAACGCCTGGACAGGCTGTTCCAGGGCAAGCCAGAACCCAAGGCCGAGCCCGCCTGGGAACAGGGAGTACTGTTATGAGTCGCACATTCGCCGATTTGTTGCCCACATCGCTGGCAGCCGAAAGCCTGGCCGATCTGGTGCCGCTGAGGCGTGCCGACGACTTGCTGTTATTGCTCACGCGTTGGGTCGAGCGTGGCTGGTTGCGCGCGCTGGACAAAGCCTTTGTGGCGTTTCTGCATGAGCTGGCCCCAGAGGATGATCCGCTGGTGTTGCTGGCAGCCGCGTTGACCAGCCACCAGTTGGGCCACGGGCATGTCTGCCTCGACCTGTTCGAGACGCTGAAAGAACCGGACTTCGCCCTGTCGCTGCCACCCGAAGGTGACGTGCAAGGCGGCGCGATGCTGCTGCCCTCGCAATTGCTGGGATCGCTGGACGGCGCTCATTGGTGCAAGGTGCTGGCCGCCAGCAACCTGGTCGCACTGGCCGCTGACAGTCGTGACAACGTGCGCGACCGGCCTTTGGTGTTATCGGGCAAACGCTTGTACCTGCGCCGCTATTGGGCCTACGAGCGGCGGATCGACGTTTCCTTGCGCGAGCGTCTGACGGAACACGAATCCACGCCGAGCGACCTGCTCCAGCGCCTCACCGGTTTGTTTGGTCCAGCCCGGCCGGGTGAAGTGATCGACTGGCAGAAGCTGGCCTGCGCCCTGGCGACGCGCAGTGCCTTCAGCATCGTCACGGGGGGGCCGGGAACCGGCAAGACCACCACCGTCGTACGCTTGCTGGCGTTGCTCCAGGCGCCGGCGGTCGAGGCCGGCATGCCCCTGCGCATTCGCCTCGCCGCGCCTACCGGCAAGGCCGCGGCGCGTCTGACCGAATCCATCAGCCAGCAGGTCCGGACCTTGAAGGTCACGGAGGACGTTCGGGAAAAGATCCCCTCCGACGTCACCACCGTTCACCGCCTGCTCGGCAGCCGGCCCGGGACTCGTCATTTCCGGCATCACGCGGGCAATCGCCTGCCGCTGGATGTGTTGGTGGTGGACGAGGCCTCGATGATCGACCTGGAAATGATGGCCAACCTGCTCGATGCCTTGCCGCCCCATGCGCGCCTCGTGCTGTTGGGGGACAAGGACCAATTGGCGTCGGTAGAGGCCGGTGCGGTATTGGGGGATCTGTGTCGCGACGCGGAGGCTGGCTGGTACAGCCCGCAGACACGCCGGTGGCTGGAAGCCGTCAGTGGCGAAAACCTGCAGGCCAGCGGATTGCAGGAGGATGCGCAGGGCACTCATCCATTGGCTCAACAGGTCGTGATGTTGCGCCATTCCCGGCGATTCGGTGAAGGCAGTGGCATTGGCCAACTGGCTCGCTGGGTCAACCAGCAGCAACCCGATGAAGCCCGCAAGTTGTTGTCGGCGCGAAGCCATGACGATGTGCATTGCCTGTCCCTCAAGGGGGAGCAGGATCGGGCCCTGGAACGCTTGCTTCTCGACGGCCACGGTGAGGGGCCGCAGGGTTATCGACATTACCTGAGCGTGCTGCGCAATCAGCGACCGCCACTGGACAGCCCGCTGGAAGATTCACGCTGGATTGATTGGGCTCGACAAGTGTTGCAGGCCTTTGACGCATTCCAGTTGTTATGTGCCGTGCGCAAGGGGCCATGGGGTGTCGAGGGCTTGAACCAGCGGGTGACGGAGGCATTGCTCAGGGCGCGCCTGATCGACAGCGACCAGCAGTGGTACGAAGGTCGCCCTGTGCTGATGACCCGCAACGATTACGGGCTGGGGTTGATGAACGGCGATATCGGTATCGCCCTCAAGCTCCCGGAACAGGAAGGCCAGGGGACTGGAAGGCAGGTTCTGCGTGTGGCATTCCCACGCAATGATGGCCAGGGTGGCGTGCGATTTGTCCTGCCCAGCCGCCTGAATGATGTCGAAACCGTGTACGCCATGACCGTGCATAAATCCCAGGGCTCGGAGTTCGCGCATACCGCGTTGATTCTTCCCGATGCCTTGAATCCGGTACTCACCAAGGAATTGATCTACACCGGCATTACCCGGGCCAAGGACTGGTTCACCTTGATCGAGTCCCGTGCGGGGGTGTTTGAAGAGGCGGTGAAACGCCGGGTCAAACGCTTGAGCGGGCTGATGCTGGAGCTCAAGGACGGCAGCGAGCCGACAGGCTGAAAGGTCAGTAACAGGCTGTAGGAAAATGTCCGAGGCTGCGTAGTACGTGGCCTCGCTGGCATTTCCTCGCTGTGCTATCGTTGCGGCATCATTTCGCTACGGTCAAAGAGTATCCCTGCATGAAGGTGGCTGTCAGGACGACAGAGTGCGTCGTTGGCTGTAGAAAAGCGCTGCTTGCCATCCTTCTTTGTCTGCTGGCCAGCGTCGTTTTCGCTCAATCGCAAGCCCCGGTGGGCATGGCGGACCAACGTGCCAAAGCGGTTACCCAGGTAGTCCTCGGAATCCTCAGCTATGCCCGCTGGCCCGTCGAGCCTTTGCTGCTGCGCTTGTGCCTGGTCGGCCCTACCGAATACACCGACGACCTGGTCAAAGGCACGACCCAGGCGACCGGTCGACCTGTCGCGGTGCAGCGTTTGTTGGCCGACAACCCTTCGATTGTCAGTGACTGCGATGCGGTTTATATCGGCAAGCTGACCGGCGTAGAACGCAGCCGATTGTTTGCCGCGTTGATCGGGCATCCGGTGTTGAGCATCAGTGAGAGCGACGAGCAATGCACCGTCGGCAGTCTGTTTTGCTTGCGGGTCAGCGACGAGCAGGTGTCGTTCGAGGTCAATCTCGACTCTGTCGCCCGCAGCGGCGTACGCATTCATCCGAGCGTGCTGCAACTGTCCCGTCGCAAACCGGCGGCGCCATGAAAATACTGAAACGGGGCAATCGCCCGACTTTGCATTCGGTCATCGGTCGCGGCAACCTGCTCGTTGCGCTGGTAGGCGTCGCCATGGCCAGTGTTTCACTGACGTTGCTCGGTGTGCTGGCCTTGCGCGTGTACGCCGACAACAACCTGCACCTGATCGCCCGCTCGATCAGCTACACCGTGGAAGCCGCGGTGGTGTTCGACGACAAAACCGCCACCACCGAAGCGCTGGCGCTGATTGCCTCCAACGAAGAGGTGGCCGACGCCCAGGTGTTCGACCAGCAGGGCCAGTTGCTGGCCCGCTGGCAACGACCGGAAACCGGTTGGGTGTCCGATCTCGAATTGCACATCGCCAAAGCGTTTCTGGAAGAACCCATGAGCATGCCGATCCTCCATCAAGGGCGGGAAGTCGGCAGCATCAGGCTCACCGGTCATGGCGCCAGCCTGATGCGCTTTTTGCTCAGCGGTCTGGTGGGCATCATCTTGTGCACGGCCATCAGCGCCTGGGTTGCACTCTTTTTGGCGCGCCGACAACTTCGCGGGATCATCAAGCCCCTGCGCAACCTGGCCGCCGTCGCCCACGCCGCGCGCATTGACCGCGCCTTTGACAAGCGCGTGCCGCCCGCCGACATTGCCGAACTGGATAATTTCGGCAACGACTTCAATGCCCTGCTCGATGAGCTCGAAGCCTGGCAGTCGCACCTGCAAAGCGAAAACGAATCCCTGGCTCACCAGGCCAACCACGACAGCCTTACCGGATTGCCCAATCGGGCGTTTTTCGAAGGTCGCCTGATGCGCGCACTGCGCAGCGCCAACAAGCTCGGCGAGCGAGTGGCGGTGCTGTTTCTCGACAGCGATCGCTTCAAGGAGATCAACGACAGTTTCGGCCATGCGGCGGGCGATGCGGTGTTAGTGGCCGTGGCCAATCGGGTTCGGGCGCAACTGCGCGAAGGGGACCTGGTGGCGCGCTTGGGTGGCGATGAATTTGCCGTGCTGCTGACGCCACTGCACAAGACCGAAGACGCCGAACGGATTGCCGACAAGATTCTGGCCAGCATGGACATGCCGATTCCATTGCCGGGCAGTACCCAGGTACTGACCTCCCTCAGTATCGGCGTCGCGGTGTACCCGGATCATGGCGCAACGCCGGGTGCCCTGCTCAACGCCGCCGATGGCGCGATGTACCAGGCCAAGCGCCTGTCCCGAGGCGCACAGTACACGGCAGGGTCGGAGCACCCTGCCGCCGATGTTCAAAACAGGAGCTGATTTACGTGTTCACTTTCAACCCGCGTTCCCTGCGTTTTTTCACCATGACCCTGCTCGTGGCCTTGCTGGGCCTGGCCGGTTGCCAAACCACTCCCAAAGGCCTGACCCCGGCGCAAATCGCCGTGCTGAAACAGCAGGGGTTCGAGCTGACAGACGATGGCTGGGCCTTTGGCTTGTCCGGCAAGGTCCTGTTTGGCAGTGACGACGACAGCCTGAACAAGCAGAGCACCGACATCGTCGAACGCATCGGCAAGGCGTTGTTGGGGGTGGGTATCGAGCGGGTACGGGTCGATGGCCACACCGATGCATCGGGCAAAGAGGCGTACAACGAGCAACTGTCCATGCGCCGGGCGAAAAGCGTGGCCAAGGTGCTCAACACCGTCGGCATGAAACAGGAAAATATCCAGCTGCGTGGCCTGGGCAGCAGCGTGCCGGTGGCCAGCAACAGCACATCCAGTGGCCGCACCGAAAATCGCCGGGTGGCGATTGTGGTCAGCTCCGACTAATCGGCAAATAGCATCTCCCGACTTTCCCCCATCAACAGCCCCTGATTCTGCTCAGTCACCTGGCGGATGTAATCCCACAACAGGGTGATCCGCTTGAGCTTGCGCAGGTCTTCGCGGCAGTACATCCAGAACTGCCGAGTGATATTGATTTCCTGTGGCAACACCGGCAGCAGGCGCGGGTCCTGGGTGGCGAGGAAGCATGGCAGGATCGCCAGTGAGCGTCCTTGCTGCGCGGCCACGAACTGTGCGATCACGCTGGTGCTGCGCAGGTTGGCGCTGGCGCCGGGCAATACGTTGGCCAGGTACAACAGCTCCGAGCTGAACGCCAGGTCGTCGACGTAACTGATAAACGAATGCTTGGCCAAATCGGCTGGTTTGCGGATCGGCGGGTGGTTGTCCAGATAGTCCTGGGTCGCGTACAGCTGCAATCGGTAGTCGCACAGTTTGCAGCAGACGTACGGGCCATGCTCCGGGCGCTCCAGGGCGATGACGATGTCGGCCTCGCGCTTGGACAGGCTGATGAAGTGCGGCAGCGGCAGGATGTCCACCGAGATCGCCGGGTAGGTGTCGACGAAGTGGCTCAACTGCGGTGTGATGAAAAAACTGCCGAAGCCTTCGGTGCAACCCATGCGCACGTGACCGGACAGCGCCACGCCAGACCCGGAAACCTGCTCGCACGCCATGTGCAAGGTACTTTCGATCGACTCGGCATACCCCATCAACCGCTGGCCTTCGGCGGTCAGGACAAAGCCGTTGGTCCGGGATTTTTCGAACAGCAAGGTGCCCAGTGCGGTTTCCAGGGAGCTGATGCGTCGCGACACCGTGGTGTAGTCCACCGCCAGGCGCTTGGCCGCGGTGCTGGCCTTGCGGGTGCGGGCGACTTCGAGGAAAAACTTGAGGTCATCCCAGTTCAGCGAACCGAGGGAGGTGATGTTTTTTTGCATGTTGGACCGGTTTTTATGTGCGTTCTTATCAGAAGTTTGCACATCTATACTCCAAAAACAGTCCGACAACCAATTCGCGACACATGGCTCATCTCAGGGCGACTATCTCGCCCCGGCTCCCAAGATAGCTCTCAATAAAAAAAGCAAACATCCGGAGACCCACATGAACGTATCGCTCACGCCCACCGACACCACCGTACAAAAGGTCAAATTGTTGATCGACGGCGAGTGGGTCGAATCCAAGACTACCGAATGGCACGACATCATCAACCCGGCGACCCAGCAAGTGCTGGCCAAAGTGCCGTTTGCCACCGCTGAAGAAGTCGACGCGGCCATCAGCGCGGCCCATCGTGCCTTCCAGACCTGGAAGCTGACCCCGATCGGCGCCCGCATGCGCATCATGCTCAAGCTCCAGGCGCTGATTCGCGAACACTCCAAGCGCATCGCCGCGGTCCTCAGCGCCGAGCAGGGCAAGACCATTGCCGATGCCGAAGGCGATATTTTCCGTGGCCTGGAAGTGGTCGAGCACGCTTGCTCCATTGGCAGTCTGCAAATGGGCGAGTTCGCTGAAAACGTCGCCGGTGGCGTCGACACCTACACCCTGCGCCAGCCAATCGGCGTGTGCGCCGGCATTACCCCGTTCAACTTCCCGGCGATGATTCCGCTGTGGATGTTCCCGATGGCCATCGCCTGCGGCAACACCTTCGTGCTCAAACCGTCCGAACAGGACCCGATGTCGACCATGCTTCTGGTGGAGCTGGCGATCGAGGCGGGCATTCCGGCCGGTGTGCTCAACGTCGTGCATGGCGGTAAGGACGTGGTGGACGGGCTCTGCACCCACAAGGACATCAAGGCGGTTTCCTTCGTCGGTTCAACTGCCGTTGGTACCCATGTGTATGACCTGGCAGGCAAACACGGCAAGCGCGTGCAGTCGATGATGGGCGCGAAGAACCACGCCGTGGTGCTGCCGGACGCCAATCGCGAACAAGCGCTGAATGCGCTGGTGGGTGCCGGTTTCGGTGCCGCGGGTCAACGCTGCATGGCCACCTCGGTGGTGGTGCTGGTGGGCGCGGCCAAGCAATGGCTGCCGGATCTCAAGGCGCTGGCGCAGAAGCTCAAGGTCAATGCCGGCAGCGAGCCGGGCACTGATGTGGGCCCGGTGATCTCGAAAAAAGCCAAGGCGCGGATTCTCGACCTGATCGAAAGCGGCATCAAGGAAGGCGCGAAACTGGAGCTGGACGGTCGCGAGATCACGGTTCCCGGCTACGAGAAGGGCAACTTTGTCGGCCCGACCCTGTTCTCCGGCGTGACCACCGACATGCAGATCTACACCCAGGAAATCTTCGGCCCGGTGCTGGTGGTGCTGGAGGTCAATACGCTCGACGAGGCCATCGCCCTGGTCAATGCCAACCCGTTTGGTAACGGCACGGGCCTGTTCACCCAGAGCGGCGCGGCGGCACGTAAATTCCAGAACGAAATCGACGTCGGCCAGGTCGGCATCAACATCCCGATTCCGGTGCCGGTCCCGTTCTTCAGCTTCACCGGTTCGCGCGGTTCCAAACTCGGCGACCTCGGCCCGTACGGCAAGCAAGTGGTGCAGTTCTACACTCAGACCAAGACCGTCACCAGTCGCTGGTTCGATGACGACAGCGTCAACGACGGTGTGAACACCACCATCAACCTGCGATAAGGAGCCGGACATGAAAATCGCTTTTATCGGTCTGGGCAACATGGGCGCGCCAATGGCGCGCAACCTGATCAAGGCCGGCCATGCACTGCGCCTGGTGGACCTGAACAAAGCCGTGCTGGCGGAACTGGAACAACTGGGCGGCAGTATCAGCCCAACGGCCCGCGAAGCTTCAGAAGGCGCCGAACTGGTCATCACCATGCTGCCTGCCGCTGTGCATGTGCGCAGTGTGTGGCTGGGCGAAGACGGCGTGCTCGCCGGTATCGGCAAAGGTGTCCCGGCCGTGGATTGCAGCACCATCGATCCGCAGACCGCGCGGGACGTTGCCGCCGCCGCTGCCAAACAGGGCGTGGCCATGGCCGATGCGCCGGTTTCTGGCGGCACCGGTGGTGCAGCCGCCGGGACGCTGACCTTTATGGTCGGCGCCACGCCTGAGCTGTTCGCCACCCTGCAACCGGTACTGGCGCAAATGGGCCGCAATATCGTCCATTGTGGTGAGGTCGGCACCGGGCAAATCGCTAAAATCTGCAACAACCTGTTGTTGGGGATTTCCATGGTCGGCGTCAGCGAAGCCATGGCGCTTGGCGATGCATTGGGCATCGACACCAAGGTGCTGGCGGGCATCATCAACAGTTCCACCGGGCGTTGCTGGAGCTCGGAGATGTACAACCCGTGGCCGGGCATCGTCGAAACGGCGCCGGCGTCGCGCGGCTATACCGGTGGTTTCGGTGCCGAACTGATGCTCAAGGATCTGGGGCTGGCCACTGAGGCTGCGCGTCAGGCGCACCAGCCGGTGGTTCTCGGCGCGGTGGCCCAGCAGTTGTATCAGGCGATGAGTTTGCGCGGGGAGGGTGGACAGGACTTCTCGGCGATCATCAACGGCTATCGCAAGCCGCAATAAGGGATATTTCCGGGAATCCGCGTCGGGTGGATTCCCGGTTTTTTAATTTGGCAAGAAAAGATCGCAGCCTTCGGCAGCTCCTACAGGGGAATGTATACACCCCGTAGGAGCTGCCGAAGGCTGCGATCTTTTGCTTTGTCAGGCAAACACGAAATATTTGCGCACGGTTTCCACCACTTCCCAGGTGCCTTTCATCCCCGGTTCAACGACGAAAATGTCGCCGGCGCGCAGGTGGATCGGCGCCATGCCTTCCGGGGTGATGATGCAGTAGCCTTCCTGGAAGTGGCAGTACTCCCACTTCACGTATTCCACGTACCACTTGCCCGGCGTGCAGATCCAGGTGCCCATGATCTTGCTGCCGTCTTCACTGGTGTAGGCATTGAGGTTGACGGTGTGCGGGTCGCCTTCGAGTTTTTCCCATTTGCAGGCGTCGAGTACGGGCAGCGGGTGGGTGTCGCGAAGAACGGTAATCGGTGCGGTCATGATGACTCCGGGCAGTGGGCTCAAGAACTGAAGTCGCACCCTATAGCGCCTGCCCAACCCTCAGTTGTCTGTGCTCGACACTGAGCTGTCCAGAAACGCACGTTCTTCAATTCCGGTTCAGTGGGCAGTCGAGCCTGGATTGTTCGAGGCTGTTCTCGAATTCGACCAATTGCGCGTGCTGTTGCGACAGCGCCGCTATCCGCTCGGCGATTTCCTGCTTTTTGCTGGCGAGGACCTGGTGTGCCCGCTCCCATGGCAACTGCGGGCCCTGATGGCCGGCGAAGACCGACTGCAATTCCTTGAGCCTGAAGCCCAACTGTTGTGCACATTTGATGAACATCAGCAGATCGACGCTGTGCTGGTCATAGATGCGGTACTTGCCCAAGCGGCGAGCGGCAGGCAACAAGCCAATCGACTCGTAGTGACGGATGCTTTTGACCGTGGTACCGGAACGTTGCGCGGCTTGGCCGATGTACATGGGAAGGTCCTTTTCTCCGAGGATAGAGCTCGGCGCATTATCGACCGACTCAAGCGCTGGCGATAGCTTCGGCTTGCCGCAACCAGGCCGCATGCCGGTCTACGCTGGCGCCGAGAATTGGCCCGAAGGTGAGGGTTCGGGTTGGCTTGATGCCACAGAACTCCAGCGTGGTTTTGCGGACCTGATGCAAACCGGGCATGCGGTAGATCCAGCGGTAGTACCAGGGCGGTGTGTCCATGGTCACCAGCAGGTGGGCGGTTCGGCCGCGCAGGAGTTTGTCGGGGAAAGCTTTGCCCTGGCGATACTTGAAGGCAAAACCCGGCAAGAACACCCGGTCGAAAAAGCCCTTGAGCAAGGCCGGTACGCCACCCCACCAGATCGGATAAACCAGCACCAACAGTTCGGCCCAGAGGATATCGGCCTGGGCGTTACGCAAGTCGGCTTCCAGCGGCTGGACCTGTTGATAGCCTTCGCGCAGCACCGGGTCAAAATCCATGCTGCCCAGAAACAACGGCCGCACTTCATGCCCGGCGCGCATTGCCGACTGTGTGTAACGCTCGGCAAGGGCAGCGCAGAAACTGTTGCCGGACGGATGCCCGAGGATCACCAATATTCGCTTACCCATCATCGCTGTCCTTGAAGATCAAACCTCAAGGATAAAGTCTGCCCCTCAGGGGAGAGTCAAGGCGTGCAGCAGGGCCTTGGCATAGCCGGGTAATACGGCGAAGTCCCGGGCACAGAGCAACAGTTTGCGTTGGCCCCAGGGTTCTTGCAGGGCGAGGCTTTTGAAGGACAGTCCGCCTGACCCGCGTTCGACTGCGGCCAGCGGTACGATTGCCAGTCCCGCCCCTCGGGCGACCATGCGCATCACCCCATCGAAACCATCGGCGCGGATGCGAATCTGCATGCGCAGGCCGGCGTGCAGCGCCTGTTCCTCCAGGTACACCGCCAGGGCGCTATTGGCATTCAGGCTGACGTAGTCGTGATGCAGCGTGTCGGTGAAGCTCACTGAGGTCGCCTGGGCCAGGGGATGTTCCCGGGGCATGATCAGCACCAGCGGATCATCGCGGAACGCTCGCGTCTGCAGGTCCTCGGTGTCCACCGCGTCGGACACGATGCCGAGGTCCGCCGCCCCTTGGCGCAAGGCATGGGTGATGCGGGTGCTGGGCAGTTCCTGCAGGTCGATGTCGAGGTTGGGATGGCTGTGCAGGAAGTCCGCGAGCAACTCTGGCAGGTACTCGGTGATCGCCGTGGTGTTGCACAGCAGTCGCACCTGGCCTTTGACGCCCTGGGCGTATTCGGCCAGTTCCTGTTGCAGGCGTTCGGCCTGTTGCAGCAGGACCCGGGCGTGTCGGGCCAGGGCATTGCCGGCCGGCGTCGGGCTGACTCCACGACGATTGCGCTGCAGAAACTCGACGCCCAGCGACGCCTCCATGGCGCGGATGCGCGCACTGGCTGCCGCGAGGGACAAATGACTGCGTGCGGCGCCGGCGGTGATGTTGCCGGTATCGAGGATGTTCAGATACAGGCGCAGGTCGGTCAGGTCGAAGTGCATTACAACAATCCCGAGTTGAATGTTGTCTGGAAGGGCGCCTTCGCGAGCAAGCCCGCTCCCACAGGGGATCGTATTTCTTCTGCGAGAACTCGGTCCCCTGTGGGAGCGGGCTTGCCCGCGAAGAGGCCAGTCGCTTCAGCGAAATTTTCAGCCTCTGTCAAGGCAAGAGGCAGCCTCAGTATATGGCAGATTTTCAATCAACCCCCGCGGGCCCACCATGGCCCCCATGAATACACTCTCGGCGTTTTATCAGAACCTCGGTTTAGCCCTTTCCATGCTGGTTATCGGCACCTTTGTGCTGGCCGGCATGATCAAGGGCGTGATCGGTCTCGGCCTGCCGACCGTCGCCATGGGTCTGCTCGGTCTGGCTATGGCGCCGACGCAGGCTGCGGCGTTGCTGATCATTCCGGCGACCCTGACCAACGTCTGGCAACTGGCATTCGGCGGGCATCTGTCGGGTCTGGTCAAACGGTTGTGGCCGATGGTGCTGGCGATTTTCATCGGCACCGGGGCGGGCACGCTATGGATCGGCATGAGCGGTGGCCATTGGGTGGTGCGAGGGTTGGGGGCGGCATTATTGCTGTATGCGCTGAGCGGTTTGTTCCTGCCGACTGTGCGCGTAGGGCAGAGCAGCGAACGCTGGCTCGGTCCTCTGTGTGGCGTGCTGACCGGCGTCATCACTTCGGCCACTGGCGTGTTCGTAATTCCGGCGGTGCCTTATCTGCAAGCGCTGGGTTTGAGCAAGGACGAACTGGTACAGGCGCTGGGCCTGTCGTTCACCGTCTCGACCCTGGCCCTGGCCGGTGGATTGCTATGGCGCGGCGCGCTCGGCGGGGGCGAGTTGAGCGCATCGCTGCTGGCGCTGATCCCGGCCATGCTCGGCATGTGGCTGGGGCAATCGCTGCGCCAGCGGATCAGCGCCCTGTGGTTCAAACGCGTATTTTTCGTTGGCCTGGGTTTGCTCGGCGGCCATTTGCTGATCAGCGGCTAGCGGACGACGGGCTGATCATCTCGATGGCACGGATCTCGAAGTCCCGTTCCAGGTATTCATCGCGCTGCGCGAGAAACTGCTTCATGTGCGGCAGGTTCGAGTGCACGTCGAGGTGGGCCTGGGATTGCCAGATCTCGTAGAAGATGAACAGGGTCGGGTCCTGTTTGTCGCGCAACATGTGGTATTCGATGCAACCCGGTTCGGCTCGGCTCGCTTGCACGTAGCCGCTGAAAAACGCTTCGAAGGCGTCGGATTTTTCCGGGCGGGTCTTGGCGTGCAGGATAAAGCCCTGGATTTCACTCATCTACATCTCTCCTCAAGTCAGAATTGGCGCCAGTTTAAGGCAACAATCGCTTATCGATTCGTGCTTGTAGGTCAAATGTATTTTGCCAAATCGACGCTTACTCCGCGCAAGGTCGATCGGTACTCTGCCGCCATCCGATTCCCGACCTTCCCGAGACCACCTCCCATGAAAAAAGTCCTGTTGCTCAATGGCGGCAAAAAATTTGCACACTCCAACGGCCGCTACAACGCCACCCTGCATGAAGCCGCATTGAGCGTGCTGGATCGCGGTGGCATGGATGTGAAAACCACTTTCATCGACGAGGGTTACGACATCGCCGAAGAAGTGGCCAAGTTCCTCTGGGCCGACGTGATCATTTACCAGATGCCAGGCTGGTGGATGGGCGCGCCGTGGACCGTGAAAAAGTACATCGATGAAGTCTTCACCGAGGGCCATGGCAGCCTCTATGCCAGCGACGGTCGCACCCGTTCGGACGCGTCGCAGAAGTACGGCAGCGGCGGCCTGATTCACGGCAAGCAATACATGTTGTCGCTGACCTGGAACGCTCCGCAGCAAGCCTTCGACGACCCGAGCGATTTCTTCGAGGCCAAAGGCGTTGACGCGGTGTACTTCCCGTTCCACAAGGCCAACGAGTTCCTGGGCATGACCGGTTTGCCAACTTTCCTCTGCGTGGACGTGATGAAGCGCCCGAACATCGAAGGCGACGTGGCGCGTTATGAGCAGCATTTGGCTGAGGTGTTTGGCCTGAAGGCATGACGCTCGGCTACTATCCGATGCAACGGCCAGGAAGATCGCAGCCTGCGGCAGCTCCTACGGGTGTACACAAAACCCTGTAGGAGCTGCCGCAGGCTGCGATCTTGGCGATTCTTGCCGCGCCGATTCGCAAACGAGGACACACGTGAAAGCCAGATCCGATGAATTGCAGGTTTTCGTCTGCGTGATTGAATGCGGGTCGATTTCCGCGGCGGCCGAGCAGGTCGGGCAAACGCCTTCGGCAGTCAGTCGTACGCTGTCGCGGCTGGAGGCCAAGCTCGACACCACTTTGATCAATCGCACCACGCGGCGCATGGACCTGACCGAAGAGGGCAAGTACTTCTTCGAGCACGCCAAGCGCATTCTCGATCAGATGGATGAGCTCGAAGAGCGCCTGTCCTCACGCCAGCAAACGCCGTCCGGGCGGCTGCGGATCAACGCAGCATCGCCGTTCATGCTGCACGCCATCGTGCCCTACATCGATGAATTTCGCAGGCTTTACCCCGACATCCAGCTCGAACTCAACAGCAACGATTTGATCATCGACCTGCTGGAGCAAAGCACCGACATCGCCATCCGCATCGGCACCCTGACCGATTCGACGCTGCATGCCCGCTCCCTGGGTTGCAGCCCGCTGCACATCGTCGCCAGCCCGGCCTACCTGGAAAAGCACGGCGCACCGCAAGCCGTGGCTGACCTGGCCAACCATACGCTGCTGGGGTTCACCCAGAACGAAGGCCTCAACCAATGGCCGCTGCGTTATATGCATGGCGATCGCTGGCCGATCCAGGCATCGATCAGCGCCTCCAGCGGCGAGACCATCCGCCATCTCGCACTGGACGGCCAGGGCATCGCCAGCCTGTCGCACTTCATGACCATCGAGGACATTCGTGCCGGACGCTTGAAAGTGTTGCTGGCCGAGTTCAACAGCGGCTATCGCCAGCCGATCAACGCGGTGTACTACCGCAACTCGCAACTGGCCCTGCGGATTCAATGCTTCCTGGACTTTATCCAGGGCAAGTTGGCCGAATATGCGAGTGCAGATTTCAAGGGCTGATTCGTGATTCCTGCGAAAAAGTGAATTGGGTCGGCAGGGATTTTTCCTCCGGGATCGCTGCCGGATACTCCTTGCATCACTTATCCACGCAGGGAGTTTCTCCATGAACGTATTCGTTACCGGTGCCGCCGGTTTTATCGGCGGTTCCATCGCCACGGGCCTGGTCCAGGCCGGCCACAACGTCACCGGTCTGGTGCGCAGCGCCGAACAAGCCGATGAGCTGCGCGCACTGGGCATCACCCCGGTGATCGGCACCCTCGACGACTCCGCCCTGTTGGCCGATCAGGCGCTTGCTGCCGACGCGGTGATCAACGCGGCCAGCAGCGATCATCGTGGCGCGGTGGAGGCCTTGCTCGATGCCTTGCGCGGTTCCGGCAAAGTGTTTTTGCACACCAGCGGTTCGAGCATCGTCGGTGATGCCTCGGGCGGCAAGTCCAGCGACATCCTCTACTACGAAGACAACCTGCCGGAACCGACAGTCGACAAGGCGGCGCGCGTGGCCATCGACAATCTGATCCTGGCGGCGGCCATGGACGGGGTGAACTCGGCGGTGATCTGCAACACGCTGATCTACGGCCACAGCCTGGGCGTGAATCGCGACAGCGTGCAGCTGCCGCGCCTGCTCAAGCAGGCACGCAAAAGCGGGGTGGTGCGCCATGTCGGCACTGGCCGGAACATCTGGTCCAACGTGCACATCGAGGACGTGGTTGCCCTGTACCTGCTGGCGCTGACCAATAACGTGCCGGGCACCTTCTACTTCGTCGAAAGCAGTGAAGCGTCGTTCATCGACATGACCACCGCTATGGCCCAGGCGCTGAACCTGGGCGAACCGCAAGACTGGCCGCTCAAGGACGCCGAAGCCGAGTGGGGCTATGAGATGGCCAACTATGGTTTGGGCTCCAACAGCCGGGTGCGCGGCAAGCATGCGCGGGAATTGCTGGGTTGGGTGCCGAAGCGCACGTCGGTAGTGGAGTGGATTCGCGACGAGATGGTGTGAGTTCGCTTTAGACCGCGTTGTTCCCATCGCGGGCAAGCCCGCGATGGCGTTTTCGAAGTCCCTGCAACTGGCCGCGCCGCCCCCGATTCCGTAACATCCGCACACTCTTTTTCGTCTCTCCCTGTGTGCGGTCTCCAATGAAAGCAAAACGTCTACGCGCCGATGTCCTGGCCGGGCTTACCACTTCCTTCGCCCTGTTGCCCGAGTGCATCGCTTTCGCGCTGGTGGCCCATCTCAATCCACTGATGGGGCTCTATGGCGCGTTCATCATCTGCACCCTGACCGCGCTGTTCGGCGGGCGACCGGGCATGGTGTCCGGCGCGGCCGGCTCGATGGCCGTGGTGATCGTCGCGCTGGTGGTGCAACACGGCGTGCAGTACCTGCTGGCCACGGTGTTGCTGGGCGGGTTGATCATGATGGCGTTCGGACTGCTCAAGCTCGGCAAACTGGTGCGCATGGTGCCGCACCCGGTGATGCTTGGCTTCGTCAACGGCCTGGCGATCATCATTGCCCTGGCACAACTGGAGCACTTCAAGAGCGGTGAGACCTGGTTGAGCGGTACGCCGCTGTACATGATGCTCGGGCTGGTCGCGGTGACGATGACGGTTGTCTATGTGCTGCCGCGCCTGACCCGTACGGTGCCGCCGGCACTGGTGGCGATTCTCGGCGTGGGCCTGGCGGTGTATCTGCTCGGCCTGCCGACCCGCACCCTGGGCGACATGGCGCACATTGCCGGTGGCTTGCCGACGCTGGCGCTGCCGGACATTGCGTGGAACCTCGACACCCTGCGCATCATCGCGCCCTACGCGATCCTGATGGCGCTGGTGGGGTTGCTGGAAACCCTGTTGACCCTGAACCTCACCGACGAAATCACCGAGAGCCGCGGCTATCCGGATCGCGAGTGCGTGGCGCTGGGGGCGGCGAACATCGTGTCCGGTGCGTTCGGCGGCATGGGCGGTTGCGCGATGATTGGCCAGACTATGATCAACCTCAGTTCCGGCGGGCGCGGGCGCTTGTCCGGGATAGTGGCCGGGGTGTCGATCCTGTTGTTCATCCTGTTTCTGTCGCCGCTGATCGAGCGCATTCCATTGGCCGCGTTGGTCGGGGTGATGTTCGTGGTGGCGCAACAGACCTTCGCCTGGGCTTCGCTGCGGGTGATGAACAAGGTCCCGCTGAACGATGCGTTGGTGATCATCGCGGTGACGGTGATTACCGTTTTCACCGATCTGGCCATCGCGGTGCTCTGCGGCATCATCATTGCGGCGCTGAACTTTGCCTGGCAGCAGGCGCGTCAGCTGTATGCCGACAGTCATCTGGAAACTGACGGCAGCAAGCTGTACCGGGTGCATGGCACGCTGTTCTTCGCCTCGACCACACCCTTTCTCAATCAGTTCGATCCGGCCAATGACCCGGCGCAGGTGACACTTGATTGCCAGCACCTGAGTTTTGTCGACTACTCGGCCATCACCGCGCTGGGCACCTTGCGCGAGCGCTACACCAAGGCCGGCAAGCACCTGCGGGTGCTGCATTTGTCCGAACGCTGCAAGAAATTGCTCAAGCGCGCCCGGATGCAACACGACTGAAATCAAACAGGCAGGCGCGATGAAAATCCGCCTGCCTGATTTTCATTATTTGCGACAACTCATACCTCTTTGCGACACGCCTTACCTCTGTACGAAAATTACTTTCACCTCGTTTGAAAATCGCCTGCCGAAATGTTTTAAGAGTTTCACAAATATTTCGACGTGACCCTCTCGAGGAGTACCGCATGACCCTGTCCTTCGGCTATTGGCTGCTGGTGTATGCCGCCATCGCCATCATCGCTCTGATCGTTCTGATCGCCCGCTACCGACTCAACCCGTTCATTGTCATCACCCTGATTTCCATCGGCCTGGCGCTGGTGGCGGGCATGCCGCCGTCCGGTGTGGTGGGGGCGTACGAGGCCGGGGTCGGCAAGACCCTGGGGCACATCGCGCTGGTGGTGGCGCTGGGCACCATGCTCGGCAAAATGATGGCCGAGTCCGGCGGCGCCGAGCAGGTGGCGCGGACCATGATCGACCGTTTCGGCGAGAAGAACGCGCACTGGGCGATGGTGTGCATCGCGTTTCTGGTGGGGCTGCCGCTGTTCTTCGAAGTCGGTTTCGTCTTGCTGGTGCCGATTGCCTTTACCGTGGCGCGGCGGGTGGGCGTCTCGATCCTGATGGTCGGCTTGCCGATGGTCGCCGGGCTGTCGGTGGTGCATGCGCTGGTACCGCCGCACCCGGCGGCGATGCTGGCGGTGCAGGTGTATCAGGCATCGGTGGGGCAGACCTTGATGTACGCGATCCTGATCGGCATTCCAACCGCGATCATCGCCGGTCCCCTGTACGCCAAGTTCATCGTGCCGCGCATTCAGTTGCCGGCGGAAAACCCGCTGGAACGCCAGTTTCTTGAGCGTGAACCGCGGGACAGCCTGCCGGGCTTCGGCATCACCATGGCGACCATCCTGTTGCCGGTGGTGCTGATGCTGATCGGCGGCTGGGCCAACCTGATTTCCACGCCGGGCACCGGTTTCAACCAGTTCCTGCTGTTCATCGGCAACTCGGTGATCGCGCTGTTGCTGGCCACATTGCTGAGTTTCTGGACCCTCGGCCTGGCCCAGGGCTTCAACCGCGAGTCGATCCTCAAGTTCACCAACGAATGCCTGGCGCCGACCGCCAGCATCACGTTGCTGGTGGGCGCCGGCGGTGGCTTGAACCGGATTCTGGTGGACGCCGGCGTCACCGACCAGATCGTCGGCCTGGCCCACGAGTTTCATTTGTCGCCGCTGTTGATGGGCTGGCTGTTTGCCGCGCTGATGCGCATCGCCACCGGTTCTGCCACTGTGGCCATGACCACCGCTTCAGGTGTGGTCGCGCCAGTGGCCATTGGTCTGGGTTATCCCCATCCAGAGCTGCTGGTGCTGGCGACTGGCGCCGGGTCGGTTATCTTTTCCCACGTCAATGACGGCGGTTTCTGGTTGATCAAGGAATACTTCAACATGACCGTTACCCAAACCTTCAAGACCTGGACCGTGCTCGAGACGTTGATCTCGGTCGTTGCCTTCGGCCTGACCGTTGGCCTTTCTTACCTGATTTAGCCGGAGCCACTTGCATGGACATCCTCTACCAGATCCGCGCCCGTCAGGACTCCTTCAGCGCCGGTGAAGGACGTATCGCTCGCCTGATGCTCGACGACGTAGGATTTGCCGCCTCCGCCAGCCTCGATGAGCTGGCGCTGCGGGCGGAGGTCAGCAGCGCCACGCTGTCGCGCTTCGCTCGCACGGTCGGCTGTAAGGACCTGCGTGACCTGCGCTTGCAACTGGCCCAGGCCAGCGGCGTCGGCAGCCGCTTTCTCGACCCGGCGGGCACGCCCGAGCAGTCGGCGTTCTACGGGCAGATCGTGGGCGACATCGAGTCGACTTTGCGCCAGCACCTGGCCGCGTTCGATGAGTCGCGTTTCGCCGATGCGGTGAAGCTGCTGGGCAAGGCGCGGATGATTCACGCTTTCGGCATGGGCGGTTGCTCGACCCTGTGCAGCGATGAACTGCAAGTGCGCCTGGTACGCCTCGGCTATCCGATTGCGGTGTGCCACGATGCGGTGATGATGCGCGTCACCGCCGCCAGCCTCAGCGCTGAACACGTGGTGATTGTCTGCTCGCTGACCGGGATCACCCCGGAGCTGATTGAAACGGTGGAGCTGGCGCGCAACTACGGCGCACGCATTCTGGCCATCACCCGGGCCGATTCGCCGCTGGCGCAGTTGGCCGACATCGTCCTGCCCCTGCAAAGCGCCGAAACCTCGTTCATCTACAAACCCACGGCGGCGCGCTACGGCATGCTGCTGGCCATCGACGTGCTCGCCACCGAGCTGGCGCTGGCCAATCCTGAAGACAATCAAGAACGTCTGCGGCGGATCAAACTCGCCCTCGACGAATACCGCGGCGGCGACGATCACTTGCCGCTGGGAGACTGACATGCAGTACGACACGCTGATTCGCAACGCCCTGATCATCGACGGCAGCAACAGCCCCGGATACCCCGCCGACGTGGCCATTCTCAACGGGCGCATCGAGCGTATCGGCGACTTGCGCGATGCCCGTGCCAGTGAGGAAATCGACGCGCAGGGCCATGTGCTGGCGCCGGGTTTCATCGACGTGCACACCCATGACGACACCGTGGTGATCCGTCAGCCGCAGATGCTGCCCAAGCTCAGCCAGGGCGTGACCACGGTCATCGTCGGCAACTGCGGGATCAGCGCGTCACCGGTGATTTTGCGCGGCGATCCGCCGGACCCGATGAACCTGCTGGGCACGGCCGCTGCGTTCGTTTACCCGACCTTCGGCGACTACCGCGCGGCGGTTGAAGCGGCGAACACCACGCTGAACGTTGCCGCACTGGTCGGCCATACGGCGTTGCGCAGCAATCATCTGGACGACCTGTTCCGCACCGCCACGGCGGATGAAATCAGCGCGATGCGCGAGCAATTGCGCGAAAGCCTGGAGGCCGGCGCCTTGGGCCTGTCCACTGGCCTTGCCTATGCCAGCGCCTTCTCGGCATCTACCGAGGAAGTGATGCAACTGACCGAAGAATTGACCGCCTTCGGGGCGGTCTACACCACCCATTTGCGCAGCGAATTCGAACCGGTGCTGGAGGCCATGGACGAGGCGTTCAAGATCGGCCGCCATGCGCAAAGCCCGGTGATCATTTCCCACCTCAAATGCGCCGGCGCCGGTAACTGGGGGCGCAGTCCGCAGCTGCTGGCGTCCCTCGAACAGGCGGCGAAAACCCACCCGGTGGGTTGCGATTGTTATCCGTATGCGGCGAGCTCTTCGACCCTGGACCTCAAGCAGGTGACCGATGCCCATCGCATCACCATCACCTGGTCGACGCCGCACCCGGAAATGGGCGGCCGCGACCTGATGGACATCGCCGCCGAATGGAATGTGCCGTTGCTGGAGGCCGCTCGCCAACTGCAACCGGCCGGTGCGGTGTACTACGGCATGGATGAGGCGGATGTCCGCAGAATCCTCGCGCATCCGCTGTCGATGGTCGGCTCCGACGGCTTGCCGGAAGATCCGTTTCCGCACCCACGGTTGTGGGGCGCATTCCCTCGGGTGCTCGGACATTTCAGCCGTGACGTAGGACTGTTCCCGCTGCACACCGCCGTGCACAAAATGACCGGGTTGTCGGCGGCACGCTTCGGTTTGAAGGGGCGCGGTGAAATACGCGAAGGCCATTGGGCTGACCTGGTGTTGTTCGATCCGGCGACCATCCGTGATGTCGCCGATTTCAACGATCCGCAGCGGGCGGCGCAAGGCATCGAAGGGGTATGGGTCAACGGTGTGTTGAGCTACCGCGATGGCCAGGCCAACGGGCGCAGGGAAGGGCGGTTCCTGGCCCGGGAAGGGGATTTGCGCACGGGTTTTCAGTGAGTTTCGAGGACTGCGTCAAACCCGGTGGGTTTGGCGAAACTCACCCGGCGGCATCCCGCGCCGGCTTTTGAAAGTGCGGTGAAACGAGCGGGGTTCGGTGAAACCCAGGTACTGGGCGATGTCCTGGATCGGCAGGGTGCTGTTGAGCAGGTAATGCTCGGCCAGCTCCTGGCGCAGGTCATCGAGGATCTGCTGGTACGACGTACCTGCCAGATGCAGTTGGCGTTGCAGCGTGCGCACTGACACGGCGAGATGCTCGGCCACCTGCTCCTTGCGGGGCAGGCCTTCCTTGAGCAACTTTCGCAGGATGCTTTTGACCCGTTGTTCCAGCGACGCGTCCTCCAGAGTGGCCATCAATCCCTGGGCATGTTCTTCCAGCGTGCGCAGCAATTGCGCATCGGCCTGGCGCAATGGCAACTGCAAATACGGCAACGGGACAATCAGCGCCGAATAAGGCTGGTCGAACAGTACCGGGCAGTCGAAGAACTGCTCGTACTCGGCCAGCGTCGTGTCGGCGGGGCAGGCATGTTCCAGCCAGACGGCGGCCGGCGACATCTGCGTGTCGGCGATCCAGCGCGCGTATTGCAGCCAGGAACCGAGCACGTTTTCCACCAGGTGCCGGCGAATTCGCGGGCGCTGATGGCGGCATGTCCAGATCAGGTGCACCTCGCTGCCTTGCACCTCGGCGCGGCTGACGCCCATGTCTCCCACCAGTTTCTCGAACGGCATGATGCGGCTCATGGCGTCGCCCAGTGTCGCGCAGTTCATGGTGATGTAGCCCAGCACGCTCCAGGAGTTGGGCAACACGAACCGCGCGGCGTTGAGACCGAACAACGCATCGCCCGAGTGTTCGCAGAAGTAATCGAGCAGCCGTTCGTGGGCCTCACCCGGCAACCGCAGGCTGTTGTCACTCAACTGCTGTGCCTGCAACCCGGCAGCCGCCAACGCAGGCTCGATGGCCATGCCCAGTTGTTCGGCATGACGCAGGTATTTGAGCAGCGGCGGAACTGAAGTGAAGCCCAGGGATTGCATGATCGTATTCCTTTGATCAAGGCCCGCGTGCGCGGATGAATGCCCTGAAAGGTAATTTGAAACCACGGCTAAAGTAAATGGCTGACGCCTGCGCGACGTTTGACTCAATTGGCTACTCGAACTGGCCCGATGCGACCGTGACACTTTCGGGCGGCTGACTAGTATGGGGGCCTGAAATATCACTGATCAGAACCGCAAAAGGACACACGCATGCGACGCTGGAACGGCTGGGGAGATGCAACCACGGTGGTCGAGCTGCCGGCCCAGGGCGCGAGTTTTCTCGCCCGGCGGGTGGGTGACGGTCGAGCGCTGCCCGATGCGACGCTTGAGGCGGCATTGGCCCGCGTGCCCCCGTCGCGGTTGCAGCAACACTTCTTGTACAGCGTGGATGCCCATGATCGTTTGCTGCATGCGCGGGGCCAGAGCCTGCCGGACTGGCTGGCGTTGCGTGAGGGCGCGCTGGGAAATTATCCCGACGCCGTGGCCTATCCCACGAGTGCTGAACAGATTCGCCGGTTACTGCTGCTCGCCCATGAACAGGACCTGTGCCTGATTCCTTATGGCGGCGGCACCTCGGTGGCCGGTCACATCAACCCGCCGAGTTCCGCGCGGCCGGTGGTGACGGTTTCCCTGGCCCGCATGAGTCGCCTGCTGGACCTCGACGAAGAGAGCCTGCTGGCCACCTTCGGCCCCGGCACCAGTGGACCGCAGGTGGAAAGTCAGCTGCGTGCCCGTGGTTACACCCTGGGGCATTTCCCGCAGTCGTGGGAGCTGTCGACCCTGGGTGGTTGGGTCGCCAGCCGCTCCAGCGGCCAGCAGTCGTTGCGCTATGGGCGGATCGAGCAACTGTTCGCCGGCGGCACCCTGGAAACCTTTGCCGGCCCTTTGGACATTCCCTCCTTTCCGGCCTCGGCGGCCGGGCCCGATCTGCGCGAGGTGGTGTTGGGCTGTGAGGGCCGTTTCGGGATCATTTCCGAGGTGAAGGTGCGGGTCAGCGCACTGCCCGCCGATGAGCGTTTCTATGGTGTGTTTCTGCCCGATTGGCCCAAGGCGCTGCAAGCTATCCGCCAGTTGGCCCAGGCGCGCGTGCCGCTGTCGATGTTGCGCCTGTCCAACGCGGTGGAAACCGAAACCCAGTTGGCGCTGGCCGGTCACCCGCAGCAGATCGCCTGGCTGGAAAAGTACCTGGCCCTGCGTGGCGCCGGTGCGGGCAAATGCCTGCTGACGTTCGGCGTGACCGGCAATCGTCGGCAAAATGCGCTGTCCCTGCGTCAGGCCCGGCAGCACCTCAAGGCGTTCGGCGGGGTGTTTACCGGCACCTTGCTCGGCAAGAAGTGGGCGCAGAACCGTTTTCGTTTTCCCTACCTGCGCGAGAACCTGTGGAACGCCGGTTACGTGGTGGACACCCTGGAAACGGCCACTGACTGGAGCAACGTCGACAACCTGCTCACGCTGATCGAAAACAGCCTGCGCGACGCCTTGGCTGCCGAAGGCGAGCGGGTGCATGTCTTCACCCACCTTTCCCATGTCTACGGCGAAGGGTCGAGCATCTACACCACCTACGTGTTTCGCCCGGCGGCGGACTATCCCGCCACTCTGGCGCGCTGGCAGGCCCTCAAGCACGCGGCCAGCCAGACCATCGTCGACAACCATGGCACCATCAGTCACCAGCATGGCGTGGGCAAGGATCACGCACCGTACCTGCGGCGGGAGAAGGGCGCGCTGGCGATGGACACCCTGCAGGTATTGAGTCGGCATTTTGATCCGGCCGGGCGACTGAACCCTGGCACGCTGTTGCAGGAGTGACGGCGCCATGAGCCTGGACTGGAACGCGGCGTGGCGACAGCGGGTGCTGCCGACGCTGGCGGATGAAACCTGGGACCTGATCGTCATCGGCGGCGGCATCAGCGGCGCCGGCATCCTGCGCGAAGCTGCGCGCCGTGGCTGGCGTTGCCTGCTGCTGGAACAGCGCGATTTCGCCTGGGGCACCTCCAGTCGCTCCTCGAAAATGGTCCATGGCGGCTTGCGTTACATCGCCAAGGGCCAGTGGCGCCTGACCCGCGATTCGGTCCGTGAACGCCAGCGCCTGCTCGACGAAGCGCCGGGGCTGGTGGAACCGATGAGTTTCATGATGCCGCATTACCGTGGCGGCTTTCCCGGACCTCGGGTGCTGGGTGGTTTGTTGTCCGTCTATGACGCCTTGGCCGGGCGGCGCAGCCATCACTTCCATGACGCGCAACAACTGCGTTATCTGGCGCCCGGGGTCAAGGAACATGACCTGCTGGGCGGCACCTGTTTTATCGATGCGCTGACCGATGATGCCCGTCTGGTGATGCGCGTATTGGGCGAGGCCCGGGCCGACGGTGGCGTGGTGCTCAACGGCTTGCGCGTGCAGCAATTGCTGCGTCAAGAGGGACGCGTTTGCGGGGTTCAGGTCGAAGACTGCGAGGGCGGCGGATTACTGACATTGCGTTGCGGTGTGCTGGCCGTGGCCACCGGCGCGTGGGCCGAGCGCTTGCGCCTGCCCGATGCCCCTCGCCAGTTGCGCCCGTTGCGTGGCAGCCATCTGTTGTTGCCGGGCTGGCGCCTGCCAGTGGCGCAAGCCTTCACCTTCCTGCACGAGCGCGACCGTCGACCAGTGTTCGTTTTCCCTTGGGAGGGTGCCACGGTGGTCGGCACCACGGACCTCGATCATCGCGAGGATCTGGATGAGAGCGCGAGCATCAGCCTGGATGAACTCGACTATCTGCTGGCGGCCTGCAGCCAGCAGTTCCCCCAGGCCGAGGTGGTCGCTGCCGATGTGCTGTCGACCTGGTCGGGTGTGCGCCCGGTGGTGGGCAGTGCGGCGGGTGAGCTCAAACCGTCGAATGAAACCCGCGAGCATGTACTGTGGCAGGAGCCGGGTTGCGTGACCCTGGCCGGCGGCAAGCTGACCACCTTTCGCCCTCAGTCCATCGAAGTGCTCAAGGCCTGCGCGGCCATGCTCGATCGTCCATTCGTTGATGACGCCGCGCCGGTGTTCGCCGCGGTGCCACCGTTGGCGATACCGGGGCTCAGCGCCCATCGGTGGCGGCGCCTGGCCGGGCGGCATGGCCGTGACCTGCCGAGGCTGGCGAAGCTGATCACCGAACTGGGCCACGACACCATCGGCGGCACTGACACCTTGTGGGTGGAACTGGCCGTTGCCTGCGATGCAGAAATGGTCCTGCACCTGGATGACCTGCTGCTGCGCCGAACCCGCCTTGGCTTGTTGTTGCCGCGCGGTGGCGAGGATTATTTCGCTGCCATTGGCCAACTCTGCCAACCGCGACTGGGCTGGGACGATGAGCATTGGCAGCAGGAATTACAGCGTTATCGGGCGTTGTGGCAACGCCATCATGGTTTACCGGATGCCGCGCATTGATGCCCCTTGAAGAGAGCTCCATGGATAACCACCCGAACAAGCGTTACCTGTTGGCCATCGACAATGGCACCCAGAGCGTGCGCGCGCTGCTCTTCGACCTGCAGGGCAATCTGCTGGGCAAAGGCAAGGTCGAGTTGCAGGCCTATTACTCGACTCAACCCGGCTGGGCCGAGCAGGACCCTGAGTATTACTGGGCAAAACTGGGTGAAGCTTGCCAGCAGTTGTGGACGCAGACCGGCATCGATCGTTCGCAGATTGCCGGAGTCTCCCTGACCACCCAACGCGGCACCGTGATCAACGTCGATGCCCAGGGCAAGGCGCTGCGTCCGGCGATCCTGTGGCTCGATCAACGCCAGGCCGAAGTCAAGGGCGGCATCAAGGGGCCGTGGGGCTGGCTGTTCAAACTGGTCGGCGCGCAAGCCACGGTGGACTACTTTCGCGCCCAGGCCGAGGCCAACTGGATCGCCCGCAATCAGCCTGGAGTCTGGGCGGCGACCGACAAGTTTCTGCTGCTTTCGGGGTTTCTCACCCACCGCCTTTGTGGGCGCTTTGTCGATTCGGTGGGTTGTTGCGTCGGTTACCTGCCGTTCGACTTCAAACGCCTGAAATGGGCCGCCCCCACCGACTGGAAATGGCAGGCGCTGGCGGTGCGTCCCGAGCAACTGCCGAGCCTGTACAAGCCTGGTGAAACCCTCGGCCATATCAGCGCCGAGGCCAGCCGCCACACCGGCATTCCCGAGGGGCTGCCGCTGATCGCCGCGGGTGCCGACAAGGCCTGCGAAGTCGTGGGTTCCGGTGTCGTCGACCCAGGCACCGTGTGCCTTTCCTACGGCACCACGGCGACGATCACCAGCACCCGCTCGCGCTACCTGGAAATCGTCCCGTTGATTCCGCCTTACCCGTCCGCGGTGCCGGATCAATACAACTGCGAGGTGATGATTTATCGCGGTTACTGGATGGTCAGCTGGTTCAAGAGCGAGTTCGGCCTGCGGGAAATGCAGCAGGCCAAAGCCCAGGGCGTGGAACCCGAGCAACTCTTCGATGCGCTGGTCGACGCCGTGCCGCCGGGTTCCATGGGGTTGATGCTGCAACCCTACTGGTCGCCTGGCATCCGCGAGCCGGGTGTGGAGGCCAAGGGCGCGATGATCGGCTTCGGCGACGTGCATACCCGCGCCCACATTTACCGGGCGATCCTCGAAGGCCTGGCGTATGCCTTGCGTCAGGGCATGGAGAAAATCGAGAAGCGCTCGAGGGTCTCCATTACGCGCTTGCGTGTTGCCGGAGGCGGTTCGCAGAGTGATGCCGCGATGCAACTCACGGCGAACATTTTCGGCCTGCCGGCCGAGCGTCCGCATGTCTACGAAGCGTCCGGCCTGGGCGCGGCCATTTGCTGCGCGGTGGGCCTGGGGCTGCACGCGGATTTCCCCACGGCGATGGCCGCCATGACACGGGTCGGTGCGGTATTCATGCCGCAACCCGAGGCGCAGCAGATCTACGAGCGACTGTACAAAGAGGTCTACCTGCGCATGTATCGACAGCTCAAGCCGTTGTACCAGAGCATCCGCAAAATCACTGGTTACCCGGCCTGAAAGAACACCGCAGATCCCCCCTGTAGGAGCTGCCGAAGGCTGCGATCCTTTGATCTTCGAGTCCGCCAAAATCAAAAAATCGCAGCCTTCGGCAGCTCCTACAGAGAACCATAGGTAACTTTGCACGTGGCGCTATCGGAGAACTTTTCTGGTGAGATTGGACAGTGTCAGGGGCAGGGTCGGTTGTTAGGCTCAACCCCCACGGCACATCCAATAAGAGCCAGGCAATGAAGCTGACATTCCTCCTGTTGCTGCTTTGTGCAACGGCCCCTACTGCCTGGGGCTGGTCGAACCATACGGTGGGCAGCTACCTGGCGTTGCAGGATCTGCCGACGTTGCGTGATGCGCCACAGGTCGAAGTCGAGCCGCTGGAGCAGTTTCTTTCGCAGCAATACCAGGCCGTGAGTGCGCTGCTCGATGAGCAGGAAAACTTCGCCCGAGAGCACTTCACCCACTACCCGCCGCGCCCCGACAACCTGCGATTGCCGGCCATGCCCGGGGACAATCTGCGCCACGACTTCCTCACCGCACTGCGCATCAATCCCGGGGTTCATCTGGCGATGGTCATCCAGCCGCTGCCGGGCAAGGATCTGCCCGAGCGTGAGCACCTCAAGGCCGAACAAGTCATGGTGGAGCAGACGCTTTCACCGTGGAATCGCCAGCGCTTCATCGTTGTGGCTGACCACGAACAAATCGCGCCCCTTGCCGTGTTGGCCAGCGCCGCCGATGAGCCGGATTACGGCCACGACATCAACCTGTTCAGCGACAACCCCGGCGACGTCGGCGCGTTGTACGGCTTCGGCCCGCAGCCTTTCGGTGACGCGCGGTTTCAGTACAGTTCCCAGGCGCCTTTCCATATGGGCTTCTTCCATGAAAGCCCGGTGGTATACGCCGCCGCCGGATTTCTTCAGCGCAGCTGGCCGGACTGGCGCGCCTACCAGTACATGGGCTTGGCGCGACTGGCGTTTGCCACTGGCCATCCCTATTGGGGTTATCGATTCCTAGGTTGGGGCCTGCACCACGTTCAGGACCTGACCCAGCCTTATCACGCCAAGCCGCTGCCCGGTGTCGAACTGGCAAGCCTGCTGGTGCTGGAAGGCAAGGCCCTGGCCGGCTTCGATGCGGACAAGCATGCGGCCATCGAACGGGTCGCCACCCGGCACATGGAAGTGGAGAAGTATCAGTCGGCCTGGCTTCGTCGCCTGCTGCGCGCCGGCCAGGCACACCCGATGCTCGACGTTTATGCCGACTCTGCACAGGACGCCCGTTATCCGCCGTACTCGGTGGACTACCTGCGCGAAGTAGTGAGTGCCGAGTCCGTCGACGAATCGGCGGTATTTGATGAAGCCATCGGCCAGTGGCTGGACACGGCACCGATCACCAGTGATTTCAGCGGCGGCAATCAGCTGCAGCGCGAAGACTTCGACCATCCGGCACTTAACCAGCAGCTGTTCAAACTGCTGGGGCATTTCGGCGCCCACAGCCGGATTTACGCCCGTGCGGGAATGGCGCCACAGCCATCGCAGCAATAGCTTCAGAACACAAAAACAATAAAACCAGGGAAAGAGGAAAGGATCATGAGCACTCGATTTCGCCTGTCTGGCGCGGCGCTTCCCGGCGTGGGCCTGGCAGGGCTGCTGCAACTGTGCGCGGTCGACGGCGTGCAGGCCAAGGAGTTCAGCGTGCTGGACAACCAGATCACCGGTTCATTCGACAGTACCCTGTCTTATGGCCGTTTGTGGCGGGTCCAGGGCCGGGACAAGAACAACGATGACGTCAACACCAACGACGGCAATCGCAACTTCGATACCGGGCTGGTTTCCGAGGTGTACAAGATCACCTCGGAGCTCGAGGCCAACTATCAGAACTACGGGATGTTCGTGCGCGGCACCGCGTTCTATGACACCCAACTGATGGACAAGCGCAACGATTACTACCGCAACAACAACCCGTCGCAACCCAGCCAGAGTTTCCCGCAGGACGACCACTTCACGGACCAGACCCGCGATATCGCCGGCAGCCGGGTGGAGATGCTCGACGCCTACCTCTACGGCAACTGGGACGTCGCGCAGATGCCGCTCACGGCACGCATAGGGCGCCAGGTGTTCAACTGGGGCGAGGGGATTTTCTACCGTGGCGGGATCAACACCACCAACCCGGTGGATGCGGCCAAGTACCGTCTGCCCGGGGCTGAAGTCAAGGAAGTGCTGGTACCGGTGGAAGCGCTGAGCTTCAACATTGGCCTGACCGACAGCCTGACCATGGAAAGCTTCTACCAGACGAACTGGAAGGAAACCCGCATCGACCCGGTCGGTACGTTCTACTCGCAGACGGACCTGTTCGCCGACGGCGGCAACACCGCCTACAACAACTTCAGCGGTACCGCGCTGGACACCCCGGTGCCTGGCTTCGGCAACGTGATCGATCTGTACAGCGCGCTGGGCAACAACCCGTTGCTCAACCAGGCCCTGAGCACCACCGGCCTGTACGCCAACGGGGTCACCCCGGCCTTTGGCAACACCGTCAAAGTGGCCACGGTCGGCAAGGATTTCAACGCGCGCAACGACGGCCAGTTCGGTTTCGCTTTTCGCTACATCGCAGAAGAACTCAACAGCACCGAGTTCGGGTTGTACATGGTCAACTACCACGCCAAGGAGCCGACCATTTCCGCCGATCTGGGCGGGTACCAGGGCATCGACATGAATGCCCTGACCAACCTGTTGGCCGGTGTCGCCGGCAGTCAGGCGGGGCAATTGGCCAATGGCCTGGCGACCATGGATGTGCTGGGCAATATCCAGGCGCATCGGCGCTACGCCGAAGACATCCGCATGTACGGCTTCAGTTTCAACACCACCCTGGGCCAGGCGTCGGTGTTTGGTGAAGTGGCCTATCGGCCGAACCTGCCCATCGGGGTCGCCGCCACCAACGACCTGATCGGCGACCTGGCCAACGGCGCCGCTGCAGCGGCAGGCGGCCAGACCATCAACATCGGCGGGCAGCAGGTCACGCTCGACAGCCAGATCAATAACGCCGAGCGGGTGGAAGCGTTCAACACGTCCCTGGGCACCATTTACAACTTTGGCCCGAGCCTGTCATTCGACTCGCTGTTCGGCGTATTCGAGCTGGCGTCCGAGCACCTGCGCGGCAGCAGCCTGCAATACACCGCGTATGACGGCAGTACCCGTTACTACGCTGGCACCGGTAACTTTTCCTATGTGTCCGGCGGCGAGCGCAGCGACCAGGTCAACCGCAACTCCTACAGCTACACCGCGATGCTCAACGGCACCTGGAACGACGTGTATGCCGGGGTCAACGTCTCGCCTTATGTCGTCTACAAGGATGACTTCGAGGGCAACAGCTACCAGGCGGGCAACATCATCGAGGGCCGCAAGGCCTACACCCTGGGGATCAAGGCCAACTACCAGAACAAGCTGGAGGCCGAGCTGCAATACACCGAATTCTACGGCGGCGGGCAGGACAACGGCCTGCGTGATCGCGACAACGTCGGCTTCAACCTCAAGTACTTCCTTTGATTGCTGCGCACAACCCCTTGTGGGAGCGGGCTTGCTCGCGAAAGCGGTGTGTCAGGCGACATCTGCGCTGGATGTGCCGCCCTCTTCGCGAGCAAGCCCGCTCCCACATTGGATCTTTTGTGTATTGCAGACCGCACTCCCAGACGGCTGTTTTTATTTCGGAGAACGTCCATGTTTGACCTTCCACAACTGACCAAGACCACGCTGGCGCTGTTCCTGAGCCTGGCCGCCGGCAGCGCAAGCGCACTTGCTGCGATCACGCCCCAGCAAGCCGAGCAACTGAAAACCACCCTGACGCCAATGGGGGCCGAGCGTGCCGGCAACGCGGCCGGGACCATTCCGGCCTGGAACGGCGGTATCACCCAGGCGCCAGCAGGCTACAAGCCGGGCCAGCATCACCTGGACCCCTATGCGGCGGACAAGCCGCTGTTCACCATCACCAAAGCCAACCTTGAACAGTACAAGGCCCACCTCAGCCCGGGTCAGATCGCACTGTTCAACAGCTACCCCGACACCTTCCAGATGCCGGTCTATCCCTCTCGCCGGTCGGGCTCGGCACCGCAGTGGCTGTACGACAACACCTTGAAAAACGCGACCTCGGCCAAGCTGCTCGATGGCGGGACCGGTTTTGCCGAAGGCTACGGCGGTGTGCCGTTCCCGGTGCCCAAGGATGGCATCGAGGTGCTGTGGAACCACATCACCCGTTATCGCGGCATCTATGTGGTCCGTCGTGCTTCCGAAGCGCCGGTACAACGCAACGGCAGCTTCGCGCTTGTAACCTCGCAGCAAGAGGGGCTCTTCAACTATTACCGCCCGGGTGGCCAGTTTGCCGACCTGAAAAACATCCTGTTCTACTACCTGGCATTCGTGAAGAGCCCGGCCCGGCTGGCGGGCGGTGCGGCATTGGTTCACGAGACCCTGGACCAGCTCAAGGACCCGCGCCAGGCCTGGGTCTACGACGCGGGCCAACGCCGTGTACGCCGGGCGCCGAACCTCGCGTATGACACCCCGATCGCCTCATCCGACGGCCTGCGCACGGCGGACGATACGGACATGTTCAACGGCTCGCCAGACCGCTACGACTGGAAGCTCAAGGGCAAGCAAGAGGTCTACATTCCCTATAACAATTACAAAGTCGGCAGCCCTGAGGTGAAGTACGAGCAGTTGCTCACACCGGGCCACCTCAACCCGCAATTCACCCGTTATGAGCTGCATCGGGTCTGGGTGGTCGAAGGCACGCTCAAGCCGGGTGCGCGGCATATCTATTCCAAGCGCGTGCTGTTTCTGGACGAGGACAGTTGGGGCGCCGCCCTGGTGGACCAATACGACGGGCGAGGGGAGTTGTGGCGGGTGTCGATGGCCTACCTGAAAAACTTCTACGACCTGCCCACCACCTGGAGCGCACTGGACGTATTCCATGACTTGCAGGCGCGTCGTTACTACGTGCAGAACCTGGACAACGAAGAGCCGGCCACAGTGGACTTCGCCCAACCGGTGCCGGAAGACGCGTACTTCATGCCGTCGGCATTGCGCCAGCGCGGGACTCGGTGATATTGGCCATTGGGAAGATGGCCGGGTTCTGGTTTGTCAGGATGTGCTAGTCTGCAATCAATGATTTCATTGAATGCAGGAGGCATCATGGCCAGCATCACAATTAGAAACCTTGATGAGAAGCTCAAGGAGCAGTTGCGTATCACAGCGGCTCATAACGGACATTCCATGGAAGAAGAGGCTCGCCTGATTCTGGGTCGGGCTTTGGCGACTGTTGATCGCGCTGGTGGACTTGGAAGCAGGATCCGCAACAGATTCAGCGCTCTCGGAGGCGTCGAGCTTGATCTGCCAGAGCGTTCAGAGAAGGCAACGGCGGTGGATTTCTCTGAATGATAGTGCTCGATACCAACGTTCTTTCAGAATTTATGCGAGTCGAGCCTGAAACCCGGGTGCTTGCCTGGGTTGATGCGCAGCCGGCGATGGATCTGGCAGTCAGTGCGGTAACGGTGGCGGAAATTCTCCACGGCATCGCACGCCTGCCTTCTGGCAAGCGCAAACAGAAACTTGAAGCCCATGCCATGGCCATGTTCGAAGAAGACTTTGCCGGACGCATTTTGCCGTTCGATGCTCATGCCGCTGTTGAGTACGCAACGCTGACAGCAGGTGCTGAAGCCAATGGGCGTGCGGTTTCAATGGCAGATGCGCAAATTGCCGCCATTTGCCGAAGCCATGGGGCTGCCATAGCCACCCGCAACATTCGCGACTTCGGATTTCCCGGGATTGATGTCATCAATCCTTGGGAGGCCTGAGTATCTGCGCAGTCAGATAGATAGCCATCGCGGGCAAGCCACGCTCCCACAGGGTTTTGGGTCATTCACAGATTCTGTGTTCGACACCTTACTTGTGGGAGCGAGCCTGCTCGCGAAGGGATCTTTCATTCACCGCAAGGCGAATGTCAGACGCGGAAGTGGCTCACCATCTGCTGCAATTGACCACCCAGCCGCGCCAGTTCAATGCTGGACTTGGCGGTCTCATCGCTCGCCGCTGCGGTCTGTTCGGACACATCGCGCACGTTGATGATGCTGCGGCTGATCTCTTCGGCCACGGCGCTTTGCTGTTCGGCAGCGGCGGCGATCTGCTGGTTCATCGACTGGATGTTGGACACCGTGCGGGTGATGTTCTCCAGTGACTCGCCGGCCTTGCGGGTCAGGGCCACGCTGCTGTCGGTGAGGACACGGCTGTTGTTCATCACCGCCGACACTTGTTGCGTGCCGTTCTGCAGGCCGGCCACCAGGCCTTCGATTTCCTCGGTGGATTTCTGCGTGCGCTGGGCCAGGCCGCGGACCTCGTCTGCCACCACCGCAAAACCTCGACCGGCTTCACCGGCACGTGCCGCTTCGATGGCGGCATTGAGTGCCAGCAGGTTGGTCTGTTCGGCGACGGCCTTGATCACGTCCATGACGCTGCCGATCTTGTCGCTTTCCTTTTGCAGCACGCTCATGGCCTCGGTGGAGCGCACCACTTCGTTGGCCAGGCGCTCGATCTGGGCAATGGCTTCGTTGACCACTTTGTCACCCTCACGGGCTTCGCCGTCCGCCGCCGCAGCGGCTTGCGAGGCTTCTTCGGCGTTGCGCGCGACTTCCTGCACGGTGGCGGTCATCTCGTGCATGGCGGTGGCCACCTGATCGGTCTCGACTTTCTGGCTGTTGACCCCGGCACTGGTCTGCTCGGTCACGGCCGACAGCTCTTCGGCGGCGCTGGCGATCTGGGTCACGCCGTCGCGGATGCCGCTGATCAAGTCGCGCAGGGTCACACCCATGCGCGCGATGCCTTGCTGCAACACGCCGAGTTCGTCGCGACGGGTGACCAGCACGTTGTGGGACAGGTCACCGCTGGCGATGCGATCGACCACCGCCAGGGTTTCGCGCAATGGCCGGGTGATCTGGCGAGTGATGACCACGGCGGCAATGATGCCCACCAGCAGTGCAAGCAACGTGCTGATCAGTTGCAGGGTCCGGGCCTGGGCGCTTTCGGCATCACGTCGGTCGAGCTGGATCTGATACAGCTGATCGCTCTGGGACACGATGGCCGCTCCCTGGTCGGTCATTTCCTTGCGCGCTTGCACCGCGTCATTGCTGGCGGCTTTATAGGCCTGCAAGGCGCTGCGGTAGTTGCCGAGCGCGGTTTCCAGCTGACGCAGGGCGTCTTGCCGGGAGTCGGCGAAATGCGTGTTCAGCGGTTTCAGGCTGGCGATGGCGGCGTCCAGTTGGCCGACGGCTTTTTGCTCGGTCTCGGCATTGGTACTGGCGGTGTAGCCGCGCACTTCGTAGCGCGCCAGCAGGAACGCTTCCTTGGCCGCGGTGATGGCCTGGAACTGTTCGAAGCGCTGGTCGCTCAACGGCATTTGCTGCACGCGGGCATTGATGTCATTGATCAGCGTGTTGGCGGTTTCGGCGTTGGCACTCATGGCGTCGCGGGCGCTGTTACCGGCGCGATAGGCGCTGCGCATCTTGCCCAGGGACGTCCTGTAGGCGTCGATGACGGCGCCTTGCTCGCGCAGCAGCTTGAGGTTTTCCGGGCTCTTGAACTTCGCCAGCAGGGCTTGCTGCTGGGCCGAGAAGGCGTCGAGGGTGGTCTGTACGTTCTGCGCGGCGGTTTCGTCGCCGTTGGTCAGCATGTATTGCAGGCGAACCACGCGCAGCTTGGTCAGGCCGGCGTTGAGCTGGGTGATGTCACTCATCCAGTTGCTGCGGTCGATCAACCCGCCCAGGCTGGTCCAGCCGGTCAGGGCCAGGACGCAGGTCAGTGCCAGGACCAGGCCAAACCCCAGGCCCAGTTTCAGGTTCACGCTGATGTTGCCGAACCAGCTATTCATCTCATTCCTCCAGGAACTTGGTACTTCTTTATCGTCGGTTGGCTGGAAGATTGTTTTTTTTGGAAGCCGCCAAGCTGTGTAAGCAGGATGTATCGGCAGCAATCCCGGGAGCTGAAAGGATTTTTCCGAACGGATTCTGTAACAAAATTTTTACAGCGCTTTTAAGCTTTTTTTCACAAACGTTTCACCAGTCACCGACGCACGTTTCCTTAACCTGCCGGGATCTAATGAGGCAGTGTTTGCTGGCGAGGCAGCGTGATGTGGAATTAAGACTGAGTCTTTTCGGGATAAAGCGCTCGATCGATCTGAGCCGCTTCGCCCGTTATCGCAACGCTGCGGTAGTGTTGGCCTCGGCGCTGCTGGTGATCCCGTTGACGGTGTTCTTGCTGCGACCTGCCGCCGTTCCGGACCTGGCTCACGGCAATGTGAGCGGTGCACAGGCGTTGATGACCGGATGGGCCAAGGGCGACCTGATCGTTCTGGTGCGCCACGTCGAGCGCTGCGATCACTCCTCGGCGCCTTGCCTGGTTGGCAACGATGGCATTACCGAGCGTTCTCGTCGTGTTGCCGAGAACCTCGGGGCACAGTTCAAACACCTTGGCCTGGGCAAGGTCGATATCTACAACAGCCCGATCCAGCGCACTGCGCAGACTGCCAACTTCATGTTCAACAAGGTTGGCGCGGGGGAAGACTGGCTGATCAGTTGCAAGGGCACCATGCTGCGCGACGCGCTGGCGCACAAGGTGGCCGGGCGCAACATGATTCTGGTGACCCACAGCGAATGCATGGACCAACTGGAAAAAGAGCTCCATTTGCCGACTTCGACCCTGGGTTACGGGGCCTCTCTGTTTATCTCCGCCGAATCGCCACAGGCTCCGCGCATGCTTGGCTTTATCGAAGCATCGGATTGGCCGACGGTGACGCCCCGTTGAATTTCACCATCCCTTTGAATCAGGACTGAGCATGCTGACCGCTTCCCGCTACCGCTTTTACTGGATGAATTTTGGTATTCCGCTGGCCTGCGCGGTCGCGGTGTTCCTGATGTTCGACATGACCAGCATCGACATCGCTTTCAACAATTACTTTTTTGATCCGGTGACGCAGACGTACCCGTTGGACCAGGTCCATCTGTTCGAAAAAATCACCCACAAATGGGCGCGAATCATTCCGAACTGGACCGGCGAAATTGCGATTATCGGTGCCTTGCTGTCGTTTCTCTGGCCACGCCTGAAGGCTGAAAAACACGCGAAAATCATCGCCTTCCTGGAAAAAATCAAAGTCGCACCGGTACTGCGCTTTGCCAACCGCCATCGACGCGACTTTCTCTACGTGGTGTTCGCGTTCTCCATCAGCACCGGGGTCATTCACTACCTCAAGGGCCACACCAGCGTGTATTGCCCGATCGAGACGACCCTGTACGGCGGCAAAATGGAGCACGTCGAGTGGTACGAGAATTTCGACCTGCTGAAAGTCGCTGGAGAGGGGCGCTGCTGGCCGGGCGGACATGCGTCGGGCGGCTTCACCATGCTGGCGTTGTACTTCGTGGCTCGCCGTTATCGCTGGCGCTATTCGAAAGCGATCATGTACGGCTCGCTGGCACTCGGTTTCATCTATGGCACCACGCGAGTATTGCAAGGGTGGCACTACATGTCCCACACCTTCTGGGCCGGTATCTTCGTGTGGCTGGCGTGTTTGCTGACGGCGCTGGCGTTTTACGGGCGAGCGAGGCTGGAACAGCCGGTGCTCACCAGAGCGGAACAACCGGTGTTGGCGACTCAGACTCAACCTGTGAATTGAGTCGTTGTTGAAGCGCAAAACCCGCATCTCGAAAGGGGGCGGGTTTTTTGTTACCCGAGGAAACCTTCAGTGAGTCTCGGATTGCGAATTCGCAGACAAAAAAAAGCCCGCGGGAGGGCGGGCAAACCGTAGTTTCTTGAATGAGCGAGGGCAATGTACAGGCTGGCGTGAGGGGGTGGGGTGAAGAAAAATTCATCTGGATCAAGGCCCTGTACCAGAGCTTGCGACACCGCTACGGCAAATGATCCGCGGCAAGGTCGACCTCCGACCGGGCACGCAAGCGGCCCTTGCGGCAGCGTTGGTGTCGATTGTGTTGGGAATATTGGTGGGGGAGACGGGGGTGTAAGGCAAATTCGCAATAATGTTCTGTATACGATACATTTAAATATAAATGTCACGGTAACTGAACATGGAATACGCCCTGCTGATATCCCGACTCGGTAGCCAAATACGTGAAACGCGTATCAGGCGCGGTCTGACACAAGCTCGACTTGCTGAGCTCGCCGGTTTGACGCGGCAGAAAGTCATTGCTGTCGAGCAGGGTGTCGATACTGTTGCCATGAACGCTTACGCAAGAGTCTTGAGCGCTTTGGACTGCGAGCTCACCGTTATACCGGCGGCCATGCCGACCCTTGAAGAGCTTGGGGAGTTGTTCGAATGAAAATGACCTCCCTCAAAGTCAGTACCCCAGAGGGCCATAGCGGCCGAATCCTCACCAGCGGCGATAATTATATTTTTCGCTATCTAGAAGACGCTTTACCCAACACCTCCATCAGTCTGTCGATGCCCGTGCGGGCTGACGAGTTTCGTCGGCGGGATCTGCATCCCGTATTCCAGATGAACCTTCCTGAAGGCTATATGTTGGAGCAGTTGCGCAATCGCCTGGCGAAAACCGTAAATGTCGATCCAATGTTGTTGCTTGCTCTTTCTGGCAGCAGTTCGCCAATTGGCAGGATTCAGGTGCATTCCGAAACCGTTGATGCCCTGCTTGGCGAACAGCAGTTCCCTGGAGAAAAACTCGAAGAAATTCTCACCTGGGATGGAGCGGAAGATATCTTCGCCGACCTTCTTGACCGCTATATTTTACGGGCAGGTATATCGGGTGTTCAGCCGAAGGTTTTGGTGCCTGAGCAGCAAGATTTCGAATTGCGACGAGCCACCTCGAAAACCTCTGACTTGATAATCAAGAGTGGCCGGGATGAGTTTCCAGGACTGGCCATCAATGAGTTCCTTTGCATGTCCATTGCCAAGGAGGCGGGCATTCCAGTCCCGCAGTTTTACCTGTCCGACAATGCAAGGCTGTTTGTCATGCGTCGCTTTGATCGGGACGACCAGCTTAACCCGATTGGATTCGAGGACATGGCCGCACTGATGGGGCTCTCGGCTGATCAGAAATACAGCAAAAGCTATGCTGCCATAGCCAAAGCGATTCGGCTGTTTTGCCCGGCAAACAATCAACGAACCTCGCTTGATCAACTTTTCGATTACATAGCGCTGAGCTGCATCGTTGGGAACGGCGATGCTCATTTAAAGAACTTCGGCTTGCTCTATTCGGAGCCGACCCAACGTGACGCGCGCCTCGCGCCGGCATACGACATCGTTAATACGACGGCCTATATCCCTGAAGATGTTTTGGCGCTAGACCTTGTGGGTAACAAGTCGTTGTTTGCTTCCCGTCAGGGGTTGTTGGAGTTTGCACAGACGTGTGAGGTGGAACATCCTGAGTTGCGGATTCAGCGATTGCTTGCGGCAGTTGAGTTGGTGCTGAAGCGCTACCCTGAGTTTCGAGAGCAGGCGCCTCATGTGGTGAAGGCAATACAGCACGCGGCAGCCCCTTTCGCCCTGACGTTTGGGTAGTTTCAACATCAATTAAAATGGGCGACTTCAGGGAAGTCGCCCATTTTGTTTTCCGAGATCAAACCTGCATCCGCAACCGCCGCCCAACCACATCCAGCAAATCGCAACCATCGCGCAGGGACGTGACCAGCACCCGCGCCAGTTCGCTGTAAACACCCTCATCAGCCGCGAAACTCTCTAGCAATTGCGTCGCGGTTCGAATGCGGTAGGCAGCTGTTTCATGCAGTACATCCAGCGGTGCTTCGGTGTCGATCAGCAGCGACGCGATGGTGCAGTCGATGCCGGTCATCGGCATGTATCGATCCATCTCAAGCCTCCACTTCGTCGAGTGGCGCGATGTTGTCCAGTGCCCGGTTCACCAGCAATTGCGCCAGCACGGCCAACTGCTGGATCGCCAGGGCGATGTTGCGAGGCGAACTCTCAAGTTCGCAGGCAAGGTCGGTGCTCATGACGTTGAGCGAGGCCAGGGTTTCGCTGGCGTGGGTGAGCAGGGACGGTGTGTCGATGTTGGGGCGCAGGGTGAAGACGTGGCTGATGGGATCTAGGTGATTGGGGTTGCGGAGGCGGGCGCTGATGGCGGGTTCGGTGGTTTTCGATAAGTCGATTTTGTCTTCAGCTAAATTGGCTGGGGTTTCCGGGGGGTTGGGGCTGTTCTTTTTCAAGATGGCATTCCTCACACTGTTTAGAGAAGCTGCCATCCCCTGCTGTCAAACAGGATTGGGTGGCAGCTATACGCGGGTTGACAGACCGGAAGTGTGAGAACCCGGTGCACCCGAAGGTGCCCCGCGCACAGCCGCCATAATCGTGACTACATGCGCGAATGCATGCTGTCTGATTTGGGAGGTGTGAAGATTACACTTTCAGCCTGTCAAAGCCGATCGCTGATTTGCAGCGACCCCTGAAGGCTATCGTCGAGAAGTTGCGTCCGCCAGTTCATGAAAGGCGATGCGTCTTGCGGGAAATGTCCTAGGACGCGGTGAAGTCGTTGCATCGATCACAGGTCACTCGATCTCACCGTGTGCTTGAAATGATGCTCCCAAAGCCGGCCCCCCAACCCGCTCGTCCGGTCCAGTGACGACCCTGCCGTGCCCATATTGCAACCATGCACATAGCGGCATTGCGCGACTGTCCATGTGACCCTATCGTCAGCTTTTACCTGCCACAAAGTGCTTTTGTGAGTTGTGGGCGTACGATGTAACTCACGTTTTCGCTGAATTCCTGGGGGGAGCGAACGAAGCGATCGAGCGATGTTGAATTGGAGAAAAATCATGATTCGCAAGCACTACTTGAAAGCCCTGGCAACGCTGTTCATCGCTGCCGGCGTGCAGTGGGTGACGCTACCCGTCTACGCGACCGAGCAGGGTGAGCAGCGGCGTGAAGCTCGCGATACCCGGCAGGATGGGCGCTCTACTGCCCGGCAAACCAAGGATGAATGCAGAAAGGGCAGCGACAAGAGCAACGTGGAATGTCGCCAGGACAAGCGCAGCACCAAGCAGGATACCCGTCGCACGGCCCGGGATATCAAGTACTGATCGTTAGTGTGGGTTCTGTTTCAGGCTGTTACTGGGCTTGCGATACCGCTGTGAAACAGACCATAACGTGAAGACGGCCTTTTCTTTGCCTTCGACTTCGTAGGTAGGGCCGAAGACTGGTAGAGCTGCTCAAGCTCGTGTGACAGCCACCGCTATAGCAGCGCTCATGATGTTAGTTGGCGGTGGTGTGTTTTCCCTGCGCCCAAGAGCATCAGTCATCAGTCTGTCTCGGAGCATGTCGAGATAATTGTTTCAAGATGTAACAATTCCTAAGGCTTAATGCTTTGGCTTGTTTTGACCATAAAGCTGGCGTAAAAATCTACTTGAATATTATTTTATGATAATGAATTTATCACTCTGTTGCTTATATTTTTAATCCGCTGCGCATCAATGTTTAATCGGATTTTTCCGTAACTTTAATGTGTGTATTTGTGCATTTATTTTTTACTTTTATGTCAACTTTTTGCTCGATAGTATCCCCGTAAGCGAGCCGTTATTAGTGTGGTAGTTCGTTCTGCCTCGACGGATTTGCGCCTACTTCTTGCACCTTTTACAGGCGTACTCAATATGCTTGACGAAAGTATGCGAACCGCAGATGACGGGCAAAAGACAAGGAGCGTCTATGGTGATCAAGCCCCTCGGCAAACGATGGTTCTACTGCTTGGCGCCCGTGCAGCACGCCGCTGCAACTCCTCTCTACAAGTCAAACTCTTCTCTTGCTGGCCGAGTTAAATACCTTGCGCCCAGTGAGCGCTCGGGCGTGGGCTGAGTACTACTTCTGGATTAAATCTTTCACATAACTTTCGCTAGTTCGAATGTTCAGTCTCTATTTAAGGCTGCGTAGATGTTCGAGTCGATTTTGTTATGGGTGTCGGTTGGCTGAAACGAAAACAGGTGTGCGATGAAGAATATTGTAATTGTTGACAAGACGACGGGGGCGGCTACCGAACAAACGTTTGGTAATGTCGTCCTGAACGGAACCAGCATTGTAAAAGTGCCCATTAGTCCGAGTAGCATCCAGTCGATGCAGCAGTCGGGCAAGAACCTGGTCATCACGCTCAAGTCCGGTGGCACGGTCACGGTCCAGAACTTCTTTGTGGTCGGCAGCGATGGCGAACCTAACCAGTTGGTACTGGAAGAGAACGATGGCACCCTGCTTCTGGGGAGTTACTCCTCGCCATACTCCGGTTTTACCTTTAGCGAAATCGGTACCCTTGAGGATCTGATGGCTGTCACGGCGGCGGGCAGCACGACGTCCGACTGGCTGGCCTGGGGTTTGACCCTGCTGGGTGTCGGCGGTGCCGCAGCCATGGTCTTTAGTGATGGTGGTGGTGGTGGTGGTGGTGGTGGTGGTGGTAACACCGACTCGACACCTCCAGATACACCTGACAGCCTGAGCTTCAATGACGCCGGTACGGTGCTGATTGGCAGGGGCGAACCGGGCTCGACCGTGACGGTCAAGGACGCCAGTGGCCAAGTCATCGGCACCGGTACCGTAGGCTCGGATGGCAACTTTCAGGTCAACCTGAACGCCCCACAAACCAACGGCGAAACAGTCGAAGTCACCCTTACTGACTCTTCGGGCAACGTGTCTGCCCCCGGCGAGATCACTGCAGGCGACACCACAGCCCCTGGCGCGCCTGCAGATCTGGTCGTCAGTGCCAATGGCTTCACTGTCAGCGGCAAAGGCGAACCCGGTAGCACCGTCACCATCAAGGATGCCAATGGCAACGTGATTGGCACCGGTACCGTTGGCGCCGATGGCACCTTCGAGGTCACGCTGACCACCCCGCAAATCAACGGCGAAACCCTGAGTGCAACGCTGACCGATGCGGCGGGCAACGTGTCTGCCCCGATAACTGTCGATGCGGGCGATTCCACGGCTCCAGCAGCCCCGACCGACCTGGTGGTCAGTACCGATGGCACGACTGTCAGCGGTAAAGGCGAGCCGGAAACCACCGTCACCATCAAGGACGCCAATGGCAATGTGATTGGCACCGGTACCGTTGGCGCCGATGGCACCTTCGAGGTCACGCTGACCACCCCGCAAACCAACGGCGAAACCCTGACCACGACACTGGCCGATGCCGCCGGCAACGTGTCTGCGCCGGCTGACGTGAACGCCCACACTATCGTCGTTGAAGAACGGGATATTACCGTCCCCGATGCCCCGACAGACCTGGCAGTCAGTGCCAATGGCACTATCGTCAGTGGCAAAGGTGAACCCAGTACCACCGTCACCATCAAGGATGCG
>NZ_CATKPU010000024.1:0-52533 GCF_949767825.1 Pseudomonas sp. IT-P258 | reverse complement strand
GCTCCCGCTGGGCTGCGCAGCAGTCTAAAACCCACACGACTCGGTTGCGGCCGAGAACGTAGGGGGCTGCTTCGCAGCCCAGCGGGAGCAAGCTCCCTCGCCACAGGTAATTCATCACCACAAAGTGGTGGTCGCCGGAATCAGTGCTTGGCGACAAGGTCCTTGGGCAGTTTGAAGGTCCAGAGCATGCCGCCCTGGTTGAAGTCCTTCACCCGCTTGGCCACTTCACCGCCCCACAGCGGTACCGCGCCGCCCCAGCCGGACAGCACCGAGACGTACTGTTCGCCGTCCATTTCCCAGGTCACGGGCGAGCCGAGCACGCCGGAACCGGTCTGGAATTCCCAGACCTTTTCGCCGGTCCTGGCGTTGAACGCCTGCAGGAAGCCTTCAGGCGTGCCGGTAAACACCAGATTGCCCTTGGTGGTCAGCACCCCGCCCCACAGCGGCGCGTAGTTCTTGTGGCGCCAGACTTCCTTGCCGGTTTTCGGATCGATGGCCCGCAACACGCCGATGTAGTCTTCGTTCAACGGTTTGATGGTGAAGCCGGCGCCGAGGAACGCCGCGCCTTTCTTGTAGGCGATGCCTTCGTTCCAGATGTCCATGCCCCACTCGTTGGATGGCACATAGAACAGCCCGGTGTCTTGGTTGTAGGCCATCGGCATCCAGTTTTTCGCGCCGAGGAACGCCGGTGCCACGAAGACCGAACTGCCCTTGACTTCCGAGCCTGGGGCACCGGGACGGCTGGCCTCGTTGTAGATCGGCCGGCCGTTCTTATCCAGGCCGGTGGCCCAGGTGATCTTGTCCACGAACGGGAAGCCGCGGATGAATTTGCCGTTGGTACGATCCAGCACGTAGAAGAAGCCGTTACGGTCGGCAGTGGCCGCCGCCTTGATCTCCTTGCCGCCTTCGCTGTAGTTGAACGACACCAGTTCGTTCACGCCGTCGTAGTCCCAACCGTCGTGGGGCGTGCTCTGGAAGTGCCACTTGATGGTGCCATCGTCCGGGTTGAGCGCCAGGCGCGATGAGGAGTAGAGGTTGTCGCCAGGGCGCAGGTGCGAGTTCCACGGTGCCGGGTTGCCGGTACCGAACAGCAGCAGGTTGGTTTCCGGGTCGTAATAGCCGCCCAGCCACGGGGCCGCGCCGCCGGTTTTCCAGAGATCGCCCGGCCAGGTCTTGCCTGCCTCGCCGCCGGAGATGCCGTTTTCCACCGCTTTGCCGTCCTTGTAGACGTAGCCCATATGGCCTTCGACCGTCGGCCGGGTCCACAGCAGATCACCGTTTTTCGGGTCGTAGGCCTCGATCTTGCCCACCACGCCAAACTCGCCACCGGCCACGCCGGTAATCAGCTTGCCGTTGATCACCAGCGGCGCGGCACTGATCGAGTAGCCTTCCTTGTGGTCGGCGACTTTCTTGCTCCACACCACCTTGCCGGTGTCCTTGTTCAGCGCCACGAGCTTGGCGTCGAGGGTGCCGAAAATCACCAGGTCACCATACAGCGCGACGCCGCGGTTGATCACGTCGCAACAAGGACGGATGTCATCGGGCAGGCGTGCATCGTATTGCCAGAGTTTCTTGCCGGTGCGCGCATCCACGGCGAACACCCGGGAATAGGAACCGGTCATGTACATCACGCCGTCCTTGACCATCGGCTGCGCTTGCTGGCCACGTTGTTTTTCACCGCCGAAGGAAAACGCCCACACCGGGCGCAGCTCCTTGACGTTGTCGACGTTGAGAATATCCAGCGGGCTGTAGCGCTGCCCTTGAACGCCGAGTCCGTTGGTCACGACCTGTTCCGGGTTCTTCGGGTCCTGGAGAATGTCCTGGTCGGAAACCCCGGCCAATGCCTGGCCGGACAACAGCATGGCACTGAGCAGCAGGCTCAAGACGAAGGGCTGGCGACGTGCGGGTTGGGTCATGACGGCTTCCTCTGCGGATTTTTGTTATGTCCGGAAAATTTTCCCGGTCTGGTGCAGATTCTTGAGCGCCGCCGCCCTGGCAACAATTGCCCGCAATGAGGAGATTGCTAGTTCCTTGGTACAGGGTGGGGGGAGATAAGCCGCGGATTTTGTGCCCGATGAAAGTCCCCCAGGGGTCTGTGTTTGCTCACTTTTGCGCGTTGGAATCCACCCGCGTCATCCGCCCACGCTCGTAGCGCGGGTACAGATGACTGACGCTGCGGATCAGTTCGTAGCGGCTCAGGTTGATCCCGGCGAAACGTTCGGGGATGGGGCTGCGGATCATCTCGGCCATGTCGCTGCCATTGGCGGCGCCGTCGCGCATCAGTTGATCGAGCCAGGTCAGGTAATCGCGCATTTGCTCGAAGGGTTGTGGGTCGCTCGCCACCGGGCCATGGCCCGGCACAACCTGCGTCCAGGGCAAGCCTTGCAGGGTCGCGATGTCCGCCAGCCACACTGCCAGCCCTGGACTGTTGGGTGTGGTCAGCGCCCGTTGATAAAACACCAGGTCCCCGGCAAACAACACGCCGGTTCGCTGGTCGAGAATAGCCAGATCCGCGCCCGTATGCCCACCCAGGCTCAGCAGACGCAGATCGTGATTCCCAAAACTTTTCACGCCGGGTGTCAGCACCTGGGTAGGCATCACCACTTCGGTGCCACGCATCCAGTCGCCGACCATCCGGTACATATTCTCGGCCATGGCATCGCCTTGCCGGTGCAACAGCTCGGTGGTGCCGGCCAAGGCGCCGATCGGCACGTCGCTGAAGGCTTGGTTGCCCAGCACATGGTCCGGGTGATGATGGGTCAGCAAGACCTCGATCACTGGCTTGTCGGTGGTGGCGGCAATGGCCTTGCGCATCGCTTCGCCGTAGCGCTTCGACGGACCGGTATCGATCACCACCACACCGCGGTCAGTGACGATGAACGCGGTGTTGACGATGTTGCCGCCGTTGGCCTTGGCAAAATTATCGGTGCTGCCTTCCAGCAGCCAAGTGTCCCGGGCGATCTGCCGGGGCTTGAGTGAGTACTCGAGATCGGCCAGGGCCGGCAGACTGACGCTCAGCACCATCAACAGGATCCAGCGCATGCCACGCTCCTTGGGGTCACGCTCCTTGGGGTCAGAGGATCGACGCATTGAACTCATTGCCACTGTTGTCCCGTATTAACAGGCGCGTTTGCCCTGCTCCTTCGATGTCGAAGGCCAGGTTGGGGTTTTCGCTGACTGCGGGAAACAGCTCCAGCCGGGCCAGCACCTGCTCGTTGTGGTCGCGCAACTCGACATGGTTGATGAAGAACTCCGGAATGCCGCTGACCATGCCATTGTCCATGGGATGGGCCACCTGCAACCGCAAACGGCTGAATTCGCCCCGGGGGTAACGGCCGCCGAACACTTCGCCGATGTGCTCTTCCCAGCCTGGTTGCGTGCGCACCACGCTCGGCGCGGTGCAGCCGCCACCCGCCGCATCAATCAGGGTCGAACCGACATGCCACACGCCGTCGCGGGTCAACACCGCCGCGCGCAAGGGCGTGGCCTGTTCGATGCGAATGCGCAACGACAGCCAAGGCAAAACCGAATCAAGCGGCTGGAAGTCGACGATTTTCGGCAACGGGTTCAGCTCTGCCCAGGCGAGGATTTTCACCACCTCGCCCTTGAACGCCCGGGCGTCGATTTCCAGCGGCACCTGCCGGGCATCTTCGGCAAACGGCGGCGCCAGCAACTTGACCCGCTCATCGAAAACGAACGGCGCATTACCGAGGAACTGCTGCTGATAGAAGGCCCACATCACCGATGGCACCGGGTCCTTACCGGGATCGATAGCGCCAGCTTGTGCCGCCAGGCTTAACCAGCAGGCCAACAGACAACTCCCTCGCCATTTCATCGCCTGCTCCTTATTGATACATCTCGGGCACGTCGTACTGCAGGCCGTAATGGCCGTAGATGGTCTTCACCGAACCCTCGCGGATCAGCCCTTCGAGCGCCTCTTCCACGGCATAGGCCAGTTGCCGGTTGCTTTCGTGCACCGCCATGCCGATTTCCCAAAGTTGCTTGCCCATGTTCGGGTAGGCGTTCTCAGCCAGTGCCACTTGCGGGTCGGCCGCTTCATGGACCTGCCAGTCGATTTCGCCGCGCATGGCCATCACCGCGTCGACCTCGCCGGCCTTCATCCCGGCAAACGCCTGGGGCACGCCGGGATAGTGATGGGTCTTGCCAGCGAGCATGCCGTTGAACACCGACGTCAGGTAGAACGACGGCACGCTGTCGACTTCGACACCAATCGGGTGATGCTCGAACACCGCGACGCTGGCGACCTTGTCCAGCCGCCGGCGGTCATAGGCCACCTGCCATTGTTCGTTCTGGTACGGACCGAACATCACCACTTGGCCGTTGACCAGTTCGCCGAACTCGTTGCGCTTCTGCGCGTAGTCACGGTCGTAGGGCACGCGCATCATCAGGTCGGCCAGCTGCTGGTTGTGCAAGGCACTGGCACGCCAGATGTAATCGCGCAGGTCGTCGTCGAGCTTTTCCCCGGCCGGTGCCCAGATCAGTGTCAGGCGCACGCCGAGCGCCTTGGCCAGGGCCTCGGCGAGTTCGACATCGACACCCTGGGGCTTTCCGGCGCGTTCAAAGCTGTAGGGGGCGAAGTCCTTGTAGACCGCCACCTTAAGCTCCCCGGCGGCGATCATTTCGTCGTAGTTGCGAACCTGCGCCTGCGCCGCCTGGCAGCACAGCCACAGAGCGCCGATCAACACCGCGAGCAGGCGCATGGGTCACTCCTCGACGTGCACAGTGTCCAGATAAGTGCGCACTGCCCACAGGGCTTCCTGGCTCAGGTAGTCAGCCATCTTCGGCATGTACACCCGACCGTCGCGCACCGCGCCATGGCGCACCCGTTCGGCGAACCATTCATCGCCCGACTCACCGACATCAAGCATGCGCAAGTCGGGGGCGATACCGCCGGACTTGGCTTCCAGGCCATGACAGGCCGCGCAGTTCTGGGTGTACGCAGAAGCACCGATTTCCACTGCCTTGTCATGTTCCGGGGCGGTGCGATACGGGTTCACCGCGGCCCAGCCATCGGCATCGAGTTGCACACCGGCGTCCTTGATCGGGGTCAACCCCGGGGTGGCCACGGCCTGTGGCACCACGTTGCCGTGGGCCCAGACGGAACCTGCACTGATCAAACTGGCCAATAGCCCGGTCACGAGCAAGGCGTTGCGTCTTGTTGTCATTGTTATGCCCTCTGGATTGCACGCAAAACCTCTTGGCAGAGGCTATGGCAGCCATCTTAGAAACGGTATCGCACTCACCCCATGCTGCTTTGGTGGTCGCCACCTAGTCCCTTGGTAGTAAGGCGCTGGATGGACACCACCGGTACTTTCTGCATATTTCCTCAGCTTCACGGGCTACCTAAGCTGGCGCTACCTGTAATGGAGTGCCCTATGCGCCCGCTCATCCCTTACGCCCTGATCTACCTGCTGGCGATTGCCTGCGCCGCCGGCCTGGCCACCCAGAGCCAGGCCAGCGAAGCGCCCTTGCAGGTGCGGATCGGCTACCTGGGTTATCGCCCCGACCCCGGCCCGCTGCTGTCCAGCGTCATCCCCGAGCCCACCGATGCCGGGCTGCGCGGCGCCGAACTGGCGATCACCGACAGCAACAGCACCGGGCGTTTTCTCAACCACGGCTACAGCCTGGTCAGCGCCAATGTCGACAGCCCCGAGGCCTTGCTCGAAGCGGCAAAGGCGCAGCATGAACAAGGCCTGCGCCTGTTTGTAGTCAATGCCCCCGCGACCAGCCTGCGCCAATTGAGTGCAGCACTGCCCGACAGTCTGCTGTTCAACGCCGGTAGCCCCGATGACAGCCTGCGCACCACCGATTGCCTGGCGAACGTGCTGCATACCTTGCCGAGCCGGGCGATGCTCGCCGATGCGCTGGCGCAGTTTCTGGTGCTGCGCAAATGGCAGCGGGCGCTGCTGATCGTCGGCCCGACGCCCGACGATCAAGCCTATGCCGCCGCCCTGCGCCGCGGGGCCAAGCGCTTTGGCTTGCAACTGGTGGCGGAAAAACCCTGGAGCTTCGATAACGACCAACGCCGCAGCGCCCAGGCGGACATGCCGCTGTTCACCCAGACCGCCGAGTACGACGTGGTACTGGTGGCCGATGAACGCGGCGACTTCGGAGAATACGTGCCCTACCAGACCTGGTACCCGCGCCCGGTCGCCGGCACCCAGGGCCTGACCCCGGTGGGCTGGCACAAGACTGTGGAAACCTACGGCGCCGCGCAGCTGCAAAAACGCTTCGAAGCCCTGACCGGGCGCTGGATGAATGACCGTGATTTCGCCGCGTGGATCGCCGTGCGCAGCATCGCCAGCGCCGTGAGCAAACTGCGCCAGGCCGAGCCGATGGCGATCCGTACGCTTGAAATCAGCGATCAACTGCCACTCGACGGATTCAAAGGCCGCAAGCTCAGCTATCGGCCGTGGAACGGCCAGTTGCGCCAGCCGATTCCCATCGTCCAGCCACGGGCGCTGGTCAGCACCTCACCCCAGGATGGCTTTTTGCACCCCTTCAACGAGATGGACAGCCTGGGCTACGACAAACCCGAGGTCAGCTGCCGTTTTCCCTGATCCGATAATCACAACAACAAGGAATCCGCCATGCGCCGCACCCTGCTCTCTTGCATCATGCTGCTCGCCGCTGGCCATGCCGTTGCCAGCACTGCCTGGGTCTCCAACGAAAAGGACAACAGCCTGAGCCTGATCGACCTGCAGACCCTGCAAGTCACCGACACCCTGCCCGTCGGCCAGCGCCCCCGCGGCCTGCTGCTGTCCCATGACAACAAACTGCTGTACATCTGCGCCAGCGACTCGGACCGGGTCCAGGTGATGGACGTGGCCACGCGCAAGATCATCAAGGAACTGCCCTCGGGCAAAGACCCCGAGCAATTCGCCCTGCATCCGAATAATCGCTGGTTGTACGTCTCCAACGAGGACGATGCGCTGGTCACGGTGATCGACACCGAGACTTCCAAGGTGCTCGGCCAGATCAACGTCGGTGTCGAACCCGAAGGCATGGCCGTCAGCCCTGACGGCAAGTGGGCGGTCAACACCAGCGAAACCACCAACATGCTGCACTGGATCGACACCAGCACCCAGACCCTGGCCGACAGCACCCTGGTCGACCAGCGCCCGCGCTTCGTCGAGTTCTCCCCCGATGGCGCCCAGCTCTGGGCCTCGGCGGAAATCGGCGGCACCGTGACCATTCTCGATGTGGCCAGCCGCACCGTGCTCAAGACCCTGAACTTCCAGATCAAGGGCGTGCACCCGGACAAGGTCCAGCCGGTCGGCATCAAGCTCAGCGCCGATGGCAAGTACGGCTTCGTCGCACTGGGCCCGGCCAATCATGTGGCGGTGATCGATGCCAAGACCTTCGAGATTCTCGATTACCTGCTGGTGGGTCGACGAGTCTGGCAGATGGCATTCACCCCGGATCAGAAGCAACTGCTGGCCACCAACGGCGTCAGCGGCGATGTCTCGGTGATCGATGTCGACAGCCTCAAGGTCAGCAAATCGGTGAAAGTCGGACGCTACCCTTGGGGCGTAGTGGTGACGCCATGAACGCCCTTGAAGTCAGCGACCTGAGTTTCGCCTACGGCGCCCGAGAGGCCTTGCGCAAGGTGAGTTTCAGCCTGGAACCCGGGCGTTTCGCCGCGCTGTTGGGTCCCAATGGCGCGGGCAAGTCGACCCTGATTGCCCTGCTCACCCGGCTCTATGATCTGCAGCACGGCGAGATCCGCGTCGGTGGCAATTCATTGCGCAGCGCGGCACGCCCGGCACTCAAGCAGTTGGGTGTAGTGTTCCAGCAAAGCACCCTGGACCTGGACCTCAGCGTCGAGCAAAACCTGCGTTATCACGCGGCATTGCATGGCCTGTCCCGGCGCCAGACCGACCTTCGGGTCGACGCCGAACTGGCCCGTCAGACCCTGACCGATCGCCGTCGCGAACGGGTGCGCGAACTCAATGGCGGCCATCGTCGCCGGGTGGAAATTGCCCGTGCCCTGTTGCACGAACCGCGCCTGTTGCTGCTCGATGAAGCCAGTGTCGGCCTCGACCCGGCGAGTCGCCTGGCACTCAACCAGCACATCCGCAGCCTGTGTCGCGAGGAGCGCATCAGCGTGCTCTGGACCACCCACCTGCTCGACGAAGTGCAGCCCAGGGATGACTTGCTGATCCTGCATCAAGGCCGGCTGGTGGCCAGCGGACAGGCCGATGCCCTGAGCCTGGAGCACGGCGGCGACCTCGGTTCGGCCTTCACCCGCCTGACAACATCGGGAGCTGCCCAATGAACGCTTACTGGCAATGCTTTAGCGGTATCGTGCTGCGCGAATGGCTGCGCTTTGTGCTGCAACGCACGCGGTTTCTCAGCGCCCTGGTGCGGCCGCTGCTGTGGCTGCTGGTGTTCGCCGCCGGTTTTCGCGCAGCGCTGGGGATCGCGATCATCGAACCCTATGACACCTATATTCCCTACGAGGTCTACATCATCCCCGGCCTGGCCTGCATGATCCTGCTGTTCAACGGCATGCAGGGATCACTGTCGATGGTCTACGACCGCGAGATGGGCAGCATGCGCGTGCTGCTGACCAGCCCCCTGCCCCGCACCTTTCTGCTGTGCAGCAAACTGTTGGCCACCTCGCTGATTTCGCTGTTGCAGGTGTATGCGTTCCTGGCGATTGCCTGGGTCTACGGCGTGCGGCCACCGGCCATGGGCCTGTTGCTGGCGTTGCCGGCCCTGCTGCTGGTGGCGTTGATGCTCAGCGCCTTGGGCCTGTTGCTGTCGAACGCGATCCGCCAGCTGGAGAACTTTGCCGGGGTGATGAATTTCGTGATCTTCCCGCTGTTTTTCCTGTCATCGGCGCTGTATCCGCTGTGGAAGATGCGCGAGGCCAGCGAGTGGCTGTATTGGCTGTGCGCGGTGAATCCCTTTACCCACGCCGTGGAACTGGTGCGTTTTGCCCTGTATGAACGCTTCAATCCGCTGGCGCTGGCGGTGTGCGCCGGTTTGACGCTACTGTTCGCGCTGCTCGCCGTGCTGACCTTCAACCCGCAGCATGCTGCCTTGCGCAAAGCCAGCTAACACCACAATCCCCGGTGGGGGATCTTCATTGAACAGGGAGAATTACTACTTTAGTACTGGTTTACCTGTCTATCGTCGCATTCCCAACGCCCCCCGACTGGCATGTAATAGGTCCATAACTATAAGGACCGAACCCATGCCACGTGCCCGACGTTGCCTGTTGCGCCCTACTCTCGCCGCCCTGTCGCTGGGCCTGCTGCTGAGCACCGCGCAGGCCGACACAGCGCTGTTCTCCGCCGAGGGTTATCGCATCGGCCTGTACCGCAGCCCGACGCCCGACCAACTGCAAGGCGCAACCATCGTCGATACCCCCACCCTGCAAACCCTGCTCGGCCAAACCCCGCGCCCACTGCTGATCGACGTCTACCGCCGTCAGTGGCTGCAAGGGCAATTCATCGAAGACCAGCCCCATGAAAACCTGCCCGGCAGCCATTGGCTGGCCAATACCGGGGATGGCGACCTGACGCCGCAATGGCAGGACTACTTCGCCGGCAACCTGCAAAAGCTGACCGCCGGCGACCCGACCCAACCGCTGGTCTTCTATTGCCGCTCCGACTGCTGGTTGAGCTGGAATGCGGTCAAGCGCGCAGCCACCATGGGCTATAAGACTCTGTATTGGTATCGCGATGGCCTGGACGCCTGGCAAGCGGCCAACCTGCCGGTTTCGCCTGCCCGGCCCGAACCCTTTCCCTGAGCTTTACGCGTGCGTGTTGTTGCCACACCATAATCAAAATAATGAGGTGAAAGGCCATGTACAAAATCCTGATTGCCGACGATCACCCGCTGTTTCGTGAAGCCATTCACAACGTCATCAGCGACGGTTTTGCCGGCAGCGAAGTGATGGAAACCGCCGACCTGGACAGCGCCCTGGCCCTGACCCAGGAACACGACGACCTGGACCTGATCCTGCTCGACCTGAACATGCCCGGCATGCACGGGCTCAATGGCCTGATCAACCTGCGCAACGAAGCGCCGACCATTCCGGTGGTGATTGTTTCCGCCGAGCAGGACAAACAGATCGTGCTGCAAGCCATCACCTACGGCGCGGTGGGTTTCATCACCAAATCGTCACCCCGCGCCCAGATGACCGATGCGATCCAGCAGATTCTCAATGGCAATGTCTACCTGCCCCCGGACATCATCCGCACCGCCAAAAGCAGCACCCACCGGCGGATGAACGACACCCCGAGCTTCCCGCCCGAACTGCTCCAGGCCCTGACCCGCAAGCAACTGCAAGTGCTGGAGCGCATGACCAAGGGCGAATCGAACAAGCAGATCGCCTACACCCTGGAAATCGCCGAGACCACGGTCAAGGCCCACGTCTCGGCAATCCTGCGCAAGCTCAACGTGCACAACCGGGTGCAGGCGATCCTGAGTGCCGGGGATATTGATTTCGGGTCTTATCTGCGGCGCTAACTGCCCCAGCCCAAGTCTGAAAGATGTATCTGTGGCGAGGGAGCTTGCTCCCGCTCGGCTGCGAAGCAGTCGTAAATCCAGGCGACCCGGTGTATTTGGGTGTTTGCAGGGGGCCGCTTCGCGACCCAGCGGGAGCAAGCTCCCTCGCCACAGGTTCGATGTTATCTGGATGGGCCAAGCAAATGACTCATCGCCGTCTTCAGTTTCATCGGCCGCACCGGCTTGTGCATCAGGGTGTGGCCCAGCTCGCGGATCTGCTGCTTGAGCTCATTGCTGTAGTTGGCCGTGATCATCATCGCCGGGATCGGTGAGGCACGACGGGCATTGATCCGGGCCACCGCATCGACACCGTTCTGATCGTTATCCAGGTGATAGTCGGCGATCAGCAGGTCGGCCTCGGCGCGGTAGTTGTCCACTTGCCGTGCCAGGTCCTCCTCCGACAGCGCCGTCACCACCCGACACCCCCACCCCTCCAGCAAGGTGCGCATGCCGGCACAGATGGTCGCGTCATTGTCCAGCACCCATATCCTGGCACCCCGCAGGCGCTCAAGCATCGGCTCGCTCATCTGCAGCGTCGGCGGCGGTGTCGGCGCGGTGGCGCTCAAGGGTACTTCGACCGAGAACATCGAACCCCGGCCCGGCCACGAGCGCACATGAATGGGATGCCCGAGGATGCCGGCAATTTTCTCGACGATCGCCAGGCCCAGGCCCAGTCCGCGATCCTGATCCGGTCGCTGCACATCGCCGCGCTTGAATTCCTGGAAAATCTCCTCCAGGCGATGCTCGGCAATGCCCATGCCGCTGTCCCAGACTTCGATCGTCAGGCACTGATGATGCCGCCGGCAACCGAGCACCACGCGACCACTGTAGGTATAGCGAATCGCGTTGCTCAGCAGGTTGCGCAGAATCCGCGCCAGCAACTGGATGTCGCTGCGCACCAGCGCCGAACAGCCGATGAAGTGCAGTTGCAGGCCTTCACTGCGCGCCACCTGGGTGTATTCGGCGGCCAGGTTGTCCAGCAGTTCACTGAGGGCAAACGGCGCGATGTCGGCCTTGATCACCCCCGCATCGAGCTTGGAAATATCCACCAGGGTGCCGAGCAGGTTCTCCACGTCTTCCAGGGAATTACTCACGTTGCGTACCAGAATCTCGCTGGACATCGGCTCTCGGCGTTCCAGCAAGGCACTGGTGAACAATCGCGCCGCATTCAGCGGTTGCAGCAGGTCGTGGCTGACGGCGGCGAGGAACTTGGTTTTCGACAGGTTGGCTTGCTCGGCTTCCTGCTTGGCTTCGCGCAAGCGTGACTCGACCAGGCGCCGCTCATCGATCTCGCGCAGCAACTGGTCGTTGAGGGTGGTCAACTCCGCCGTGCGCTCGCGTACCCGCAGCTCAAGGTTCTGATACGCCTGATGCAGCGCCTCGGCGGTGCGGCGGCGTTCGGTGATGTCGCGGATCAGCACGAAAATCCCCACCACCTCGCCACTGGCCAGACGGTTGGGCACATAGGAGCGCAGCATGTAGCGCTCCTGATTGTTGACGTTGGTTTCGGCGAACTCGAAGGTCACGCTCTCGCCGGCCAGTGCCCTGGCCACATAGGACTCCAGGCGCTGGTAATGCTGTTCGCTGTGCACTTCACGCAGGCTCTGGCCGAGCATCACGCCGCGGGGCCAGCAGTACCACTCCTCGTAGACCTTGTTGGTGAACTCGTAGACCAGGTCGGCATTGAGGTAGGCAATCAATGCCGGTACGTGATCGGTGATCAGGCGGATCCAGTGTTCGCTTTCACTCAGCGCTTCGGCATGCTGGTAGCGCTCGGTAATGTCGGTGAAGGTGTTGACGAAACCGCCGGTGGGCAACGGATGGGTGCGGATTTCCAGGACCCGGCCATCGTACAGGCGCTGCTCGCATTCGCGGACCGGTCGCCCGTTGCCGTCGCGACTGGCAGGGGTCAGCAGGTTCAACTCGCTGTCGGCGATCACTTCGGCAAAAGGGCGATGGGCCGCCACCGGCGCCAGGCCGCTCAATTCCAGGAAGCGCCGGTTCCACAATTCCAGGATGCCCTCGGCGCTGACCATCGCCACCCCTTGGGACAGGTTGTCGACCGCCCGTTGCAACAGGTGCGACTTCTGCGCCACCGCCTGCTCGCGGCGCATGGTTTCGCTGAGTTTGACGTCGGTAATGTCGGTGAACAGAATCACCCGCCCCCCTTCCTGGGTCGGCCGCTCGCTGACTTGCAGCCAACGCCCGTTCTGCAGACGGTAAAGCAGGTTTTCGTCGGCGTGCCCGCGAGGCTCTTCGGTGAACAGGGCGTTGTTCATCATCAGCCGCTTGACCTCGGTCAGGCGCATGCCGGCATTGATCCGCACCCGGCTGTTGCTCCAGAACGCCTTGAAGCGACTGTTGAACAGCACGATGCGCTGGTCGGCGTCGAACAACACGAAGGCGTCGGAAATGCTTTCGATGGCATCGATCAGGTGTTGATGCGCGGTTTCCGCGCGCAGGCGGGCTTCGCTGAGCAGATGATTACCGGCCTTGAGTTCAGCCATGGCCTGGTTCAGGGCATCGGTGCGTTCGCGCACTTGCTCGGCCAGCACCACCGAATGCTGGAATGCCGCGTACGGATCGTTGCCGCGAGTCCCCCCGGACTCGACCCGTTCGATCAGCGCGCCATTGATGCGCTGCAGTTTATGGTTTTCCAGGCGCAGCCTGGCCAGTTCGGCCTGCAGCTCAGCGATGTCCCGGGGCACGGCCGCGGGCAATGGCAACGCCGGTGAAGGTCTGGTTGATGTGCATGCCATTGAACTGTTCTCCGTAGGTGTTGAAACCCATCACCCGTTGCTCACGCAAAAACGCGCCGATCTGATCAAGACTGCCGTCGTCTTCGAGTTCCAGACGCCGCAGGAAACAGTCGCAACCGATGGTCAGCAGCAAATCGCCCAGGCGCTCCTGCAACCCCTCGAACAGGCTCTGCAGGTTCGGCAGCATCGGCCCCGGGGTCATGGCGGTGAGGACGATGCCGTTTTCCACGGCGCAGTAGAAACTCAGGCTCAGGTCCGGATGCACCTGCTGGATGGCCCGCACGTAGTACTGCTGGTTGATCCGCACCGCCAACGGGTGCGCGGCGAAAACCCGGTGATCGAGCTGCGCCACCGGCACGCCGATGTGCCGGGCGTACTCCTCGGCAGCCGGCTCGGCATTGAGTTCGAAGACCCGGCGCAAGGCGCTGTCGGCCCCGGTGACCACCAGCTTCTCGGCGCGGGGCAGCACGTGGTGGGTGGTGAACACTTCGAAATCCAGCCAGGTATTGACCAGCACCACCACGGCCGCGCCGCTGTGGAATTCGCCATCGAAGTACACATGGGTATGGGTCAGGTAGTTGTCGTCGCCGGCCGAACCGCCGAAATGCGGAATGTCGCCCAGTGCCGCGCTCAAGGCCGCCAGGACCATTTCCTCGCGGCTGGACAGGCCATCGAGCAGGGTCAGGGCAAAGCTGTTGCCCTTGATCGGCGCCAGGGTGTTGCTGCGACAACCACTGACCAGGCGCTCGACCATTTGCTGGGCGTCGATCAGGCTGAAGTGCTCCATCTGGTCGATCAGCTCGATCGCAATGGAAAAGTGCCGGTGATCGAAACCCACCGCCGTCACGCAATTGCGCCCGTAGCCCAGGGGGGTGATTTCCCCGGCGCTGGTGCAGCCCACCAGGCGAATGCCGCCGAAGCTTTGCTGCAAGGCCTGGCCCAGCGCCTGCAAGTCGTACTCGGCGGAACAGAAGAACAGCACGAACCCCAGGTGCGGATGCAACAACTGGCGTGCCAGTTCCTGCGCGACCTGCCGGGCATCGGTGGCCTGGGACATTGCACTGACGACGCCTTCGCTCTGCTGCATCCTTACCTCCCGCGGGTGCGTGTGTATGAGGCACGAGTGTACGAAGTCCGTGGGGTGCGACGAATGCTACTTGGGTAGCGGGTAGCCGCTTCGATGGGATGAGACGGGTGGCGACCCTGGCCGCGATGCGCACGGCCAGGGCCACCTCCCGGGGTTACCAGGTCAGCACCGCACCCACTGCGAAGGTGTCGGTGTCTTCGTTCTGCTCGTCGGTGTCGTGGCCGTTGATTTCGAATTGGTTGTACTCGGCCACCAGCTTGAGGTTGTCGTTCACGTCATGGAACAAAGCGATACCGCGAGTCTCGTAGTCCGCGCCGCTGCCGACCACGCCATTGCCATCGTCATTGGTCTTGCCGTAGGACAACGCCAGGCGGTTCTTGCCCAGCTTGTAGGAACCCTGCATCAGGTAGCCGTCGCTGTCGACGTTGCGCAGGGTCGGCTCGCCGGCATTGTTGGTGAAAAACGGGTTGATACCCTTGGCCTGGAAGCCGGATCCGGTGAGGGACAAGCCGCCCATCTTCGCCTGCACGCCATAACCGACACCCTTGGAGGTGACGGTATCGACCGTGGAATCGGTGTTGTCCGAGGTCTGGTAGCTGCCGTTGACCCAGCTGTAGATCTTGGCCCCGGCCAGGTCGAACTGATAGGTGACTTCACTCTCGGTACGCGGGTTTTCCTGGTAGGCCTTGCCCGTCGGGCTGCTGTCGTTGGTGTCCACCGGGTCCATGATGCCGACCGCCACGCGCAGACCGTCCATCACTGGGGTGCGATAGGTGATCTGCGAGGTCGGGAACGGATACGGGTAACCGGTGCCGATGTTGCCGAACGACACCCCGCCGCCATCCACCAGCCCCAACGTATCGCTGACCTGACCATAACCGGCAAGCATTTCGTCGAGCAGGATGTTGGAACGGGCGAACAGGCCGAAGTCCTTGCCGATCAGCACTTCGCCCCATTCCGGGTTGGCCACGGTGCCGAAGAACTGCCGCACATCGATGGCGGTGTCGGTGCCGTTGGTTTCGCTGTCGTTGATGGTGACCCAGAACGAGGCACGGGCACCGAGCTTGAGGTCGTCTACCTGCTTGCCCATGTTGAACCCCAGGTAGTTGGGCAAAAAGCCCATCTTGACCCGCGCCTGTCGACGGTCGAACTGATCGCCGGCGCGGTCGACATCGCTGTTCACGTAGAAGGCGTTGATGTAGCCGTCGGTGGAGAACGTGGTCTGGTCCTTGTCGTACAGCATGATGTCTGCCTCGGCCACCTGGCTCAGGCCAAGGGCAGACAGGCTGGCGATAAAGGCAGGCAGAAAACGATGCGTGACGTTCTTATTGTTGTGCATGGCGCGCTCCGAAACGGGGACTGAGTGTCGGAGGCGATTATCGAAACCTGACGAGCGGCGCCATACGCTGCCTTGGGGCTGGTTTGCAGCTGCTTTGGATGGGCCGGCGGTGCGTGAGCACCATGGCGTAAGACCGCCGGTCGGCGAGGCTCGCCACTTAGGATGTAGGCCTGTGGACCCCGGTGGCGTCCACAGGAACCGATACCGGCTAGGCGTTGGCCCGAAACAGCATGTAGGCGGCGACCACGACGCAGATGCTGGCGAAACCGACTTGCAACGCCCGCGCCGGCACCCGGGCGCAGAGCTTGCGGCCGATGATCATGCCAACGATGCTGGAGACGATGAAGGCGATGCCCAAACCATCGATGCGCACCCCGGCATGGAAGGCGCCGATCACGCCGATCGCCGAAATCAGGCTGATCACCATCAGCGACGTGGCAACGATCCCGCGCATCTGCACATCGGTCAGTTGCTTGAAGGCCGGGACGATCAGAAAGCCACCGCCCACCCCCAGCAATCCCGAGACCACGCCAGTCACGGCCCCGAGCGCGGCGAGGGTCGCGGTGCATTTGGCGGTCCAGGAAAAGCGCCCGGTCTGTTGATCGAGCATGCAGTTCTTCTGGCCCCAGTTGGCCTGACCGTGATCGCTGGGGCCCGCATCCTTGCGCTCGCGGCGCAACATCCGCCCGGCCACAACGACCATCAGCAGGCTGAACAGGATCATCAGGATTTTTTCCGGCAACTGATGGGCAAAGTAGATGCCCACCGGCGAAAACACCGCACCGAGCGCGGCGATCAGCAGCGCCGCGCGATAACGCACCAGGCCATGGCGCAAGCCGTCGATGGCGCCGACCGCGGCCGCACTGCCCACCGCGAACAACGCCACCGGAGCGGCCTGGGTCATGCTCCAGCCCAACCCCAACACCAGGGCCGGGACCGCAAGGATACCGCCGCCGGCGCCAGTCAAGCCGAGCACCAACCCCATCACTACACCAAACAGACTTGCCAGCAACATAGGGAGTTCTCAGTCGACCTTGGTCACACGTGTCAGCCACTCGCGGCCCTTGAGCATGCCGTTCCAGTAGAACCACGGCAGCAGTGTCGCCTTCAGCCACCACGCCGAGCGGCGCGGGGTCGTCGGGTCAAGGGGAAAGGTCGGCAGCAACTTGCCCGCGTACCCGAACTCGGCAAGGATCACCTTGCCCTTCTCCACCGTCAGCGGACAGGAGCCATAGCCGTCGTACTTCAGTGGCAGCGGCTGTTGCTTGCGCAAGGCCAGCAGGTTTTCGGCCACCACCACGATCTGCTTGCGCGCCGCCGCGGCGGTTTTTGCATTGGTGGTGCCGCAGATATCACCCAGGGCGAAGACGCCGGGATAACGCGGATGCTGCAGGCTGTGGGGGTCGACCCCGCACCAGCCAGCGCTGTCGGCCAACGGGCTGCGGGCGACAAAATCCGGGGCCACCTGAGGCGGAACGACATGCAGCAGGTCAAAGGTCTTTGCCTGGCGGGTGACATTGCCATCGGCATCCCTGACGTCGAACCACGCGGTTTTCGCCGGGCCGTCGACCTTGACCAGATTCGAGTTGAACGCCAACCGGGCTTTGTACTTCTCGATGTATTTCATCAGCGGCGGGACAAAGGTCGGCACTCCGAACAGCGCCGCGCCGGCAAGATTGAACTCGACCTCGATGTTGTTCAGCACACCGGTCTTGTTCCAGTGATCGCAGGACAGGTACAGCGCCTTTTGTGGCGCGCCGGCACACTTGATCGGCATGCCCGGCTGGGTGAACAGCACCTTGCCGCCGCGCAATTTCCGCACCTGGTCCCAGGTGTAGGTCGCGTGGCGATAGCTGTAATTGGAGGTCACACCATGCTGGCCGAGGGTGTCCTCCAGGCCTTCGATTTTCTCCCAGGCCAGGCGCAGGCCGGGGCAGACCACCAGGTTTTGATAGCTGACCGTGCGCCCGTCACCGAGGGTGAGTTGGCACTTGTCGGGATCGATGCCCGTCACGGCAGCCTGCAGCCAATGGGCCCCGCGTGGCATCACCGACGCCATCGGCCGCACGGTGTTTTCCACGTTGTAGGCACCGCCGCCGACCAGCGTCCAGGCCGGTTGATAGTAGTGCCGGGAGTCGGGTTCGATCACAGTGATGTTCAGCTGCGGGCTACGCTTGAGCAGGCTGGCGACCAGGCCGATGCCTGCGGTGCCGCCGCCGATGACCACGATATCTGCACTGATGGATGGGCCCCAGTGTTGATCGTTCATTGCTTGTTCCTTTTGCTGCACGCAAGGATTTTTCTAGTCAATACACAAAACCAATGTGGGAGCGGCGGTGCGACGATTCGACTTGCTCGCGAAAGCATTGTGTCAGTAGACATAAACGTTGGCTGACACACCGCCTTCGCGAGCAAGCCCGCTCCCACAGGGTTATGTTGAGTTGGCTGGCATCAGGGCTGAATCCAGCTTTTAAGCACGGCCCCGCAGTAAAGCCCGGAGAGGGTTTTCATCACCTGGATCACTTCGTGGCTGGCGAGACCGTAAAAAATGTACTTGCCTTCACGACGGGTCGCGACCAGTCCTTCATCGCGCAGGATCCCCAATTGCTGGGACAGGGTCGGTTGGCGTACGCCGGTCATTTTTTCCAGTTCGCCTACGTTGCGTTCGCCTTGGGTCAGCTGGCACAGGATCAACAGGCGATCCTCATTGGCCAGGGCCTTGAGCAGCGCACAGGCCTTGGAGGCCGATGCGCGCAGTTGGGCGACTTCACATTCGGTCAGACTGGATTGCATTTGCAGGATGCCTTCAACGTCACTTAAGCTGCGAACATTATGTCTTTACATAAAGTGTTGCAACCATGGCTGACTTTCCGTCGTCCGACTTTTCTACCCCTGCACAGGTTCGTGTCCATGCCCGCGCTGATTGAAGCTTTCCTCGACCCCGCCTCCTCGACCTACAGCTACGTGGTCTACGAGGCTGATGGCGGGCAGTGTGCGATTGTCGACCCGGTGCTCGACTACGACGGGGCCTCCGGGCGTACCGCGACCACCCAGGCCGACAGGATCATCGCCTTCGTTCGCGCCCGCCACTTGCAAGTGCAATGGCTGCTGGAAACCCACGCCCATGCCGATCACCTGTCCGCCGCGCCGTATCTGCGCAGGGAGCTTGGCGGAAAAATCGCCATTGGCGAATCGATCAGCAAGGTCCAGGACGTGTTCAAGGCGCTGTTCAATCTGGAGCCTTCCTTTCACGTCGACGGTTCCCAGTTCGACCACCTGTTCGCCCCCGACGAATCGTTCATGATCGGCAACCTCAAGGCGACCGCCCTGCACGTGCCTGGCCATACCCCGGCGGACATGGCTTACCTGATCGACGGTGATGTGATTCTGGTGGGCGATACGATGTTCATGCCCGACGTCGGCTCTGCCCGATGTGACTTCCCCGGTGGCAATGCCAACCAGATGTTTGCCTCGATCCGGAAACTGCTGGCCTTCCCCGCCAGCGTGCGCCTCTACGTGTGCCACGACTATCCGCCCGAGGGTCGCGTGTCCCAATGCATGACTACCGTGGGTGAACAGCGCAAAAGCAATATCCACGTGCGAGACGGCATCGACGAAAAGGCCTTTGTGCAAATGCGCACCCGGCGCGATGCGGGGTTGGGGATGCCGACACTGTTGCTGCCGGCGATCCAGGTGAATGTGCGGGCGGGGAACTTACCGCCCGCGGAAGACAATGGTGTGACTTACTTGAAGATTCCGATCAATCAGTTGTGACTGCCGGGCAGCACCTCCTGCTTGTGCCACTGCCGGGACGCCGTGCTGTAGGTAAACGCGAGAACCTGACCGGCAGAGATGACATGTTCAAGTTCATCCGTGCCCTGGGAGTGGCCGATTCGGGTGGTATAGAGTGCATCGCACACGATCAGCACCACACTGTTGGCGGGAGCTTCCGCCGGCAAGTACACCAACGGCGCGTAGTTGCCGACCGACAATGTATAGCGAATAAATTTCTCGCCGTCGCAAGGCGCCGCAATCACATGTCCGTGCTCATTCGGCGAGCATTCGCGCACCTGCAACGCCCATTGGCGCGAGCCATCAAGACACACCAGGGCAACCACCTCCCCCTTCGATAGACGGACGCCAGGCAGCGGAACATCACTGCCACGCAGATCCAGCTCACATTCGGCGTCCGCATCCGAGCAAACCAGCAACCGGTGTGGCTCTTCATCAAGAATCGGCGGCAGCGCCACTGTTTCAGTCCAGTGCGCGTCATCGATCTGCAAGATCATATGCCGGGCGCTTGGCATGCCTTGAACGCCAATGCTCGTCGGGCTGGCCTGTACAACATCAGGAATGCCCAACGCTCGGCTGCGGAACTGGTTGGAAAAGATGATGTTGTCCACCAGGCGATGCCGTAACGACCAATCGCAATTGATGATGTAGTACTTCATGATCGGATGGCTGGCGGAGCCGGCAGCAAACCATGACATCAACGAGCCCGAAATATCTTTGGCGCCGTCGAATGGAAAAGTCATGCGATGGGCTTGAATTGCCCGCAACTCACCAAAGGGTTTGGTTTCATTGCCGACCCGGTCAATAAACGCTTTTAGCTCACCATCCGACGGTGTATTCGAGCCTATCCAGCGTTGATTGACGGCGTTCCAAAAAAGCGCATCCCTGGGATCGGCGTTGTATGAAATGACGACATTTTTATAGTTTGGCAACGCCCATATTTGCGACACCGTCAGATCTCGATACACAGGCGATATGATCGATTCGCCCAAATAGGACTTTATTATTCCAGCTAGTTCACGATGGGCTGCGGCCGTAAAATTCCTGAACTGATGAAAATTCAGAATCACGATCTCGCGTTTAGTGTCCCCTTCAGAGCTTTGACGAAACATGCGCACAGCATCGAGAACATCGCCCTGGACCGTTCGCCCGTTGTTTGTCGAATGAAAAATCGAATAACGTCGTGGATCACCAACCAATAGTCCCGAATAATGTTGAACCCTGAGATCCAGCACTCGAATACCGGCAGTCAATTGATGGTACGGCGCGACGTCCTGACATACCTCCAGACTAGGGACATACTTTGCTTGTTTATCGAAAGCTGAATTGTGAGTACCGGGTAGAATCGCCATATGAATCGGCAAATTGTTGACAACACCGTGCGCGCGCATCCAGTGGTTACGAATGTTATTGTAGGGCTTGCATATCCCGCCACTCCAGCTCCCGTTCGGGCACCAACCGGCGGTAATTCCAATATCGCTCTCCAGGGCAGATGGACCCGGCCCTCCGTCCAGAGCGGCCTGGATATCCATCAAATCAGCTCCACCCATGTCCTCGACAAAGGGCTCAAAAACAGGAGGAACATATTCTTTTATATTTCCGTAATCATCCAGATCATCTGGATTGACGTCCAGCGAGTAGGCCAAAGCAATTTTATCTAATACAGGCTTCATTATGTTTCACTCTAGTTAATCAATAGTGGAGAGCAAAACTTAAAGAAAACTGCACCACACAAATACAAGCTCAAACTGTAGAACGGCGTTGTACAGCTGTGACTTATTGCGTCAGTAAAAGCAGTGACACCGCCAATCCTTATTTATCCAGCGTCAACCCATTGGCCGGTAACGGCAGCGCGGTCTTGTACCGCACTTGCTTGAGCGCAAAGCTCGAACGGATGTTCGCTACCCCCGGCACCTTGGTCAGAAAGTCCATCATGAAACGCTCCAGCGACTGAATGGTCGGCACCAGCACCCGGATCAGATAGTCCGGGTCGCCTGCCATCAGGTAGCACTCCATCACCTCGGGACGATCGGAAATCGCCTCTTCGAAATGCTGCAACGCCTCCTCCACCTGTTTCTCCAGGCTGACGTGAATGAACACGTTCACATGCAGCCCCAGTAGGTCGGCGTCCAGCAGAGTCACTTGCTCGCGAATCACCCCCAGTTCTTCCATGGCCTTGACCCGGTTGAAACACGGCGTCGGCGACAGGTTCACCGAACGCGCCAGGTCGGCGTTGGTAATGCGCGCGTTCTCCTGAAGGCTGTTGAGAATGCCGATATCGGTACGGTCCAGTTTGCGCATGAGATAAAAACACCTGTTTTTTATGTTTATGCAGGTTTTTTATCTGCAAATGATCTTCAGCGCAACGAAACAGAGAGAAATATTCTTCTTCGGCGGGCCTATGATTGTTGTAGGACAAGATTTCTTCTACCGAACGAAATCTGTCAGCTCACTACAAGAAATTCACAAGATCGAGCGTAGAAGCCATGACCCAAGCGTATGAACCGCTGCGCCTGCACGTCCCCGAACCCTCGGGCCGTCCCGGCTGTAAAACCGACTTCTCCTACCTGCATCTGACCGATGCCGGCACGGTGCGCAAACCCCAAATCGACGTTGAACCGGCTGACACGGCTGACCTGGCCCGTGGCCTGATTCGCGTGCTCGACGACCAGGGCAATGCCCTCGGTCCCTGGGCCGAAGGCGTCTCTAGCGAGATCCTGCGCAAGGGCATGCGTGCCATGCTCAAGACCCGCATCTACGACAACCGCATGGTGGTCGCCCAGCGTCAGAAAAAGATGTCGTTCTACATGCAGAGCCTTGGCGAAGAAGCCATCGGCAGCGCCCAGGCCCTGGCCCTGAACATCGACGACATGTGTTTCCCGACCTACCGCCAGCAAAGCATCCTGATGGCCCGCGACGTGCCGCTGGTCGGCCTGATCTGCCAGTTGCTGTCCAACGAGCGCGATCCGCTCAAGGGACGTCAGTTGCCAATCATGTACTCGGTCAAGGAGTCCGGTTTCTTCACCATCTCCGGCAACCTCGCCACCCAGTTCATCCAGGGCGTGGGCTGGGGCATGGCTTCGGCGATCAAGGGCGACACCAAAATCGCCTCGGCCTGGATCGGCGACGGCGCCACCGCCGAGTCGGACTTCCACACCGCCCTGACCTTCGCCCACGTGTACCGCGCGCCGGTGATCCTCAACGTGGTCAACAACCAGTGGGCGATCTCCACCTTCCAGGCGATTGCCGGTGGTGAAGCGACCACCTTCGCCGGGCGCGGCGTCGGTTGCGGCATTGCCTCCCTGCGGGTCGACGGCAACGATTTCTATGCGGTCTACGCCGCCTCGGCCTGGGCTGCCGAACGTGCGCGCCGTGGCCTCGGCCCGACCATGATCGAATGGGTCACCTACCGCGCCGGCCCGCACTCGACCTCCGATGATCCGTCGAAATACCGTCCCGCCGATGACTGGAGCCACTTCCCCCTGGGTGATCCGATCGCACGCCTCAAGCAGCACCTGATCAAGACCGGTCACTGGTCCGAAGAGGAGCACGCCGCGGTCAGCGCCGAGCTGGAAGCCGAAGTGATCGCCGCACAGAAAGAAGCCGAACAGTACGGCACCCTCGCCGGCGGCCAGATTCCGAGCGCCGCGACCATGTTCGAAGACGTCTACAAAGAGATGCCGGAGCACTTGAAGCGCCAGCGCCAAGAGTTGGGGATCTGACATGAACGATCACAACAACAATATCGAGCTGGAAACCGCCATGACCACGACCACCATGACCATGATCCAGGCCCTGCGCTCGGCCATGGATGTGATGCTTGAGCGTGATGACAACGTCGTGGTCTTCGGCCAGGACGTGGGCTACTTCGGCGGCGTGTTCCGCTGCACCGAAGGCCTGCAGAACAAGTACGGCACCTCCCGGGTGTTCGACGCGCCGATCTCCGAAAGCGGCATCGTCGGTGTCGCCGTGGGCATGGGCGCCTACGGCCTGCGTCCGGTGGCCGAGATCCAGTTCGCCGACTACGTCTACCCGGCCTCCGACCAGATCATTTCCGAAGCCGCCCGCCTGCGTTATCGCTCGGCCGGCGAGTTCACCGCGCCGATGACCCTGCGCATGCCTTGCGGCGGCGGCATCTACGGCGGCCAGACCCACAGCCAGAGCATCGAGGCGATGTTCACCCAGGTCTGCGGTTTGCGCACGGTGATGCCGTCCAACCCGTACGACGCCAAGGGCCTTTTGATTGCCTCCATCGAAAACGATGACCCGGTGATCTTCCTCGAGCCAAAACGCCTGTACAACGGCCCGTTCGACGGCCATCACGACCGCCCGGTAACCCCGTGGTCGAAGCACCCCGCCGCGCAAGTGCCGGATGGCTACTACACCGTGCCGCTGGACGTCGCTGCGATCACCCGTCCGGGCAAGGACGTCACCGTGCTGACCTACGGCACCACCGTGTACGTGTCGCAAGTCGCTGCTGAAGAAAGCGGCGTCGACGCCGAAGTCATCGACCTGCGCAGCCTGTGGCCGCTGGACCTGGAAACCATCGTCAAGTCGGTGAAAAAGACCGGCCGTTGCGTGGTGGTGCACGAAGCCACACGCACCTGCGGCTTCGGCGCCGAACTGGTGTCGCTGGTGCAGGAACATTGCTTCCATCACCTGGAAGCGCCGATCGAACGCGTCACCGGTTGGGACACCCCTTACCCGCACGCGCAAGAGTGGGCGTATTTCCCAGGTCCGTCCCGAGTGGGCGCGGCGTTGAAACGGGTCATGGAGGTTTGAATGGGCACGCACGTCATTAAAATGCCGGACATTGGTGAAGGCATTGCAGAAGTTGAATTGTCGGTATGGCACGTCAAGGTCGGCGACATGGTCGTCGAAGATCAGGTACTGGCCGATGTGATGACCGACAAGGCGATGGTCGATATCCCGTCGCCAGTGCATGGCAAGGTCATCGCCCTCGGCGGACAGCCGGGCGAAGTCATGGCGGTCGGCAGTGTGCTGATCAGCATTGAAGTCGAAGGCGCGGGCAACGTTAAGGAGTCGGCGCAACCGGCACCTGTTAAAGAAGCCCCGGTGGCCACAGCCAAAGTTGAAACCGTGGTTGAAAGCAAACCGGTCGCTGCCCCGGCGCCGAAAGCTGCGGTCTGCCAGGGCCCGATGGTGGCTCGCGCAGCCGATGAGCGTCCGCTGGCCTCCCCGGCCGTGCGCAAGCATGCGCTGGACCTCGGCATTCAATTGCGCCTGGTGCGTGGCACCGGCCCCGCCGGCCGCGTACTGCATGAAGACCTCGACGCCTACCTGGCCCAGGGTCAGTCGAACGCTTCGGCACCGGTGGCGGCTGCTTACGCCCAACGTATCGATGAACAGCAGATCCCGGTGATCGGCATGCGCCGCAAGATCGCCCAGCGCATGCAGGACGCCACCCAGCGTGCCGCCCACTTCAGTTATGTCGAAGAAATCGACGTCACCGCCGTGGAAGAGCTGCGCGCGCACCTCAATGAAAAACACGGTGCGACCCGCGGCAAGCTGACTTTGCTGCCGTTCCTGGTCCGCGCCATGGTCGTCGCCCTGCGCGACTTCCCGCAAATGAACGCTCGCTACGACGACGAAGCCCAGGTCATCACCCGCCTTGGCGCGGTGCATGTGGGCGTCGCGACCCAGAGCGATGTCGGCCTGATGGTACCGGTGGTACGTCACGCCGAAGCTCGCAGCCTGTGGGACAGCGCGGCGGAAATCGCTCGCCTGGCCAACGCTGCGCGCAACGGCAAGGCCAGCCGCGATGAACTGTCCGGCTCGACCATCACCCTGACCAGCCTTGGCGCCTTGGGCGGCATCGTCAGCACGCCGGTGCTGAACCTGCCGGAAGTGGCGATCGTCGGCGTGAACAAGATCGTCGAACGGCCAATGGTGATCAAAGGCCAGATCGTGATCCGCAAGATGATGAACCTCTCCAGCTCCTTCGATCACCGCGTGGTCGACGGCATGGACGCGGCGCTATTCATCCAGGCCATCCGTGGCTTGCTCGAACAACCCGCTACCTTGTTTGTGGACTGATTTTTGTTGGAGAGCACCATGCAAACTTTGAACACCACGCTTCTGATCATCGGCGGCGGCCCCGGCGGTTATGTGACAGCGATCCGTGCCGGCCAGTTGGGCATCCCGACCATCCTGGTAGAAGGCCAATCCCTGGGCGGCACCTGCCTGAACATCGGCTGCATTCCGTCCAAGGCACTGATTCACGTCGCCGAGCAGTTTCACCAGACCCGGCACCACCATCAGCTTTCGCCCCTGGGCATCAGCGTTTCCGCGCCGACGCTGGACATCACCAAGAGCGTCGAATGGAAAGACGGCATCGTCGATCGCCTGACCACCGGCGTTGCCGCGCTGCTGAAAAAGAACAAGGTCCAGGTCATCCAAGGCTGGGCCAAAGTGGTTGACGGTAAAACCGTGGATGTCGGCGACACGCGCATCCAGTGCGAGCACCTGGTGCTGGCCACCGGTTCGAAAAGCGTGAACCTGCCGATGTTGCCGATTGGCGGACCGATCATCTCGTCCACCGAAGCCCTGGTGCCGACCTCCGTGCCCAAGCGCTTGATTGTGGTCGGCGGTGGCTACATCGGCCTGGAGCTGGGCATTGCCTATCGCAAGCTCGGCGCCGAGGTCAGCGTGGTGGAAGCGCAGGAACGCATCCTGCCGGCCTACGATGCCGAACTGACCCAGCCGGTGCACGACGAACTGAGAAAACTCGGCGTGAAGCTTTACTTGAAGCATAGCGTGCAAGGCTTTGATTCAAAAGAAAATACCTTGCAGATTTTGGCCCCGAACGGCGCGACCCTGAACCTGGAAACCGATCAGGTGCTGGTGGCCGTCGGTCGCAAGCCGAACACCCAGGGCTGGAACCTCGAAGCGCTGAACCTGGACATGAACGGTTCGTCGATCAAGATCGACCACCGCTGCCAGACCAGCATGCGCAACGTGTATGCCATCGGTGACCTGAGCGGCGAACCGATGCTCGCGCACCGGGCCATGGCCCAGGGCGAGATGGTCGCCGAGCTGATCAGCGGTAAATCCCGTGAGTTCAACCCGACCGCCATCGCCGCCGTGTGCTTCACCGACCCGGAACTGGTGGTGGTCGGCAAGACCCCGGACGAGGCCAATGCCGCCGGCCTGGATTGCATCGTGTCGAGCTTCCCGTTCGCCGCCAATGGCCGGGCGATGACCCTGGAGTCGAAAAGCGGCTTCGTGCGGGTGGTCGCCCGTCGGGACAATCATGTGATTGTCGGCTGGCAGGCGGTGGGCGTCGGCGTGTCGGAGTTGTCCACGGCGTTCGCGCAAAGCCTGGAGATGGGCGCGCGGCTGGAAGACATCGGCGGCACCATCCATGCGCACCCGACCCTGGGTGAAGCGGTGCAGGAAGCGGCGTTGCGCGCTCTGGGACATGCGTTGCACCTGTAAAAATCAAAAGATCGCAGCCTTCGGCAGCTCCTACAGGTGGCCGCCGATCCCGTAGGAGCTGCCGCAGGCTGCGATCTTTTCGACGAAGAACCGGGAAGTTTAATAAGCAGGCTAATAAATCTGCTTCTCCCCCTATCGTCTGGGCTGCGATTTAGCCCAAGAATGAAGTATTGTTGTCCCCATCCAAAAAACGTCAGAAGCCTTGAACCGTTTCGACGGTTGTTCAGTGATAGAGGGTGTCATGGGTAACGAAAGCATCAATTGGGACAAGCTGGGTTTTGACTACATCAAGACCGACAAGCGCTATCTGTCGTACTTTCGCAATGGCGAGTGGGACAAAGGCACCCTGACCGAAGATAACGTGCTGCACATCAGCGAAGGCTCCACGGCCCTTCACTATGGCCAGCAATGCTTCGAGGGCATGAAGGCCTATCGTTGCAAGGACGGCTCGATCAACCTGTTCCGCCCGGACCAGAACGCCCTGCGCATGCAGCGCAGCTGCGCCCGCCTGCTGATGCCGCAGGTGGAAACCGAGCAGTTCATCGAAGCCTGCAAGGCAGTGGTGCGTGCCAACGAGCGTTTCATTCCGCCGTACGGCACCGGCGGCGCGCTGTACCTGCGCCCGTTCGTGATCGGCGTGGGTGACAACATCGGCGTGCGTACCGCCCCCGAGTTCATCTTCTCGATCTTCTGCATTCCGGTCGGCGCCTACTTCAAGGGCGGCCTGACCCCGCACAACTTCCAGATTTCCAGCTACGACCGCGCCGCGCCACAAGGCACCGGAGCCGCCAAGGTCGGTGGCAACTACGCCGCCAGCCTGATGCCGGGCTCCAAGGCCAAGAAAGCCCACTTCGCCGACGCCATCTACCTGGATCCGATGACCCACACCAAGATCGAGGAAGTCGGTTCGGCCAACTTCTTCGGGATCACCCACGATAACAAGTTCGTGACCCCGAACTCGCCATCGGTACTGCCGGGTATCACCCGTCTGTCGCTGATCGAGCTGGCCAAGACCCGTCTGGGCCTGGAAGTGATCGAAGGCGACGTGTTCATCGACAAGCTCTCCGACTTCAAGGAAGCCGGTGCTTGCGGTACCGCTGCGGTGATCACGCCGATTGGCGGGATCGACTACAACGACCACCTGCACGTGTTCCACAGCGAAACCGAAGTCGGCCCGGTCACCCAGAAGCTCTACAAAGAGCTGACCGGCGTGCAAACCGGCGACATCGAAGCGCCAGCGGGCTGGATCGTCAAGGTTTGACCTGACGCCAGACGCACAAAAGCCCCCCATCGGGTGACCGATGGGGGGCTTTTTCATGAGCGTAAAAAGATCGCAGCCTGCGGCAGCTCCTACAATGGATATTTCGCAGCCCCTGTAGAAGCTGCCGCAGGCTGCGATCTTTTGCTCTTCTCCTCAATATCCAACCGCAACTCAACCCCGAACCGCCCCGCCAACTCCCTGCGCCCCAACGCCGTCAACGCCAATGCCCGACTGTCCAGATCCTGGGTCACCCACTTGCGCCTGAGCGCCGTTTGCAGCAACGCCGCCCCCAGCGACCCGCCCAGATGCGGCCGGCGCATGCTCCAGTCCAGGCACGGGCAGGCAAAACGACGGCGCAAGGTGCTCAAGTCCTGCACTTCGATCCCGAGTCCTTGAAACATTGCCGTACCGCTGTCGCTCAAGCGATAGGCCTGTTCGTCGGTTTCCTCAAGCCAGCCCGCTTCAAGCATCCGGTCATGCAACAGCACGGCCAGGGTTCCCGCCATGTGGTCGTAGCAGGTGCGGGCAAATTGCAGGCGATCCGGGGTGCGCGCCTGGAAGCTTGGCGCGCTGTTCTGGCCGATCACCATCAGTGCCTCCAGGGCCTGGGCCACGCGTTTGTCCGCCAGGCTGTAATAGCGGTGACGTCCCTGAACGTGCAGCCGCACCAGTGCCAGTTCCTTGAGTTTGGCCAAGTGGGCACTGGCGGTCGACGCGCTGACTTCGGCCACCGCCGCCAGTTCGGTGCTGGTGCGGGCGTGGCCGTCCATCAGCGAGCAGAGGATTTTCGTCCGTGCCGGCTCAGCGATGGCTGCCGCCACCTGCGAGACGCCGATGTCGTGTTGTTCTGCGCTCATATTTCGCTCCCGGACGAATCAATGCCCTTTCGGACTGGAGATAGTAGCAACACTTTCCAACAACAAAAGGCTGTGCCCCATGGACCCGATCATCGCTGCAACCCATGCCGATCCTTATTCCTACTACGCACAATTGCGTGCCGAAGGTGGGCTGGCCTTTCATCCGGGGCTGAACCTGTGGGTGGCCAGCAGCGCCCGGGCGGTGGCCGCCGTGCTGGCGCATCCCGATTGCCACGTTCGCCCCGCGCACGAACCAGTCCCCAGGGCAATTGCCGACGGCATGGCCGGCCAGGTGTTCGGCCAATTGATGCGCATGAATGAAGGTGAGCGCCAACGTTGCCCACGGTCGGCGATTGCGCCGGGGCTGGAGTTGATCGATGCGCGGGAAGTCGAAGCCCTGGTCGGCGCCCGATTGATCACCGCGGATGCCGCTGGGCTGTACAATGCCATGTTTCGTGGACCGGTGTGCGTGGTGGCGGCGTTGTTGGGGTTCACCCCGGCCCAGGGCCGCGCCATCAGCGAGCTGACGGCGGATTTCGTCGCCTGCCTGTCGCCCTTGAGCAACGCGGCACAATTGACCGCCGCCCACGCTGCCGCCGAACAATTGAGCGGTTACTTCATCGAATTGCTCGACGATGCGCACCACCACAGCCAATTGCTTGCAGGTATCGGCCAGCGCTTCGCATCCGGCGCACCGCAAACCCTGATCGCCAACCTGATAGGCCTGCTCTCCCAGACCTTCGAGGCCACTGCCGGGCTGATCGGCAACGCCGTGCTGACATTGATTGAACACCCGTCGCTGCGCAGCGAATCAACTCCTGTAGAAGACCTGCTGGCCGAAGTGCAGCGCTTCGACCCGCCGGTACAGAACACCCGCCGCTTCGTCGCAGCCCCCTGCGAAATTGATGGCGTGAAGCTGAACGCCACCGACGTGATCCTGGTGCTGCTGGCCTCGGCCAATCGCGACCCGCAGCTCAACGACAACCCCGACACCTTCCTGCCCGAGCGCCCGAACCGGCGCAGCTTTACCTTCGGTGCGGGGCGCCATCAATGTCCGGGGCAACACCTGGCGTTGAGCATTGCCGGCGCCACGCTCAAGCAGCTTCTGGCGATGGGGCCCGCACTGGAGCAGCTGAAATGGCAATACCGCCCATCCACGAATGGACGGATTGCGCTGTTCAGTGATTGAGCGAAAACCGCTCAAGCCGTGCGGTATTCGACGGTCAGGTGAGACAGTTCATGGACCGGCGCCAGGCGTTCGCGAATGGTGTCGGCACTGACATTGGCCGCGGCCACAACGCTGACAATTGCGGCCCGTGCCTGGGGGCCGACCTGCCAGACATGCAGATCGCTGATGCGCACATCGTCCGATGACTCCAGCAGTTCACGGATTTCATCGGCAACGTGCTCATCCGTGACATCGAGCAACACCGCAGCGCTGTCACGCATCAATCCAACGGCCCATTTCGCGATCACGATGGCGCCCACGATGCCCATCACCGGGTCCAGCCACACCCACCCCAGATAGCGCCCGGCCAGCAATGCGGCAATCGCCAGCACCGACGTCAAGGCATCGGCCAGCACATGGACATAAGCCGAGCGCAGGTTGTTGTCGTGATGGTGATGATGGCCGTGCTCATGGCTGTGTCCGTGATCGTGACCATGATGACCGTGGCCACCCGCCAGCAAAAAGGCACTGGCGATGTTCACCGCCAGCCCCACCACTGCAATCACCGTCGCTTCGGTGAATGCCACGGTCGTTGGTTGAAACAGACGATAGACTGATTCACCGGCAATGCCGATCGCCACCAGTCCCAGCACCATGGCCGAGGCAAATCCGGCGAGATCCCCGACCTTGCCTGTGCCAAAGCTGTAACGCGCGTTATTGGCATTGCGCCGTGCGAATCCATAGGCCGCCGCCGCGATGCCCAAGGCCCCGGCATGGGTGGCCATGTGAAAACCATCGGCCAGCAACGCCATGGAACCGGTGAGGTAACCGGCGGCAATTTCGCCAATCATCATTACAAACGTCAACGCCACCACCCATAAGGTGCGTCGGGCGTTTTCATCATGGGATGCGCCGAGAAACACATGGTCATGGGCAAAACGCGAAGCCTGGGGTGTCTGTTTCATGGAATTCAGGCCTCTATTTGGCATAACGACGGATGGCCAGCAACAAGTCTTCCACGCCCTGGGCGCGATCCTCATCGCTCAAGTCCGGATGGGCCACGTGCTCGCGGGCATGAGCGTCGATGAACTGCTCCAGCAAACCATTGACCGCGCCCCGGATGGCGGCGACCAGGTGCAGGGTCTTGGCACAATCGGCGTCGGACTCAAGCGCTCGCTCCACGGCTTCCACCTGCCCGGCAATCCGTCTGACCCGCTTGATCAAGTCATCCTTGTGTTCGTGAATGTGCGACATACCTATACCCCCTACCCCTATATGGCGCGTATGTTCGCCGAAAGAGCGGAACCTGGCAAGTTGGCTGGCCAACTACAAGTCAATCATCCCGCGTCAGCACTTCCAGCAGCTCGATCTCGAAAATCAGGTTCGAATTCGGCGTGATCTTGCCCATGGTGCGTTCGCCATAGGCCAGGTGCGCCGGTACCAGCAATTTGCGCTTGCCACCGACTTGCATGCCCATGATGCCCTGGTCCCAACCCTTGATGACCCGCCCGGTACCGATCACGCACTGGAAGGGTTTGCCCCGGCTGTAGGAAGAGTCGAATTCGCTGCCGTCCTCCAGCCAGCCACGGTACTGGGTAGTGATCAGTGCGCCTTTTACGGCGGCTTTTCCGTCACCCACCTGAAGATCGATTACCTGAAGCTCGTCTTTCATTGAATTCACTCGTATGCTCTCTCGCCCTCAAGGGCCTGATGGGCGCCGTTTTCCCAGATTTGCCCTTGATTGGCAACCATTGCCACCTCCCGCGCGACGTTTAAAGCTGTTTGCTGAACTAAAATAATCAACAATTACCCTACGGTTCACCGCCCTGATGGCCATCCCCGAATGATCCTGCTCTGGACCAGCGTCATCCTTGGTTCAACGACGCTTACCCTGATCGTCGCGCTGGTCTGGCGCGAACGTTCGCTGCAAAAACAACTGGCCGAATATCGCAGCATCGTCACCCGCCTCTCCGAAGGCCAGAGCATCCACCAGGACGGCGATGTCGAGCGCTTCAAACGCAGCCAGTACTTTGCCCGCATCGGCACCTGGGACTGGGATGTCGACACCGACCGATTGTATTGGTCAGATGCGATTTTCGGCATGTTCGGCTTCAAGATCGGCGAAGTGACGCCCTCCTACGCGCTGTTTTGCTCCTGCGTTCATCCAGACGACCGGCCCAGGGTTCGGGCCGGCGAAATGCGTTGCCTGGAAACCGGCGAAAACCATGACGAGGAATACCGCGTGGTCTGGCCCGACGGAACGATCCGCTGGCTGCGGGAAACCGGCAACGTGGTCAAGAACGACCACGACGAAACAATCAAGATGATGGGCGTGGTGCGCGACATCACCGAAGAAAAGGCCTCGGCCAACTACCTCAAGCACTTGGCCCATTACGACCCCTTGACCGGCCTGCCCAATCGCCTGGTGCTCGAAGAGCGCCTGTCCGAAGCCCTGGAGCTCGCGCGCACCAGTGCCACGCGGGTGGCGCTGGTATTTGTCGACCTCAATGGCTTCAAGGCCATCAACGATCATTATGGTCATGCCGCCGGCGACCGCGTGCTGGTCACGACCGCCACACGGCTCAAGCGCATCCTGCGCGGCACCGACACCGTCGCCCGGATCGGTGGCGACGAATTCGTGGTCATCCTCCAGGGCCTGCCCCAAGGCAAAAGCCTGCAAGACGAAGCGCGCACCATCTGCCAGAAAATCTTCGTCGAACTCTCCCCGCCCGTCACCATCGGCAACGACCAGCGCCACATCGGCACCAGCCTCGGCGTCGCCGTGTTCCCCGATCATGCACCAAGCATTGACCGCTTGCTGCACATTGCCGACCTGGCGATGTATGAGGCCAAGCGCAGTGGGAACAATCAGTATCGGCTGGGCACCGAAAGCGTGGTGCGAGCACATAGCGAATAGCGCTTCGTCGACGGGTGCCTGTACCGGTAACTGCACGAGCGAGTCCACCGATACATTGATCCGCTTCGCGCATCAATGCATGCCAACAATGCAATTAACATATCGATGCCTCTGCTCCACTATCCGCCCCAATAAGAACCGTGCGCCGCGTCCAGGCAGCGCATGTCATAAAAGCGGTGGAGTACTTATCGATGACAGCCTCAATCCCGCGCGGACGCTCTCGCGCCAGTGCCATTTTCCGGGTCACCTCGGGCAACTTCCTCGAACAGTTCGACTTCTTCCTTTTCGGCTTCTATGCCACGCAGATCGCTGCCGTGTTCTTTCCGGCCAGCAGCGAATTCGCCTCTCTGATGATGACCTTCGCCGTGTTCGGTGCAGGCTTTTTGATGCGTCCGTTGGGCGCCGTGGTGCTGGGCGCCTATATCGATGATGTGGGTCGACGCAAAGGGTTGATCGTGACCCTGTCGATCATGGCCAGCGGCACCATCCTGATTGTGCTGGTGCCCGGTTACGAAACCATAGGTTTGTTCGCCCCGGCCCTGGTGCTGATCGGGCGGCTGCTGCAAGGCTTTTCCGCCGGTGCGGAACTGGGCGGCGTATCGGTGTATCTCGCCGAGATCGCCACACCCGGCCACAAGGGCTTTTTCACCAGTTGGCAGTCGGGCAGCCAGCAGGTGGCGATCATTGTCGCCGCCGCCCTGGGTTACGCCTTGAACCAGTGGATGGCACCGAGTGTGATTGTCGATTGGGGCTGGCGGATTCCGTTCTTCGTCGGCTGCATGATCGTGCCGTTCATCTTCCTGCTGCGCCGCAACCTGGAGGAAACCGAAGAGTTCGCCAACCGCAAACACCGCCCGAGCATGGGTGAAGTGTTCCGCACCCTGGGGAAAAACTGGCTGACCGTGTTCGCGGGCATGATGATGGTCGCCCTGACCACCACCGCGTTCTACCTGATCACGGTGTACGCGCCGACCTTCGGTAAAACCGTGCTGCACCTGAGCACGTCCGATGCGTTGCTGGTGACATTGCTGGTGGGCGTTTCGAATTTCATCTGGCTGCCGATCGGCGGCGCACTCTCGGACCGCATCGGTCGACGCCCGGTGTTGATCGCCATGGCCCTGCTGGCCATCGCCACTACTTACCCGGTGCTGACCTATCTGGTGAACGCGCCCAGCTTCCTCCACATGCTAATGGTGCTGTTGTGGCTGTCGTTCATCTACGGCCTGTACAACGGCGCGATGATCCCGGCGCTGACGGAGATCATGCCCGTGGAAGTCCGGGTGGCCGGTTTCTCCCTTGCCTATAGCCTGGCCACGGCCGTGTTCGGCGGGTTCACCCCGGCGATGTCGACCTTGCTGATCCAGTACACCGGCGACAAGGCGGCACCGGGTTACTGGATGAGCTTTGCAGCACTTTGCGCACTGTGCGCCACGCTAATGCTCTATCGCCGCGCCTCGAATCATCTGCAACCGGTGGCGTCGTGAACCGGCCCTTCATCGAGAACATGACCATGAAAAAAATCTTCAATCTTGCCGCCCTCGCATTGGTGGCCAGCCTGGGCTTGAGCAGCATTGCCCAGGCTGAAGAGATCCGTGTGATGACCTCCGGCGGCTTCACGGCAGCCTACAAGATCCTCGGCCCGAAGTTCGCCGCCGCCACCGGCAACACACTCGACACCGCGCTCGGTCCCTCCATGGGCAAGGCCCCGGAAGCGATTCCCAATCGCCTGGCCCGGGGTGAGCAAGCCGACGTGGTGATCATGGTCGGCTACGCACTGGACGACTTGATCAAACAGGGCAAGGTCGATCCGGCTTCCCGTGTCGAACTGGCGGACTCACGCATTGGCCTGGTGGTGCGCGAAGGTGCACCGAAACCGGATATCAGCAACGTCGAGGGCCTGAAAAAGACCCTGCTTGACGCTAAATCAGTGGCCTACTCCGACAGCGCCAGCGGCGTGTACATCGAGCAGCAACTGTTCAAGCGCCTGGGGATCGAGGACCAGCTCAAGCCCAAGTCGACCATGGTGCCGAAAGTCCCCGTGGGCTCGGTGGTTGCCACTGGCGACTATCAACTGGGCTTCCAGCAGGTCAGCGAATTGTTGCCGGTGCCGGGGGTCAGTTTCGTGGCGAAGATTCCGGAGTCGGTGCAGTCGGTCACCCGGTTTGCCGCCGGCATCCCGGTAGGTGCCCGGCACCCGGCCGAAGCCAAGGCCTTGCTGCAATACATGGCCTCGGCCCAGGCTCAACCGGACGTGAAAGCGACCGGGCTGGACTCGGTCAGTCGCTGACCGACGGCTGCAGGACTTTCATTTCCACCACCAGCCGTTCCAGCTCCAATGCCGCCGGGGTCAGGGTTCGACCCCGGCGCTTGATCAGACCGACGCTGCGCATCACCTGCGGATCGGTCAACGGTACCCGCGTCAGGATCGGATGGTCCGCTGCCGGCATCGCCATCAGCGGCACCGCCGCCACGCCCAACCCGGCCTCCACCAGACCGATCATAGTGGTCACGTGACGGGTTTCGCAGATACTCGGCCGCTGCGGCACCACGCCGGTCAACGCCTGATCCAGCAGAAAACGGTTGCCCGAGGTTTTATCCAGCGAGATGTAATCCTGCTGATAGAACTCGTCCCAGGTGACGCTGCTTCGCCCCGCCAGTGGATGATCGCGCCGGCACGCTACGACATACCCTTCTTGCACCAGGGGCTCGAAATCCACTTCGGCTTCCAGCGTGCCCATGAAGCTCAGGCCGAAATCCGCTTCGCCATTGACCACCGCGCTCAATACGTCGTGGGCGCTGGAGTCCAGCACCTTGACCTTGATCCGCGGAAACTGCCGGTGATAATGCGCGATCACCCGTGGCATGAAGTAGTAAGCCGCCGAGGGCACGCAAGCAACCGTGACATGGCCGAGCCGGGTCGAAGCGACTTCGCTGATGCCCAGCAATGCCACGTCCAGATCGTCCAGCAGACGCTCGACGCTGGGCATGAACCCCCGTCCGGCCTGGGTCAGGCTGACCTTGCGCGTGGTGCGCTCGAACAGCCGCACGCCGAGGGCGTCTTCAAGCTTTTCGATGCGCCGGCTCAAGGCTGGCTGGGAAATGCGCACCGTATCGGCTGCCTTGCGAAAGCTGCCCTGCTCGACCACGGCACGGAAGGCCTGCAGGTCATTGAGGTCGAAGTTGATCGCCATGGGGGACTACTCGAGAGGGACCGTTGGATTGATCAGCTAATTCTATAAATGTAACTAATTAATGCAAATTGTAACATCTAAGCCCGAGCGTTTTGCTGACGCCGAAGGGCTCAGCCTTTATTCTTGTCACCCCCGCAGTACCGAGTCCTGGAGTTTTCTCATGCCCCATGAAGGCAACCTGCTACAAGCCGCTGTCGTGTTTCTGATGGCGGCCGTGCTCATCGTTCCCTTGGCCAAGCGCCTGCAACTGGGGGCGGTTCTGGGCTATCTGTTTGCCGGGGTGATCATCGGCCCGTCGGTGCTGGGCCTGATCGACAATCCGCAAAGCGTCGCGAACATTTCCGAACTCGGCGTGGTGTTGCTGCTGTTCATCATCGGCCTGGAACTGTCGCCGCGACGCCTGTGGGTGATGCGCAAGTCAGTGTTCGGCGTGGGTCTGGCGCAAGTGTTGCTCACCGGCACGGTGATTGGCGTGGTGGCGCTGTGGCTGTTTGGCCAGCCGTTGAACACCGCGATCGTCCTGGGCCTGGGCCTGGCGCTATCGTCCACGGCGTTCGGCCTGCAAAGCCTGGCTGAACGCAAGGAACTGACCAGCCCCCACGGGCGGCTGGCGTTCGCGATCCTGTTGTTTCAGGACATCGCCGCCATCCCCTTGATCGCCATGGTGCCGTTGCTTGCCGGTGGCGATCACAGCACCAGCGCCAGCGAAAACCTGAACCACGGCCTGCAAGTGCTGGCCAGCATCGCCGTGGTGGTGATCGGCGGGCGATATCTGCTGCGGCCGGTGTTTCGCGTGGTGACCAAGACCGCATTGCCTGAAGTCTCCACCGCCACGGCGTTGCTGGTGGTGATCGGCACGGCATGGCTGATGGAGCTGGTCGGCATTTCCATGGCCCTGGGCGCCTTCCTCGCCGGCCTGCTGCTGGCGGACTCCGAGTATCGCCATGAACTGGAAGCCCAGATCGAACCGTTCAAGGGCCTGTTGCTGGGGCTGTTTTTCATCAGCGTCGGCATGGGCGCAAACCTGAGCCTGTTGCTGAGCATGCCGGTGGCGGTGCTGGGCCTGACCCTGCTGCTGATCGCGATCAAACTGCCGCTGCTGTTCCTGGTCGGTCGCCTGGCCGGAGGCTTGAAAAAGGTCAGTGCGATCCGCTTGGGCATCGTGTTGGCGGCCGGTGGTGAATTTGCCTTTGTGGTGTTCAAGATCGGTCGCGACCACGGGCTGTTCGCCACCGGACTGTATGACTTGCTGGTGCTGACCATCACCCTGTCCATGGCCGTGACGCCGCTGTTGCTGCTACTTTGCGCACGCTTGGTCAGCCCGAAGGTGCAACCGGTGGAAGTGCCGGAGAAGTTCCGCGAAATCGACGCCGACGCGCCACGGGTGGTGATCGCCGGCATGGGTCGCATGGGCCAGATCGTTGCGCGGATTCTGCGCGCACAGAACATCAAGTTCGTGGCCCTCGACACCTCGGTGGAAACCATCGAACTGTCCCGCAGCTTTGGTGGCGTGCCAGTGTTCTACGGCGACCCGATGCGCCCGGAAATCCTCAACGCGGCCAAGGTCGGGGAAGCGGAGTATTTCGTGATCGCCACCGATGACCCGGACACCAACATCAAGACCGCGGAACTGGTGCGCAAGCTCTACCCGCACATGAAAATCATCGCCCGGGCCCGTAACCGCCAGCATGTACACCGGCTGATGGACGTCGGCGCCCACGCCGTGCGCGAAACCTTTTATTCGAGCCTGGAAATGAGCCGGCAAACCCTGATCGGCCTGGGGCTGACCCAGGCCCAGGCGGATGCGCGGATCAAACGCTTCAAGCAGCACGACGAAGAGGTGCTTGAAGCCCAGCATGCGGTGTATGACGACGCGGTGAAAGTGATGCAGACGGCGCAGGAAGCGCGGGTCGAACTGGCCAGGTTGTTCGAGTCGGATCAACTGCAGGAGCAAGCGGGCAAGAATTGAGGTGACTATTCGGGCCTCTTCGTCGGAACGATAACGCGGTGTGATGGAATAACCACAACTTCAAAGGGACCACCATGACTGACCAACCTGCCCCCGCCCTCAAGGAAATCTTCAACACCGAGCGCCTCCAGCACATCGCCAGTGAAATGACCGCGGTCTATCCATCATTCGAGGCCGCACGTTTCCTGAAGCTGGCCCGGTCCGGCCTGGCGGATCTCAGCGTCATGCAGCGCATGGCCCGGGTCAGCGAGAGCCTGCACACCGTACTGCCCCTGGACTACGAGGCATCGCTGCAGGTGCTGCGCGCCCTCGCACCGCGCCTGAACAGCGGCTTCGTCAGCATGTGCCTGCCGCACTACGTCGCCAGCTACGGCGCCCATGCGTTCGAGCAGTCGATGGACGCGCTGAAGTACTTCACCGCTTTTGGCTCTTCGGAGTTCGCAATCCGTCACTTTCTGCGCCGTGACCTCGAGCGTTCGCTCAAGCTGATGCATGCCTGGTCGCTGGACGACAACGAGCATGTGCGGCGCCTGGCCAGCGAAGGATGCCGGCCACGCCTGCCCTGGTCATTCCGGCTGGAGACCATCCAGGCCGATCCGACACTGGCCGCGAACATCCTCGACAACCTCAAGGCCGACACCAGCCTGTACGTGCGCAAATCCGTGGCCAACCACCTCAACGACATCACCAAGGATCATCCCGACTGGGTGCTGGACCTGATCGAAGGCTGGTCGCTGGACAACCGGCACACCGCATGGATCGCCAAACACGCCCTGCGCAGCCTGATCAAACAAGGCAACCGGCGGGCACTGGCGATCATCGGCGCGGGCGGCAAACCTGAGGTCGAGATCGTTGATGTGAAAGTCGAACCGCCGGTGATTGGCCTGGGAGAAAAGATCACATTGTCGTTTGCCGTCAAATCCACGGTAGAAAACAGTCAACGCCTGGTGATCGACTACGCCATCGATTACGTCAAGGCCAACGGCAGCACTTCGGCGAAGGTGTTCAAGCTCAAGGCGCTGACGCTGCCTGGTAACGCCGTCGAAGCCGTCAGCCGTGGCCAGCAGATCAAGGAACTCACCACCCGCCGGCATTATGCGGGCGTTCACACCGTACACATCATGGTGAATGGTGAACGGCTGGCCAGCACGGCGTTCGAAATCACGCCTTGAAACACCGCCGACCGTAGGAGCTGCCGCAGGCTGCGATCTTTTGATTCTGATGTTTCAAGGTCAAAAAATCGCAGCCTGCGGCAGCTCCTACGGGGGATTTTCGCCGAACAACAGGGGTTGCTCCCGCTCACACAACTCCACCACATAATCCCACAACACCCGCAACCGCACCGATTTATGCAGCTCCCGGCGGGTGCTGATCCAGTAGCTGCGCTGGATGCTTTCGTCCGGCAACAATGGCACCAGACCGGGATCGGCACTGGCCATGTAGCACGGCAGCACGGCAATCCCCAGGCCTGAGCGCGCTGCCTGCTGTTGGGCGATCACGCTGGTGCTGTGAAACACCACCCGCGGGTTGCGACAGAAGCTGTTAAGGAACATCAATTCCTGGCTGAACAGCAGGTCGTCGACATAGCCGATCCACGCATGGCGCCCCAGATCCTCACGAGTGCGCAACGGTGGTGAACGGTCGAGGTAGTCCTGGCTGGCATAGAGCGCCAGGCGATAATCGGTGAGTTTACGGGTGACCAGCATGTCGGCGGCCGGGCGTTCGAGGTGGATGCTGATTTCCGCCTCGCGGTTGAGGATGCTGACAAAACGCGGCACCGCCACCAACTCCACCTCCAGCCCCGGATAGCGCTCGAACAAACCGTTCATGCGACTGGCCAGGAACATGATGCCCAGCCCTTCCGTTACCCCGACGCGGATCTTGCCCAACGGCGCGGTGGACTGGGTGATTTCCTCCTGGGCCAGCAGCGCCACGTTCTCCATCGCCTCGGCGTGTTTAAGCAACGCCTCGCCCGCCGGGGTCATCTCGTAACCCTGGGCATGCTGGACGAACAACGCCGTACCGAGGCTTTTTTCGATGGCCTCGATATGCCGCGCCACGGTGGCGTGGGTGGTGTTCAGGCGACGGGCAGCCGTGAGCAAACGCCCGCTGCGCTGCAATTCGAGAAAAAAACGCAGGTCATTCCAGTCGAACATGAAGCGTCCTTGTTCGTTGCCGTTCGGAACGCTGTTTAAAAACGCACAGCGGCTGCGCAAAAACTAACATTCTTTTGACGAAAGCTAACAACTAGGATGACAGACAACAAGAACAACAACACGAGGTCAGGGATGCAGACTCCCCTGGATGAATACGATTACATCGTGGTCGGGGCCGGGCCGGCCGGGTGTCTGCTGGCCAATCGACTGTCGGCTGATGCGCAGCATCGCGTGTTGCTGCTCGAGGCCGGCGGCCGCGACAACTATGCGTGGATTCACATCCCCGTGGGCTACCTGTTCTGCATCGGCAACCCGCGCACCGACTGGTGCTTCAAGACCGAAGCGCAACCGGGCCTGCAAGGCCGCGCCCTGAGCTACCCGCGCGGCAAGGTGCTGGGCGGCTGCTCCTCGATCAACGGCATGATCTACATGCGCGGCCAGGCCGGCGACTACGACCGCTGGGCCGCCGACGGCAATCCTGGCTGGAGCTGGCAAGACGTGTTGCCGCTGTTCAAGCGGAGTGAAAATCACTTTGCCGGCGCCGCCGAATTTCACGGCGCCGCGGGCGAATGGCGGGTCGAACGCCAGCGCCTGTCCTGGCCGATTCTCGATGCGTTTCGCAGCGCCGCCGAGCAAAGCGGCATCGCCAGCATCGATGACTTCAACCAGGGCGACAACGAAGGTTGCGGCTATTTCCAGGTCAACCAGAAGGCCGGCATCCGCTGGAACGCGTCCAAGGCCTTTCTCAAACCCATTCGCCAGCGCCCCAATCTCACCGTACTGACCGGTGTCGAAGTCGACCGCGTGCTGCTGGACAACGGCCGCGCCTCAGCGGTCAGCGCACGCTGGCAAGGCCAGGCGAGAACCTTCAAGGCGCGCAAGGAGATCGTCCTGTGTGCCGGCTCCGTCGGCTCGCCCAGCATCCTGCAACGCTCCGGCATCGGCCCGCGCCCGCTGCTGGAACGGCTGGGAATCGGCGTCGCCCATGAACTACCCGGCGTTGGTGGCAACCTGCAGGATCACCTGCAACTACGGCTGATCTACAAGCTGGAAAATGCCCGCACCCTGAACCAGATTGCCGGCAGCCTGTGGGGCAAGATGGGCATGGGCCTGCGCTACCTGTATGACCGCAGCGGCCCGCTGTCCATGGCGCCGAGCCAATTGGGCGCCTTTGCCCGCTCGGGGCCGGAGCAGACGTCAGCCAACCTCGAATACCACGTGCAACCGCTTTCGCTGGAGCGCTTTGGCGAACCGCTGCATGCCTTCCCGGCGTTCACCGCATCGGTCTGCGATCTGCGTCCGCAAAGCCGTGGCCGGGTGGACATCCGCTCCGCCGACCCGCAAGAAGCCCCGCTGATTCAACCCAACTACCTCAGCCACCCGGAAGACCTGCGGGTCGCCGCCGACGCCATTCGCCTGACCCGGCGCATCGTCGCCGCCCCGGCCCTGCGCGCCTTCAACCCGGTGGAATACCTGCCCGGCGACAGCCTGCAAAGCGAGGAACAACTGCACGAAGCCGCCGCGCGGATCGGCACCACGATTTTCCACCCGGTGGGCACCTGCCGCATGGGCAATGACGCCGACGCCGTGGTCGATGCGCAACTCAAGGTCCATGGCATCCCCGGCCTGCGCATTGCCGATGCCTCGATCATGCCGCGCATCACCTCGGGCAACACCTGCTCGCCGACGTTGATGATTGCCGAGAAGGCTGCGCAGATGATCCTCAACCCTTCTGTAAACACATCACCTGTGGGAGCGGGCTTGCTCGCGAAGGCGGTGGATCATTCACATTGATGTTGAATGGCACGACGCTTTCGTCGGAACGCCGCCCGGAGCAAGCCCGCTCCCACAAGGACCGCATTAGATTCACGGACATCGAGCATCACCCCTGCAAGGAACACGCAACACCAGTGGAACAACAAAAACAATCACTGTGAGGGATACCGGTATGTCAGAGAACGTTCAAACCCTGGAGGCCGTGCGCAGCGCGGGCACCAGCCAGGAAACCCAGAAAGTCATCTTCGCCTCGTCCTTGGGGACGGTCTTCGAGTGGTACGACTTTTTCCTCTATGGCGCCCTCGCGGCGGTCATCAGCAAACAGTTTTTCGCCGGGGTCAACGACACCACGGCGTTTATCTTTGCGTTGATGGCCTTCGCCGCCGGCTTCATCGTCCGGCCGTTCGGCGCGCTGGTGTTCGGGCGGTTGGGGGACATGATCGGGCGCAAGTACACCTTCCTCGCCACCATCGTCCTCATGGGCCTGGCGACGTTCTGCGTCGGGCTGCTGCCAACCTACGCCAGCATCGGCATCGCGGCGCCGATCATCCTGGTGGTGCTGCGCATGCTCCAGGGCCTGGCCCTGGGCGGTGAATACGGTGGCGCCGCGACCTATGTCGCCGAGCACGCGCCCATCGGCAAGCGTGGCTTCCACACCAGCTGGATTCAGTCCACCGCGACCCTCGGCCTGCTGCTGTCGCTGCTGGTGGTGCTGGGTTGCCGCTACTTCACCGGCGATCAGTTCGAAGTCTGGGGCTGGCGCATTCCGTTCCTGTTTTCCATCGTGCTGCTGGGCATCTCGACCTGGATTCGCATGAGCCTGCATGAGTCGCCGGCCTTCGTGAAAATGAAAGAAGAAGGCAAGCTTTGCAAACAGCCGATTCGCGACTCCTTCGGCAAATGGGAAAACCTCAAGGTGGTGTTGATCGCCCTGTTCAGCATCAATGCCGGGCAAGCGGTGACCTTCTACGCCGCGCAATTCTATGTGCTGTTCTTCCTCACCCAGTTCCTGAAAATGGACCCGGCGGTGGCCAACGGTCTGCTGATTGTCAGCGTGACCATCGGTGCCCCGTTTTTCATCTTCTTTGGCTGGCTGTCGGACAAGGTCGGGCGTAAACCGGTGCTGATGATCGGCCTGCTGCTGGCCACCGCGCTGTACTTCCCGATCTTCAAGACCCTGGCCCACTACGCCAACCCGGCCATCGACCAGGCCAGCCGCCAGGCACCGATCACCGTGATGGCCGACCCCGCCACCTGCACCTTCCAGTTCGACCCGGTGGGCAAGGCGAAATTCGACAGCCCGTGCGACAAGGTCAAGACCTTCCTGGTCAAGCAGGGCCTGCCGTACCAGAGCGCAGCGGCCCCGGCCGGCAGTGGCGTGCAGGTGAGCGTCGGTGACGTGAAGATCGACGGGTTCGACGAAGCCGCCCTGCGCGGTGCCGTGACCCTCGCCGGCTACCCGCAACAGGCGGACATGCAGCAGATCAACAAACCGATGATCGTGGCGCTGATCGTCGCACTGATCATCATCTCCGCGATGTGCTACGGCCCGCTGGCGGCGTTGATGGTCGAACTGTTCCCGACCCGCATCCGCTACACCTCGATGTCCCTGCCCTACCACATCGGCAACGGCTGGTTCGGCGGCTTCCTGCCGACCGTGTCGTTCGCATTGGTGGTGTACACCGGGGACATCTTCTACGGGCTGTGGTACCCGGTGGTGATCACCGGGGTGAGCCTGGTGGTGGGGATGATTTGTCTGCGTGAGACGCGCAACGTCGATCTCGATAAAAACTGACCTGACATTGCAGGAGCGAGCCTGCTCGCTCCTGCAGGGATTGTGCAGCGTCAGAAACCGGCCCTGACCGACACCATGAAGTTGCGTGGATCACCGTAGTAATTGCCAAACGTCTCGGTACCGATGGTGGTGTAGTAACGCTTGTCGAACAGGTTGTTGCCGTTGAGCGCGACCGACCAGGTGTCATCGATGCGGTAGCCTATGCGAGCGTTCCAGACGGCATAACCCGACTGGCTGATCTTCTCTGAGCTGACCGGTGACACCCTGAAGTTATCGCTCTGGGCATTGACACCGGCACCGATGCTGAACCGCTCAAGAGACCCGCTCAGGGCGTAGTCGCCCCACATGCGCAATACGTGCCGAGGCACATAGCTGTTGAACGCAGCGCCGTTCAGGCTTGTGTCGATGTCATCCAGGGTCTTGGTCTGGGTGTAGGTGTAACCCGCCAGCAATTGCAATCGCTCAATGACTTCACCGCTGATTTGCGCCTCGAAGCCCTGGGCCCGGACCTTGCCGGCATTGACATAGCAATAGCCGTCAGAGGATGGGCAGGAAGAGTTGTAGTCGGTTTGCGCCTGGTCTTTCTGGATCGTGCGAAACAGATTGAAAGAGCTGTTCAGGCGACCGTCGAACCACGCCCCTTTGATCCCCAGTTCATAGCTCTGGCCCACCAGAGGCTTGAGGGCAGAGCCGTCTTCGGCCCGCAAGTTACCCTGGGGCGTGAAGATTTCCGCATAGCTGGTATAGGCCGTGAGGTTTTCATTGAGGTCCAGCAACAGCCCGGCAAAAGGTGTGACCTGCCCCGTTTCCCTGGTGCTGGCGTGCTCGGAGGTACCCGACCTGATGAACACCGAATCGGTATCGGAGCTGTACCAGCTAACGCGGCTGCCAACGACGAAGGTCAACGGTTCCGCCAGTTTCAGGCGCAAAGTCGAGTAAGCGCCCCTCTGTTTGGTCACGCTATCGACCGGACCGCCACGGGACGAGTTGTCGATGAAGAAACTGTCGTCCGGCTCCGGGATATGCTTGTCGGGATTGAACACATTTTGCCGTTGCGGCAGAAACGCCACCGAGTAGAAGTCGTTCTTGTTCGAACGACTGGCATTGAAGCCCACCACCAGCTCGTGTTGCAGGCCGAACCCATCGAACTTGCCATCGACGTAGGCATCGATGCCGTAGTCGACTTGATCGTAGTCGTACATGCTGCCCAGCACACCGGTGGTATCCATGCCAGGCGTGACCGCCCCGGAGGCGAACGCATATTTGATGTCCTGGGTGTTTGTTGTGTAAACGCTGGCGACTTTCAATGCCCAGTCTTCGTTGATCTGGTGCCTGATGTCGCTGAAGACCGTGGTGCGTTTACTGCGCCAGGTGTTCCACGACGGATCGAGGCAGGTTGAGCGACTGAGCTTGAGGTCACTGCCATCCTTGTAGCGCGGCAACCCGCCCCAGCATGGATTGGCGTCGACATCTTCGTACGCCAGGCCCACCCCAAGTGTGGTGTCAGGACTCAGATCGACATCGAGCGCGCCGTAATACACCTGGTCCTTGCGACTGGCATCGTCGACAAAATAATGCCGGCTCTGCTCAGCAATCACGGCGCGGCCGCGAATGGTGCCGGAATCGTTCAGCGGGCCCCCGGTGTCGACCTGTGCGCGATAGTTGTCGTAACTGCCGCCCGACAAGGTGATCTCGGTGTGAGGTATCGCTTGCCCGCGTTTGCGCACGAAGTTCACCCCGCCCGCCGTGCCGCCCGCACCTTTCATCATGCCGGCGGCACCGCGCAGGATTTCTACCCGGTCGTAATACGCCATGTCTGAGCTGAAACTGTCGGCCTGGACGTAGAGGTTGCCCATGTCCAATGGCACGCCGTCGTACTGGTACTGGCCGGACATTCGAAAACCGCGCGAATAAAAGTATTTGCCGCCCATGGTCGAGTCGTAGACGGTGATGCCCGGGGTCTTCTCCATCACTTGATCGATAGTGTTGAGGTTCTGGTCATCAAGCATCTTGCGGGTCATCACCGTCACCGATTGCGGTGTTTCCCGCAGGGAATGTTCGCCTTTGCCGATGGTGATCGCCCCGGTGGTGTAAGACCCGCTGTTCTCGGTCGTCGCGCCCAGTTCCTGCCCATTGATGTTGGTGGCGCCCAACTCCAGCGCCGAACCGGACACAGGCGCCGCCCGCAGGATGTAAGTACCGTTGCCCTGCGGTTCGGCTTGCAGGCCGCTACCACTGAGTATTCGTACGAAGCCTTCACTGACGCCGAAAAAGCCTTTGAGCCCGGGCGAACTGAAACCCTCGGTCTGCCGCGCATCGAACGAAATGGCCGCGCCTGCCGCGCTGGCAAAGCGACTGAGGACTTCAGTCAGGCTGCCGCCCGCGATATCGAAGGATTGCACCGAACGTTGTTGTTGCGCCGACACCGGCGCGGCGTACGTTGCAGCAGACCATAAACCGGTTGTCGTAACCGCCAACAATCCGAACTTCACTGCGGTCGCCAGACGACCTGGCTGGTACACCCGAGACATGCTTACCCTCCCCCAAACGATCAATAAAAACCCATTGAGGGATGAGCCGAACGATGCGCACGAATAGTGCAATGGAGCAGAAATTATTTTTATCGGCGTCACGGATCAGCTCTTGGCACCGCCGGAAACATGGACCCAATAGCGGCTGTACCGGGTGACACGCAACGACAAGCCACTCTCCAGCGCGGCCAGCGCCTGGTCCGTGTCGTCAATCGGAAAAGCACCGGATACCTTCAGATCGGCGATGTTCGAATCGCAGCGCAAAACACCCCTGCGATAGCGCGAAAGATCAGCCAGCAACTCGGCCAAGGGGCGGTTGATCGCGATAATGCTGCCCTGGCGCCACGCCCCGACCGAGGCATCGCTCGATTGCACTACACCCAACCCGGCGGGACCAAAGGCCATGCGTTGACCGGCCTCCAGCCGCGACTGCGACAGCGCTACGCTCACCTCCACGGCCTTTTCCAGCACCGCCACTTCGCTGCCGCGGGCCTGGGAGCGGACGATAAACCGCGTGCCCAACGCCCGGACCTCGCCATCTCGAGTGACCACCTTGAACGGTCGCTGCGCAGGGTCGACGGCGGTCGAAACGAAAATTTCCCCCGCCAGTAACTCCAGCACCCGCTGCCGGCCATCGAATCGCAGGTTGACCGACGTCTCGGTGTTGAGCAGCAGCGAACTGCCATCGGCCAGGCGAAATTCCCGACGCTCGCCGACTGCCGTGCGGTAGTCGGCGAACAGGTCCCGGGTTACTTCACTGCGCCAGCCCAACCACCCGAGGGAACCCGCCGACGCCAGCACCAACACGCTGCGCAGCACCTGGCGACGGGATTGATCAGCTGCGCGCAAGGCCGGCGCAGCCAGTGCCCCCGGAACCCGAGCCATTTGCTCACCGACGTCGGTCATGCGCTGCCAGGCCTGGTGATGCCCTGGATCAGCCGCCAGCCAGGCGCGCCAGGCCACCTGATCGGCATCCGTCGCAACGCCGGAGTGAAGCCGCGCATACCACTGCGCGGCGCTGCTGATCGCTTTGAGTTCGGCGGGCGACAGGCTCATCCGAGTTGCAACCGGATTTGCATCAGACAGCAATGCTCCATGGCCTTGGCCATGTGGTTGTTTACCGTACGCACGCTGACGCCCAGCCGCTCGGCGATCTGTGGGTAGGTCAGGCCATCGAACTGCGAGAGGATGAAACTCTGCTTGATCTTCGGCCCCAGTCCTTGCAGCAACCGATCAATCTCCATCAGTGCTTGCAACATGATCGCCTGCTCCTCCAGCGACGGCTGTTCCTGTTCGGGAGTGGCGGCCAACGCGTCAAGATAGGATTGCTCCAGCGAGCGGCGGCGAAACAGATCAATCAACAGGCCCTTGGCGATCATCGACAGATAAGGTCGCGGCTCTCGGATCTCCAGCGCACTGCGTGCCTTGATTACCCGGACAAAGGTGTCCTGCGCCAGGTCCGCGGCATCGAACGCGTTCCCCAGACGCTTGCGCAGCCAGCCCTGGAGCCAACCGTGATGGTCGCAATACAGGTCGTTGACGGCGCTGCGCAGGGATAAATCGTTGGCGGACATGACGATGGAATAATTCGCGAATGGTAATTACTCGCATTGTCATATTTGTAACAGCTGATTGGCAATAGCCATGGAGGGGCAATCCAGAATGTCCGTGTGAGTGGAAGGACATTCCGGAATTTGCCGATCAGGGGAAAAACCGTTGAATCGTGATTGTTTTATCGCTTGAAAACGACAATCAAACTTCGGCATCAAGCAGTTCGAACTTCACTTGATCCGGATAGAACGCCAGGTAACCGCGGATTTGCTCCACCGACACCTTGGGGTCTTCGTAACTCCACACCGCGTTGGCGCTTTCATGCCCCGGTACCTGCAGGCTGAAATAGCTGGCATCGCCTTTGTACGGGCAATAACTGGTGTGGTCGGTGCGGGCGAAATACTTCTCGTCGATGTCCTCTCGCGGCACGTAGTACACCGGCGGGTAGTTGGCCTCCAGCAACACCAGGGCCCGCGCCGAGGCGGCCACTTGAATACCGTGAAATCTCACCAGCAGACAGCCAGGCTGCTCGGCGATGGTGATGACAGGACTAGGACCGGAGCTTTTCATGGAAAACGTTCCTCATGACGGTGATGGACCTGCAAATCGATGTGGGAGCGTGGCTGGCCCGCGATGGGCTGCGCAGCAGCCCCAAAACCTGAAACCACGATTTATCAGGTATAACCCAAGTTTTACCCTCGCGACTGCTTCGCAGCCGAACGGGAGCGACACACAAAGCTGTACATCCATACAGATAAAGATTGCTCCATCGCCCATCAAGCGCCATTCTGTGCACCCTTGGCACATTGATCGACGATGGTGGTTATGCGGCTGTACCTCTGTGAAAAACCTTCCCAGGCCAAAGACATCGCGGCAGTCCTCGGCGCCCGGCGCCGGGGCGATGGCTGCTGGCTGGGAACGGACGTCACGGTGACCTGGTGCATCGGCCACCTGCTGGAAACCGCACCGCCGGATGCCTACGACGCGCGCTACAAGCGCTGGGTGCTGGCGGATCTGCCGATCATTCCCGAAAAATGGAAAATGACCGTCAAGCCGCGTACCGCTAGCCAGTACAAGGCGGTCAAGCGCCTGCTCGGTGAAGCCCGCGAACTGATCATCGCCACGGACGCCGACCGCGAGGGCGAGATGATCGCCCGGGAACTGGTGGAACATTGCCGCTATCGCGGGCCGATCCGCCGCCTCTGGTTGTCGGCGCTGGACGATGCGTCCATTCGCAAGGCCCTCGCGGCGCTCAAACCGGGGAGCGAGACCTTCAGCCTCTATCACTCGGCGCTGGGGCGTTCCCGGGCCGACTGGCTGATCGGCATGAACATGAGCCGGCTGTTCACCCTGCTGGGGCGCCAGTCTGGCTATCAAGGCGTGTTGCCGGTCGGCCGGGTGCAAACGCCGACCTTGCGCCTGGTGGTGGATCGCGATCGCAGCATTGCCGACTTTGTGCCCGTCCCCTATTGGGCCATCGACGTGCAGCTACAGCACAACGGCACCACGTTCACGGCGCAATGGCGCGCGCCGTCGCAGCTTTGCGACGATCAGGACCGCTGCCTGAACCAGGCATTGGCGCAACAAGCGGCGGCCGCCATGAGCGGCGCGGCCTGTGCGCGGGTGATCAAGCTGCGCACCGAACGGATGCGCGAAGTGGCCCCGCTGCCGTTCGACCTGGGCACCCTGCAGGAAGTCTGCTCGAAGAAGCTCGGCCTCGGCGCCCAGGAAACCCTCGACATCGCCCAGGCGCTCTACGAAACCCACAAAGTCATCACCTATCCGCGCAGTGATTGCGGCTACTTGCCCATCAGTCAACACAGCGAGGCACCGGCCATTCTGGCGGCACTGCGCCAGGCCGATCCAGCGCTGAACGCCTTGCACGATCACCTTGATCCGCAACGGCGCTCACGGGCCTGGAACGATGCCAAGGTCAGCGCCCACCACGGCATCATCCCCACCGCTGCGGCAAAGAATCTCGACAAGCTGGCGGGCAAACAGCGTGCGGTCTACACCCTGATCCGCGCGCGATACCTGGCGCAGTTCCTGCCCAATCACGAATACGATCGCACCCAGGCCGACTTCGACTGTGCCGGCGAGGCCCTGCGCGCTGTCGGCAAACAGATCATCGAGCCGGGCTGGAAACGCGCCCTGCCCGAAGCGCTGGCTCCGGCCAAGGGGCGCGAAGCCCCGGCACCGCAGACACTGCCCAACCTGGCCGAAGGCATCGATTGCACAGTGGCCGGCGTGCAATTCAAGGACCTGTGGACGCAACCGCCAAAGCCGTTCACGGAAGGCGACCTGATCAAGGCCATGAAGAATGTCGCCAAACTGGTGCAAGACCCGCTGCTCAAGCAAAAGCTCAAGGACACCACCGGCATCGGCACCGAAGCGACCCGTGCGTCGATCATCCAGGGCCTGCTCGACCGTGGTTACCTGGTCAAGAACGGCAAGGCCCTGGCCGCCACGCCGGCCGCGTTCAGCCTGATCGACGCGGTACCGCGGGCCATCGCCGATCCGGGTACCACGGCGATCTGGGAGCAGGCCCTGGACATGGTGCAAAGCGGCGAAATGAGCCTGGAAGAGTTCGTCACCAAACAGGCCGCCTGGATGAGCAAGCAGGTCAGTCGCTGTGCCGGGCTGAGCCTGACCATCAGCGGCCCACCGCCCGGCGGCTCCGCTGCAGCCCCCTGGAAGAAAAAACGAAAAGGCGCCCCGCGTAAACCAGCGAGCGACACCAAGCGCAGGGCAAAACCTGCAAGCAAAACCTGAACCCGGCACCGAACCCTGTGGCGAGGGAGCTTGCTCCCGTTGGGCCGCAAAGCGGCCCTTCTCTCCAACAACGTGAATGGGACTGCTGCGCCCGAACGCGGACCGGTCCAGCGGGAGCAAGCTCCCTCGCCACGGATCGTGCGACGCCGGCCATAATCAGTTGTGTCCCTTGGCCGATCAGGAGCCACTTCGAATGCCTTCGATAGAACTGCACGCCGCCCAACGCGATGAACTGGAAACCATCGAGAACCTGATGCAGTTCTACACCTACGACTTCAGCGAATGGTTGCCGCTGAAACTGGGCGAATACGGTTTATTCAACATCCTGCCCATGCCCGACTACTGGCGAAACCCGGCCACCCGCCCCTTCCTGATCAAGGTCGACGGTGAACTGGCCGGCTTCGTCACCGTGGATAACCAGGTCCATCTACCCGGTGCCGACTACAACATCGGCTATCTGTTTGTCAGCCGACGCTTCCGTGGCCAGGGTGTCGCGCGATTTGTCGTTTCCACCCTCTTGAGTCAATTCCCCGGTCAATGGCAGATTTTCCACATCGAGGCGAACCAGCCAGCACGCCAGTTCTGGGCCGCCGTGATGCCGGGGCTCAACGTTGACGGTTTCACCTTGCATCAGCAGGTGGTTGACCGCTATCCCTGCACTTTTTACCGCTTTGAGTGTCCGTCCCTGTCGTCCTGACCGACACACCTTCGACTCCGCCTGCTAATTCCCAACAGCTTTGTCCGACAATATGTAGTGACTGAAAATATTCACTACAAAACCGTTGACGCCTCCGATTTGCCCTTGCATGATGCAGACGTCTCCCCGATCGGGAGTACAGGCAACACGTTTGAGCAAGCTCGTCTGACCGCCGAGCTGTTTTTCCCGGATACACGCTGCCCACAAGGCAGATTGAAGAAGCTGACCTGGCCTGAACGTCCAGTACAAGGGCGAGAAGACTTGGCGAGCAATCCTCATGAAGCTTGTGGCCGACCCTGAAAACGTCGGCAGTGGCCTTAAGGTTTTCGCCGCTTCTCTTCGTTGTGACGCTATTGCGTAGCAGTTATTCAACACGACTACATGCAACAGACGCAGGACCCCGCCCGATAAGGCGGCCGAACGCTGACGTCCTGGTTTCGGTGCCAGGGATCAACTAACCGATGGGCTACCTGTATTAGCGAATCAACTTTGAAAGATCACCAATTGGTCAAGGGGCTTTATGATGAATCTGAACAATCAACCAACTATCGATGAACTGGCTCGTATCTTCGCTGCAAAGAAAGACAGCCACGACAACCATATTCTCTGGATCAGCAAGTGTGGCCAGGTTCATATCGACTGCCTGTCGCCGCACGCCCATGAAGCAGAGTTCGACCAGAACAACCAGAACCTGCTGGCCCGACTGAAGATGTACCGTCGCGGCCAGGGCTATGTCGGCAAGAAGGCCGCAGCCGACAAGGACTTCATCGGTAATGTTCTGCAAACCCTGAAACAGGCCTGGGCCTCGATGCAGAATCAGAACGAAGTTCGGGTGATTGACCGGTTCTACTAATTGAAATGAGTCATTACTGACTTATAGATAAACAAGGCCTGCTCCCGATAAGGAGCAGGCCT
>NZ_CATKPU010000023.1:0-66515 GCF_949767825.1 Pseudomonas sp. IT-P258 | reverse complement strand
GGAAATGAAATTACTGCCCCAACCGCTCCAGCGTGTGCTCCAGGGGATCCAGTGACACACAGATAAAACCATCAAGCGGTCGATTGAGTTCCTCTACCAGCAGGATGGTTGCCCCCGTCGACAAGGCACACATCAGCAATACGGCGACAATGGTGCCGTTGCAGGGTGCAAACAGACCGAACGAGCCGAAGATAATCCCCAGCCACGTCACCAGGATCACCAGCATCACCGGTGGAATCGATTGATTGGCCTGCAACAGGGTTAGCCAGCGGGCGGCAAACACGGTGTCCATGTCTTGCAATGCCGAGGCTTTCAGCGTGCGCTGATCATCGTTGCCAGGCGTCAGTGATTCGACCTGGCGTTGCAGGCCTTCGGAGCGACGGATCATTTCGGGGCTATCGAGTTCTGCAATCTGATGGTGGTCGCGGGTCGCGAGTACTCGGGTGACTTCGGCGTAGTTGTGCTTGAGTTCGGTGCGGATGCCCTGGGTGTCGGTGCCGTAGCGGGCCAGCAAGCGGTCGAATTGAACCACTTTCGCCGCAGCGCCCTCCAGTTCGGCATTGGCCGTATCGAATGTGCCTTTGGCAGAGGAAACGAGCAGGCCGAGGACCAGCGCCGACATTGTTGCGATGAGGCCGGTGGCCAGCTTCACCACCGCCACGGAGTCGTCGCTCAGATGATGGCTCGGTAATCGCTCCCTCACGTACGAGCCCAGCAGTGCGCTGGCGGACAGACAGGCGAAAACGATGAGGGCGATCACCACGTCATTCAAATTCAACCTCCGTTGACGCTGTCTTCCAGGGGAGATATCTACTGGTACTTGATCACGATGCCCTTGAGTTTGCGTCCTTCGATGGTCGTCACGTCGCGAGCCCACAGCGGCCCGCTGGCATAGGCACCCACCGCCTGAATGTGGTCATAGACCACCACCACTGCATCGCCACCGAGTTTGGCGGACTCTTCCCGCAGCTTCTGTTCGACTTCGGTAATCGGCGGGGCGGGGTCGATGCTGGCGTCGATCAACACTTCACCCAGGCGCACATGCGGACGCAGAGGCTCCGAGCGCAGCACGACTACATGGTCCGGCGATGTCGGTGCTGGATGTTCTACGCCGACATACGCGGTGGTCTGTGCGTCGACAGTGGCGCAGCCATTGAGGGTCAGCAGGCCGGTGATCAGTCCACCGGCCAGTAGCAAGCATTTGAAACGGGTGGGCCAGGACAGGTCGTGGGCCGGCATAGTGGGTTCGCTCCTCTGGTTCGCTGCTATCCATGTGGCTAGTTGACGGTAGCAGACGGGCCGGGAGTTGCCAGAACGCCCAACCTTTTCAGGTTGGGCTTTTTAGTGCCTTGAAGACGGTCAATCGACTGAGGTCTTTCACTGATCCTTTTCGCAATTGACCATCCACGACACACCAAAGCGGTCGACCAGCATGCCGAAGCGCGCCGCCCAGAACGTGGTCTCCAGTGGCATTTGCACAGAGCCACCGTTCGCCAGCGCATTGAAGACCCGCTCGGCCTCGGCAATGCTGTCGACGTTGAGTGAAATCGAACAGGCACTCATTTTATCCACGGGGCGATCCGGTGTGGTGTCCGACCCCATGATCGCCTGATCGCCCACGATCAGACGGGTATGGATGATCAGGTTGTGCAGATCCTTGGGGAAATGTTCACCAGCCGGCGTTTCGCCGAAGGTCAACATGGCTTCGATCTGACCTTGCAGGCACTGCGCGTAGAACGTGAAGGCCGCTTTGCAGTCGCCGTTGAAGATAAGGTAGGGATTGATTTTCATGGTCGGCTCCAGGTGTTCGAGTACATACATCGGTTTGGACGCCGGTTTTTTCGGCGAATTCCGATTGTGTCGAGCCGACAAGCAAAGCGCTAAATCTTTGTCGAAGCTTGTGTTTCTTTAGATGTTTTTTCAATAGGACGCGCGAGGCTTATCGCCTCCGGCACGCGCCGTGGCGCCAGCACACGTTCGATGGCACCGCTGACCATGCTCTCGAGCAGCTCATCACGTTCCTGCTCGTCCAGCACATGTGGCGTCAGCCAGCTGGGAGCGCTGTTGAGCAGGGCGCCAATGGCATGCCCGGCCGCCAGCTGACCTTGCTCGCTGAAACGCGACTTCGCGCCCAGCATCCTCAGCAACGTGCGTTCGTATTGCTCGCGCAATTGCCGGACCCGAGCCTGCTGCTCTTCGTTCAGGCAACCGCTGTCGCGCTCCACCAGGCGGAAATGCCAAGGCATCTCCCGATACAGGTTCAGATGGGCGCGGATCAGGCTGTTGAGCTTGTCGCGCTTGCCCGGGGCTTTTTGCTGGATACGTCCCAGGGTAGCCAGCAGTTCCTCGTAGAATTCCTCGATCAGGTCGAGCAGCAGATGCTGTTTGCTGGGGTAATGGTGATACAGCGAGCCCGGGGAGAGCCCCAGGCACGTCGCGAGCTCGCGCATGCCGACCTGGCCGAACCCCTTGCAGGCAAACAGCTCCAGGACCTTGTCCCGGTACTCGGCAAAGCGCGAGCAACGCTCAGGCATAGGCATGGAAGCCGCGCCCCGTTTTGCGTCCCAGGTAACCGGCGGCGACCATTTCCTTGAGCAGTGGCGCCGGGCGATATTTGCTGTCGTTGAAACCGTCATAGAAGGCTTCGAGGATCGACAACAGGGTGTCCAGGCCGATCAGGTCCGCCAGGGCCAATGGGCCGATAGGCTGGTTGCAGCCCAGGCGCATGCCGGCGTCGATGTCTTCGGCGCTGGCCAGGCCTTCCTGGAACACCAGGATCGCTTCGTTGATCATCGGCACCAGGATCCGGTTGACCACGAATCCCGGACGGTTACCCGCCGTAATCGCGGTTTTGCCTAGAGTGGTCGCCATGTCCAGCGCCAGTTGGTGGGTCACGTCACTGGTTTGCAGGCCACGGATGACTTCGATCAGGCCCATCACCGGCACCGGGTTGAAGAAATGCAGGCCGATGAAGCGCTCAGGCTGGCTGACACTGGCGGCGAGTTGGGTGATCGACAGCGACGAGGTATTGGAGGCAATGACGCATTCGTTGCTGACCTGCGCGGCGATCTGTTGCAGCACACGCAGTTTCAGGTCCAGATTTTCAGTGGCCGCTTCGATGACCAGTTGCGCGTCACCCAGGACGCTGTAATCGGTGCTGATGCGAATTTTGTCGAGGGTGGCCTGTTTCTGCTCCACCGTCAGGGTTTGCCTGGCGATCTGCCGGTCCAGGTTTTTACCGACCGTTGCGACGGCTTTTTGCAAAGCGCTTTCGGATATGTCCAGCAAGGTCACGTTGAAACCGGCCATGGCGCAGACTTGCGCGATACCGTTGCCCATGGTGCCCGCACCGATCACTCCGATGTTTTGCAGATTCATCTTCCCATCCTTCGATCAAACCCTGCGATACCTTGGCCGCGACGGCGGCCGAAGGCGTACTATTGCCGCGAGTCTAGAGCCGGCAGGGCGGTTGTCCTATGCCAAAACTGTTCAACGGCACTGATGTTTTTTGCCATTCGGGTGATGAGAGAGAAGCGAACCAATGCGGGAAAAGGACTCGGTTGCCGCCTATTTCGTGCAGGCAATGATCCATGGGCTGAGGGATGATCCGCAGCGCGTGACGGCCGTGCTCGAACAGGCGGGCATTGATCCGGCGGTCATGCACCAACCCACGGCGCGGGTGCCGGCCAACGCGTTTGCGGCGTTGTGGCTGATCCAGATCCGCGAGCTCGACGATGAGTTTTTCGGGCTCGACTCCCATGGCATGCCGCCGGGCAGTTTCGCCCTGATTTGCCGTGCCCTGATTCAGGAGCCCGATCTGCACAAGGCCATGCGTCAATGCCTGGCCAACTTCGGCTTGTTCCTGCGAGACTTTCGCGGCTCGCTCGCGGTGCGTGGCAAGCGTGCGGTGATCAGCCTTGAAACCCGCTCGACGGACAACGACGCCAGCCGGTTTGGTGAAGAAACCTTCCTGGTGTTGATGATCAGTCTGCTGTGCTGGCTGGGCGGGCGGCGCATTCCCATTGATCGTGCGGACTTCCGCCATTCGCGCCTGTCGCTGGGTGACGACCGCCTGCTTTGGGGCCCCAACCTGACCTTTGGTGCCGAGCGCACCGAAATCGAATTTGCCAGTCACTACTTGCGCCTGCCAGTGGCTCAAGACCTGGCGTCGCTGAAAGTGTTCCTGCGTACAGCGCCACAATGGCTGGTGATCCGCTTCCGTAACCAGCACGGACTGGCATCCCAGGTCCATCAGCGCTTGCGCGGCAGTCATTACAGCGAGTGGCCGACGTTGCAGGCCTTTGCCCTGGAACAGCACCTGAGCCCCAGCACCTTCCGCCGCAAACTGGAGCGTGAAGGCTGTTCCTATCAGGAAATCAAGGACGAAGTACGCCGAGGCGTGGCCTTTGAACAACTGCGTCAGAGCGATGCGAGCATCAGCGATATCGCCGAGCAACTGGGGTTCCAGGAACCCAGCGCCTTCCATCGGGCGTTCAAGAAGTGGACCGGGGAAAGCCCCGGGCGCTATCGCGCCCGTTATCAGGGGGAGCAGGGCGCAGGGGCCGCCATCCTTCAGGAACCCTGCGAGCCCTGAGCCATTGTCGGTCCGGTAGCAGGACTTCAGGGCCACCGGGTTCGGTGATTTCGATCAGGGTCATGGTCTGCGGGAGTGTCATTTCAGATACCTGTATTGAGCGTTAAAAATTTGGTCGAACGTCTGAGCAGTCGGCTGCCCAGCTCCAGCAACAGCGCTACAACGATGGCGCCGGCGGCAATCACGAACATCAAGGCATGATGGCCGCCACTGGCGTTGAACAGCACCGAGTAAGCGAACCCCGAGAGCGCCTGGAAAGTAGCGAACGACACGGTGGCGCGACTCCAGGCAACCTGTTGCTGATGATGCCCGGGGATCAGTTCATGCACCCGCGCCAACGCCAGCGGCACGATGCCTGGGGGGAAGGAGCCGAGGATCACCGCCAGTAAAGCCAGCGCCACGAACGAACTGCTGATCGATAAAAGGCCGACTGCCAGCGCCTGCAGCACCAGCACGATGCGGATACCGGTTTTCGCGCCCAGATGGTCTGCCAGAAAGCCGTAGCTCACCGGCCCGATAATCGCGCCCAGGCCGTACATCACCCAGATCAGCGCGCCGACATGTGCCCCGGCATTGAGCCCACGGGCGACGTAATCCACCAGGAACACCATGGCCGGCACCAACCCGGCCGCCATGAATGCGTATTGGGCGAACAGCAGGTAAACGTTCGGGTCGGTGGGGGACGACGGTGCATTCGACGGCGTTGCGGTAGTCGGGTGCGCAGTTGTCGGCCAGCCAAACCAACTGGCAGCCGTGAGGATCAAGGCCAGCAAGCCCAGGCCGAACCAGGTTTGCTGCAAGCCGAGGCTCAGCAGTGGCGGTACGATCGTCCCCGACCCGGCGATGCCCAGGCCGATACCCAGGAATATCGCGCCGCTGGCCAGGCCTTTGCGGGCCGCCGGGACCCGGGGCAATACGGTGGCCGCCACCAACACCATGATCGCGCCACCGGCAATCCCCGACAGCAGGCGCCAGCCGAAGAACCAACTCACCGACAACGGAAAGCCACAGGCGAAAAACGCCAGGGTCACCGCCAGCATCATCAGGCGCAGGGCGGTCTTGTTCGAGGTCCGGCGTGCCAGGGGATGGCCGATCAGTGCACCGATCAGGTACCCCACCAGATTGGCGGCGCCGAGGTACACCACGTCACTGGCGGAAAACCAGTGGGCCTGGATCAGCGAGGGAATCAGCGGCGTGTAGGCGAAGCGCGCCAGGCCGATGCTGACCAGGCTGGCGCAGAGGCCGGCGAAGATCGGCAGCCAGATCGCGCCGGGCGCCGGGGTAAGGGGAGGCGATGAACTGTGCATGTGCATTGTCCTGTAGGGTCACTCTGGCCTTCAGCATATCGAGGTTTTACGAAGCATTAATGCAGCGATTACGCGCTATGCTGATGCGTAATTGCATCATCAGGAGAACATGATGAATTGGGATGACGCCCGGGTATTTCTCGCGGTTTGCCGCGAATCCACGTTGCGTGGTGCGGCGCGGGTGTTGGGGGTCGACCAGGCCACGGTCGGCCGGCGCATCACGGCGCTGGAAAAGTCATTGAGTGCGACCTTGTTCCTGCGCACATCCGAAGGTTATGCGCTGACGGCTGTCGGCGAAGCGGCACTCAAGGCCGTGGAGAAAATGGAGCATTCGGCGCTGGAGCTGGAGCGCCAGATCCAGGGCCTGGACGATCGCTTGACCGGCACGGTTCGGGTCAGTACTACCGACTCCCTGGCGATTGATTTCCTGATCCCGGCGATTGCCCGTTTGCATCGGCAACACCCGGATGTACGGGTGCAACTGGACGCCACCACGCAGATCCTCAGCCTGGCAAAACGCGAAGCGGACATCGCCGTACGCAACACCCGGCCGGAAAACCCTGACCTGATCGCCCGGCGTATCGCCCGTTGGCCGGTAGGGCTGTTTGCCTCGCAAGCCTATGTCGACGCCCACGGCGTGCCGGAGCCGGGCTCGGCGTTCGCCGGGCATGACCTGGTGGTGTATCAGCCGTACTTGCAGGGCAACAAGGACCTGACGCTGGTCTCGGAACCGGTGGTGCGCGGGCGGATTGTCGCGAGCCTCAGTTCCAGCCTGCTGGTGCGTCGGTCGATTGCGGCGGGGATCGGAGTCGGGGAGATTCCGGTGTACATCGGGGAGAAGGAGGGGTTGCTCAGGTTGTGGCCGGAACGCTCGCGGCCAATGCCCTATGACATCTGGCTGGTGACCCACGCGGACCTGCGGCATACGGCCAGGGTCCGGGCGGTGATCGATGAGATTGTCGCGGGGTTCGCCGGGACCGGCGAGTAATTCCAGGTGGCACAAATCCTGTGGGAGCGAGCAGGCTCGCTCCCACAAAGGTTTTATGGCATTTGCGGCAGTTCCTGAGGGCGCAGGTCAAAGACCAATACTTCAGCATCCACGCCGTTGCTCAAGGTCAGCATCTGTTCATCACGAACCCGCACACCGTCGCCTTCCTGCAACAGCACACCGTTGAGTTCGACGCTGCCCCGGGCCACGTGCACATACGCGTAGCGGTTGGCGGCGAGCTCCAGGGTGGCGCTTTCCTTGCCGTCGATCAGGCCGGCATACACCCGTGCATCCTGACGCACCTTGAGCGAACCCTTGGCACCGTCCGGCGAGATGATCAGTTGCAGGCGTCCGCGTTTCTTCTGGGTGCTGAAATGCTCTTGCTGATAACGCGGTTTGGCGCCGCTGACGTCGGGCACGATCCAGATCTGCAGAAAGTGCACCGCCCGGGTGCCGGAGTGATTGAACTCACTGTGGGCCACGCCGCTGCCTGCGCTCATCAGTTGCACGTCGCCGGGGCGGATCACCGAACCGGTGCCCAGGGTGTCCTTGTGTTCCAGGGCACCTTCAAGCACATAGGAGAAAATCTCCATGTCGCGGTGCGGGTGCTGGCCGAAGCCTTTGCCGGCGGCCACACGGTCGTCGTTGATCACCAACAGGTCGGAAAAGCCCTGCTCTTTCGGGTTGCGATAGCTGGCGAAGGAAAAGGTATGGAACGACTTCAACCAGCCGTGATTGGCCAGGCCACGATCCGAGGCTTTGCGAAGAGTCAGCATGATGAAATCTCCTGTGGGGACGTGAATTCGTCCGAGTGAGGAGAAGGTTAATGGTTACTGGCTGGTGCAATAAGTAGATGAAAATTGAAATACTGTCTCGAACAGGTTGACAGTTTATGAGGGCGAATCAGCTATTCTTTTCCAACCTTTACGTCGTACTTAGCCATAATGCATGGCAAGAATCCTGTGGGAGCGGCGGTGCGACGATTCGACTTGCTCGCGAAGGCGTCGTGTCAGGCTAAATGATGGTGAATGACACACTGCCTTCGCGAGCAAGCCCGCTCCCACAAGGATTGGTGTGCCGACCCTATTGATCCCAGTGAATTCCAATCCATGAAAACCGTGGCAATGGTGCTGTTTCCCGACTTTCTCCTGCTCGACATGGCCGGACCCATGGAAGTGTTTTCCATCGCCAATCGATACCTGAAACCCGACGATCACTACGTGCTGTCGACCATCGGCACCGAGCCCGGCGCATTGCGGGCGTCCAATGGCGTGAGCGTGCACGCCGACCGGCACATCGACCAGGCCTGCGAGGGTTTTGATTTGCTGTTGGTGCCCGGTGGTCCCGGTGCCTACAACGAAAGGCATCCGCCATTGCTCGACTGGCTCCGGCACAACGTCAGCCGGTCCGCCGCTTTTGGCTCGATCTGCACCGGGGCGTTCGTGTTGGGGCATGCGGGTTTGCTCGACGGCTATCGCGTCACCACCCACTGGCACTACACCGAGCGGCTGATCAAGGGCTTTCCGAAAGCGACCGTCGAGACCGATCAGATCTTCGTCCAGGACCGCAACCTGATCACGTCCGGTGGCGTCACCGCGGGGATTGACCTGGCCTTGTCGGTGGTGGCCCAGGACCATGGAAAAAAAGTCGCCCAGGACGTGGCCAAGGTGTTGCTGGTGGTCATGAAACGCCAGGGTGGGCAGGCGCAGTTCAGCCCGTTGATGGCGGCGGTGGCCCCTCATGAAACGGCGATTACCCGAGTGCAGAACCATGTGCTCGAACACCTGGATGAGACCTACAGCATCGAACGCATGGCCGGTCTGGCCAACATGAGCCCGCGTCATTTCGCCAGGGTGTTCGCCCGGGAAGTGAACATGACGCCGATGGAGTTTCTGCAAAGCGCACGCATCGACTGCGCCAGGAACCTGTTGGAAACCAGCGAGTTGCCGCTCAAGACCGTGGCCTTCAAAAGCGGCTTCGGCAGCGTGCGCCACATGCGTTTTCTGTTCAGTGAAAAGCTTGGCCTGACCCCGACCCAATACCGCGAGCAGTTCAGCTAGCGCGCGTGTCCGTCATGCGCACCGCAATGGCCGTGACGCTCCCCCCGTGGCAGTTGTACCGTCACCGAGGCCTGCCAAGATACCGCTGAACTCATTGCAAGGACGGTGCGGAGCCTGGGCTGGAAACCAGGATTGCCGCGGGTGACAGCCCATGAACAGCCTCAGAGATTTGAACAGCGAAGCGGTGCTGCAATTCGGACCCTACGCTTTCCACCTCAGTCAGCGACTGGTGCTGGAGGGCGATCGACCGCTGCGCCTGGGCGGCCGCGCCCTTGACGTGTTGCAGGTGCTGGTCGAGCACGCAGGCTCGGTGGTCAGCAAGCAAGAGTTGATTGCGCAGGTCTGGCCGTGCTCCGTGGTCGAAGAGATCAACCTGCGGGTGCACATTGCCGCCCTGCGCCGCGCCCTGGGCGACGGGCAGAACGGCCAGTGCTACATCGTCAATATTCCCCAGCGCGGCTACAGTTTTGTCGCCTCGGTACAGCATTCGCCGCAGCCCGTAGCGTTCCCGAGCGAGACCTTGAAAAAGCCCCTGCACAACTTGCCGGCGCGGCTCACGCCGATCACCGGGCGCGATGCGGTAGTCGGCAGCCTCGTGCGGCAGTTGCCGGTGCGCCGATTCATGACCCTGGCCGGGCCTTGCGGGATCGGCAAGACCACCGTGGCGCTGCGCGTGGCCGAACTGTTGTTGGAGCACTATCGGCACGGCGTGTGGCTGGTCGACCTGGCGGCGATCGAAGACCCGGCGCACGTGACCGATCACCTCACACATACCCTTGGGCTGGAAGTCGGTACCACGCTGGAGGCGCTGGCGCAGCGGCATGCCTTGTTGGTCCTGGACAACTGCGAACACCTGCTCGAACGCTGCCGGACGTTGATCGAGACGCTGCTGGCTGCGCTGCCGCGACTGTCGATCCTCGCCACCAGCCGCGAGCCGCTCAAGGCAGCGGGCGAAACCGTCATGCGTCTGCCACCGCTGGCGGTGCCGCCGGCGTCCGCGCTGCGCAGTGTTGCCGAGGTCATGGGCTATTCGGCGGTGCAGTTGCTCGTCAGCCGTGCCCGAACTCGTCAGCAAGGGTTCACCCTGCGTGAGCAAGACCTCAAGACCGTACGGGAAATCTGCCGACGCCTCGATGGCCTGCCGCTGGCGATTGAGTTGGCGGCGGCGCAAATCGATGCGCTGGCGCTGGTGGGGTTGCAAGCGCAACTCGATAACTGTTTTCAGTTGCTGTCCCAGGGTCGCCGCACGGCCGTGCCCCGGCACCAGACGCTCAAGGCTGCGCTGGACTGGAGCTACGAACGGTTGACTGCCGTAGAGCAAACCGTGCTGCAGCGACTGGCGGTGTTCAAGATGGCTTTTACCCAGGATGCCGCGATAGGGGTGATCAGCTGCGACGCGTTGCCGGTCGCCGAACTGATCGAGGTGCTGGACAACCTCACACTCAAATCACTGCTGTCCCAGGAGCAGGGCGGTGGTGTGACCCGTTACCGATTCCTCAACACCACCCGCACCTACGCCCTGGAAAAACTCGAACACAGTGGTGAGTTGCGCGCCCTTGAAACGCGTTATGCCGGTTACGTCAGTCAAACGAGCCGGCCTTCAGGCGGGCAGGTGGCATTGCAACTCGTCGAGTAGCCGGCGAACGGACATCACGTCGGGCGTGGCGAAACCTTCGGTGTAGCGCTGGTAGATCGGGGCCAGCAGGTCATACGCCCTTTGGCTGTGTCCCTGACGCTGCCACAGTTGCGCCAGCGAGGTGGCGCTACGCAGCTCCCAGGCCAGGGCACCCTGGGTCTTTGCTACGTTGAGTGCCTTGAGCAGCACGGTTTCTGCCGTCGCGGCTTTGACCGGGCAATCCGTTGCCAGCAACGTGCTGGCCCAGGCCCGCAGAATCTCCGCCGTGCTCCAGTCCGAAACACCGCTTTGCGCACGTTCGAGCAGATCATCGTCGACACAGGTTGAATCCAGCGTGACCATGATGTCCTTGATCAAACCGACGCTTTGTCGACCGATGGGCTGCACCTCGGTGCCGCCGATCACCCGCGCGTAGTGTTGCGCCCAGTCATGGAACAGCAGCACCGAGTGTTTCTGCGCCTGTTGCAGCAGCAGGCGCAGGAGTTCGCGGGCGCTGCGGGTGTCGCCGTTGTAGTGGGCGATCAGGCAGCCGGCGAGCGCCAGGGTGTAGCAGATCGACGTGCCGTGGTTGATCTGCAGCGCGATGTCCAGTGCCTGCCGGGCTGCGCGCCAGGCCTGTTCCGGTTGGCCTTGCAGCCAGAGGATGCGTGCGTGGATGGTCAGCGCCGCGACGCTCTGGTCGTATTGCACGCCGAAGCCATGGGTGAAACGGTTGAGATGACCGCTCTGGGCCATGCGTTGCAGCACCTGTCCGGCATGCTCGCCGGCTTGTTGCTGATCGCCGCAGAAGTGCAGGGCGAGCACCCGCAAACGATGCATGCTCAGGGACATCAGGGCGTCGTCATGCAGCCCCAGCCGATCGAATTGCCGGCTCTGTTCCAGGGCCATCTGGTATTGGCCGCAACTGAGATTGACCGTCAGGTGTCCGGAAATCGCCCGCAACTGACCGGCCACATCATTGAGTCGGCTGGCCAGGACTCTGGCACTGACAAACGCGCCAATGGTTTCGGCGCTGGCGCCTTGAGCGTGATAACAGGCACTGCCCAGGGCCAGCTTGAGAGCCATCTGCAAGCGCGGGCAAGGTTGGGCAGACTGTTCGAGCAGGGCCAGCGCCTTGCGCACATAACCGCCGTGTTCCTTGAGTAGTGACAGCTCCTGCCACAGGGGCGTGGACGCCGCGGCCAGGCGTATCGCCAGTGCCTGCGGCCCTTGCGCGTGCAAACCCCAATCGAGGGCCGCGCGGATGTCCTCCAGGGCCCGACCATAGCGTTCGAGCCACAGGCCGGTCGGGGTTTTCTCCCAGTCGTCCTGCGCCTGTTGCATCAGCGCCAGGCAACGTTCGGCATGCCGCTCCCGAGTGCCGGGCAGGTCGGTGGTTTGCCCGAGTTTTTCCAGGGCATAGCTGCGGGTGGTGTCGAGCTGGCGGTAGAAGACATCCTCGTCGCCCACCTCGACGTTCAACAGGGACTTGGCGACCAGTTGGGTGATCGAGCCGAACACTTCGCGGGGTTCGATGTGTTCGCCGACAATCACCGCCGCTGCCGACTCCAGGGTGAAGCTGCCGCGAAACACACTGAGTCGGCGCAGGCAGGTCTTTTCGCAGGCGCTGAGCAGCTCGAAGCTCCAGTCCAGTGTCGCGCGCAGAGTCTGATGGCGTGCCAGGGGCGTCTGGCAGGGCTGGGTCAACACCCGAAAGCTGCTTTGCAGTTGCGCCAGCAAGCCGGGCAATCCGAAGTTGCCCACCTGCGCCGCCGCCAGTTCGATGGCCAGTGGAATGCCATCCAGTCGGTGGCAGATCTCGATCAACAGCGGCAGCTCATCGTCCGTCAGTTCAAAGCTGTCATGGCTGGCCATGGCCCGCTCGACAAACAGTTGCAGGGCGGAAAAGGTCATGGCCTGGGCGCGGTCGAGGACGGCGATGGGCGGCGGGCAGTCGAGTGATTCCAGGCGCTGGACGAATTCCCCTTCGGCCCGCAGGCTCTCGCGGCTGGTGGCGAGAATATGCACGTGCGGCGCACTGCGCAGAATGTTTTCGCAGAGCTGGGCGATGGCGTCGACCAGGTGTTCGCAGTTGTCGATGACCAACAGCATTTGCCTGTCGCGCAGACAGTCGGCAAGACCGCCCAGGGGCTGGTCGTCGTGCAGGGCCAGTTCGAGCAATGTCGCCAGGTGGCCGTCGATCATCAGCGGGCAGTTAATCGGGGCCAGGTCCAGCAGGCGAATGCCGTCCGGGTAGCGACCGATCATTTGCTCGGCGACTCGCAAGGCCACGGTGGTCTTGCCGATGCCGCCGGGGCCGACGAGGGTGATGAAGCGCTGGCGTGGCAGTTGCACCACCAGATTGTCGACCAGCGTCCGCCGGCCGATCATGCGCGTGCGACGCACCGGCAGGTTATGCCGGCCCGGCGTGGGGGCGGTGGGCGCCGACAGTTGCTCGGCCTGGTCCAGTGAGTGCGGTGCGACGAAGCTGTACCCGCGCTGGGCCACGGTGACGATGTAGCGCTGGCCGGCCTGACCGTCGCCGAGCGCCTTGCGCAACGCGGCCATGTGGACCCGCAGGTTGATGTCTTCGACCACGCTGTTGGGCCAGACCCGAGCGATCAGTTGCTGCTTGCTAACCACGTTGCCGGCGTGCTCAAGCAGGATCAACAGGATGTCCATGGCGCGTCGGCCCAGGCGTAAAGGCTGGTCGGCCTCCATCACCAGGCGTTGGTCGGGGTAGACCCGGTAGGGACCGAAATGCACAGCCTGTTCGGGGGAAAGGGTCAACGAGTCGCTCCTGCTGCATCCGTCTAGTACGCGGTTTTCGAGCATATTCCTCAGGTTTGTTACAGAGCGCAATGCGCCGCCCGGGTGACTGAAGGGGCAGGCATTGACTCTAGCGTATCGGCCAGTGGCTGTCGGTCCCGAAAACATTGGGTGCGACAGATGGGCAGGACGTGCCGGGGCTTTTTGCGCGCCAAGGAAAATTAACAACGTTTAACTCGTCCTGCGTCCGCTCTGCGTCCAAAACTCTCCTTCTTCAACTTCCACTGAAGGCAGGGATGAAATGTCAGTCAGCCGCGAGCCGCTCCCACTAAGGACACAGCAATGAGCAACGTGGTGGTGGTCTATCACAGTGGCTACGGGCACACCCGGGTCATGGCCGAAGCCGTTGCCGCGGGCGTTGAGCGGCACCTGGGCAGCACCTGCCAGTTGATCCCGGTCGAAGAAGTGGACGGGCACTGGGCGCGGCTGCACAGCGCCGACGCCATCATCTTCGGCGCGCCGACCTACATGGGCAGCGCCTCGGCGGCCTTCAAGGCGTTCATGGAGGCCACGGCGGCGTTCTACCTGACCCAGCCCTGGCGCGACAAACTCGCGGCGGGCTTCACCAATTCCGGCAGCCTGTGCGGCGACAAGCTCAACACCTTGCTGCAAATGGCGGTGTTCGCCGCCCAGCACTCGATGATCTGGGTCGGCCTCGACCTGCTGCCGGCACGCTCCAGCACCGGCGCGTTCAACGGCCAACTCAATCGCCTGGGCAGCTCGCTGGGCGCCATGGCCCAGTCGAATGTCGAGCAATCCCCCGACGATGCCCCTCCACCCGAGGATCGCTGCACCGCCGCGCACCTGGGCGAGCGTGTGGCGCGCCTGGCGGATCGCATGAACCTGTTACCGGTTTGATTCACCCCCAACCCTCGTTAAGGAGGCATCACCCATGAGCACCTTCACTACCCGCGACGGCGTCGAGATCTACTACAAGGACTGGGGCACCGGTCAGCCGATTATCTTTAGTCACGGCTGGCCGCTCAACGCCGACAGCTGGGAATCGCAGATGATTTTCCTGGCCTCCAAAGGCTTCCGGGTCATCGCCCACGACCGTCGTGGTCATGGGCGCTCCAGCCAGCCGTGGTCGGGCAATGACATGGACCATTACGCCGACGACCTGGCGCAGTTGATCGAACTGCTGGACCTGCAAAACGCCGTGCTGTTCGGCTTCTCCACCGGCGGTGGCGAGGTGGCGCGTTACATCGGTCGCCATGGCACCGGCCGCGTGGCCAAGGCCGGGCTGATTTCCGCGGTACCGCCGCAGATGCTCAAGACCGAAGCCAACCCCGACGGCCTGCCGCTGGAAGTGTTCGACGGCATTCGCCAGGCCTCGCTGGCCGACCGCTCGCAGCTGTACATCGACCTCGCCAGCGGCCCGTTCTTCGGTTTCAACAAACCCGACGCGAAACCGTCCCAGGGCATGATCGACTGGTTCTGGATGCAAGGCATGATGGCTGGCCACAAGAACGCCTATGACTGCATCAAGGCGTTCTCGGAAACCGACTTCACCGAAGATTTGAAGAAGTTCGACGTGCCGACCCTGGTGGTGCATGGCGACGCGGATCAGGTTGTGCCGTACGAAGCGGCGGGCGTCTCCTCCGCCAGGCTGGTGAAGGGCTCGACCCTGAAGATTTACCCGGGCGCCCCTCACGGTTTGACGGACACCCACAAGGACCAGCTCAATGCTGACCTGTTGGCGTTCTTGAAAGGTTAAAAAGCACAGATCAAGAGATCGCAGGCTTCGCCAGCGCCTACACGCCAGCGTGTATACCCGTAGGAGCTGCCGAAGGCTGCGATCTTTTGCTTTTAAGGCCATGCACCACCTGACAGCGCCAGGAAAACGGATTGATGCCTTCGCTGCGGGTGAAGATGTGGCAGAAGTGCGCCTGATCGCAGAAACCGCATTCGAGACTGATCTGCGTGAGGCTCAGGCCGGTGTATTGGATCAATTGCTTGGCCAGGGCAATGCGCTGCTGACGAATCCAGTCCTGTGGCGAGAGGCCTGTGCTGCACTTGAACGCGCGCGAGAAGTGACTGCGCGACAGGGCGCAAGCCTGTGCCAGTTCAGTGACTTCCAGGCTGTCGCCCAGACGCTCGAGGATCAGTTGTTTAACCAGTTTTTCGCGTTGTGGGCTGAGGCCGCCGGTGTGGGGCTTGCGCGGTTCGCTGGCAGGTGCGCGGGCGGTGGTGTGCTGTGGGTAAGCCATGGCCATTGTCCGGTCGGGGAGGAAAAGCGCTGGCGCCCGGTTCGAGCGATCAGCACCGTTACTCTGGAAAAAAACAGTTCTGCGCTGAGGGCTTCATTGTTGGAGGCGGCCGATGCGGCTGACGAGTTAAACGTTGTTAATTCCATGCCCGAGGGTGTGAACACAGCACATCGTTGCAAGTGCGGGCAGCGGCGATTGGCACAAGATGCGCACAATGGAGCGGGCTATAACGGACCGCCGCTTGGCCTGGAAAGGTAATCAGATGAAACGGACATTGCAGGGAACGCTCGGCGCCATCGGCCTGGCGCTGATATCCGCCGGCGCACTGGCTCAGGCGCCCGCGCAGGTGGGCACGCAAGTACCCGGATACTTCCGCCTGGCGCTGGGGGATTACGAAGTGACGGCGCTGTTCGACGGCTACAACGATCTATCGCCCAAGCTGTTGCAGGGCATGAGCCAGGACCGGATCCGCGCACTGCTGGCCCGTCGTTCGATTGAAACCCCGGGGGTACAGACCGCCTTCAACGCCTTTCTGGTCAACACCGGTAAACAGCTGATCCTGATCGACACTGGGGCAGGGCAGTGCATCGGCCCTACCGCCGGCCAGTTGCCGGCCAACCTGCAAGCGGCCGGCTACAAACCGGAGCAAGTGGACGCCATCCTGATCACCCACCTGCACCTTGATCATGTCTGCGGCCTGGTGGACGGCCAACAGCAACCGCTGTTCGCCAACGCCACGGTGTATGCCGCCAAGGCCGAGGCCGACTACTGGCTCGATCCGCAGGCATTGGCCAAGGCACCGGAAGCGGCCAAGGGCTACTTCAAAATCGCCCAGGATTCCACCGCGCCTTACGTGGCCGCCGGCCGTTTCAAGACCTTCACCCCCGGCCAGTCACCGCTACCGGGTGTGGTCGAGGCGCAACTGGAAGAAGGGCACACGCCGGGCAGCACCACGTACCGTTTCACCTCGCAAGGGCAAAGCATCCTGTTCATGGGCGACCTGGTGCACAACCTCGCCGTGCAGTTCCTGCATCCTGAGGTATCGATCGGTTTCGACGTCGACAGCCAGCATGCGATCAAAAGCCGCAACCAGGTGTTCAGTGCCGCTGCCGCCAGCAAGACCTGGGTGACGGCGGCACACCTGCCATTTCCCGGTATCGGTCATATCACCGCCGAAGGCAAGCATTTCCAGTGGGTGCCGGTGGAGTACGGGCCGTACAAACGAGCGGCAAACGTACCGTTGATCGAGTAAAGTCGACAGCTCTCGCGCCTGGCCGAACAAACAAGGAACCCGAGCCTATGAACCGTAACGATCTGCGTCGCGTCGACATGAACCTGCTGGTGATTTTCGAGGCCCTGATGTTCGAAAAGAACCTGACCCGCGTCGCGGAAAAACTGTTCATGGGCCAACCGGCGGTGAGCGCCGCGCTGGGGCGTTTGCGCGATCTGTTCGACGACCCGTTGCTGCTGCGCAACGGTCGTGGCATGGAACCGACGGCGCGGGCGCTGGCGATTCTCAAGGAGTTGCAACCGGCGATGGACACCATTTCCGGTGCGGTCAGCCGGGCCAAGGAGTTCGATCCGGCGACCAGTTGCGATGTGTTTCGCATTGGGCTGTCGGACGATGCCGAGTTCGGTTTGTTTCCGCCGTTGCTGCGTCAGTTGCAGGAGGAAGCGCCGGGCATCGTCGTGGTCGTGCGGCGGGCCAATTACCTGTTGATGCCGACGCTGCTGGCGTCGGGGGAAATCTCGGTGGGCGTGAGTTACACCACGGATCTGCCGGCCAATGCCAAGCGCAAGAAGCTGCGCGATATTCCCTGCAAGGTGCTGCGCGGTGACACCCGTCCCGGGACGCTGACCCTGGATGAGTACTGCGAGCGGCCCCATGCGATGGTGTCGTTCTCGGGGGATTTGAGCGGCAATATCGACCTGGATCTGGCGAAGGTCGGGCGCAGTCGTCGTGTGGTGCTGGGGGTGCCGCAGTTCAGTGGGTTGCGGGCGTTGCTTGCCGGGACCGAGATGATTGCCACTGTGCCGGATTATGCGGCGTGTGCTTTGGTCGAGGGGTGTGGGTTGCGGGCCGAGGATCCGCCGTTCGAGATTGAGGCGGCGCAGTTGTCGATGGCCTGGAGCGGGGTGCATGACAATGATCCGGCGGAGCGGTGGTTGCGGTCGCGGATTGGTCAGTTCATGTCTTTGGCTTTGGATATTCCTTCCTGACTGAGTACATATCCGTTGCTTCGGTAACGGCGGCTTATGGTTTCGCCCTTACGGCGAGTCCCTTTGGCAAACGCCGGAGTGCCGGCCCAGCCCAAAGGAACCAAAGGTCTCGCCCCGAACGTACGGCCCCTCGCTGAGGCTCGGGGTTCCTTCGCTCCGGTATTCATCCGGGGGCATTGCCCTCCGGTCGGCTTCGCTTCGACCTACATGCAATGAGTTCGACTGCGTCGAACGGCGCTGCGCGCCCATCCCCGGATAAACACCTGCGCTCAGCCTTCCGAGGGGGCGGGTGGATCAAGATCAAAAGCTGCAGGCGAGCTAACGCTCGGCCTGATGAGTGGTGAGAAGCGGCGCGGTGTGGGCTGCTCTGCCTTTGCTCTTCTGTGGGAGCGAGCTTGCTCGCGATGACGGCCTGCCAGCCGACCAATCTCTCACAGATGTACTCAGTACCTGTGGGAGCGGGCTTGCCCGCGAAGACGGACTGCCAGCCAACCAATCTCTCGCAGATACACACAACTCAAACTGTGGGAGCGGGCTTGCTCGCGAAGGCGGCCTGACAGCCAACCAATCTCTCACAGATGTTGCCGATCCAATTGTAGGAGCGAGCCTGCTCGCGATAGCGGTGGATCAGTCAACACCAATGCCGGATGTAATGCCGCCATCGCGAGCAAGCTCGCACACAGGGAATATGCAGTGTTCTGACAGCCCTGTTTAAAAGCCGTCAGCCTCTATTCCTGAAAGCCACACCGCCTTGCGTCGTTGCCTACAACTACGCCAGAATCCGCCGGCTTGTGAGTCTTGTACCCGGTCTTTATCGTTTCCCTGTCGCTGCAAATTCAGCGACCGGGTTTAGCGACCCGACCAGGTATAAGCGCAACAAGGCTCCAGTCTCTATTGCACATATTCGTGTGTTTGCAATTTTCGACATGGTGGCTGTGCGCGGGAGGCCTTCGGGTCTGCCGGGTCTTATACCTCCCGGTTCGCTAACCTGCGTACAGCTGCCACCCTTACTTGTTTAGCGACGGGTTTTGGTGGTTTCACCAGGTATAAAGGAGCTCCGCCATGTTCAAACCAACCCCGAATCCCCCGCAATCCGACGACGTTTCCCCCTACGATTCGCTCGACTCCAGAAAACTCCACGAAGCCGCCGACCGCGCACTGGATCACTACCTCAACCCCGCAAAAGATCCGGCTCCATCGCATAAACCCAGCACGATGTTTGTCATCGCCCCCGACATCAACACCGAAACGCTATTGGCCCACGCCTGCGAATCCCTGGCCTCGGCCAGCATCATGGCCAGCGACCTTGCGGGATTTCTGCAAAGCCCTCATCGCAATTCACTGCTGGGAATTGCGCAGATCATCATGTTGGGTGAGCTGGCGGTGAACCGGGCGCTGGATAATATCGACCCGCAAGACTAACCACTGATCCCTGTGGCGAGGGGGCTTGCCCCCGTTCGGCTGCGCAGCAGTCGTAGAACCGGTTAACACGGTTTGCCTGAAGCATCACGGTTGCTGGATTTAGGGCCGCTTCGCAGCCCAGCGGGGGCAAGCCCCCTCGCCACAGGGACTGCGCTTTGCAGGTGAATTGCGCATCTTTGTCGCACCCGCAAACAGAGCACGTACATTCAATTTTTCCTCCCCCCGTCCCGGCACTATCAAGTCCTGTCCCGGCGTATCGACGCCGGTGGTTTTTTATTTGTGCGGGTAGGCCATGGACGCTTCGCGACGCGATGATCGGGCGCAAGACTGGGGGCTGCTGTTCCTGCGGGTCAGCGGCGGGTTGTTCCTGTTGTGGGTACACGGTTTGCCCAAGCTGTTTCACTACAGTGCCGAGCTGCAAAACATTGAAGACCCTTTCCACCTGGGCGCGAACCTGACGCTGCTGCTGGCGATTTTCGCCGAGGTCGTGTGCCCGCTGCTGATCGTTGCCGGGTTGCTGGCGCGTATGGCGTGTTTGCCTATTCTGTTTTTGCTGTGGGTGTCGATGTTGGTCGTGCATCCGCAGTGGACGCTCTTCGAAGGCCAGTTCGGCTGGCTGTTGTTGATCGTGTTCAGCAGCATTTTCATCGCCGGGCCGGGACGGCTGGCGCTCAATGTCCGTTTCGTCGGAGCCTTGCGTTATGTCTGATCTCAATCGCCGTGAGCCGGCCAGTCCCGGACCTGATGAGGTGGTGACCCTGATCGTCAAGCACCGGGTCAAGGCCGGTTTCGAAGTGCCTTATGAAGCCTGGCTGCGCAATATCGTCAAGGTGGCCGCGCAGAACGTCGGGCATCTGGGGGTGGACGTGGTGCGCGGCAAGAATGCCGGCCTCGATACCTACACCTGCGTGCTGCGCTTTTGCTCGACCGAGGCAATGCAGAGCTGGCTCGATTCACCGCAACGCCAGGAACTGGTCAACGAAGCCGCGCCGATGCTGGCCGATGGCGACCAGACCGAGGTCAATCCGGTCAACGAGTTCTGGTTCTCGCCCCAGGCCGAGGCCGGTACGCCACCGCCGCGCTGGAAGCAGGCCGTGGTAACGCTGCTGGTGATCCTGCCGCACACCCTGCTGGTACCGCTGCTCTGGGGGCCGCTGCTACGGCTCAACGCCTTGCTCTCCAACTACGTGGTGGCCACGTTCCTGATCACCCTGACCATCGTGCTGTCGGTGGTTTACATCTTCATGCCCATGGCGACGCGTCTGTTCGCGCCCTGGCTGTCTCCCGCTACTTTGCACGAGGAACCGTGATGAACGCCGATCTGATTCTGTTCAATGGTCAATTCCATACCGTTGACCGTGAGAAACCGCTCGCCAGCGCCGTGGCGATCAGCGACGGGCGTTTTGTCGCGGTCGGCAGCGATGCCCAAGCCATGGCACTGCGTGGTTCGGGCACACAAGTGATCGACCTCAAGGGCCGCTGCGTGATCCCCGGGCTCAACGACTCGCACTTGCACCTGATCCGTGGCGGCTTGAACTACAACCTGGAACTGCGCTGGGAAGGTGTGCCGTCCCTGGCCGATGCCTTGCGCATGCTCAAGGAGCAGGCCGACCGTACGCCGACGCCGCAATGGGTGCGGGTGGTCGGTGGCTGGAACGAATTCCAGTTCGCCGAGAAGCGCATGCCGACCTTGGCGGAGCTCAATCAGGCGGCACCGGATACGCCGGTGTTTGTGCTGCACCTGTACGACCGCGCCTTGCTCAACCGTGCCGCGTTGCGCGTCGCCGGTTATACCCGCGACACACCGAACCCGCCGGGGGGCGAGATCGTGCGTGACGCCAACGGCGAGCCGACCGGCATGCTGGTGGCGCGGCCCAACGCGATGATTCTGTACTCGACCCTGGCCAAGGGGCCGAAGTTGCCGCTGGAGTATCAGGTCAACTCGACCCGCCAGTTCATGCGCGAGCTCAATCGCCTGGGCCTGACCAGCGCCATCGATGCTGGCGGCGGTTTCCAGAATTACCCGGATGATTACCAGGTGATCGAGCAGTTGGCGAAGGACGAGCAACTGACCGTGCGCATCGCCTACAACCTGTTCACCCAGAAGCCCAAGGAAGAGTTGACCGATTTCAAGAACTGGACCGGCAGCGTGAAGCTGCACCAGGGCGACGATTTCCTGCGGCACAACGGCGCCGGGGAAATGCTGGTGTTCTCGGCGGCGGACTTCGAAGACTTCCTCGAACCGCGCCCGGACCTGCCGCAAACCATGGAAGCCGAGCTGGAGCCGGTGGTGCGCCACCTCGTCGAGCAACGCTGGCCGTTCCGTTTGCACGCCACCTACAACGAATCCATCAGCCGCATGCTCGATGTGTTCGAGAAGGTCAATCGCGACATTCCGTTCAATGGCTTGCCGTGGTTTTTCGACCACGCCGAAACCATCACCCCGCAGAACATCGAGCGGGTGAGGGCGCTGGGCGGTGGCATCGCGATCCAGGATCGCATGGCGTTCCAGGGTGAATATTTCGTCGAGCGTTACGGCGCGAAAGCGGCCGAAGCCACGCCGCCGATCAAACGCATGCTGGCCGAAGGTGTGCCGGTCGGCGCCGGTACCGACGCGACGCGGGTGTCGAGCTACAACCCGTGGACCTCGCTGTACTGGATGGTCAGCGGTCGCACCGTCGGCGGTATGGAGTTGCACGCCGAAGGCCTTTCACGCCTGACGGCGCTGGAACTGTTCACCCACGGCAGCGCCTGGTTCTCGTCGGAGCAAGGCAAGAAGGGCCAGATCAAGGTCGGGCAACTGGCCGATGTCGCCGCCCTCAGCGCGGATTTTTTCAGCGTCGATGAAGAGGCGATCAAGTGGATCGAGTCGGTGTTGACCGTGGTCGGCGGCAAGGTGGTCTACGGTGCCGGTGACTTCGAGAAACTCGGGCCGGCCAGCGTGCCGGTACTGCCGGACTGGTCGCCGGTGGTGAAGGTGCCCGGTCACTGGCGCCCGACGTCGCCGATGCAGGCCCAGGTTCACCATTGCAGCGGCCCGTGCGCGGTGCATTCCCACAGTCATGAACGGGCGCGCCTGTCGAACGCGCCGGTCAGCGATTTTGCCGGTTTCTGGGGTGCCTTTGGCTGCTCGTGTTTTGCCTTCTGACTCTTTTAAAAAAGCGCCGGCCCAACAGGTCGGCGCTGACTGCGACAACCATCCATCAAGGAGTTTCCAATGAGCAACGTTCCGTACAAACGCCTGAACAAAGACGATGCCGTGGTTTTGCTGGTCGACCACCAGACCGGTCTGATCTCGCTGGTACAGGATTTCTCGCCCAACGAGTTCAAGAACAACGTGCTGGCGCTGGGCGACATCGCCAGGTTCTTCAAGCTGCCGACCATCCTCACCACCAGTTTCGACAGCGGTCCGAACGGCCCGATCGTGCCGGAGCTCAAGGCGCAGTTCCCGGACGCGCCGTTCATTGCTCGCCCGGGCCAGATCAACGCCTGGGACAACGAAGACTTCGTCAAGGCGATCAAGGCCACCGGTCGCAAGCAACTGATCATCGCCGGTGTGGTGACCGACGTGTGCGTGGCGTTCCCGACCCTGTCGGCCATTGCCGAGGGCTTTGAGGTGTTTGTGGTGACCGACGCTTCCGGCACCTTCAACACCACCGTGCAACAAGCGGCCTGGGCACGCATGTCGGCCGCCGGTGCGCACCTGCTGAACTGGTTCTCCGTGGCCTGCGAGCTGCAAGGCGACTGGCGCAACGACATGGAAGGCCTGGCCAACCTGCTGTCCGAGCGCCTGCCGAACTATCGCAACCTGATCAACAGCTACATGAAATTTACTGCGCAGTAATGGTTGTGGCTGCTGGCTTTGGCCAGCAGCCTTTAAAAGATCGCAGCCTTCGGCAGCTCCTACTTCGGAATGTGTTTCCCTGTAGGAGCTGCCGAAGGCTGCGATCTTTTTTCTTTCAACGGTTTTGTAGCCAACTCAAAAACCCACCTTTCCTGACCTCCACCGGCTTGGCCATCAACGCCATCCGGCTGTTCTGCTGGCGCACTGCTTGCAGCTTGTTCAACGCCCGGTCGACTTCCCGTCGTTGCGCCATGCAACTGCGGGTCAGGGATTTGTCGAGGCGGTAAATGATGCTTGAAGTCATGGCGGTGAACCGTGCCTGGGATGGCGTGTCGGCGAGGATGCTTTGTTCGCCCATGACTTCGCTCGGCCCCATGCGCCCGGCTTCGATCTGCGTGCTGCCGTCGGGGACGGTGGCGCTGACCACGCCAGTGGCGATGACGAACAGGCTGTCCGGTACTTCTTCCAGATCCAGCACCACTTCACCGGCCGTGTATTGTTGCGCCACCATGTTCTGGGCCAGGCGATCACGCTCCTCGGCGCTCAGGGAACGGAAGATTTTCACTTCATCGAGCAAGGCCCGTGCGCGGGTCGACGGTTCGATCACGCCATCGGGTTGCCGGGAAATGCCTGCCGCTTCGAGGTGCCGATGGGCCAGGTCGAACAGTTGATTGCGCACTTCACCTTTTTTGCCCAACTCGGCGATAAAGCCGCTGGCCACGTATTCGGACATGGTTTCGCCGGCTTCCTTGAGCACGGCTTTCGGCGCCGGATCGAGCAGCAGGCTGCTGCTGCCTTGCAGAGTGCGGTCCAGGGCGTCGAGTACCCGACGCGGGCGGATGTGGTTGGGCACTTGAATGCTGATGGACACGCCGTGCAGGTTGAACGGGCGGCTGAGGTTGACGATCTTCGCCTTGGCCGCCACCGAGTTCGGCACCACCGCGGTGCTGCCGGCGCTGGTCAGCAGGTGGGTGGCACGCCAGTCGATGTCCAGCACCTTGCCTTCAATTCCGTCGATGGAAACCCGGTCATCGACCTGATACGGCTTGGTGGTGTTGAGCACGATGCCGGAGAACACGTCGCTCAAGGTGCTCTGCAATGCCAGGCCCACCACGATGGCGACGACACCGGAGGTCGCCAGCAAGCCTTTCACCGGCAGTTCCAGCACGTAGCCGGCGGCGGCCACCACGGCAATCAGGAACACCAGTGCGCCGATGACATCCTGCAACAGCCGGCCGCTGTGGCCGATGCGCTGCATCAGGGCCAGGCCGATCACTTCGGTGAGCACCCGCGCGGCGTACAGCCACCAGAGAATCCCCAGTGCCGTGGCCCCCAGTTGTGCCACGGGATCTTCGGCAAACAAGGGCGCCTGCAACGGGCTGACACCGGCGTTGATGAGCACCGCGCTGAACAGCACAAACAGCGCCAGGCGCACACCGACCCGGCTGACGCGATGCTTGAATGGCGCGAGGTGCCAGAGCAGGGCGTCGACTACCAACAGCAGTGCGCTCAGGGAAAGCAAATGCTCAAGGAGCAAGGACATGGGGAACTCCATTTAAATGCTTGCGGCAAACAGATCGCAGATCCTTCGGGGAAGGTGATTTCAGTGCGGTGAACGAAGATTAATGGTGTGCCATGAAGGGAAAAAGCGGCTATAAAGTGTTTGACTGTCAACCGGGAAGTGACAATGAACCCCTTCGAAGATATGCGCATTTTTTGCCAGGTCATGGACTCCGGCAGCTTCACGGCGGCCGCCGATCAATTGGGGCTGTCCAAGCAGTTTGTCAGCCGCCGCTTGATGCAACTCGAAGAGCGCCTGGGCGTGCGCTTGCTCAATCGCTCGACCCGGCGCCTGGACGTTACACCCCTGGGGCAGAGCTATTACGAATCAGCCTTGCGCCTGCTCAGCGAAGTCGAACAAGTGGAGCAGGGCATCGCCGGCCAGACCACCGAGCCACGCGGGACCATTCGGGTGAGTGCGCCGCTGTCGTTCGCACTGGCCCATCTGGGCTGCCTGTTGCCAGTGTTTTTGCAGCGCTATCGCGACGTGACGGTGGAGATGGATTTGAGCGATCGCCCCGTGGATTTGCTCGGTGAGGGCTACGACCTCGCGCTGCGCATCGGCACACTGGAGGACTCGACACTGATCGCCCGTCGCATTGCCTCCATTGAGCGGGTGTACTGCGCAAGCCCGGCGTACCTGGCCGAGCGCGGTACACCGCTCAAGCCTGAAGACTTGCACAGTCACGACTGCCTGCCGTATGGCCATGGTCGACAGGTGCAATGGCGGTTTGCGGGGCAGGGCAAATCATTGAGCGTCAATGTCAGCGGGCGGATGCGCGTCAACAACGGTGAACTGCTCAAGGATGCGGCGATCGCCGGGCTGGGGATCACGTATTTGCCTACGTTCATTGTCGGCTCGGCGTTGAAGGATGGGCGACTGGTGGAGGTGCTGGAGGATTTGCGCCCCGAGCCGCTGACGTTATCGGCGGTCTATCCGCAACACCGGCAGAGTTCGCGGCCGGTGCAGGCGCTGGTTGAGTTCTTGCGCGAGGAACTGGATCAGTCTGAGGGTGGGTTGTAATGAGATGGTTCACACAATCTATTGTGGGAGCGGCGGTGCGCCGCTCCCACAGGGTTTTGTGTTGTATGGGAATCAGCTGGGATCAGCTCCTTTTGTCATCACCGGGTTCGGCATGGACACCGCGGTCATCGCCGGGCTCGCCATTGGCATGCACGCCACGGTCATCACCGGGCTCGCCATTGGCATGAACCCCATGGTCATCGCCGGGCTCATCATGGGTGCCGCTGCGACCTGAGGACGAGGCCGTTCCGGAGTGACTCGAACCGCTGTTGGCACTGCCATGGCCGCTGTTGCTGCCATGATCGCCACTGTGGCCGCTGCCGCTGTTGCCGCCACTGCCGCTTCCACCGTGACTACCGCCACCACCACTGCCGCCACCACCACCGCTACCGCCACTGCCGCCGCCGCCGCCACCACCACTGCCGCCACCACCACCGCCGCCGCCACTACCCCCCCCATCCTTGGCCAGAGCACTGGAAACTCCGGACAGGCTGTCCGGAATCAATACGGTAGACGCCGACAGAACCGCGCCAATAGCTACTGCCAGTAAAAGCTTATTGATGAGCATGTCGTTCTCCGTCTTTTTTATTCAGATTGGAACGTTGATGAACATTGCAATGTGCTGCCTTTTTTCCCCATGGGAACTAGATGAACAGTTCAACGCACCGATTTATTCGGCTGGAACGTTGAAAAAGAATGCGATGCACGGCCGGACCTGCTTCTAAAGGGTCAATTCCAAAGGGTCAGTGAATGCTCGAGGCCAGTTCGAAAATCGGGATGTACATCAGGATCACGATCACCCCGATCAGCAGGCCGATGAAGGTCATCAGCAAGGGTTCGAACAGCCGCACGAACCATTCGATCCAGCGGCTGATTTCTTCGTCGTAGAAGTCGGCGCTGCGCTCCATCATTTGCCCGAGGTTGCCGGACTGTTCGCCGGCACGCAGCAGGCGCAGGGACACGGGGGTCACCAGGTGATTGAGTTCCAGCGCGGCAGAGAGTGATTGCCCTTCGCGCACCCGGTCGCAGGCCTGGTCCAGGCGCGTGCGGGAGGCGACGCTGAGCAGGCCACGGACCATGCCCATGGCAGTGACCAGAGGGATGCCACCTTGCAGCAGAATCCCCAGCGAACGGTAGAAGCGCGCCAGTTCATACATGAAGATGCGCTGGTGCACCGCGGGGAGTTTTTCGATCAGTCGGTCCAGCCCCCGACGAAACGCCGGCTGGCGCTGGAGCAGGGTGAGGGCGACGATGATGGCCAGCAAGCCACCGAAGAATTCACCCTGGTGGGCGTGCAGGAACATGCCACTGCTCATCAGGATCTGCGACATCCACGGCAGGTTCGACCCCAGTCCTTCAAACACCAGGCTGAAGCGCGGTACGACATACCCCATCAAAAACAAAACCACGCCACCACCCACCACCAGCAACAGCAAGGGGTAGATCGAAGCGCTGATGATCTTCTGGCGAACCTCGTCCATGCGCTGGCGATAGCTGACATAGCGGCCCAGGGCATCGCCCACGGCGCCGGTCTTCTCGCTGGACTGCACCAGCGCCACGTACAGCGGAGGAAAAACCGCCGACAGCTGGCTCAGGGCCTGGGAAAACGATTTGCCCTCGTAAAGCAGGCGAACCAACTCGTTCAAGGTCTTGCGAGCCTGTGGCGCGTTTTCCTTTTCCGCCAGGCTTTCCAGCGCATCGATCAATGGCAGGCCGGCGTTGAGCAGGGTGGTCAGTTCCTGGCTGAACAACACCAGGTTGAACGTCTCGCGCTTGTGCAGGCGCAACGCGCGCCAATGTCGCTCGGCGTGCAGGCTGACCACCCGCAGGCCCTGGTCTTCGACGATGCGCCTGGCTTCGCTGTGCCCCGGTGCTTCGACGGTCATCGAGACGACACCGGCCTTGCCAACGGTCTTGAGATGAAAGCGCATGGTCGCCATTCCCGTCAGTTCCAGTTGGTGACTTCGGCGTTCTCGCCTTCGCCACCGGGTTGCCCGTCCTTGCCCATGGACAACAGGTCGTACTCGCTGTTTTCACCGGGATAGCGATAGGCGTAGTTGCGGCCCCAGGGGTCTTGCGGGAGTTTTTTCTGCAGGTACGGGCCGGTCCAGCGCGGTTCGTCGGCGGGGGCGGTGACCAGCGCCTGCAAGCCTTGTTCGGTCGATGGGTAATGGCCGACTTCCAGGCGGTAAAGGTCCAGGGCTTTGCTCAAGCCCTCTATTTGCGCCTTGGCCACTTTCACTTCGGAACGGCCCAGTTGGGCGAAATACTTCGGCGCCACGATGCCGGCCAACAGCCCCAGTACCACCAGCACTACCAACAGTTCGAGCAAGGTGAACCCGCCTTGGGGTCGCCGGGCATAAGACAGTCGCTGATTCATGATGACCTCACTCAGTCGGCAGCAGAGTTGCCATGTAGTTGCATGCAATTGCCATGCTCACGATTGCTGACCCTGGCGCGCCCCCCCGTACTACGGGCCTTCTCGCTTACGGCACAGTGCTTGCGTATGGCTGGTGCACGACTGGCCATTGGGGCAATTGCCCCAATTTTCGGGGCCGGAAGGGGAGGTATAACAATGAAAACACTCACCACCGGATTACTGGGTCTGCTTGTACTGGCCGGCGCCGCACAGGCCGATGTGTTTGTTTCCGTGGACGCCAATGGCAGCTACGTCCTGTCCAACGTCCACCGCCCCGGACGCCACTATGAACGGGTGATTCGTGAGCCCGATGCGGCGGTGGTCAGCCTCGATCAGCAACCGCAGATGATCGCCGCGCAACCCTATGCCGAGCTGGTGGCGGCGGCAGCCACGGCCAACGAACTGCCGGCGGCGCTGATTCACGCAGTGATCAAGACCGAATCGAGCTACAACGCCCGCGCCACCTCACCCAAGGGTGCTCGCGGGCTTATGCAGTTGATGCCCGACACTGCCCGCGAAATGGGTGTGACCAATGTCTACGACCCCAAGGCCAACATCCAGGGCGGCGCCCGCTATCTCAAGCGCCTGATGACGATGTTCGACAACGATATCCGCCTCGCCGTGGCGGCCTATAACGCCGGCCCGCAAGCGGTGCTCAGCCGGGGCAACGTGGTCCCGCCGTTCGCCGAGACCCAGCGTTATGTGCCCAGCGTGCTGAACCAGTATCGGCGTTTGCAGGGGTTGCCCGCGGATGCGCCGCTGTGATCGAAACCCCCGGGGGATTTTTCCCCAATAGTGGGGAATGATGGCCCCGGCGAAAAAGTGGGGGGATTGGGTGGGGTAAATCCCCCGACCTATCAAGTCGTAATTATAACACGCTGATTAATAACGTATTTTTTTGTGGCATGCGGATTGCTCCGGTCGATTTGTCGAGAAGTGGCGATACACCACCAAGAGGAAACAGACATGGACCGATTCGCGCATCGCGGCCTGCTGACGTTCTGCCTGTTGGTCTTCGGTATCGACCAGGCGCCGGCACACTCGGTGGACGAGCACACCGGGCACGATATGTCGGCCAGCACCGCCAACCCGCAGACCGCCCGGATCAGGTTTGCCGACGTGACCCTGCTGGACCAGAACGGCAAGGTCGTCAGCCTGGAAAAAGACCTGGTGAGCAACAAGATCGTGGTCATGGGTTTCATCTACACCAACTGCACCACGGTCTGCCCGGTGGTGTCCTCGATCATGGGCAGGGTGCAAAAACAGTTGGGCGCGCGGGTCGGCACCGAGGTGCAACTGGTGTCGATCAGCATCGACCCGCAGCGTGATGATCCCCAACGGCTGAATGACTACGCCCGCACCTTCCAGAAGGGGCCGGGCTGGAGCTGGCTGACCGGTTCGCCGCAGTCGGTCGATGCCACCCTCAAGGGCCTTGGCGCCTACAGCGGTGGCGTCGAGAACCACTCGCCGCTGATTCTGGTGGGGGACGGCAACAACCGTTCCTGGACCCGCTACTACGGTCTCACCGACCCGACGGAGCTGGCCCGGGCCGTCGAGAGGCTCAGAGGCGAACGCAACGCCCACGCCAAGCACACCGCCATCGCCATGGAGCATCAGCCATGAGCGCCCTCGACAGGAAAACCTGCTTGCCCTGCACACCCTTGCAGGGCCAGAACGGCAGCACCTTTATCTCCCTTGCCAGTGATCCGCTGCGTAACACTGCGGCGGTACTCAAGGCTTGCACCTTGAAACAGGGCATCGATGGGCCCCACTGGTTTTTTCTTACCGAAGACAAGGTGCAAATGGACCTTGTATGGGGGCGCATCGACCAGATCCTGCCGACCCCCGCGCAACACTCCACCCGGTGGATCGTCGGTGACGCGGCGAACAGACGCTGGAGCAAAATCCGTCCCGTTGCCCCGGTCGCGGAGCCACGGCCATGAATACTGCCCTCGTCCTTGGCCTGCTGCTCTTCGGCGGCATCGCGTTCACCGCCCAGGCACTGCCGCTGAGCCTCAGCGAAAGTGCCGGGAAACGGTTGTACCACGAAGGCGTGTCGGCCAACGGCGATCCGGTCATGGTCCGGGTCGGCGCAGCGGGCATGCTGCTGCCGGCCAGCCGCCTGCCGTGCGCCAGTTGTCATGGTGAAGATGGCCTCGGGCGCCCGGAAGGCGAGGTGCGCCCGCCAGACCTGCGCTGGTCGAGACTGGCCAGCAGCCAGGGCCAACAGCACATCAACGGCCGCAGTTACCCGGCCTACAGTGAAACCACCCTGGCGCGGGCGGTGCAGGAGGGACGCGATCCGGGCAACAACCAGCTCGATCCAACGATGCCACGGTTCGTGTTGTCGATGATCGATCAACGCAACCTCACGGCGTACCTCAAGCACCTGGCCGCCGACAGCGACCCGGGCCTGGCCCCAGACAGTCTGCACCTGGGCACGTTGTTGCCGGGTTCCGGACCCTTGGGCGAGGAGGGCATCACGGTGGCGGCGGTGCTCAACGGCTGCGTGGCGCGCATCAACGAGGCGGGCGGAATTCATGGCCGGCAGTTGCGCCTGACCATCCTCGACCCCGGTGCCGACCGCGCCAGTGCCGAAAAGGCGCTGGATCGGTTGATCGACGAAGAGCAGGTGTTTGCCCTGATCGCACCGCTGGCGCCGGCATTGGACGGGAGCTTCGCCGTACGTCTGGAACGGGCCGGCATTCCCCTGATCGGGCCGCTGTCCTTGCAAGGCACGCCCTATACCAGCCCGCAGATATTCGAACCGCTGCCGGGCCTTCGCGAGCAATTGATCGCCCTGGCCGACTACGCCAGGGCCAGCCTGCGGGTGCTTCAGGGGCCGACGCTGATCGCCTACCCGGACGAACCCGGCCAACGTCTGGCGGCGCAAGACCTCAGCAAATACTTGCAGGGGCACGCCTGGCAAAAGGTCAGCCTGCAAGCCTACGACCCGGCCGGGGATGATTTTCCCTTGGGGTCGCGCTCGGTGTTTTACCTGGGCAGCAGCAGCGGCTTCAGTCGCCTGGCCGAGCGCTTGCAAACGGCGGGACAGGTGCCTTACCTGTTCGCAGCCTCGAACCAGGTGGCGGGCAATCTGACGCAGATGCCCAGCGGATTTTCCCGGCGGGTGTTCCTGGCCTATCCGTTCGTGCCCAGCGACTGGACCCTGGCCGGGCGCCTGGCCCTGACCCAGCTGCGCGAACATCAGGGCCTCGGTGGCCAGCACGCGGTGCTGCAAGTGGGCGCGTTCAGTTCGATGATGCTGCTCAGCGAAGGCATGAAGCAGGCCGGGCGCAATGCCAGTCGCGAGAAGCTGGTCAGTGCTCTGGAAGGCCTGCGTGACTTCGATACCGGGCTGACGCCACTGATGAGCTTTGGCCCGGGCCGACGCCTGGGCCTGAGCGGTGCCCATATCGTCACGGTGGATCTGCCGGATCAGCGTTTCTTCCTGGTCGCGCCCTATAAACCCATTGCTGCCAAGCCCTGACCGGAGGCCGATCATGAAACTCGATACCACCCGGTGCAGACGCTTTCACTGTCGAAATCGCAGGGCTACGCTTAACCTGGAAGAGGGCGTCGGCGCCATTGCGCTCGCGCAATCGAATCGAACGGATTGACGATCAATAGGGGGTTTCCCCAACAGTGGGGGAAAAAAATCAGTGCCAATCAGGTCGCTTTCCCCGTTTCTGGGGGATGGAGTTACGGTACGAAAAGGCATTGTTTTTAAATTCAAGGACATGAAGTCCTAAAATTACCGGCGCCCAGCCTGGCATGAAGTATGCGTTAGTCCTGTCAGGGCGCGCACTCCGTCAGGTTCAAATCCCGGACCTGCGGTTTCAAGGAGTCCACCTTGTTAAACAAAGTACTGGTTGTTGATGACGAACAGTTGCTGGCGGAGAACCTCCAGGGTTACCTGCAGGCGCAAGCACTGGAAGTCCGGATTGCCCACGACGGTGCGCAAGGAATCGCTGAAGCTGACGATTTCGCGCCCGATGTGATGGTGTTCGATTACCGCTTGCCCGATATGGAAGGCTTTCAGTTGCTCGATGCCGTCCGCCAGAACAGGAAGTGTCATTTCGTGCTGATCACAGGGCACCCCACCGCGGAAGTTTGTGAGCGGGCCCGGCAACTGGGCGTCAGCCATATCCTGTTCAAGCCGTTTCCATTGGCGGAATTGGCCCGTGCAGTGCTTGATCTTCTGGGCAGGCAACGCGAACCCAAAGCGGGAGTGAGCACTTGCGAAGGCTTTGTCGAACGACGCCAGAGCAGGACCGAGAGTTTCCCGTTGCAGTTGTACGACGGTAGTTGGGTGCTGGCAGATCGCCGAAAAAGTACATCGGCCACCAAGGCTCCAGACGACGAACAATTGCTCACCGGGGAGTAGTGGCGCGACAAGACGTTTCGGCCTGCGCCGAAATGGCTCGCCGCGCCGACAGGGCCCAAAGCCCCGGGCGTTGGAGAGCAAGCCATGGACCGTCTATCCCTTGCCGTAGAACCGGCGCAACCGGAATGTGCACCGACTCGTTTCAGCAGTGAGCAACTGGCCCAGGCCCGGGCCCTTGCCACCAGTTCCGGCGAGCGGATGCTGGACGCCCTGGGGGGACTGTGCGAACTGGCTCCCATGCCCTTCATTCAATGCCTCGGCGTAACCCTGCACTACCCGGTGCTCGACACCGACAGCCTGTTCAATTCCACCCCGGTGTTCGACCGGGTCACCCTGGCCCAATGCCTCAAGCGCGAATTCACTCTGCTGCGTCATAACGATGCGGTCATCGGTGTGTTCGCCGACCCTTTCGACAGTGCGCGCCTGGCCTGGATCGATGAATGCCTGCAAGGCGCGCCGCTGTATCTGGTGCATGCCGATGACCTGAAGGCCTACCTGGCGCGTCACGAAGAAAGCTTCCATGCGGTGGAGTCGCTCAACGCCCAGAGCGACGCCGGCGCCGAGATCGATAACCTGCAAAGCCTGTCCCTGACCAGCATCAGCGAAGATTCCAGCGTTGTCGTCAAACTGGTCAACTCGACCCTGTACGACGCGCTGAAAATGCACGCCAGCGACATCCACCTCGGCACCACCGGCAGCGGCCTGGTGATCAAGTACCGGATCGACGGTGTGCTCAACAACATCAGCAAGATCCAGGGCAACGAATTCGCCGAGCAAGTGATTTCCCGGGTCAAGGTCATGGCCGAACTGGACATCGGCGAAAAACGCGTGCCTCAGGATGGCCGCTTCAAGATCGGCATCAGCGGCCGGCAGATCGACTTCCGGGTGTCGATCATGCCGAGCATTTTTGGGGAAGACGCGGTGCTGCGGGTCCTCGACAAACAGGACCTGGCGGACAAGGTCTGCGGTGTGCAATTGCAGGCCCTGGGTTTTGAAGAAGAAACCTTGCGCCAGTTGCGACGGCTGGCCGCCGAACCCTATGGCATGGTGCTGGTGACCGGGCCGACCGGTAGCGGCAAGACCACCACCCTGTACGCGATGATCACCGAGATCAACCACGGCGTGGACAAGATCATCACCATTGAAGACCCGGTGGAGTATCAACTGCCGGGCGTGCTGCAGATCCCCGTCAACGAGAAGAAAGGCCTGACCTTCGCCCGGGGCCTGCGCTCGATCCTGCGCCATGACCCGGACAAGATCATGGTCGGTGAAATCCGCGACCCGGACACCGCACAGATCGCCGTGCAATCGGCGCTCACCGGTCACCTGGTGTTCACCACCATTCATGCCAACAACGTGTTCGACGTGATCGGCCGTTTCACCCAGATGGAAATCGATCCCTACAGCCTGGTCTCGGCTCTCAATGCCGTGCTGGCCCAGCGTTTGATCCGCCTGGTCTGCACCAGCTGCAGCAGCCCCTACAGCCCGACCCAAGAAGAACTGGAGGTCTCGGGGCTCGATCCGCAAAAGGTCGCTCACTACCAGTTCGTCCACGGCAAGGGCTGCGGGCATTGTCGGGGCACCGGTTATCGCGGGCGTAGCGCGATTGCCGAATTGCTGCATCTGGACGACGAATTGCGGCAAATGATCGTCGAGCGCCAGCCCATTTCGAAAATCAAGGCGCACGCCTGCAAGCGTGGCTTGCGCCTGTTGCGCGAGTCGGCGCTGGAGATGGTGGAACAAGGCCGGACGACGCTCGAGGAGATCAATCGTGTCACTTTTATCTCGTGAGCAATTTGTCGCCGTGCTCGGCGCCAACGGTGTTGGCCTGGGGCAACGGCAGGGTGCTGCAACCCACTGGCTGGGCAGCGTCGGCTACATCGACGAAGGCTTCCAGGCCTGGACGGTGGCCCTCGATACCCTTGACCGCTTGCTGGCCGAACACAGCGTTGCCAGGGCGGAACTGACCGTGGTGATCTCCGGGCACTTCAGCCGCTATTGCCTGGTGCCCTGGAGTGAGCAGATCAGCAGCCCGGCCGAGTTGCTCGGCTTCGCCCACCTGTGTTTCGAAGACCTCTACGGTGCCCCGACGCAGCCCTGGAGCCTGGTGCTCTCGGCCGAACCCGCCGGTTACGATCGCATCGCCACCGCGCTGCCACAGGACTTGCTCGAACGCCTGCGCGCCCTGGTCCGTGCTCGCGGTTTGCGCCTGCGTTCGGTGCAGCCGTATCTGATGGCGGCGTTCAACCATTTCGATAAAAGCTTTGAAGCCGGGGACTTCCTGTTCGTGGTCGCCGAACCGGTGCGCAGCGTGTTGCTGCTGGCCCGGGAAGGACGCTGGACCTCGGTGCGTTCGGTGGGCAGCAGCGACAGCGATGCCGCGCTGACCGCGCTGATCGGTCGTGAAAACCAGTTGCAGGCTTCCACCAGCGAACGGCCGTTGAATGTCTACCTGCATGCACCGGCGCGCATCGATTCGCCTCCCGATGTGCCCGGCGTGCAGCTGCGCAGCCTCGAAGAAGACCGGACAGCCGCACGCGATTGCCTGTACCTCATGTCTCGGGCGGTGGCCTGACATGCGCCCCCTGATGCTCGACTTTCAGCCGCGCCGCCGTGCAGGCCCCTTGGGCTGGAGCCTGCTGGCCGGTGGCGTGGTGCTGACATTGACTTGCCTGATGGTGCAACAGCACCTGAGCAACGAGGCCGAACAGCAGCAGGGGCATCTGCAAACCACGCAGCGAGTGCTCACCGGCGATACCGGCAGCAAACTCAGCCTGACCCCGGCGCAAATTCGCGAGCAGGCGCATAACCTGGCGGAAATGCGCAAGGTCTCCCAGCAGTTGCGCCGCCCCTGGGAGCGCCTGTTCGCCACCCTCGAAGCCATGCCGCGGGACAACATTGCGCTGCTGACCCTGACCCCGGACGCCCGCAAGGGCCAGGTGCGTATCAGCGCCGAGGCGCTGGACCTGGAAGCCATGCTCGATTTCCACCGTCGCCTCGAAGCCAGCGACGAGCTGTCCGACGTGTCGCTGCTGAGCCACGAAATCGTCGCCAACGTGCCGGAACACCCGGTGCAGTTCAACCTGTCGGCTACCTGGGAGATCGGCGATGCAAATCCATAAATTGATCGTCCACGAATACCTGCAAGGCCTGGGCGTTCCGGGGCTGGCGGGGATGACCATGCTGGTGCTGGCGCTGAGCTATGGCCTGGTAGGTTTGCTGCCGGACTGGGAGTCGCTGCAAAGTCTCAGCCAGCAGACTCGCGAAGCCACCGAGTACCTGGCCAAGGTCGAAGACGGCAGCGTGGCCGCACCGGTGGTGCCGCAGCGCCAGCTCGACGACTTCCGCAGCAAGTTGCCATCCCAGCCCCAGGCCACCGTGGCCATCGACAAGATCTATGCCCTGGCCGCCCAGGAGCGCATCACCTTGTCCCGGGGTGAATACTCCCTGGGCGTGGACCCCAAGACGCACCTGGCCCGTTATCAGATTCTGCTGCCGGTACGTGGCAGCTACCCGCAACTGCGGCGTTTCCTGCACGCCTTGCTCGGCCAGTTGCCAGCAGTGGTGCTCGAGGATGTGGAGCTTTCGCGCAAGAATATCGCCGATACCGACCTGACCGGGCGGATCCGCATGACCCTTTACCTGTCGAGGTCATGATGAATACCAAACGCGTGGCGGGTTGGGTGGCGTTCTTCGGTGTAGCGGCAGCGCTCGCCTGGCTCCCCGAATACTTCAATCAGGCCGACGACAGCGACCTTGCGGTGGCCACCGTGGCTACCCCAGTCAAGGGCAAGACCCCGGGCGCACCGACGGCTGCATCGAGTGCCGCTGCGCTGGCGCCGATCAAGGACCTGAGCCCGGCAGGCGACCTGTTCGCCGCCCGCAGCTGGATAGCGGCGCCGGCCCCTGGCACCGTCACTGAACAACCGGTAGTCGTTACTCCGGTGGTGCAAGTCCCCACGGCACCACCGTTGCCCTTCCAGTTTGTCGGCAGGCTGCATGACCATTCCGATCTGCAGGTGTTCTTGCAGAGCGGCGAAAAAATATACGTCGTGCGCAAGGGGGATGTCATCGACGAAACCTGGCGGATCGAGCGGATTTCCGAGAAGGAACTGAGCCTGGTCTACCTGCCTCTGCGTTTGGCGCAGACTTTGTCTGTGGGGAGTACGGAATGAACAAATCCCGTTTGTTGATGAGCCTTTGTCTCTGCGCTGGGCTGGCCGCATGCAGTTCCGCGCAGCTCGCCAAGGATGAAGCTTCGGCCCTGATCGAATCGGGCCAGTACGAAGCCGGTCTGGCCCGCATCGAAGAGGGATTGCGGGAAAACCCTCGCGATACCGATTTGCACATGGCCCTCAACAACGGACGGGCCCTCGCCGTGAAGTCGCTGCTGAGCCAGGCCGACATGGACCGCGCCCAGCGTAATTTCGCCGGGGCCCGCATGACTTACAGCCGGGTCTTGAATATCGAGCCGAACAACCGTCGCGCCCAGGACTCCCTGCGCCAGCTCGACTACCTGCGCAGCATGGATGAGAAACTCGAACTGGCCCGTGGCGACCTGCGTCGCGGTGACATCTACGGTGCCGACCGCCAGGTCAAGCAGATTCTCGAACTGGACCCGAAGAACGAAGGCGCCCTGGAACTGCAAGACAGCATCCGCCTGGTGCAGAGCCGCAACGTGGTGCAGTACCCGCAACTGCGCACGCGCCTTGACCGGCCGGTGACCCTGGAATTTCGCGATGCCAACCTCAAGACCATTTTCGAAGTGCTGTCCCAGGTCGCCGGCCTGAACTTCATCTTCGACAAGGACCTGCGCCCGGACATGAAAGCCACGATCTTCGTACGTGACGTGCGTATCGAAGACGCCGTGGATCTGCTGCTGCAACAGAACCAGCTGCATCAGAAAGTGGTGAATGAAAACACCGTGCTGATCTACCCGGACTCGCCGCAGAAGATCAAGGATTACCAGGAACTGGTGATGCGTACCTTCTACCTGACCAGCATCGATGCCAACACGGCGTTGAACATGATCAAGACCATGCTCAAGACCCGCGACGTGTTCGTCGATGAGCGCCTCAACACCCTGACCATGCGCGATACCGGCGACGCGGTGCGCATGGCGGAAAAACTCCTGCAATCGCAGGACCAGTCCAACCCGGAAGTGGTGCTGGAAGTGGAAGTGATGGAAGTCGCCCGCCAGCGCATTCTCGACCTTGGCCTGCAATGGCCCAACACCTTTGGCGTGGTCAACAGCGACGGCTCGGCGGTGACCCTTCTCGATCAGCTCAAGGGCATCAACTCCGGCCGCATCACGATCTCGCCATCGCCCCAGGCCAAGATCAATGCCCAGGACAAGGACATCAACACCCTGGCCAGCCCTGTGATCCGGGTCAGCAACCGCGAACAGGCGCGCATCCACATCGGTCAGCGCGTGCCGATCATCAGCGCCACCTCGGTGCCTTCGACCCAGGGCCCGGTGATCACCGAAAGCGTGACCTACCTCGACGTCGGTCTGAAGCTCGAAGTGCAACCCATCGTGCACCTGAACAACGAAGTGGCGATCAAGATCGCGCTGGAAGTCAGTAACGCCACGCCGCTGACGCCGACCGCTCAGGGCACCATTCCGGTCCAGGTCGATACCCGCAACGCCCAGACCACTCTGCGCCTGCATGACGGAGAAACCCAGATCCTCGCCGGGCTGGTGCGCAACGACCATGGCAGCACCGGCAACAAGATCCCCGGCCTGGGTGACATTCCCGGCCTGGGTCGCCTGTTTGGCAGCAACAAGGACGACGTCAGCAAATCCGAACTGGTGTTGTCGATCACCCCACGGATCGTGCGCAACCTGCCGTACCAGAGCCCGTCGGACATGGAATTCCAGACCGGTACCGAAACCAGCATGCACATCCAGGCACCGGACCGTTCGATGAGCACGACGGTTCAGACCAACCCCATGAACGCACCGATCGCCACCACCGTTACCGTTGGGAAGCCTTGATCATGAACGCCTCGCAACGCGGTTTTACCCTGGTCGAAGTGGTGGTGACGCTCGCCTTGGTCGGCCTGCTGGCCGGCATGGCCGCACCGCTGACCGAGACCGTGGTGCGCCGGGGCAAAGAGCAGGACCTGCGAACCGCGCTGTACCAGATCCGCGATGCCATCGATGCTTACAAGCAGGCCTTCGACGCCGGCTACATCGAGAAGTCGATCGACAGCAGCGGCTACCCGCCGAACCTGCAAGTGTTGGTCGAGGGTGTGCGTGACACGCGCAGCCCCAAGGGCGCCAAGTTCTACTTCCTGCGGCGCATCCCCCGTGACCCGCTGGCAGTCGTCAAGCGTGACGACGAGGGCGGCTGGGGCCTGCGTTCTTATGACAGTTCGGCTGAGAACCCGCGGGAGGGCCAGGACGTCTTTGACGTTTACTCCAAGGCACGCGGCAAGGGTCTCAATGGCATCGCCTACCGAGAGTGGTGAGCATATGCGTCGGCAAAAGGGCTTTACCCTGATTGAACTGATGGTGGTCATGGCGATCATCGCGACCTTGATGACGATCGCCTTGCCACGCTACTTCGGCAGCCTGGAGGCCTCCAAGGAGACCACCCTGCGCCAGAGTCTGTCGTCCATGCGCGAGGCACTGGATCACTATTACGGGGACACCGGGCGTTATCCCGACTCCATCGAACAGCTGGTCGAACTGCGCTACCTGCGCAACCAGCCGCTGGATCCGATTGCCGAGCGCAAGGACACCTGGGTCATGGTCGCGCCACCGGATGGCGTGGCGGGCGGGGTGTCCGATATCAAGAGTGGGGCCAGCGGGAGGGCGCGCGATGGCAGCCTTTATTCCGAGTGGTAAACCTGCGAACCAGGATGGCTTTACCTACCTGGGTGTGCTGTTTCTGATCGTCGTGCTGGGCATGGGCCTGGCCAGTGCCGGCGAGTTGTGGGCCACCGCTTCTCGCCGTGATCGGGAAATGCAGTTGCTCTGGGCCGGTACGCAGTATGCCCAGGCGTTGCGCAGCTATCACCGCAGTTCGCCCGGTATGGCCCAGTATCCGAAAGAGCTCAAGGACCTGTTGCAGGACGAGCGTTTCCCGACGGCCAGGCATCACCTGCGGCAGTTGTACCCGGAGCCGATGACGGGTGGCGAGTGGGAGCTGATGCGCGATTTGGACGGGCGGATCAGCGGTGTGTATTGCCCGTCCGAGCAGAAGCCGCTCAAGCAAGAGAACTTTCCCAGCCAGTGGGCGGACTTCAAGGGCATGGCCAGTTACAAGGACTGGCAGTTCGTGGCCGAGAAAGTCGTTCTCGATGGCACCGACGGGCCGCCGAAAGAACAGTCCACGGGGCCCCAGGCATTGCAGCCTTGAACCTCGGGAGCGGGTTTGACAGGCAACACATTTCCGCCAAATGTACCCGGTCCAATTGTGGGAGCGGGCTTGCTCCGGGCGGCGTTCCGACGAAGGCGGCCTGACAGCCGACCTGTCTTTTGTTGACCGTGTACATATCCATTGCTGCGGTAACGGCGGCTTATGGTTTCGCCCTTACGGCGAGTCACTTTTTTTACAAGCGCCTAAAAAAGTAACCAAAAAAACGCTCGCCCCGAACGTACGGCCCCTCGCTAAGGCTCGGGGTTCCTTCGCTGCGGTATTCATCCGGGGGCATTGCCCTCCGGTCGGCTTCGCTTCGACCTACATGCAATGAGTTCGACTGCGTCGAACGGCGCTGCGCGCCAATCCCCGGATAAACACCTCCACTCAGCCTTCCGAGGGGGCGGGTGGATCAAGATCAAGAGCTGCAGGCGAGCTAACGCTCGGCCTGATGAGTGGTGAAAAGCGTGGTGTACGCCGCTCTGCCTTTGCTCTTCTGTGGGACCGAGCTTGGTCCGGGCGGCGTTCCGACGAAGGCGGCCTGACAGCCGACCAACCTCTTGCAGTCATACCCGGATCAACTGTGGGAGCGAGCTTGCTCGCGATGGCGGCCTTACAACCAATGATAATCCTTTGGTTCATACCACCAATGTGGCGAGGGAGCTTGCTCCCGCTCGGCTGCGCAGCAGTCGCAAATCCATTCAGCGCGGTCTGCCTGAAAAACCGCATTGCCCGATTTTGGGGCCGCTTCGCTGCCCAGCGGGAGCAAGCTCCCTCGCCACAGGATTTGCGTATGTCTGTACGCCCTTCAGACGTTTTCCAGCATCGTGATCAACTGCTCCGGCCACACCGTTTCTCGGGTCTCTCGCAGCTCGGCTACGGACCACCATTTATGGTCCGCCATTACCCGGACTTCGTTAGCCGTCCATCCCTCACGGGACAGGCGTTCACTGTCGGTATGAACCACAAAATACCGTTCAACCGACAGCACCGTTTCACCACTGGGCAGCATCATCGGAAAACGCCGCTCTGCAACGCTGGCTCCCACGGCAGCGACATTCAGTCCGGTTTCTTCAAACAGTTCACGAACCGCCGCAGCCTCGAAGGATTCTCCTTGCTCAAGACCTCCACCGGGTGTCGCCCAGTGGCTTTGGCCAGCGAGGGCATCGTTTTTGTGTTGGAAGTGAAACAGCAGAACCTGTTGCGAGGGATTGATCACCAGCAGTCTGGCGGAATTGCGCTGGCGCATTTTTTCTTTCCATAGAGTGCCGCGAATCGCAGCTTTCACTGCGGTTCGCGACGGTAAAGCTCATGTCGGCATTTCTACACCGAATTAGTTACGCAACGACTCGATAACACGGCACATAAGCCGCGCCGCCCGGCAGTTTCATGCGGTGCTGGGCGACGAAGGCTTTGAGCAGCAGGTCCAGCGGTTGCATGATCGCCGCGTCGCCACGGATCTGGTACGGCCCGTGGTCTTCGATCAGGCGGATGCCCTTGTCCTTGACGTTACCGGCGACGATGCCGGAGAACGCACGGCGCAGGTTGGCCGCCAGTTCGTGGGCGGGCAGGTCGAGGCTCAGCTTCAGGTTGGCCATGTTTTCGTGGGTCGGGTCGAACGGGCGCTGGAAGCCTTCGTCGATTTTCAGCAGCCAGTTGAAGTGGAACGCATCGTTGCGCTCGCGGCGGAACTGCTTGACCGCCTTGAGGCCCTGGGTCATTTGTCGCGCCACTTCGGCCGGGTCATCGATGATGATCTGGTAGTGCTGCTTGGCGGCGTCGCCCAGGGTGGCACCGACGAACGCGTCCAGTTGTTCCAGGTACGGCGCAGCGTGTTTCGGCCCGGTGAGGATGACCGGGAAGGGCAGGCCTTCATTGCCCGGATGCATCAGGATGCCCAGCAGGTACAGGAACTCTTCGGCCGTACCGGCGCCGCCGGGGAAGATGATGATGCCGTGGCCGACGCGGACGAAGGCTTCCAGGCGCTTTTCGATGTCCGGCAGGATCACCAGTTCGTTGACGATCGGGTTCGGCGCTTCGGCGGCGATGATCCCGGGTTCCGTCAGGCCCAGGTAGCGGCCGCCGTGGATGCGTTGCTTGGCGTGGGCGATGGTCGCGCCTTTCATCGGGCCTTTCATCACGCCGGGGCCGCAACCGGTGCAGATGTCCAGGCTGCGCAGGCCCAGTTCGTGGCCGACTTTCTTGGTGTATTTGTATTCTTCGGTGTTGATCGAGTGCCCGCCCCAGCACACCACGATCCTCGGCTCGACCCCGGGACGCAGGGTGCGGGCGTTGCGCAGCAGGTGGAAGACGTAGTCGCTGATGCCCTGGGAGGTGCTCAAATCGATGCGTTGGCTGTCGAGTTCATTTTCGGTGTAGACGATGTCGCGCAGGGCGCTGAACAGCATTTCCCGGGTGCTGGCGATCATTTCGCCGTCGACGAAGGCGTCGGCCGGGGCGTTCAGCAATTCCAGGCGCACGCCGCGGTCCTGCTGGTGAATGCGGATTTCAAAATCCTTGTAGGCTTCAAGGATGGTCTTGGCGTTGTCGACATGGGCGCCGGTGTTGAGGATGGCCAGGGCGCACTGGCGGAAGAGGGTGTAGGTGCTGCCGGAACCGGCTTCGCTCAATTGCTGGACTTCCCGTTGCGAGAGCGTTTCCAGGCTGCCTTTGGGACTGACGGAGGCGTTGATAACTTGGCGTTGGGTCATTCAATGATCCTTAAAACGATGTCATTCACACAGCAACTACGAATGGCATCCGAATAATGTGTATTCATGAAAGAAGATGGCACGAACTGCGCGGTCTTGCCACGTCCCCCGCTTGACGATGAAAAGATGAAAAGGCGTCCCAGCATAGCTAAATCCCGCGCAGAGGCGATAATGGCCCGCTGTCTTTTTGCCTCAGACCCCTTTCAAGCTCAGGAAACCCGACGCAATGTTCGAAATCCAGCCGATGAACGCCCAGACCTACCGGCAACAGACACGGCGTAGCACGCTCATCATTGCCCTGATCTTTCTGGCACTGGCGATGGTGCTGTCCACGGCGGCGGTGGCCCTGTTCGGCACGCCGGGGGGCGACAACCTGCGCTTCAACATTGGTGGCGTGTTTGTTGCGGTGCTGGCAATGGCGGCGTTGATGCGCAAAGTGTTCTGGCGCCAGGAGTGGATGGCGCCGGCGGTCTACAGTTGGCAACTCAAGCGCAGCCTGATGAGCGTTACCAATGTCATGCATCATGTAACGGCGGCCGTGGAAAAGGGTGATCCGGTGGCGATGAAGCTGTTGCGTTTCTACCATTTGGGGTTGAACCAGATGCATCAGCTCGATGGCAACTCCAGCGACCATGGCCAGCTGCTCCGCGAAATGGATCAGCACAGGGAACGAATGCAGGCGCTGGGCATCGATACCGAACAGACGCGCCTGGATCCGGCATGGCTGGAGGCGGTAAAGCCGGCCAGGGGCTAACATCATGACGAGCCTGGATCAGGCATAGTAAGCAAACGCGGCGATCAGGAAGGCTCGCCCGTCATAGACCCTCAGGGAGCAACATGGGACAACCATCGATCCACGATCATATTGAAATGCTCCGGCCAGTCGTGCCCCGTCTCAAGGTCCGCTCGGCGGTGATCCTGCTGGTGGCGGTGTGCCTGTCGATGGTGGTTATCGTGATCTGGGAAGCCTGGAGCTCTCGCCAGTACCGCCTGCATGACAAGGAAGTGGCGATGTCCAACCTTGCGCAGACCCTGGCATCGCAAGCGCAGGCCACGATCAAGCAGGCCGACACGCTGCTGTTCACCCTGGTCGATCGTCTGGAACACGACGGCGTGGATAAATCCCGGCTGCCGCTATTGCTCAACGCCCAGCGCAGTGAGTTGAGCCAACTCCATGGTGTCTTTGTTTTCGACGAAAATGGGCAGTGGGTCGCCAATTCCAATGGCGCCGGCCAGACCGGTGTCAACAATTCCGACCGCGAATACTTCATCTTCCATCGCGATAACCCCAGCCGGGGGCCGCACATCGGGCCGTCGATCAAGAGCCGTTCGAGCGGTGAATGGATCGTGACGGTTTCGCGCCGGGTCAATCATCCCGACGGCAGCTTTGCCGGGGTGGCGCTGGCGTCAATCTACCTCAGCCATTTCCTGCAGCTCTACGACAGCATCGACATGGGCAGTAACGGCGTGATCAACCTGATCGCCGACAATGCCAGCGTTGTCATTCGCCGACCCTTCAAGGAGGCGGACATCGGCACCAGCCTCGCCAAAAGTCCGTTGTTCACCCAGTTGTTGCCAAAGGGCGACGCGGGTACGGCCACGATCAAGTCGATCATCGACGGTGTCGAGCGGGTAATAGGGTATCGCCGGGTCGAGGGTTATCCGCTGATCGTTTTTACCGCGTTGAACAAGGATGAAGTGCTCGGCAGCTGGCGCAAGGAGACGCTGCTCAGCACCGGCATCGTCACGCTGTTGCTGGGTTTTATCGGGGTACTGGGGTTTCGGCTGATCAAGCTGATGAGGCAGCAGAACCTGGTGCAGGTCGAGTTGCTGGACACCCAGGACAAGCTGCTGGAGGTCAATCGCAACCTCGAAGGCCTGGCCCTCAAGGACGCACTGACGGGGCTGGCCAACCGTCGTCAGCTCGACGCTTTCATCGATGCCGAAATGGGCCGTGCCCGACGCAACCAGTCCGAATTGGCTTTGCTGATGATTGATGTCGATCATTTCAAACCCTTCAACGACCGCTACGGCCACCTGGTCGGTGATGAGTGTCTGCGCAAGGTCAGTGCGATCATCACGGAAAACATCAAGCGCCCCGGTGACCTGGCCGCCCGCTATGGTGGCGAAGAGTTTGCCGTGGTGCTGCCCGGCACCGACTACGTGGGGGCATTTCTGGTGGCGGAGAAAATCCGCCGCGCGGTACTGCAGGCCGACATTGCCCACAGTGACAGCCCGGAAGGCAGCGTAACCGTCAGCGTCGGCGTATGTGCCAGCAATGCCGCGTCCCAGATCCGCCCCGAAGACCTGATCGGTGCGGCAGACAAGGCGCTGTATGTGGCCAAGGCCAGTGGGCGCAACATGAGCGTGATTGCCAACTGAGGGGCGGGCGCCAGTCAAACCGGTCCGTTCCCTGGACCAGCCACCAGCCCAGGACGCGACCGTCGGGTGGTTGAAGATTCAGGCGGCCCATCGCTTGATCAATCGAAGATAGACCAGCACATTGATCAGCAACACCACGGCGCCCAATCCCAACTGAATGTCGGGGGTCAGTCCCGCCGGGTAAATCACCGGCCAAATGTAATGCTCGACGAACCCACCGCCATAGCCGGTTTGCCCGGCTTCATGGCGCATGTGGTTTTCCCAGTCGGTCAGCGGGCAGGGCAGGTGGAAGAATTCCACCGCCATACCCCACAACGCAGCGGGCGGATGCCACCAGATCAGGTGGCGCCATTTGAGCACCAGCAACCCGCCGAACAACACGAACACAATGAACAGCAAGTGGAACAGCATCAGCCCATCGGCGGCGATTCTGTACAGCATGTCGGTGCCCCTGAAGGCTGAACGAATCGTTCCATGGTACTCGGGCCGCAGGCCGGCGCTCTATCGATGGTCGCGATCCAATGCCCTGAGCACGTCCTTCAAATGCTCGGTCATCGATTCACTGCTGCGTTGCATGGGCGCGCGCAGTTCGTCTCCGATCAAGCCTTGCAGGGCCAGGGCGGTTTTCACCGGGGCCGGGTTGGGCTCCAGGAACAGGCTATTGATCAGCGCCAGCAAACGGAAAAACGTGGCGCGGCCCTCAGCCAATTGGTTGTCGCGGATCTGCCGGTACAACTGCACGAACAGTTCCGGATGGACATGCGCCGACGCGGCAATCGCGCCTTTGGCGCCCAGGCACAGGGCGTTGAAGATCTGGTTGTCTTCGCCGCACAGCACGTCGACAAGGCCGCTTTTGAGCAGGGCGAGGGTGTTCGAAAAATTGCCGCCGCAATCCTTGATGGCGACGATCCGTTCGTGGGCGACGATGTTGAGCAGGGTCGCCTGTTCGAAGGCCACGCCGGTGCGGTAGGGGATGTCGTAGAGAATCAGCGCAACGCTGGAGGCATCGGCGACCGTGCGGAAAAACGCCTCGAGGCCGGCCTGGGAGGGGCGGATGTAATACGGCGCCGGCACCAGCAGGCCAGCCACCGGGCGCTTGAGGATCTCGCTCTGGAACTGCAACAACTCGGTCAGGTTGTTACCGGCCAGGCCCATGACCACCTGTTGCGCCGGCACCAGCTCCAGCACCGCATCGAGCACGGCCAGTTGCTCATGCTTGCCCATCGCCGCCGGTTCGCCGGTGGTGCCACAAACGATGAGGCCGTCGACGCCTTTTTCCAGCAGATGGCTGACCAGCCGGCGCAAGCCGACGAAATCGATGGCGCCGTTGTGAAAGGGGGTGACCAGTGGAACCCAGATACCTTGAAACGCTGACATGCACTTTCTCCTGATGGTTGACCGATTTCGTCACCGTCAGGGGCATGGAAGGAGAGTAAGCAAGGGGAGGGTGGTCCGTCGCGCTCAATGTCCTGTCAGCTCATCTGACGGGACAGCGCGCCCCGGTCACATGAGCGACTGTTTCTTCGATTTGAGGGCGTGCGCAACGCAACCTTGCGCCTTGGCAATCAAGCCAATGACGGAAGAGTCGAGATTGAAGGTTGCGGACATACTTGCTTACACCCTGAGTGAGGCGCCCAGTTTTAAAAGCCGGAGCGCCATTTGTCAATCACGAAAATCAGCGTACTCGGCGCGCATCCGGCCATTGTGCTTGGCCTTGTAGAGCAGATGATCGACCTGTTCGACGAATTCCAGGGCCGTCGCATGCATCGACGCCAGGGTGGTGCCGACGCCGAGGCTGATACTCAGCAGCTTCGACACGTTCGAGAATTCATGGGGGATCTGTTGCTGGCGAATCAGGTGCAGGCATTTGTGCGCCACCAGCCGCGCAGACTCGGCATCGGTTTCCGGCAGCAGCCAGACAAATTCTTCACCGCCGATCCGCGCGATGAAGTCCCGTGGCCGGTTGGCCGCCAGGGACAAGGTTTGCGCGACGCGGCGCAGGCATTCGTCGCCCTTGATGTGGCCGTAATGGTCGTTGTACTGCTTGAAGTAGTCGATATCCAGCACGATCACCGACAACGGCAAGCCGGTGCGCTGGGCCGTGTTCCACTCGCGCTCGAGCACTGTGTCGAACATGCGCCGGTTGGCGATGCCGGTCAGGCCGTCCTGGAAGGAGTACTCCTCAAGCTGCTTTTGCAGGCGGATCAGGTGCTCTTCGGTTTTCTTGCGCTCGCTGATATCGAACATGAAACCCACCAGCGCCTCGACTTCGCCGTCCTTGCGCACCACATGCACCACATCGCGGATCCAGACGTACTCGCCGCTTTCGGTGAGTGCGCGATAGTCGGCCTCGTGATCGATACCGGCGCGCGACTGCGAGACACAGAAGTCCATCACGTAGTCGCGGTCATCCGGGTGCATGCGCTCGACCCAGTCATTGACCGAGGCCCAGCTGTGCTGCTTCCAGCCCAGCAGCTCTTCGATCTGTGGCCCGATGTAGCTAAACGTCATGGTTTTCCAGTCGATGCGCCAGGGAATCGCCCGGGTTGACTCCAGCAGGGTTTTATAAACGTCGCTGTCGGTTTCCACTGAACTCATGAAGGGCCTGCCTCGAGGGAAATGCAGGGCCATCATGTTGCTAGCACTTTGGCGAATCAAGCGGGCAGCCGATGAATGGCACGCCGCGTATCAGTGAGCAAGATTGTTCAAGCCTTCGGCAGCGACTGCTGGCACAGTCCGGGGTCTTTCCCTGTCTGTAGAATGTTATGTCCAACTCAATCATGCCGCGCAGTGCCTTTTTGCGTGGCGCAGCGGCGATCATGCCGTTGTCCCTGGCCACCGCGCCCTGGGGTTTGCTGGCCGGTTCCATGGCCATCGAAGCCAACCTCACGCCCCTGCAAGGCCAGGGCCTGTCGAGCATTGTGTTTGCCGGTGCGGCGCAACTGGTGGCCATCGGCATGCTCAAGGGCGGGGCCGGGATCTTTTCGATCCTGCTGACCACGTTGCTGCTGACTTCGCAGCATTTGCTCTACGGAATGAGCATGCGCTCGGTCATTTCGCCCTTGCCGGGGCGCTGGCGCGCGGGCCTGGGGTTCTTGCTCACCGATGAGTTGTTCGCCCTGACCAGCCAGCACGACAAACAGCAGTTCAACCGCTGGTACGCCCTGGGTGTGGGCCTGACGTTCTACATCGCCTGGAACCTGTTCACCCTGGCGGGCATTGTGCTTGGCAGCAGTATTCCCGGCCTTGAACACCTGGGCCTGGACTTCTCCATCGCGGCGACCTTCATCGCCCTGATCACCCCGGTGGTGCGCAATGTGCCGACCGTGGTGTGTGTGGCGGTGTCGCTGTTCTGTTCGGTGCTGTTCAGCTACTGGCAATGGGGCTCGGCGCTGGTGCTGTCGGGACTGGCGGGCATGACCGCCGGGTTTGTCTGCAATAAATTCTACGGTGGCCGCATATGATGGTCTGGGCAGTGATTATCGGAATGGGCGTGTTGGTGTTCCTCAACCGCTATGTTTTTCTGGAACCGCGACTGCCGCTACGCTTGAGTAGCAATGCCCGGCAGTTCCTGGGGTTTGCCGTACCGGGCATGTTGACCGCCATCTGCGGGCCGATTGTGTTCATGCCGGAAAAACAGCTGAATCTGCACTGGGACAATCCCTACCTGATCAGCTCGCTGGTGGCTGTCGTCCTGGTGCTCTACACCCGTAACACATTGCTCAGCATGCTGTTGAGCATGGGCTTCTTCTTTTTGCTGCGCTGGTGGCTTTGAGCGGGGCAGGGGAACTGATCTAAGCTTAAGTTGATGACCGATCCCTTCAGGAAGAGAGGTGAACATGGCCAATGAACCCAAGCAACCGGACCTGGAAGAAGACGAGGACGAACCCACGGAAGAAGAGATTGAGCAACAGAAGCGTTCGATACCGGACTGGAAGCATCCTGACGACGGTAAGGAACTGTCAGAGCCTGATCGCAAGTTCTGACCGGCACGGGAATACAACGAAGCCCCGCCATTGAGCGTAATGCTGCTCACTTAAGGACGAACACTGTATCTGTGGCGAGGGAGCTTGCTCCCGCTGGGGCGCGAAGCGGCCATAAAAATAGGACTGCTGCGCAGTCCAACGGGAGCAAGCTCCCTCGCCACAGGTTGCTTATTGTTTGCTCTATCTCCTAAGTGAGCAGCCTTACGCCATTGAGCGGGGCTTTGTCGTTATTGACAGGTTCATGGAACTTCCTTGATCAGCGCGGCGCCCTGGTTCCTGACATTGCCAACGGCCCTGTCAACCTTGTACCACTCGAACACATCACTGACCTCGCCCTGGGATAACGCCATTTCCTCGGCTCGTTCCTTGGGCGTGGCAGGGTCCAGCCATTCCCGCGCCAGCTCGGGCGAGAACACCACCGGTCGGCGGTCATGCACGTCAAGCAGGCCGCCTGCGCTGTCGGCCGTCAGGATGACGAAACCGTCGTGCTCCCTGTGAGGCGCTCCGCCGATGGGGTACTGGCCGATGGCCGCGCAGAAAGCCGGGGCGCGATTGCGTCGTCGAATCAACCACGGTTGTTTGTTGCCGTCGCCGGCGTCGACCCATTCGAACCAGTTATCAATCGGGCAGATCGCGCGATGGGGCCAGATCGCCCGGAAGTACGGGCCGTGGGCGACTTTCTCGACCCGGGCATTGACCGGCTCCGTGCGATCCGTTGCCCAATGCGGTCGCCAACCCCAGCGCACGGCGTCAGCGTGCAGCCGCTCGTTCTCCAGGTGCAGCAGGGCGAGTTGCGTGGTGGGGGCGGCGTTATAGTGCCCCAGGGGTTCGTTGCCGACGTGATTGATCAGCGCGTCGGGGATGCTCAGCACCGCTACGAAGTCGTGGATTCCACGGTATTGCGACAGTCGTCCGCACATGGCCTGACACTCCGGTTAAGACGCTCCGACCGAAGCTTTGAGTTTAGTAGCTCGTGACGAAACGGGCCTGGCAAGCACCGGAACCAAACCCTGTGTACCCTATCCAACCTCGACCCGTCGTCTCGATGCGGGCCGACGACGGATGAGCGATCGAAGGATCCTTGCCCTTTGAAGTATCGACCGTGATGGTCTGGCCCAAGGCAAAAGATGAAACCATTGTTCAAGTGTTTAACGGTGTGTGCCCTGGCAGTGGGTCTGCTGGGCTGTATCGCCGCACCGATCGAAATGACTCCCCGGACCGAACAGCGTTTGCAGGCGCAACCCCCCATCCGGTTTCTGCTGACCTTCGATGACGGTCCCAGTGCATCGAGCTGGTGGAACCCGACCGTCACGGTATTGGAGAGCCTGGCGCGAAATCCGCTGCAGCCGGACATCAAGGCCGTGTTCTTCGTGCAAACCCGCGCTCCGCGAGCCGGTGGCAGCGAATTGGGCCGGGACATCATGCGTCGTGAACATGCCGAAGGTCATATCCTGGGCTTTCACACGGCGACACCCTGGCACACCAATCATCGCTCCCTTGACCCGCCAGCGTTGGAGCAGGCCCTCACCGATGGCAGCGCCGACATCGCCGCGATTACCGGCGCCCGGCCAACCCTGCTGCGCCCGCCATTCTGGAACTACGACAAGCGTACCTTCGCCGCTTATCAGCAGCATGGCCTGCATGTACTGCTGACAGATTTGAGCGCCAATGACGGCAAGATCTGGGGCTTCAATGCCAGCCCCCGGCGCCGGTCGCACATGCTGCGTTCGATGTCCGAAGTTCGCGAACGCATTGCCCGCGGTGAGTTGCCGGTGGTCGATGGCGTGATTCCGGTGGTGGTGACCTTCCACGACCTCAACCGCTATACCGCCCGGCATACCCGTGAGTACCTGCAGATTCTGCTCGACAGCGCCCGGGAGACCGGGGTGAAAACCGCCGACAAGCCGTTTTACGACGATCAGGCCGCGCTACAGCGGGCGGCCATGGCACGAACCGTGCGCGACGGTTCGCAGCCGGTCGAATTGCCGGGGTTCTGGAACTGGATCTGGGGGGGGAATTCCCACTGAAAGGCCGGAAATGCGAGGGGTATAACAAAATTGACGGCAATTTACTGGCGCAAAATCGGCAAAGTGTAACTATGCTGAAACGGCTCCAATCGAATTGACTGTCGCCCGAGGGACCGGCCATGCTTCCGATTTCAGTGCTTTGCAACATCGTAGAGTCCGGTTTTGAGCCGCTGTCGTGCGAGTGCACGGAGAATCTCGGACTGCTGCGCATCGAAGTCTGCGACCCCGTCACCAAGCGAGTGGAGCTGTTGATCAGCGGCGTGTCGACGGCGGAGCTGACCAGCGTGCGCGCCATTTCTGACTTTGTCGGCGAATTGCGTACCGAGATGAAGGCGGGGCGCCGGGCGTTTGCCGGCTGATTGTTGTCAGCTTCGCGGTAGCAGCTCATCAATCATCCGCAAACAATGGTTCAACCCCGGCGAGACATCGCCCACCCGTCGGCTGAGAATGATCGGCGAGGTGGCGTTGTCCTCCAGCAGCGGGGTGAAGCCGATGTCGTCGCGGTGCAGCAACTGCACCGAGGCCGGTACCAGCGTGACCCCGATTCCTGCCCCCACCAGCCCGATCGCCGTTTGCAGTTCGTTGGTCCATTGCGCGACGTGGATGCTCACGCCGTAGGATTCGAACAGGGCAATCACATGGTCGGCGTAACTCGGCCGTGGATTGCCGGGGTACAGCACAAAGGGTTCCCTGGCCAGATCCCGCAGGCTGATGGGCCCTGCAAGTAATGGATGACCGGCGGGCAGGGCGGCGACCAGGCGGTCCTCGGTGAGCACGGTCTGGATGATGGCCGGGTCGTCGATACGGATCCGGCCGAAACCGATGTCGATGCGCCCGGCCTTCAACGCCTGCACCTGTTGCAGGGTGGTCATTTCCGAAAGCCCCAGCTCCAGTTCCAGCGGTTCTCCACTGCGTAACCGCCGGATCAGTTCCGGCAGCACGCCATACAGTGTCGACGGCGCAAAACCGATACCCAGCCAGGTTTTCTCACCCAACCCGATGCGGCGTGTGTTGTCGCAGACCTTGTTCAGTTGTTCGAGCAGGGCGGTGGAGTGTTCATGGAAAAACCGCCCGGCGTCGGTCAGCTTCAGCGGCCGGCCGCGCTCGAGCAGCATCACCCCCAGTTCGTCCTCCAGCTGCTGGATCTGCCGGCTCAAGGGCGGCTGGGCGATGTGCAGCAACTCGGCCGCGCGGGTGAAGTTGAGGGTTTGAGCCAATACCTGGAAGTAACGTAGGTGCCGCAGTTCCATGGAGCCTCCAGCCAATCAGTTGCATACCTTTAAGGTATCAAGTCAGACCAATTCTATATTGGCTTCAGGAAAAAAGCCGTACGAGAATCGATTCCAGAACTTCAAGAACCTGACGGGTATCGAAATGCTTGCAACAGCCATTGAGTCGATCGAGACGATCATCGTCGATCTGCCGACCATCCGCCCACACAAGCTGGCGATGCACACCATGCAGAACCAGACCCTGGTGATCATCCGCGTGCGTTGCGCCGACGGCATCGAAGGCATCGGCGAATCCACCACCATCGGTGGCCTGGCCTACGGCAATGAAAGCCCGGACAGCATCAAGACCAACATCGACACGCATTTCGCACCGCTGTTGATCGGCCAGGACAGCAACAACGTCAACGCGGCCATGTTGCGCCTGGAGCGCAGCATTCGCGGCAACACCTTCGCCAAATCCGGTATCGAAACCGCACTGCTCGATGCCTTGGGCAAACGCCTCGGTCTGCCGGTCAGCGAATTGCTCGGCGGCCGTGTTCGTGATGCACTGCCGGTGGCCTGGACACTGGCCAGCGGCGACACCGAAAAAGACATCGCCGAAGCGGAAAAAATGCTCGACCTGCGTCGCCACCGCATCTTCAAACTGAAGATCGGTGCCGGTGAGGTCAACCGCGACCTGGCCCACGTCATCGCCATCAAGAAAGCCTTGGGTGACCGCGCCAGTGTGCGGGTTGACGTCAATCAGGCCTGGGACGAAGCGGTCGCGCTGCGGGCCTGCCGGATTCTCGGCACCAACGGCATCGACCTGATCGAACAACCGATCTCGCGCAACAACCGCGCCGGCATGGCTCGCCTCAACGCCATGAGCCCGGCGCCGATCATGGCCGACGAATCCATCGAATGCGTGGAAGATGCGTTCAATCTGGCCCGCGAAGGCGCGGCTTCGGTGTTCGCCCTGAAGATCGCCAAGAATGGTGGCCCCCGTGCCGTATTGCGCACCGCCTCGATCGCCGAAGCGGCCGGCATCGCCCTGTATGGCGGCACCATGCTTGAAGGCGGCCTGGGCACCATGGCCTCGGCTCATGCCTTCGTCACCCTGAACAAACTGGCGTGGGACACCGAACTGTTCGGCCCGCTGTTGCTGACCGAAGACATTCTCAGCGAACCGCTGGTGTATCGCGATTTTGAACTGCACGTGCCGAACACCCCGGGTCTGGGCCTGAGCCTGGATGAAGAGCGCCTGGCGTTCTTCCGCCGCGACAAGACCATTCATCAAGCCTGAGGAGAGCATTATGCTGTTCCACGTAAAAATGACCGTGAACCTGCCGGTCGACATGAATCCCGAAGCGGCAGCCAAACTCAAGGCTGACGAAAAAGCCCTGGCCCAGCGTCTGCAAGAGCAGGGCAAGTGGCGCCACCTGTGGCGCATCGCCGGACACTACGCCAACTACAGCGTGTTCGATGTCGACAGCGTTCAGGAACTGCATGACCTGCTGATGCAATTGCCCCTGTTTCCGTACATGGCCATCGAGATCGATGCGATGTGCCGGCATCCTTCTTCCATCCGTGACGATGACCGCTGAGCCCAGCCTGTTCAGCGCGCTACGCTAATAATTACAAGATGAGGAACCCAGAATGAACGTCAAGATTTCCCACACTGCCGAAGTCCAGAAATTTCTCGAAGAGGCCAGCGGCCTGCTCAACGACGCCGGCGACCCACGGACCAAGGCACTGGTCTACCGCATCCTGCGTGATTCGGTGAACATCATCGAAGACCTGGCGGTGACCCCGGAAGAGTTCTGGAAAGCCGTCAACTACCTCAACGTGCTGGGCGCGCGCCAGGAAGCCGGGCTGGTGGTGGCCGGTCTCGGTCTGGAGCACTACCTCGACCTGCTGATGGACGCCGAAGACGAGCAGGCCGGCAAGTCCGGCGGCACGCCGCGTACCATCGAAGGTCCACTGTACGTGGCGGGCGCGCCGCTGTCGGAAGGCGAAGCACGTCTGGATGACGGCGTCGATCCGGGTGTGACCCTGTTCATGCAAGGCCGCGTATTCAACACCGCTGGCGAACCTTTGGCCGGCGCCGTGGTAGACGTCTGGCACGCCAACACAGGCGGTACCTACTCGTACTTCGATACCACGCAGTCGGAATTCAACCTGCGTCGCCGCATCGTTACCGACGCCGAAGGCCGCTACCGTTTTCGCAGCATCGTGCCGTCGGGCTACGGCTGCCCACCGGACGGTCCGACCCAGCAACTGCTCGATCAACTGGGCCGTCATGGCCAGCGCCCGGCGCACGTACACTTCTTCATTTCCGCGCCGGATCATCGCCACCTGACCACCCAGATCAACCTGGATGGCGAGAAGTATCTGCATGACGATTTCGCCTACGCCACCCGTGATGAGCTGATCGCCAAGATCACCTTCAGCGATGATCAGCAGCGTGCGGCGGCCCACGGTGTGAGCGGGCGCTTTGCCGAAATAGAATTCGATTTCACCCTGCAGTCCTCGGCCCAGCCTGAAGAACAGCAGCGCCACGAGCGGGTTCGCGCACTCGAGGATTAATCGCAAATCCATGTGGGAGCAGCTTGCTCGCGAAAGCGGAGTGTCAGTCAACGTTGATGTTGAATCGGACGCCCCCTTCGCGAGCAAGCCCGCTCCCACAAGGGGTTTTGGTTAACTGTCTGGAAAACCTCAAGGGACTGACGCACTGTTCTAGAATGCCCCGACGCAACCTATAACAACAATGAGAGTGACCCGATGATGCAAGCTCAACTGTTGAGTCAGCGCAGCAGAGTATTCGACCATGCCGACCCGTACGCGGTGTCGGGCTACGTCAATCAGCATGTCGGTAACCACTGCATTCTCATGCCTCGCGCCGGCAGCCCGCTGGCCAGTCTCGATCATCGCAAGTTCGCCAGCCTCGACCTGTGCCGCATCAGCTACGGTGCCAGTGTGCGCGTGACGTCCGGTGCGCTGGACAGCATTTATCACCTGCAAGTGCTGCTGCGCGGCAATTGCCTGTGGCGCGGCCACGGCCAGGAGCATTACTTCGCCCCCGGCGAGTTGCTGCTGATCAATCCCGACGATCCGGTGGACCTGACGTACTCCGACGATTGCGAAAAATTCATCCTCAAGGTCCCGACCCGTTTGTTTGAATCGGTCTGCGATGAGCAGCGCTGGCGCTATCCGGGGCAGGGCGTGCGGTTTCTGGAAAACCGTTATCAGCTCAATGAACTGGAAGGTTTCGTCAACCTGTTGGGGATGATTTGCCAAGAGGCCGAGTCCACCGAGCAGATCCCCAGGGTGCAGGAGCATTACACGCAGATCATCGTCAGCAAGATGCTCAGCCTGATGAAAACCAATGTCTCTCGCCTGGAACTGGGCTCGCAGACGGCCACGTTCGAAGCGATTGCCGATTACATCGCCAATAACCTCAAGCAGGACATCGACAGCGAAGAGCTGGCGCGCCAGGCGCACATGAGCCTGCGCTCGCTGTATGGCCTGTTCGAGCGCAATGCCGGCCTTACGCCGAAAAACTACCTGCGCCAGAAACGCCTGGAACGCATCAACGCCTGCCTGAGCGACCCGACCTGCAACGTGCGCAACGTCACCGAAGTGGCGATGGACTACGGCTTCCTGCACTTGGGGCGGTTCTCCGACAGCTACCGCAAGCAGTTCGGCGAATTGCCGTCCGATACCCTCAAGCGCCGTCACTGAATCAATATTCCCTGTAGGAGCTGCCGAAGGCTGCGATCTTTTGATTTTGTTTTTTAAGACAAGATCAACGGATCGCAGCCTTGGGCAGCTCCTACGGGCTTATCTGCACAAAACGGATAAAGGTCTGCACCCCGCGGATATTCCAGCCTGCCTCCCCGTCCTAGCATGACCCCTGCCTGAACAATAACAATGGAGGCGGCGGCCATGACCCTGCGACCCGAATACGTGCATTCCCTGCTTGAAGACGATCCCGAGCAGGGCCTCTATCGCTGCAAACGCGAGATGTTCACCGATCCCCGGTTGTTCGATCTGGAGATGGAACACATCTTCGAGGGCAACTGGCTGTACCTGGCCCACGAAAGCCAGATCCCCAACATCAACGACTTCTACACCACCACCATGGGGCGCCAGTCGGTCTTCATCGCGCGCAACAAGGACGGTGTGCTCAACGCTTTCATCAACGCCTGCAGCCACCGTGGCGCGACCTTGTGCCGGCACAAGTCCGGCAACAAGAGCTCCTACACCTGCCCGTTCCACGGCTGGACCTTCAACAACTCCGGCAAGCTGCTCAAGGTCAAGGATCCGGCCAACGCCGGTTACCCGTCGAGCTTCAACTGCGAAGGCTCCCACGACCTGACCCGCGTCGCGCGTTTCGAGTCCTATCGCGGTTTCCTGTTTGGCAGTCTCAAGGCTGATGTTTTGCCGCTGGTCGAGCACCTGGGCGAATCGGCGAAGATCATCGACATGATCGTCGACCAGTCCGCCGATGGCCTGGAAGTGCTGCGCGGTTCCTCCAGCTACATCTACGAAGGCAACTGGAAGCTCACCGCCGAGAATGGCGCCGACGGCTACCACGTCAGCTCCGTGCACTGGAACTACGCGGCCACCCAGAACCAGCGCAAGCAGCGCGAGGCCGGCGACAGCAATCCGACCATGAGCGCCGGCAGCTGGGCCAAGCAGGGCGGTGGTTTCTATTCCTTCGACAAGGGCCACATGCTGCTCTGGACCCGTTGGGCCAACCCCGAGGACCGTCCGCTGTACGAGCGCCGCGATGAACTGGCGCAAGACTTCGGCAAGGCCCGCGCCGACTGGATGATCGAGAATTCGCGCAACCTGTGCCTGTACCCGAACGTGTACCTGATGGACCAGTTCAGCTCGCAGATCCGCATCGCCCGGCCGATCTCGGTCAACCGCACGGAAATCACCATCTACTGCATCGCCCCCAAAGGCGAGAGCGACCACGCCCGTTCCAGCCGGATTCGCCAGTACGAAGATTTCTTCAACGTCAGCGGCATGGCCACGCCGGACGACCTGGAGGAATTCCGCTCCTGCCAGACCAGCTACCAGGGCAGCGTCACCACCTGGAACGACATGTCCCGGGGTGCCGAGCACTGGATCGAAGGCGCTGACGAGGCCGCGAAAGAGATTGACCTGCATCCGCTGCTCAGTGGCGTGCGCACCGAAGACGAGGGCCTGTTCGTGCTGCAACACAAATACTGGCAGCAGACCATGCTCAAGGCCCTGGCGGCCGAGCAGTCGAAACTGATCGCCGTGGAGGACGTGCAATGAGTATTTCCTTTGATGCCGTGCGCGACTTTCTCTACCGAGAAGCACGCTACCTCGATGACCGCCAGTGGGACGAATGGCTGGAAATGTACGCCCCCGACGCGACGTACTGGATGCCGTCCTGGGACGACAACGATGAGTTGACCGAAGACCCACAACGGGAAATCTCGCTGATCTGGTACGGCAACCGCACCGGCCTGGAAGACCGCATCTTCCGCATCAAGACCGAGCGCTCCAGCGCCAGCGTGCCGGACACCCGCACCTCCCACAACATCAGCAACATCGAGCTGCTCGAACAGGCCGACGGCGTGTGCAAGGTGCGCTTCAACTGGCACACCTTGAGTTTTCGCTACAAGACCGTCGACAGCTATTTCGGCAGCAGTTTCTACACCCTCGATGTGCGCGGTGAGAACCTGCGGATCTTGGCCAAGAAAGTGATCCTGAAGAACGACTACGTTCGCCAGGTCATCGATGTTTATCACTTGTGAGACTGCCGTCATGACCCATTCCATTGCGTTCAACTTTGAAGACGGCGTCACCCGGTTCATCGACGCCAACGTCGGCGAAACCGTGGCCGATGCCGCGTACCGCCAGGGCATCAACATCCCGCTGGACTGCCGCGACGGCGCTTGCGGCACCTGCAAGTGTTTTGCCGAAGCCGGTCAATACGATCTGGGCGAGGAGTACATCGACGACGCCCTCAGCCCGGAAGAGGCCGCGCAGGGGTTTGTCCTGACTTGCCAGATGCGTGCGCAGAGCGATTGCGTGGTGCGGGTGCCGACGTCCTCCGAGGTCTGCCGCACCCGTCAGGCCAGCTACGACGCCACCATCAGCGCCGTGCGCCAGCTGTCCGACAGCACCATCGCGCTGTCGATCAAGGGCGAAGCCCTGAGCAAGCTGGCGTTCCTGCCAGGGCAATATGTGAACCTGGGGATTCCTGGTAGCGAGCAGACTCGTGCCTATTCGTTCAGCTCGTTGCAGCGCGATGGCGAGGTCAGCTTCCTGATTCGCAACGTGCCCGGCGGCCTGATGAGCAGCTTCCTGACCGGCATGGCCAAGGCCGGCGACTGCATGAGCCTGGCCGGTCCCTTGGGCAGCTTCTACCTGCGCGACATCCGTCGGCCGCTGTTGCTGCTGGCCGGTGGCACCGGGCTGGCGCCGTTCACCGCGATGCTGGAAAAGATCGCCGAGCAGGGCAGCGATCACCCGCTGCATTTGATCTACGGCGTGACCCACGATTTCGACCTGGTGGAAATCGACCGCCTCGAAGCCTTTGCCGCGCGCATCCCCAACTTCACCTTCAGCGCCTGCGTCGCCAGCCCCGAGAGCCAACACCCGCTCAAGGGCTATGTGACCCAGCACATCGAGCCGAAGCACCTGAACGATGGCGACGTCGACGTCTACCTGTGCGGCCCGCCGCCGATGGTCGAGGCGGTCAGCCAGTTCATTCGCGAACAGGGCATCGCGCCGGCCAACTTCTACTACGAAAAGTTTGCTGCCAGCGCGGCGTGAGTCGCACACGAACTCCCGGTGTCGGTAAAGACCCAATGTGGGAGCGGGCTTGTGTTTCGACCGATACATCGTCATTGACCGATGAGGTACACATGAACAGATTCCACGAAAAAGTCGCCCTGATCACCGGCGCCGCCCAAGGCATCGGGCGGCGGGTGGCCGAGCGCATGGCCGCCGAAGGGGCGAAGCTGATCCTGGTGGATCGCTCCGACCTGGTGTTCGAAGCCCAGCAGCAGTTGGCGTCAACCACCCAGGTACTGGCCCTGACCGCCGACCTCGAGCAATACGAGGAATGCAGTCGGGTGATGCAAACCGCTGTCGAGCGCTTCGGTCGCCTCGATGTGCTGGTCAATAACGTCGGCGGGACGATCTGGGCCAAGCCGTTCGAGCACTATGAAGCGTCGCAGATCGAGGCCGAGGTTCGTCGTTCACTGTTCCCGACCTTGTGGTGTTGCCATGCCGCGCTGCCGTTCATGCTGGAGCAGGGCAGTGGTGCGATCGTCAACGTATCCTCCATCGCCACCCGTAGCCTCAACCGTGTGCCCTACGGTGCGGCAAAGGGTGGGGTCAATGCCTTGACCGCTTGTCTGGCGTTCGAAACCGCCGGTCGCGGCGTGCGGGTCAATGCCACGGCGCCGGGCGGCACCGAAGCGCCGCCGCGACGCATACCCCGCAACGGTGCCGAGCAGAGTGAGCAGGAAAAACTCTGGTACCAGCAGATCGTCGACCAGACCCTCGACAGCAGTCTGATGAAACGCTACGGCACCCTGGATGAGCAAGCGGGGGCTATTCTGTTTCTGGCCAGCGACGATGCGTCCTATATCACCGGCATGGTCATGCCCGTGGGCGGTGGCGATCAGGGCTGAGGCGAGCGGCGAACAACCCCTTCGGCGAACGGAGTCATGGTGATGAGTGACAAACCCACGATCGTGCTGGTCCATGGTTTCTGGGGCGGTGCCGCCCACTGGAACAAGGTCATCGTCAAGTTGCTCAGCCGGGGTGACACGCACATTCGTGCCGTCGAGTTACCGCTGACGTCCCTGGCCGAGGATGCCGAGCGCACGCGCAAGATGGTTGCCCAGGTGCCCGGTCCGGTGCTGCTGGTGGGGCATTCCTATGGCGGCGCGGTCATCACTGAAGCGGGTGATTTGCCGAACGTGGTCGGGTTGGTGTACATCGCCGCGTTCGCCCCGGACGCTGGCGAAAGTCCCGGTGGCATCACGCAACGGCACCCGCCTGCGGCAGCGGCAAACCTGACCCCGGATAGCGACGGTTACCTGTGGGTCAAGCCCGAGCTCTACCACGAGAGCTTCTGCCAGGACCTGCCGGCGACCGAAGGGTTGGTCATGGGCCTCACCCAGAAAGCACCGCTGGCGAGCACCTTTGGCGACACCATTGGCACGGTGGCCTGGAAGAACAAGCCATCGTGGTATCAGGTTTCGACCGCAGACCGGATGATCGCGCCTCAGAACCAGCAATGGATGGCGGCGCGGCTCAACGCCCGGGAGATTCTGACCTTGCATGCCAGCCACGCATCATTGGCTTCGATGCCCGCCGAAGTGGCGGCGTTGATCGACAGGGCCGCGACGGCGTTGGCCAAAGGCTAGGGCCTACAGGCGGCGCACAAAGGTGCCGACAATACTGCGCATGGTGTCGCTGATGTTCAGGTTGTGGACCGCATCCAGAGGGTGCCAGATGCAATCGGTGATTTCGTTCAGCGGCCGCAGTTGCTCAAGGTTCAGTACCGACACCTCGAATACGTGATGTCGGGTGTCGTCCGATTCCAGCTCCAGCACGTACACCAACTCGTCGACCCGCAAGCCGGTTTCCTCCCGCAGCTCGCGAACAGCGGCATCGGCGGCGCTTTCACCCCGTTCAAGCTTGCCGCCGGGCAACGTCCAGCGTCCTCCACGCTTGCGTACCAGCAGTACATGCCTGTCCTGCTCGCAGATGATCGTTGCGCGTACTTTCATGGATTACCCGATGTCCGTTGTCATGGAAAAGGCATGCAAATGCAGCATTCGGGCCAGGGCCGCGATTGTGCTGCTATCTGGGTAATTTGAGCGGCCGACGCGACGAAAAGTGCAACCGAAAGAAGGAATTTCCATGGCGACGGCTGGTCGGTATTTTGGACAAGGGTGGGTGTAAGGTTAGCAAGTCAACCTGATATCACTGCCCAAAAGGAGGTGACTATGAGTGTTCCGATGCTGAACAAAATGCACATGAACGGTTACGACGTACTCAGTGTGAACCACGGCCCCTGGCGGGTGTGCACCCAGGGCGACCGACTGGGCTCGTTTGCCAGTCGAGAAGAAGCACTGGCGTTTGCCGCTTCGTTGCCCGGCTACAGGGCGCGTACTGGCAAGCCTGCGGGCAGCCATCAGACAAAATGAAATCAGGCCAGAAGCCCCGGTTCTCCGGGGCTTTTTCATGATGCTACGACGCTAGTAGCCACCACCTCCACCGGCGCGGGAGGGCTCCCGGGCCTTAAGCTGCGTATTGCTCCATTGCGCGCAGGTCATGAAACTCTTGTGGTCGACCATGCCCCGGCCGTCGAAGCTGACATTGAACGCTTGTTGATGGCCGGACTGAGTCAGCCTGTAGTCAAAGCACGTGCCGGGTTCGGCGGTACGGTCGCTGACCGTCAGGGGCTGGCCGCCGATTTGACGGACTTGCTCCTGGGTCATGCCGGTGTCGACTTTCGCGACCAGAGGCTGGTCCTGGTAGATCGAGTTGGTGCTGCAGCCTGCCAACGCGGTCAGTACGACGACCAGCGTAATTAGAGGCCTGTTCATGGCAGCGCTCCCGCTATTGAGCCTTGTTGCGGCTAATAACCTTGGCTTTCACTTCCTCGGCGTAGCCGGACAGTTTTGCTTCATCGCCCTGAAACAAGGCGCACAGCTTCTGAACGGCTTGCGCGTCGATGTCATTGCCAAGCAGGCGCAATTGCTGCTCGATGCGCAACAGCTCCACGGCCGACCAGCGCAAATCTGACGCAAGCCCCTGTAGATCGCGCCGAAGTTCCTGTTCCGATTCGTTAAGCCACATAATGACCTCCTGAATGCTTCATTCAGGAATTTTAGACCTGTTTACCGGGCCGGATGTTATGTTCGTCTGATTGAGCGGGGTTTCCTTTGGTCGGGGAAATAAGCGTGAACATGACAGTACGCTTTCCTGCTTTATCTGAAAGCAAGGAACTAAACGGGCAAAGTGATATCAATGAAAGTCGCCGAATCGTTGGGGATGGCTGTAGGGACGATGGCGAGCTACATTTTCTTTTTTCGAATTAAAGGAAGCAGCATGCGGATGTTGATGGGAGGGGTCGCGCTGGCATTACTGGCCGGGTGTTCGTTGCCGGCGTCGCTGGTACCGGGCGAGCCAAATGTCAGCAAGCAGAGCGAAAAAACGCCAAAAGAGTATGCGGCGTGTGTGTTGCCTGCCTGGAAAAAGGAAGTATCGAATACCACTCAGGTTTCGATATCCAATGGATACCGCATCACGGCGCCCAGCGTGATCACGGCCGACGAAGTGCTGGATATCGTGAAATACAAGGACGGCAGCCGGGTTTCGCTCTATCAGGGGCCACCTTGGGCCAAGTCAGGCGACCTGCGCAAAATCGTGCGCGACTGTTTGTAAGCGCGGGAGGGTGAAAATCGGTCACCGACCGTTTTTCGACTCAATTGAGAAAAAACCGGATGCCTGGCGTGCATCCGGTTTTTTTTTGCGTGCCATTTGCCTGTGTGAAATTTACCGTGTATTTTTTCATGAAATTAAAAATACAAAATTTCACGAGGCCGTATGTTTCAGCAATCTACCCGGCATGTCGCCAGTTACTACGCCCATACCTGCGCCGATCGTCTGGTCGATCGAGCCGCACTGGAAGGTGAGCAAGACACCGAAGTGCTGATCATCGGGGCCGGCTTCAGTGGATTGCACACGGCTTTGCGCCTGGCGCTGGCCGGCAAGCGCGTGACCTTGCTCGAAGCCAGCCGGGTGGCCTGGGCCGCGTCCGGGCGTAATGGCGGGCAGGCGATCCTCGGCTGGTCGTGCGACATGCCACCGCTGGAAGCGGCGCTGGGTTACGAACGGGCGCGGCGCCTGTGGGACGGCATGCGCTGGGCCGCGCGGGAACTGCGTGACTTGCCTGGCCGCCATGAGTTCGATTGCGACTACCGCGCCGGTCATCTGTGGACCTCGGTAATGCCCCGTCGGGTAGGCCTGCTGACCGAATGGCAACACGAGGCCAGCCACAAGTGGGGCCACGACAAACTGCAATTTATCGAGCGCAGCGAATTGCCCCGGTGGGTTGCCAGCGAGCGTTATCAGGCCGGCCTGTTCGATCCCGAAGGCGGGCATTTGAATCCGCTGAAACTGGCCCTGGGCCTGGCCGATGCGATCGAGCGTGCCGGTGGCCGCATCCATGAGCTAAGCAAGGCGCTGAGCTATGGCGAGGAGGGCGACGGGTTTGTGGTGACCACCGAGCGTGGTCGTATTCGCGCCGATGTGCTGGTGCTGGCGTGCAACGCTTACCTCGATCGACTCGATCCGCAACTGGCCAGTTGCGTGTTGCCGGTCGGGACCTATCAAGTCGCGACCGCGCCGCTCTCCAAGGAGCAAGCCACCGCGCTGCTGCCAAGCAACGTGTGCGTGACCGACAACCAGTTCGTACTCGATTATTTCCGTCGCACCCCGGATAACCGCCTGCTGTTCGGCGGTGGTTGCACTTACCTGGGCGGCATGCCCAAGGACATCGCCGCCGCGACCCGGCCGTTCCTGGAGCGCGTGTTCCCGCAACTCACCGGCGTCGATCTGGAGTTTGCCTGGGGCGGCCACATCGACCTGACCCTCAAGCGCACGCCGGATATCGGCCGGCGTGGCGATCTGTACTGGATGCAGGGGTATTCCGGGCATGGCGTGCTGCCGACACTCGCCGCGGCGCGGGCGGTGTCCGACGCGGTACTCGGCCAGCCCGACGAATTGTCCCTGTACCAGGGCCTGAACAACGGCAGTTTTCCCGGCGGCAAATACCTGGCCGCGCCACTGGAAGCCATCGGCAAGGCCTGGTATCGACTGCGCGACAGCATTTGAAGCGACACTTTCTGGAAGCCTCTAGATGGACATGCAAGAAGAAATCTCGGCGCTGGCGATCCTGATCCAGGACCTGCGCAAGCACAAGAAATACACCCTCAAGGAACTGGCGGACAAAATCGGTCGTTCCGTGGGGTTTCTATCCCAGGTCGAGCGTGGCCTGTCGCGCCCGACCGTGGCGGACCTGACCGCCATCAGCGAAACCCTGGGGGTGCCGACCACCTATTTCTACAGTCTGCCCAAACCCATGGCCTTGTCCTGGGTCACCCGCCCGGACGAACGCCGCACGCTGTACTACGCCGACGGCATCACCGACATCCTCGTTTCGCCAAAGATGCGCGCGTCCTTTTCGATGCTCGAAAGCCAGCTCGAAGCCGGCGCCAGCAGCGGCGACCGGCACATGAAGGACAGCTCGGAGCAGGGCGGTTATGTCCTGGAAGGGCAACTGACCCTGTGGCTCGACGACAACGAACCGGTGACCCTGCATCCCGGTGACAGCTTTCAACTGGCCAGCCATGCGCACTGCCGCTACGGCAACCTGTCCGACCAACTGACCCGCGTGCTTTGGGTTTACACCTGATAACAACAAGGACCAAAACGATGGATGCTGTGTGCTCTGAACTGCTGGCCGAGGTTCGCAACTTCCGCCACTGCAACCCCGAAGTGCGTTACGTCGACCTGATATCCCTGGACATTCCGGGGCATTTCTACGGCAAGCGCTACCCGATCGAGATGCTGGAAAAAGTCGCTGCCGGCAGTGCCCTGAAGCTGCCGCAGAACTGCGTGCTGCTCGGCACCCAGGGCGGACTGTTCAAGATCGGCGATTACTGCTTCAACGATGGTGACCCGGATGCACTGCGCCGTTTGGTGCCTGGCACCTTGAAGTTGGTGAGCTGGGAAAAGCAGCCCTTGGGCCAGATGCTGATCACCTCCGACGGCACCGAAAAACCCATCGAATTCGAACCCCGCGAAGTGCTGGCGCGGGTGCTGGAGCGGCTCAAGCGCAAGGGCATTTTCCCGGTGGTGGCCTTCGAACTGGAGTTCTACCTGTTCGACAGTCGCTTGAAGGACGGCTTGCCGCAATTTCCCCGTGATGAGCTGAGTGGCGATGCCGACGATCAGCCGAACATGCACATCGAACGCCTGTCGCGCTTCGCCCCGGTGCTCGATGAAATGGTCGAGACCGCGCGAGCCCAAGGCGTCGATGCCACGGTGATCACCGCCGAACTCGGCCCGGGCCAGTTCGAAATCAACTTCGGCCATTGCGATGACGGCCTGCGCGCCGCCGACTGGGCTGCCCTGTTCTGTCGCAGCACCCGGGGCGTGGCGCTCAAGCACAACTACCGCGCCAGCTTCATGGCCAAACCCTACTTGCAGCACCCCGGTAGCGGCATGCACGTGCATGTCAGCCTGTATGACCAGGCCGGCAACAACCTGCTGGCGGCGAACGGCCAGCGGGCGCTGCGCCATGCGGTGGCCGGTTGCCTGGATGTGTTGCCGCACTGCATGCCGATCTTTGCCCCGAACCACAACGCCATGCGCCGCTTGAGCGGCACGGTGAACGTCGCGTCCCGCGCCAGTTGGGGCTTCGAGGATCGCGATGCCTGCTTGCGTATTCCGGAGTCGGACATCAAGAATCTGCGCATCGAACATCGCCTGGCGGGCGCCGATGCCAACCCCTATCTGGCGTTGGCGGCGATTCTGGTGGGGCTGGAACAGGGTCTGGAAGGGGAGCGCGAGCCGATTGCACCGCTCAACGAAGACCGCGGCAGTGGCATCGATTTTCCGCTGGAAATGCTTGAAGCCGTGCAGTCCATGCAAAATCATGCATCGCTGCGCGAAGGCTTGGGGGCAGAGTTCGTGGACGTCTATTGCGAAAACAAGCGTCAGGATCATCTGGCATTTCTGCATGACATCAGCGCGCGGGAGTATCGTTGGTTCTTGTAGTTCTCCCTTAAAAAATATGTGGATATTGAAGGGGTTAGAAGGATTAGTAACCGGATAGTGAATAAAAATATCTTGTTACAGGCCGAAATATTCCGTAATATCCGCGCCGCGTTCACCACCACGGTTTATGCATTTTTAAATCCCGGGCGTCCATCAGCTGCCTGGGATTTTTTTTGCCTGAGATTTGAGACCGCAATGGCGCCCCCTCATGGCTATCAGCCGAGCGGCCGGACAGGCGGGGTTTGTCTCGATTCAATGCACTTGACCACTGGCCGTCTCCGGTCGATTGGCTGAGGAAGTGTCACAGCCGATCAAGGCCGCGGCCAATATATAGATCAGTAAATACTCAGGCTTCACCGAACAATCTCCATTCGATGTTTTCCTCTTTGACGGTCATTCGGTCGGCGAGCAAGAAGCGGCAAAGACGATGCTGAACATTCAGGGTCGGCATGATCTCGCCCTTCTCGAAGCGCCGGGGCTCGCCTTTTTCCAGGCGCG
>NZ_CATKPU010000022.1:0-68114 GCF_949767825.1 Pseudomonas sp. IT-P258 | reverse complement strand
CATCAACCGTTACCTAGCGGCACTCGATGCAGCCGATCGACAAGAACCCATATCCTCTGAGCCAAAAACAGCGCGGTTGGAAGAGAAGATAGCCAAGCTGAAGACGCAAATGAAAGAGCTTCAAGCGATTGAAATCCAGCTTAACGAATCGCCAGATAAACAGGTCTCACTGACCGATCCAGACGCCCGCTCCATGATGACGCGCGGCACTGGAATCGTCGGCTACAACGTGCAGACAGCGGTCGATACCCAGCACCATTTGATCGTTGCGCATGAGGTCACCAACGTCGGCTCCGACCGCGATCAACTCAGCTCGATGGCCAAGCAGGCCCGCGAAGCGATGGCGCCAGAAGTGCTGTCGGTAGTGGCTGACCGAGGTTACTTCAAAAGCGAAGAAATCCTGGCTTGTCACGATGCAGGCATCACCGCCTATGTGCCCAAGCCGATGACCTCTGGAGCCAAAGCAGACGGGCGCTTCAACAACGATGCCTTCATCTATGACGCGGCAAAAAACGAATACATCTGCCCGGCTGGAGAGGCGCTGATCTGGCGTTATACCAACGTTGAAAAAGGCCTAACGTTGCACCGTTACTGGAGTTCGAAATGCCGGGGCTGCGCCATGAAACCGAAGTGCACACCGAGTACGGAGCGGCGAGTCCGGCGCTGGGAACATGAAGCCGTGCTGGAGGAAATGCAGACCCGGCTGAGCAACGCGCCGGAGATGATGCGAATCCGAAAACGGACTGTTGAGCATTCCTTCGGGACGCTCAAACAATGGATGGGCGCGACACACTTCCTGACCCGAAAGCTTAACGGGGTGAGTGCAGAGATGAGCCTGAATGTGCTCGCCTACAACTTGAAACGGGTCATGAAAATCATCGGCACCACTGGCTTGATGAAAGCGTTAACGGCGTGAAAACCGGTCTTTTTTGCCCTATCCAAAAGACTTTAAGAGGCTGCTGAGCCGTTTTAACTGTTCCTGGAAACGTCGTGACCTCGATCAGTTTGCGAAACGTGAGCACGGTCTCCTGGCGTCGATATAGAAACCCAATCTGACGTTTTTACACACTCTCGGCCAGTAGCGGACATTTGGTATATCACAATGGACGGCTCAACCCTCAGTGTATGGCACGTGAGGTTGACGCTTTTAATCATTGGTTTTCAGCAGGACTGTTCCACATCAGCACGGCCAGAATAGCTGCAGCGATGATGCTGGGCGCAAATAAAGGGATACTGACACTAAGCGGTTGAACACCGTAAATCATGACCGCAGCTGCAAGCATTCCGCACAACAAGCCGACCATCAACCTGGCCTTGCTTCTGAATCTGGGTCGCGACCACAGTAGTCCAAAGTAGATGCGCCACCCCGAATAAACCCCTAGCCAACCGAACACTACCGTTGGGAGTGTCAGCCAACCCGAGAAGTCGCCTTCTGACATAATCGCGATTGAAGCCATCAGCCCCATAACACCGAATAATGCAGCAAATGCTGTCGGCGGAACCATTACAAACAACGCCATTGTTGTGAGTAAAACTCTACGTTTTGTGAGAGGGGTCATTGACCAATTCCTGTTGGCTGTATAACCGAAAGAATAGTCACGGTATTCGATTGCTGCCTGTCGCCACCGGCAGCAATGGGTCGACCTCTGCCGGTCATAACCTAGGGACGTACAGGTCAAATTCGGTTCAAAGGAGCGTCAGATCGAATCCAAATAGCTGGGTAGATCTGGGAAAGGCAACGGCGAGATGAGCTAGGCTTCCGGCATCATTACTCAAGGACGACCGTCATGCCCGATAACTCAAATTGCAAAATCGCCACAGCGGACGCACTGACATTGCTCCTCCACAACCAGCACGCCCTATGTGCCGCGATAGAAGAAATAACCAGGTGGTTGTCAGAAAATGGGGTCGGCAGTGTCGCCGCTAATGCGATATCGGCAATGGAAACGCTGGACACAAATGCTCAAGCCATCACAGATTCCATTATGAGGGTACGCCAGTCTTAGATCACTCAGTGAGGTCCAGGACTGCCCTCTGATTTGAATGGCCCCTGACTTTGTAGACACAATTGACTCGACGGTCTGGCATGACCGTCGCAGTGATGGTCACACCTCCGTCTGCTCCGCCATTTCCAAGGCATCATCGACTTCGATTCCCAAATACCTGACAGTGCTTTCAAGCTTCGTATGACCAAGCAGGAGTTGGACCGCTCTCAGGTTCTTCGTCCTGCGATAAATCAACGAAGCCTTGGTTCTCCGTAGCGTGTGAGTACCATACATGGTTGGGTCAAGGCCAATGGTTGTCACCCACGCTTTGACTATTCGAGCGTATTGCCTGGTGGATAAATGCTCTGAAGCGTGCAGCCGGCTCGGGAACAAGAAATCCTCACTGCGGAGACGCGCCTGGCGCATCCACGCTTCCAGAACCGTTCGGGTCTGTTCAGTGATTTCAAATTGCACTGTGCGTTGAGTTTTCTGCTGCATCACGATGGCCCGTGACGACACATGCTCCCCATGGGCAATGTCTCTGACCCGCAATTTGGTTAAGTCACAGGCACGCAGCTTGCTATCGATGGCCAAGTTGAAGAGCGCCAAATCACGCGTCTTCTCAGCAAGCTGAAGTCTTATTCGGATAGCCCAGATATCTCTGACTCGGAGCGGGGCTTTCTGACCGACAAGCTTTCCCTTGTTCCAAGGCTGATGGCGGTATCTAGCAACAGTGTTCATGGCTCGTCCTCCACGTTGAGGGAAGACAAGGGTGGATCAGTCGCAATGGTGGTGGTGATCAGCCCTATAGCTGCCTGTCAGCAAAGGAATAAATCGGCCAATAGCTGTAAGTAAAGAAATGTTGTCTTTGCGGCTATTTTCAGCACTTAAAGAAAACATTTCTTTTCCTTGCTACTGGGATTTTGGGGCAACGACGAAGCGCGGGACAACAATCGCACGTCCGGCCAGGAACCGTCACCCTTCAGCTTTGACGAACGCGCTTCGTATTCTTACCGGCAGAAGAGTCCCGAAGGCCTAGGATCCAAGATATTGAGAGACGGTTTTATCCACCCTTACCAGCCTCCTCCACATTTGTTTTTTCGTCGCCGAATCCTATCTTCGAACAAATTATGGATTTTCGCATAATTGCGCATAAAGCCAATTTTGTGGATTTTTTTGCTAATGAGGCGACGAAAATAGCTATTCTAATATAAAAATTTAGTAATTTATACTATTCTTGAATTCGCGTTTTTTTAGTATTGCTTCGCGTCAACTAATGCTCTGGCTATAGCTGCTTGCTTGGGCGACTTCTGTCTGTCGCAACCGTCAGCTATGGCTCGACTGCGGAGTTCCACACCGGCTACCCATGTCGTTTTTCCCTCATCTTGGAGCGGCATCAGTAACGCACTCAGTGATTCCGGCGCCATGCTAACTGTGATGGGTGTTTTATCGTCCATAAATTAACCACATATCAAAACTAATTCTTTTTGCATTTTTTCATGCGCGGTACAAGTAAGTGACTGCCAACCTACGCAGTTAAAACTCCAAGGTAACCCGTGTTTTGAGCGCTACTCAGAAATATAGGTCAAATCCCCGGATTCGAGGGCTTTCGCATCCTGGGCGGAGCATCGGTCGGGATAGGGCGCGGTTTGCATCGTGAATACGCTAACGAGCGCTGTGCTGCTGGCGAAAGACTACGTAACGCCTCATTAGACAATTATCTGAGGCGTTACTCAGTTCTATGGAAGTGGTAATCAAGCCGAGTCGTAGAGGCGCTTAACACCCGCTAATAATTGATTGACACGCAACGCATTGCAGCCAGGATATTTTAGTTGGCGAACTAAGTACCCATATGCAACTGCCGCTCGCTCCCGTTTTCCCGCAGCTATTGTTTCCGACCACACTCTGCAACCGTTAAAAAACTCTTCAGCGGGGCAATTAAGACCAGAAAATTCCGGCTGCCCCCATACCAAAGCATCCTTCTCATTTGGCCATTCACTATTTCTAAATGGACCATCCGGATGGAAAAATGTGCTTAATTCAAATGTAATAGGATCTCTGCAGAGGGCGCCTTCCTCAACATCGCCGTAATCAATGAGAACTGGTACCCAAGCGTCGGAGAGAAGAACATTCATCCCATGTAAATCACCATGCACACAACCCCATTTAACGAGAACAGGGTTTTGCTCAAATCTTTCTACCCATTCGTGTGAAACTAGGTTTCGGATTTCTGCGAACTGTTCATCGCTTATAAAGCTACGTCTTATACTTTCAATTGAAACTCGTTTTTGTGTTGCCGCATCTGTCCAACGCTGAACGCATCCCATGACCGCCTTTATTACTTCGGTAGCGCCTTTTTCAATAATCGAAAATCCGGTAAATTCTGAGGCTGACGCTAGGCTGTAAAATACTCCTGACGTATCTTTAGCACCATGATTCAAGACAGCTACTTTTCTAGGTGTAGCGCTGGGTTCCAATCTCAAGATATATTTATCATGTCGTTCTACCTCATCTTGGATGTGGTCGGGCGAGCCAATCTTTGCGATCGAATCGTGAATTTTAGCTCCACTACCGTCCCTAACAAGAAGTTTTAGAACTAGTGCGCCGGATAAGCCGCCACTTAGCCTACGTACATCACAAAATACTCCGCCAACTGACGCAGTGAAAATTCGTACTAAACGCGCTACACGTAGATCTAAATCGGTTGCCGAATTGATCTCAACGTCGCATACGGCATCGCATGCCTTAATGTATGGATGAATGAGCGCATCCAGATTGTTTACTCGGTGCTTTGGTTGAAATCCAATTAATGATAGCGTTTTTCCTTGGCCCCAAATATCGACTTGATGGTTGAGGGCCATCATCTCCGGCAAAAATTGCTCTGCGGATGATCCTGTCAGCATGAATACAGGAGTACCAGGAGCAACAGCCCTCGCCAAATCTAACAAATCTCTGCCATGCTGAGGATCACTGTCCATGGATTGGTTCGCAGTAGGCAACTTTAAATCTAGAAAAATCAGATCGAAGAAATTATTTGTCAAAAAAACTGCCGCGACTTCGGCATAGGCAGCGACCGTAAAAGCTGGTTCACGACATAACGAGGAAACCCGCCTCTTAATTTCCTCAACAAAATCGGGTTCGTCCTCAATTATAAGAATATTCACTTCATCAAGCTCCATCTTAGCTCATATGCAGCTCCATCTGCTCCCGAATTCCGGAGCTCGACGGTGCCATGCAGTGTTTCAATCGCTTGTCGTGCTATACCCAAGCCGAAGCCAAGGTGGCCCGACTTCGTAGATTCACCGAGAACAAATGACCTTGATGAATTACTTGGTAAACCCGGACCGTTGTCGATTATTGTGATCCAATTATCGATGTCTGTTTGACCCCAGCTAACAATAATCGTCGGCTCCCGGTTTTCGGAACGGACGGAGATAGCTGCCTCTATGGCATTCTTAATACCATTGCAAAGAGCCAACGCCAAAAGACCTCTATCACAGAATATGACCAGTGGCTTTGACCCTACATAGGAAGCTTCAACATCACGTCCAACTCGTTCAAGCTCAACTAAATCTCGTATAAATGATGCAAGATCCATTTCTACTGGCTTAGGAGATGAAGTGGCTTTTTTTAGTTCTTCAATACCATCAAATGTATCTTGGAGCTGTTCTACTCTACGCTTTGAGTTGGAGTTATCATAGTTTGGTATATCATGGGATACCTCACTTGCAAGAAGGCCGAGCTTTGAACCGATTTCATGCAAAAGAAGGCCTGCAACCCATTCAATGGCATCAGCCCTAATGCGCTCCCTAACGTCGACTGGGACAATGTCATCCTCCTCTACCGGCTTCGCTGGTAATTGGACGTGAAGACCAGACACTATTCTATCAATACGCTTTTTAACGTATAAGTCCGTTTCAGTAGTCTGAAGTCTAAGTAAAAAAGCTATATCCGTCGGTAGAGCAACCTGTTCTAAAGCCCGCAATGCGCGAAACCTAACGTGCGAATTGCCGGTAGTCAGCGCCAGGAGAGCCTCTTCGCGGTTCATGTTAAGGGTTACCGCTATAGAAAGTTGCACGTTTTGAAAACGCCTCTGCGCCACCTTCCATAACGGTACTTATTGCCGATACAATGTCGCGCTCATGAAGAGGACCCGAAGAAATTCTAAAACCGCGACGGCCATCCGAGCCAAGATGCAGCACCATGTCGGCATTTCCGAGCACTGGAATATTAGGATTGTGTGTTGAAAAAATTATCTGTCCTTTACCACCTCGCGAAACTATCACCTTGATCAAGGTTTTAGCGATAAATGCATTGTCGATATGATCCTCCGGCTGATCGACTATTAGCATTCGGTTCATATGAGATAAAATCAACGGTAATACTACGGTGCATCGCTGCCCGGTTGAAAGATCGGAGATATCTTTATAATCTGTGCCATCGAGAAGTTGCAGGGAAACCTCATCTTCTATATTGATGGTACAAATCTCTCCTAAGTCACACCCTTTGAGGTGTGACAATAGTCGGGCTGCTCTATCCGCTGTGATATTTGCTGCGTCTGCGATAGTGTCCGCGTCAAAGTCATCTACGGCCTCTAAAAGTGCTCTAGGGCTCAAATTATTTGCTAGAGTTTCGGCCACCTCGGCGTACCGTAATCCACTTCCTCTTAAAGATTCAGAGATTGAGGCAGCAAATTTTTTTACTTGCCCATTCCGGAAAACTGACACGCGTATGCTAGGACCAACCAGTTTATTTAATGCATCAGATGCCTCATATCTTGCTTTGTATCGTGAGGCGCGTATCTCATCTAGCTGATCTAATGCAGCGGCTCTTTTGTCAATTAGACTTTGTATGAATATTTTTCTCTGTCCTAGATACGCGGTTATGGAATCCAGTTTCGCAATTTTCTCTCTTAGTTCTTGTCCTTTTCTTAGCACTGCTCCTGATCCGGCTTGAATTCCTTCTACCTCCACCCGGAGTTGCCTTGCCATATCCTCTTGTACAACTTTATCACCAGTGCATTTTTTTACGACTTCATCCAATTCGTGATATATATTTATAACTTCCTTCAGTTCGCCACCTAGGCGCTCTTTTACGCCTTTTATCCTCTGGTTTATGGCAAGGATGTTTGTCGTGATTTTTGCTGCAAGATCAACATCAATATCAGAAGGCAGACCAAAATCGATCCCCTTTTTTACTTCGTGACTCCAACCTGCAACACTATCTTTAAGCCGAGTAACATGCTGAAGTATTACACTTATCCCTGATATCTCATTAGATCGGTGGCTGAGAAGCTGTGTTTTTGCCTGCAAATCTAAAGAGGTTTTCGAGACTTCTTGCTCTGCTTGAGCTGTTTTAGTCAGCTCTGCGTGCAGGTCAGGAAGAGCTTTCTGTGCTTGCTCGAACTCATCTATTTCCTTCCGGCAAGTTTCTATCTGTCGTGTCAAACTCCTACACTCTGCAACTACATCTCTTTCAACTACGTCGGAGTCTTGCTTGGTTCTTACAAACCCATCTAACAGTCTTAGTCGTCCTGCCGCCTCTAGCCCTACGGTTTCGATTTCTGTTTGAGAAAATATTACAGGTTTCCGATATACAGAAGTTGCTCTTGGGACCTCATCAGAAGCTGTTCGACTAACTAAAATTGTTTTATCTTCGTCAACTAAGGTAACCGTAACTTGGCCAGCTCCAAGTATAGATAGAGCATGATCTCTGCTGCGCCTAGTAGTTTCAGTAGTCGTGCTGGTGACATCTAAACAAAATCTGACTAATTCGATGAGTGATGTTTTACCTGTTCCCCGCGAACCAATTATTGCGTTCAGCCCCGGAGTAAAGGTGATATCCAAACCATCGAGGAAGCCCTCGTCGACTTGTACGCGTTGTATATACATTTAAACTCCAATCCATAGGATTTTTAACGATGAACCGCTCAGTTCATCAAAGATACCGCAGGCGTGCAATCTAGAGAATCCACAGGTAGATGTTTTTTTAGCAATGCAAAAACCTAACGGTGTGTTTCTGAGCCGAAAGCCGGAGTAACGAACAGCGAATCAAAAAACTGGCTGGTATGGACATACCTTGGTGTTGTGCTCAAAAAATTTACACGCATGGACTTGCTGCGTTGTCCATTTATTTAAGGAAAACAATGCGACTCGCGATATCCATGACCGCTAGCTAGCGTGTGAGTCAGCTGCACAATGTGTACCTGACTTACCGCCATTTGTCTTGATGCTCCTAATGCGTGCTGATCGGTGCGCTTGCAGCGCCGCTCGGGACTGTCTGGCGGTAGGTTTCACCTAGGGTCAAAAACTGTATTTGACGCGTATCGTGGCCCCTGTGAGGTGGCGGGTGACTCGTGTCAAACTATGTTGTAAGTGCCAGGGGGGCGTATTCCAAGCAGCGACTGGTCTATAACCGACCGCTACGGCTGGTTGGCAGTGAAGGATCAACTTGAGCGGGCAGCCGCGAAAGCAGGTATCCCTACTGGTCACATTGCTTAGCAGTGGGTCAATGCAACCCAAATCCAAATCCAAAGACTGCCTGCCAGCATTCAGCAAAGCTGTAATGGGGTGAGCGTCGAAACCGTCGAAAGGATAGACCATGGATGACTACGAAGAGTGTGACGAAGAGATTCCTTACGAGAGCCCTGAGGAAATCCATCAGATGGCGATTTACTCGGCTCTAAACAGCCTTGTTTTCTTCGCAAACAATCTCGACTTCAGCAACCAAGCGATGAGTCTCACGCTTGTGGATGAGTTCATCATGGATCTGGAGTATGGATACCTTCGTAGTAAATTCGATGAGACAAACACGTCCTACCAGTCGATGTTCTTATCTGCGCAGTCACAAATGTGGATTTTCTCTGCTTACGAACTGGTACGCACATGGCGCGAGAAAATCAGTAAGTACCTCAGAGCCGCAGACAATGGCGGGTTGCCGCTCAAGTTGAAGGAACTGCAGAAGCCCTTGAGCTATGAGAACTACACGATCCAAAAACGCATTGAGGAAATCAATCTGCTCATAGAGAAACCAGAGCTCGTTGATACGATGAGGGATGACCTAAAGCGTACTCAGATGCTCTTCACTCAAATGGAGCTCCTGCGAATGTCCCTCGCAAAACACCAGATGAGAAAGCGCCCCAGCGCCGCCGTCCTGACACCTACCGTAGGGTACATGAATCGCTGGTGTGGCTCCTTGGAGTACCAGATCAACAGCGGCCAAATGATCATCTGCAATCTGAGCCGCAGGGACATTGCGGATGGGATTCGAGCGATACCCGCAATGACCACCCCTTCCGACGACGACCTTGACTCATTTGAAGCTGCCATGCGGGGAGCTACTGATGATGAGCTCAAGTCAATGTGAATTGACCTCTTTTTTCTAGAGGTCTACCTACTACAGGACCTATACGCGGGAACGTCCGCCCCTGGCCGATTTCCGTCTGGCGCGACTGACAGAAATCGACCGATTCTGTTGAAAAAGTCGATTATGGTTCCACGGCTGAAAGCACGTGCTTGAGATTGAAATCTTTGCCTTGAGCACAAGACTCCGGGCTCAGATTCCGCCTAGCTGCGCGCAGTAAAGGCGTTTTCAGCAGTCCGTATGCAGGCAGTCTTGAGGGTTCGACTTTTTCAACAGAATCACCCCAAATAGTGTATGGCCGTTGGGGTGTAATTTTGAGTCAGAGTCTATTGCTGAAAACTCGCCGGCGATTATTTTGGATAGATTTGCGGGGGTGGCGTTGGGGCGCAGCTTTTGGCCGTTGTTTGCCGGTCGCTTCTTCGGCGTGCGTTGGTTGAGTCGGATGCAACGATGGATAACACGATTGCAGTTGGCAGGAGTGCGATTACGCACAAGGCGCCATGGAGGGCGATCACGCGTACAGGCTGAAGTTGAGAGCAGCCAGATTATGCATAGAAAGGTATCGCTACTGCATGCTATGTGGAATCACTGTATAGCTTCAGCGATTACACCTCAAAAAATACCCCTCAATAGAGGGGTATCGATAGAGGAAATCGCCTGTAAAGCCCTAATTATGTATTGCAGACTGGGGGGAATAACGAAAGAGGGGCTTTTTTGTGGCCTGAGGTTTTATGCTGGATGTGATGGCCTCTTCGCGGGCAAGCCCGCTCCCACAGTTGATCGTGTTTATCTGGAAAGACTCGGTCCCCTGTGGGAGCGGGCTTGCTCCGGGCGGCGTTCCGACGAAAGCGTCAGATCAGTCACCCATTTCCTCGAGGCAAAAGAAAACCCCCGACCCGCCAGAGGCTGATCGGGGGTTTCGAGTAAGCGCCTTGCGGCGCTCACGGGCTCAGCTTATTGGCAAGCTTCGCAATCCGGCTCGTCGATGGCGCAAGCCTTTGGCACTGGAGCGGGACCTGCAGGAGCCGCCAGAACCGAGTCGTCACCGTGGTTGCCGCCGCTGGAAACAGCGTTCAGCTTGCCGGTGTTGATGGTCGACTTCTCGGTGCTGGTCGCGGCCAGGGCACGGAGGTAGTAAGTGGTTTTCAGACCACGGTACCAAGCCATGCGGTAGGTCACGTCCAGCTTCTTGCCCGATGCGCCGGCGATGTACAGGTTCAGCGACTGAGCCTGGTCGATCCACTTCTGACGACGGCTGGCGGCGTCGACGATCCACTTGGTGTCCACTTCGAAGGCGGTCGCGTAGAGCTCTTTGAGTTCTTGCGGGATGCGCTCGATCTGCTGCACCGAACCGTCGTAGTACTTCAGGTCGTTGATCATGACCGAGTCCCACAGGCCGCGAGCTTTCAGGTCGCGAACCAGGTACGGGTTGATCACGGTGAATTCGCCCGACAGGTTCGATTTCACATACAGGTTCTGGTAGGTCGGTTCGATCGACTGCGAGACGCCGGTGATGTTGGCGATGGTCGCGGTCGGTGCGATGGCCATGATGTTGGAGTTACGAATGCCTTTCTGTACACGGGCGCGAACCGGTGCCCAGTCCAGGGATTCGTTCAGGTCGACATCGATGTACTTCTGGCCACGGGCCTCGATCAGGATCTGTTGCGAATCCAGCGGCAGGATGCCTTTGGACCACAGCGAACCCTGGAACGTCTCGTAGGCGCCGCGCTCGTCAGCCAGGTCGCAGGAAGCCTGGATCGCGTAGTAGCTGACCGCTTCCATCGACTTGTCGGCGAACTCGACGGCAGCGTCGGAACCGTAAGGGATGTGCTGCAGGTACAAAGCGTCCTGGAAGCCCATGATGCCCAGTCCGACCGGACGGTGCTTGAAGTTGGAGTTCTTCGCTTGCGGCACCGAGTAGTAGTTGATGTCGATCACGTTATCGAGCATGCGCACGGCGGTGTTCACGGTGCGTTGCAGCTTGGCGGTGTCCAGCTTGCCGTCGACGATGTGGTTTGGCAGGTTGATCGAGCCCAGGTTGCAAACGGCGATCTCGTCCTTGTTGGTGTTCAAGGTGATCTCGGTGCACAGGTTCGAGCTGTGGACCACGCCCACGTGCTGCTGCGGGCTGCGCAGGTTGCACGGGTCCTTGAAGGTCAGCCATGGGTGGCCGGTTTCGAACAGCATGGACAGCATCTTGCGCCACAGGTCTTTGGCCTGGATGGTCTTGAACAGCTTGACCTTGCCTGGGTACTCGGTGAGGGCTTCGTAGTACTCGTAGCGCTCTTCGAAGGCTTTACCGGTCAGGTCGTGCAGGTCCGGTACTTCGGATGGCGAGAACAGGGTCCACTTGCCGTCGTCGAAGACACGCTTCATGAACAGGTCAGGGATCCAGTTGGCGGTGTTCATGTCGTGGGTACGACGACGGTCATCACCGGTGTTCTTGCGCAGTTCGATGAACTCTTCGATGTCCATGTGCCAGGTTTCCAGGTAGGCACACACAGCGCCTTTGCGCTTGCCACCCTGGTTAACGGCAACGGCGGTGTCGTTGACGACTTTCAGGAACGGCACGACGCCCTGGGACTTGCCGTTGGTGCCCTTGATGTACGAACCCAGCGCACGAACCGGTGTCCAGTCGTTGCCCAGGCCGCCAGCGAATTTCGACAGCATGGCGTTGTCGTGGATCGCATGGTAGATGCCCGACAGGTCATCCGGCACGGTGGTCAGGTAGCAGCTCGACAGCTGTGGACGCAGGGTACCGGCGTTGAACAGGGTCGGGGTCGAAGCCATGTAGTCGAAGGACGACAGCAGGTTGTAGAACTCGATCGCGCGGTCTTCTTTTTGCTTCTCTTCGATCGCCAGGCCCATGGCCACGCGCATGAAGAAGATCTGCGGCAGTTCGAAACGCACGCCATCCTTGTGGATGAAGTAACGGTCGTACAGGGTTTGCAGGCCCAGGTAGGTGAATTGCTGGTCGCGCTCGTGGTTGATCGCCTTGCCCAGTTTTTCCAGGTCGAAGGAGGCCAGCACAGGGTTCAGCAGTTCGAACTCGATACCTTTGGAGATGTAGGCCGGCAGCGCTTTGGCGTACAGGTCGGCCATCTCGTGGTGAGTGGCGCTCTCGGCCACACCGAGGAAGCCCAGGCCTTCGCCGCGCAAGGTGTCCATCAGCAGGCGCGCGGTCACGAACGAGTAGTTCGGCTCGCGTTCAACCAGGGTACGGGCAGTCATTACCAGGGCGGTGTTGACGTCGTTCAGGGCCACGCCGTCGTACAGGTTCTTCAGGGTTTCGCGCTGGATCAGGTCGCCGTCGACTTCTTCCAGGCCTTCGCACGCTTCGGTGACGATGGTGTTCAGGCGACCCATGTCCAGCGGCGCCAGGCTGCCGTCGGCACGGGTGATGCGGATCGACGGGTGAGCGTTGACCGCTTCTTCGGCCGGTGCGTGGGCAGCGCGTTCTTTCGAACGACCGTCACGGTAGATCACGTAGTCGCGAGCCACTTTCTGTTCGCCGGCACGCATCAGGGCCAGTTCGACCTGGTCCTGGATTTCTTCGATGTGGATGGTGCCGCCCGATGGCATGCGACGCTTGAAGGTCGCGGTGACCTGTTCGGTCAGGCGGGCAACGGTGTCGTGGATTCGCGACGAGGCAGCAGCGGTGCCGCCTTCAACTGCGAGGAACGCTTTGGTGATGGCGACGGTGATCTTGTCATCGGTGTAGGGAACGACAGTGCCGTTACGCTTGATCACACGCAGCTGACCTGGCGCGGTGGCGGACAGATCCGAATTCGAATCGGCGGCCTGCGGCAAGGTGCCCTGCGGGTTCTCGCGAGTTGTGTCGGTTTGCATGGGGGGGTGTCTCCACATTCTCTATGTTTGTTTGGGCACCATCACGGTGCCCACCGTTCCGTCCTGAAGCACTACAACCGGCGAGAGCCGGGCATAACAACTTCGGGACAGTAGGAAAAAGGCTAATGAGGCCGTCCTTGCCGAAGTCTTTGGCTACGAGCCTGGGCTCGAAACCGGATTCCTTTCGGGGGTGTCAGTCATGACTGCAACACCCGTACCGTTTTGGCCGCTCTGGCCTGAAAAAACGGTGCCATCCGCCAGCGCGGTTTGGGCTTGTAAGTTCACGCTTGGTTCAACCATAAACAGGCAATAAAGCGCTTGAGTTTCTGGTCTGAAATGTGGTTGGGCTTTTTAGTCAAAACCCTACATGTAGGGTTTTTTTTGCGCCGGGGTACAAGATAATGCGTTTTATGGGGGGGTGCAACATACTGCTTGTGGATAAACCTGTGCGTAAATTGTGTGTGAAAGAGGGAATCGGCGTGTAGGCCGCGACCTTGCTGGATCGAAGCTTTTTTCAGCGAATTTCAACGGGTGAAAACGCCAGGTCAGATTTTTAAGGGCGCGAACCCTACCACAAAAAACCCTGTTGTCCGAACGCATTTACCCGCTTGTGTTCTCGACGGGTGGCGTTTATACAATCGGCCCAGCGTGTATACATATTTATCCCCCCGAATCATTACAAAAAGACGGGCGGATCCTTCCTTATTAGTGTTTTTGGCAAGCAGAGGTCACCCGTGGAGCAAGAAGCCTGGCAGGTATTGATTGTGGAGGACGACCAGCGACTGGCCGAACTGACCCGCGATTACCTGGAAGCCAATGGCCTGCGTGTATTGATCGAAGGCAATGGTGCGCTCGCGGCGAATCGCATCATCAAGGAACAACCGGACCTGGTGATCCTCGACCTGATGCTCCCCGGTGAAGATGGTCTGAGCATTTGCCGCAAGGTCCGCGCCCGCTATGACGGCCCGATCCTGATGCTCACCGCCCGCACCGATGATACCGACCAGATTCTCGGCCTGGACCTGGGGGCTGACGACTACGTCTGCAAACCGGTACGCCCGCGCCTGTTGCTGGCGCGCATCCAGGCGCTACTGCGCCGTAGTGAAACGCCCGAGGTCGCCCCGGAAAAACAGCGGCGTCTACAGTTCGGTCCGCTGATCGTCGACAACGCCTTGCGCGAAGCCTGGTTGCAGGGCAACGGCATCGAGTTGACCAGCGCCGAATTCGACCTGCTCTGGCTATTGGTGGCCAATGCCGGGCGCATTCTCTCAAGGGAAGAGATCTTCACCGCGCTGCGGGGCATCGGCTATGACGGTCAGGACCGCTCCATTGATGTGCGCATCTCGCGCATCCGCCCGAAGATCGGCGATGACCCGGAGCATCCACGGCTGATAAAGACCGTGCGCAGCAAGGGCTATCTGTTCGTTCCCGAGGCTTGCGTAGATCCGTCCCAGTGAACTCGATCTTCCTGCGTATCTATGGCGGCATGTGCGCCGCGCTGATTCTGGTGGCGGTGCTCGGTGTGCTGGCGTTGCACCTGCTCAATGAGGTGCGCAGCGAGCAATACCGCGAGCGCCTGGCCCACGGCACGTTCTCGCTGATGGCCGACAACCTGCAACCGATGAACCAGACTGAGCGCCACCGGGCCTTGCTGGTGTGGGAGCGGCTGCTGGGGATTCCGCTGGCGCTGAAAACCTTTGCCGAGACCGACCTCGACCTGACCCAGCGCACCCGTGTGTTGCGCGGCCAGGCATTGGTGGAGCAGACCGGGCCGCACGCTGCGAAGGTCTACAAGCTGGTCAGCGACAAGGAACAGTTGATGCTCACCGGGGAGGTGCAGCAGATCAGCGAGCAACTGGCCCGGGCGACCATCTACCTGTTGACCGATGAGCTGGTGCGCACCCCGGTCGCCGACCAGCCCTTGCGCCTGGCGCAATTGAAGGAAAGCAAGGGCTTCGGCTTCGACTTGCGCCTGGTCACGGTTGACCAGGCGGACATGGACGAAGACCAGAGCCGCCGGGTATCCGAGGGTGACACGGTGATGGCGCTGGGCAAGGGGGGCGATTCGATCCGGGTGTTTGCCGGCATGGTCGGCACGCCGTGGGTCCTGGAAATCGGCCCGCTGTATCAGATGAATCCTTATCCGCCGGAGTGGCTGGTGCTGATCGCTGCGCTGGGCCTGACGTTGATCGGTTTGATCGTCTATCTGCTTGTGCGCCAGCTCGAGCGACGCTTGCGTGGCCTGGAGGCCGCCGCCACGCGCATTGCCAAGGGCAGCCTGGAAACCCGCGTACCTGCTCGCGGTGCGGATTCGGTGGGGCGGCTGGCCTCGGCGTTTAACGGCATGGCCGAACACCTGCAGCAGTTGCTGGCGATCCAGCGTGAACTGGTGCGCGCGGTGTCCCACGAATTGCGTACGCCGGTGGCACGCCTGCGCTTTGGCCTGGAAATGATCGGCTCGGCCAGCACGCCGCAAGCCCTGGAAAAATACTGCCAGGGCATGGACCACGACATCGAGGACCTCGACCGGCTGGTGGACGAGATGCTGACCTACGCGCGGTTGGAACAGGGCTCGCCGGCGCTGAACTTTCAGCGGATCGATCTGGATGCCTTGGTCGACCAGGTGATCGAAGAACTGGCGCCGTTGCGCGCGGACGTCACGGTGCAACGCGGGTTATGCCTGTCGGCCGCCGACAACGACGACGCCTGGGTCGAGGCTGAGCCGCGCTACTTGCATCGGGCGATCCAGAACCTGGTGACTAATGCCATGCGCCACGCGCAATCACGGGTGACCATCAGCTATCAGGTGGGGCAGCAGCGATGCCGGGTAGATATCGAGGATGACGGGCCGGGCGTGCCGGAGTCGGCGTGGGAGAAGATCTTTACGCCGTTCCTGCGTCTCGACGACAGCCGCACCCGCGCGTCTGGAGGCCATGGGTTAGGCCTGTCCATTGTGCGACGGATCATCCATTGGCATGACGGGCGCGCGTTGATCGGCAAGAGCAAGAGCCTGGGCGGGGCGTGCTTCAGCCTGAGCTGGCCGCGCAATCAGGAGAAGCGTTGAGAAATGCGCTGAATGATGACCCGCCTTCGCGAGCAAGCCCGCTCCCACATTTGATCTGTGATGTTCATAAATAGTGTGTTCAATGAAGATCCAGTGTGGGAGCGGGCTTGCTCGCGAAGAGGTCCGGTCATGCGCTGAAAATCTTCAGGCCCTGATGCTGACCAGACTCAACAGCTGCCCATCCTTGACCCCGAACTGCGCATCCAGTTCGGTGCCATTGCGCCATTCGCTGGACAAGTCCGTGAGCAATCGCAACCGCACCTCGCCCGATTCACGCCACTCCAGCACTTCGGCGTGTTCGAAATAAAAGCGTTGCTGAACGATCGGATACAGCGCCTTGAACAGGCTTTCCTTGACCGAGAACGTCAGGGTGACCAGCAACGCCCGTTGATCGTGATCGCCCGCCGCCATGCGCTGTAGCTCCGGCGGATTGAGGATTTCCCCGGCCAGGCGTTCGGCCCGTTCGGCATTGAGCAGGTTTTCCAGGTCCATGCCCAGGCCGCGCCAATGGCTTTTGTTCGCCACGATCGCCGCGGCCCGGCCAGTGCTGTGGGTGATCGAGCCCGTGATATGACCAGGCCAGACCGGTGCCCGATCTTCGCCGATGGCCGGAATGAAACTCAAGCCTTCCAGTCGCTGTAGCGCGGCCCGGGCGCACACTCGCCCGGCGAGAAACTCCGCCTGCCGTTTGGCCACCGAGCGCTGGATGCTCGCCGGCACTTCTACAGCGCTGCGCTGAAAGTCATCGCTGGCCAGTCGGGCGCTATCGAAGTGAGTACTCAGCAGGACCGTATCGGGCAGCACAAACGGCAGCGGCCAATGGTCATCGAGGGGTGTGCAGCAGGTGGGCAGGGCGGGGGTTGGATTCATATCAGGCATTTTGCCGGGTTGGCTTGAGGCTGGGTAGTGCAAAGCTTCTGACGAATTGGTAGTCGGCGCCGGACTTGTCCTTTGCAGGGGCGGATCTCCTGTTGAAACGTGTCGAAACATTCGGATGAGGGCGGTTCAGCCCAGGTTCAGAGTGCGTTCAGGGGGAGTTCAGGGCGCGGTGCGTAACCTTGCCCCGTACCCAAAAAACAAACGGCACATGAGGAAACTCCCCAATGACTGGATTCAAAAAACTGCTTCTGGCATTCACGGTTCTGGGCGCAAGCACCGCAGCTTTCGCATCCGACGACAACTTCGCCAGCCTTACTCTTGGACAGACCAGCGACAAGGTCAAAAAATCCCACGCCCTGAACGACAACCTCAATCACCCGAACGCCGATGGCGTAATCGGCAAGGACACCACCTGGGGTGTTCGTCTGGGCCAGCAAAACACCAAGGGCCGCTACTACGCCACTTACGACAATGTGTCGGGCACCCACAACGGCATTAAGCTGCGTCAGGAAAACCTTCTGGGCAGCTACGATCTGTTCTACCCGGTAAGCGGCACCACCAGGCTGTTCGGTGGCGCCACGGCCGGCCTGACAAAAATGACTCAGGAGTCGCCAGGCTTCAGCCGCGACAGCGATATCGGCTACGCAATCGGTGGCCAGGTGGGTGTGCTGCAACAGGTTTCGCAGAACACCTCGGTTGAACTGGGTTACCGTTACCTGCGCAGCAACGCCAGCACCGAGATGAGTGAGCGCGGCGGCAGCAAACAGGGCTCGCTGGACCTGACCAGCAGCGCCCAGACTTACCTGTCCGCCAACTACGCTTTCTGACAAGCGTTCCATGAACGGCCTGCGCCGGATCAGTCCGAATGACTGATCCGGCGTTGCCATGTTAGTTATTGAGGGGCGACGTTGCGCCTCTGGAGATGTTGATTTGCCCGGGAGAGCAATATGAAATTGCTGGTCGTCGAAGATGAAGCGCTGCTGCGTCATCACCTGCAAACCCGCCTGACGGAGAGCGGCCATGTGGTCGAGTCCGTGGCCAACGCCGAGGAGGCGCTGTACCAGACCGCGCAGTTCAACTTTGACCTGGCGGTGATCGACCTCGGTCTGCCGGGCATGAGCGGGCTCGACCTGATCCGCCAGTTGCGCTCAAGTGGCAAGAGCTTCCCGATCCTGATCCTCACCGCGCGCGGCAACTGGCAGGACAAGGTCGAAGGCCTGGCCGCCGGCGCCGATGATTACCTGGTCAAGCCGTTTCAGTTCGAAGAACTGGAGGCCCGCCTGAATGCCTTGCTGCGGCGCTCCAGCGGTTTCACCCAGTCGACCATCGTCGCTGGCCCCTTACTGCTGGACCTGAACCGCAAGCAAGCTTCCCTCGACGATCAGCCATTGGCATTGACCGCGTATGAGTACCGCATTCTCGAATACCTGATGCGCCATCATCAGCAAGTGGTGCCCAAGGATCGCTTGATGGAGCAGCTCTATCCGGACGACGACGAGCGTGATCCGAATGTGATCGAGGTACTGGTCGGCCGTCTGCGCCGCAAACTGGAGGGGCCGGGCGGGTTCAAGCCGATCGACACCGTGCGTGGCCTTGGTTATCTGTTCAACGAGCGTTGCACTTGATCCGTTCGCTGCGCATACGCTTGATGCTCGCCGCCACGCTGTTGGCGGTGTTGTTCATGCTGGCGTTGCTGCCGGCGATGCAAGGCGCCTTCAGCCTGGCGCTGCAGGACTCCATCGAGCAGCGCCTGGCATCCGACGTGACCACGCTGATCTCGGCCGCCCGGGTGGAGAACAACAGCCTGCAGATGCCGGCGCAACTGCCCGACGAGCGCTTCAACCTCACCGACAGTCGATTGCTCGGCTACATCTATGACCGTGAAGGGCATCTGGTCTGGCGTTCGAAGGCGACCCAGGAAGAACGCATCAACTACAAGCCACGCTACGACGGACGTGGCAGCGAGTTTGCGCGGATCCGCGAAGCCAATGGCCAGGAGTTCTTCGTCTACGACGTCGAGGTCAAGTTGCTCGGGGGCAAAAGTGCAGCCTTCAGTATCGTGGCGTTGCAGCCGGTTCGCGAGTACGAACTGACCCTCGAAGGCCTGCGGGAAAATCTCTATCTGGGGTTTGGCGCGGCACTGCTGGTGCTGCTGGCGTTGCTGTGGATTGGTCTGACCTGGGGCTTGCAGGCATTGCGGCGCTTGAGCCAGGAACTGGACCAGATCGAAGGTGGCACCCGCGAAAGCCTCAGTGAGGAACATCCCCGGGAATTGCTGCGCCTGACCGGTTCCCTCAACCGTTTGCTGCACAGCGAACGTGAGCAACGCAGTCGCTACCGCGATTCCCTCGACGACCTGGCCCATAGCCTGAAAACGCCGCTGGCGGTGTTGCAAGGCGTCAGTGAAGACATGGCCCTGCGTCCCCAGGATCGCGATCAGGCCTGGGTGCTGCAAACCCAGATCGAACGAATGAGCCAGCAGATCAGCTACCAGTTGCAGCGCGCCAGCCTGCGCAAAAGCGGCCTGGTACGCCATCAGGTGCACTTGCGACCGGTACTGAAAAGCCTGTGCGACACGCTGGACAAGGTCTATCGCGACAAGCGCGTGCATGTCGCGTTCGACTTGCCCGATCCGTGCTATGTGCCGATCGAGCAGGGCGCTCTGCTGGAGATGATGGGCAACCTGCTGGAAAACGCCTATCGCCTGTGCCTGGGCGAAATACGCATCAGCGTGCGTGAAACCCTCGGTGGTACCGAGTTGTGTGTCGAGGACGACGGCCCTGGCGTACCACAGGATCAGCGCGCACGGATTCTCGAGCGCGGAGAGCGCCTGGACCGCCAGCACCCGGGGCAGGGCATCGGCCTGGCGGTGGTCAAGGACATCATCGAGAGCTACAGCGCCAAGCTGACCCTGGGGGATTCGCCGATGGGCGGGGCGGTGTTCAGGATTCACTTTCCGGCAGTTTGAACGGGTATTTGATAGCGGTCTTTTCCGGCCGCTAAAGGCATCAATCGTTAAACGACCGGCAACAAAGTTTTGTTGGCGTTCAGCCGTTTGGTGGCAGGTAATAGGCCTCGCCTCATTGACGACATGCACACGCAAAGCCTGTGTTGGTGCATGAGTGGATATGGGCTGAAGCGTTCCATGCCATCAAAGGAGATAAAAATGGAAAGGAAGAAAGTTTGGCTGACGTTTGACGACGGTCCTCGGCAAATCCAGACCGACACCGTGCTCGAAACACTGGCGCAGTTTGATATCAAGGCAACGTTTTTTATTGTTGGCAATCTGGTTGCCAGGCATGGCGAGCGTATCAAGCGCATCCTCTGCGAAGGACACCGGATCGGTAATCACACTTACGATCATCTAAGGCTGGTTGGCCAGGACAAAGACACCATCATCGATCAAATCAAAATGACGGAGCAGGCACTGGCTCCCTACCAGCAGCCGGACCTGATCATGAGGCCGCCTTATGGCGCTCACGATGCGATGGTCGATCGCACTGTCGCCGAGTTGGGGTACCGGCAGGTTCTGTGGAGCGTGGATACCCTGGACTGGAACAGCAACTACCAACCGGGAGGCTGGGTATCCCATGGTGTTGAGCAAATAAGGAAAAGAAAGAACTCCATCGTGCTGATGCATGACATACACGCGACCACGGCCAACAATCTTGGCCGGTTTATCGAACAGGTAAACCAGCTAGGCGATGTGGACTTCGAATCACCGGCTACTCTGGCGATTCCACCGGTCAGTCAGTTGAATATGTATGTGGTTGTAAAGGGCGATACATTGTCCAAAATTGCCAGAGAGTTTTATGGTGATGCTGCCAAGTACCCACTGATCTTCAATGCGAACAGGTCGGTGCTGGAGTATCCGGATAAAATTTACCCGGGCTTGTCGCTGATCATTCCGCCTCAGGAGTAAGCGTCCGCAAAACCTGGACGGGGTATTTCCGAGTACGCTTGGGAGGACGCTAGTGATCACTGCGCAACGCGGGTGCTGAAACTCAGCTCTCCTGCGCCCGATAAGCCCCCGGCGTCAGCCCCGTCCACTTCTTGAACGCCCGGTGAAACGCCGACGGCTCGGAAAACCCCAACTGCTCGGCGATCTGTTGCAACGACAGGTCCGCGCGGCTCAGATGATAAATCGCGATGTCCCGGCGCAACTGGTCCTTCAATTCCTGAAAGCTCGAACCCTCTTCCCGCAAATGCCGGCGCAAGGTCTGTGGGCTGATGTGCAGATGGGCGGCTACGGCTTCCAGGTCGGGCCAGTGTGAACTGTCGCGACTGAGCAAGCGCCGCAGGCGGCTGCTCAAGCTGTCGCCATCGTCGGGGCGCGAGAGCAGGTCGGCGGGGGAGCGCTCAAGGAAATGCTTGAGGGTGCGTTCGTCCTGCAACAGCGGCATGGCCAGGTAGCGGCTGTGAAACAACAGGCTGCTCTGGGGCCTGGAAAACTCAAGCGGACAGGAAAACAACAGGTCGTATTCGGCGCCATGTTCGGGGCGGGGGTAGCTGAACGTGGCCTGTTCCAGGCGAATGCGCTGGCCGATCAGCCAGCTGCCGAAACGGTGCCAGATCACCAGCAGGCTTTCGCTGAGGAAATGATCCGGGTCCCAGAGTTGCGAGTCGTCCAGGCTCAGGCGCACCCATTCATCTTCACGGCTCAAGGTCAAACGCGGAGCCCCGGGGAATAGGCTATAAAACAATAAGCCGCGATGGAGTGCCTTATCCAGGTTGCGGCAGTGAATCACGGCATGGCACATCATCGCGAAGCTGCCCGGCCTGCTTGGGGCTTGCCCGAACCCCAGGTACTCGTCGTCCAGCGCCAGCCATAAGGCCTGGATCAGTTGGATGAATTGCTCCGGAGCGATGCGTGCCCGGGGCTCGTCCAGCAACTCGGGGCTGATTCCCAGTTGCTGTAGCAGGCTTGAGTAGTCGTAGCCGTGCCGACGCGCCCCCCCAAGGGCGGCGCGGGCGAAATGACTGGCGATGGTGCGTTCGCGCATGGCAGCAGATCTGACCGTTGATCGACGGATGGTAGCTGTGCACCGCCGGCGTGAACAGGGCGGATATCCGCCAAATAGCAGGACGACTTTTAATGGAAGGGCGGAAAACCGCCACATGCTTGTAACCGTCCGGTGTCAGGGAATTCGCTGCAACCCCGCAGATCAAAAGGCTTGCAGGGATTTTGCGGAAGGTGGCACGGGCCTTGCGATACATCGTGCAGATGCCTGCCGTTGCGCAGCTCGAAAAAACAAATCCCTCCAGTGCAGGAGGGTTCGCAATTGCGGTGTTGCGGGCAACAGATGGATGTTGTCACCTGGCACCCTTGAGGAACTTTGCAATGACGACTCGTCAGCCACTGTACAAATCCCTGTATTTCCAGGTGATCGTTGCAATTGTCATCGGTATCGCGCTCGGTCACTTCTACCCTCAGCTCGGTGTGGCCGTTAAGCCACTGGGTGACGGGTTCATCAAGCTGATCAAAATGATCATCGCCCCGATCATCTTCTGTACCGTTGTCAGCGGTATCGCTGGTATGCAGGACATGAAATCGGTCGGCAAGACCGGTGGTTACGCGCTGCTGTACTTCGAGATCGTTTCGACCATCGCCCTGCTGGTCGGTCTGGTCGTGGTCAACATCGTGCAGCCGGGCAATGGCATGCACATCGACGTTGCCACCCTCGATGCCTCCAAGATTGCCACTTATGTTGCAGCCGGTGCTGACCAAAGCGTCGTCGGCTTCCTGCTGAACGTGATACCGGCCACTATCGTCGGCGCCTTCGCCACCGGTGACATCCTGCAAGTGCTGATGTTCTCGGTGATCTTCGGTTTCGCCCTGCATCGCCTGGGTGCCTACGGCAAGCCGCTGCTGGACTTCATCGATCGCTTCGCCCACGTGATGTTCAACATCATCAACATGATCATGAAGCTCGCGCCAATCGGTGCCTTCGGTGCGATGGCCTTCACCATCGGTGCCTACGGTGTCGGCTCGCTGGTGCAACTGGGTCAGTTGATGGCGTGCTTCTACATCACCTGCCTGCTGTTCATCCTGATCGTGCTGGGCTCCATCGCCCGCTTGCATGGCTTCAGCGTGCTGAAAATGATCCGCTACATCCGTGAGGAACTGCTGATCGTGCTGGGTACTTCTTCTTCGGAGTCGGTACTGCCACGCATGCTGATCAAGATGGAGCGTCTGGGCGCGCAAAAATCTGTCGTGGGTCTGGTGATCCCGACTGGCTACTCGTTCAACCTTGACGGTACCGCCATCTACCTGACCATGGCCGCGGTGTTCATTGCCCAGGCAACCGATACGCACATGGACATCACGCACCAGATCACCCTGCTGGTGGTGTTGCTGCTGTCGTCCAAGGGCGCTGCGGGCGTAACCGGTAGCGGTTTCATTGTACTGGCTGCCACCCTGTCTGCCGTGGGCCACTTGCCGGTTGCCGGCCTGGCGCTGATCCTCGGCATCGATCGCTTCATGTCCGAAGCCCGTGCCCTGACCAACCTGATCGGCAACGCCGTTGCCACTGTCGTTGTGGCCAAGTGGGTCAATGAACTGGACACCGACGTACTGCAAGCCGAGCTGGCTTCGGGCGGTCGCGGCATTGCCGACGAGCCTAAAGACGATGTACTGGGCCACGTCGAAGAGGTAGCCCCGGTTAACGCCAAGTAAGCCTTGTTGTAATGAAAAACCCGCTTCGGCGGGTTTTTTCATGCCCGGTGTTTGAGCGTAACGGTCACTGCACGTGGCATATAAGGTGATTGCTGCAAAGCGATCAGCTGCCTAGGCTGTGGGCATCGTCAAGGGAGAACGTTCATGCTCGGTCCACTGGCATCACTCAAGGTTCTGGATTTCTCGACACTGCTGCCGGGGCCGTTCGCTTCGTTGCTGCTGGCGGACATGGGCGCCGAAGTGCTGCGCATCGAATCACCGACCCGCATGGATCTGCTGCGGGTGTTGCCGCCCCACGATCAAGGCGTGTCAGCCAGTCATGCCTACCTCAACCGCAACAAGCGCAGCCTCGCCCTGGACCTCAAGCAACCTGAGGCACTGGAGGTGATCAGGTCGTTGCTGCAGGACTACGACATTGTGCTCGAGCAGTTCCGCCCGGGCGTCATGGAGCGTCTGGGCCTGGGTTACGAAGCCCTGAAGGCGATCAATCCGAAATTGATTTATGTGTCGATCACCGGCTATGGCCAGACCGGTCCCTACAAGGACCGCGCCGGCCATGACATCAACTACCTGGCCCTGTCCGGGCTGGCGAGTTATACCGGCCGTGCCGACTCTGGGCCGCTGCCGTTGGGCATGCAGGTGGCGGATGTCGCCGGTGGTTCGTTGCACGGGGTGATTGGCTTGCTGGCTGCGGTCATTGCCCGGCAGCAAACCGGTCAGGGTCAGCACCTGGATGTCAGCATGACCGACTGTGCGTTCAGCCTGAATGCGATGGCGGGTGCCGGGTATCTGGCCTGTGGCGTCGAGCCGGGACCGGAAAATCAGGTGCTCAACGGCGGCAGTTTCTACGATTACTACCGCTCCCGGGATGGGCGCTGGCTGTCGGTGGGCAGCCTTGAGCCGGCCTTCATGAAACAGTTGTGTACGGCGTTGGGGCTGGAGGAGTTGGCCGGCCTTGGCCTGTCACCGCAACCGGCGCAGCAAAAACAGCTTAAAGACGCGCTGAAGGTCGAATTCGAAAAACATGACTTCGCCGAATTGTGCGCGCTGTTCGGCGAATTGGATGCTTGTGTCGAACCTGTGTTGAGCCTGGGAGAAGCGCTGTGTCATCCGCAGTTGCAGGCGCGGGAGTTGGTGGCCGAAGTGCCCCGTGGCGATGGCTCGTCCCAGGCGCAGATGGCTTGTCCGCTGAAGTTTTCGCAAGGGTTGCCTGAGCCCCGGTATATTGGCGCGGCGCTGGGGCAGCATACGGACCAGGTGTTGGGGGAGTTGGGGTTCAGTGCTGAGCGGATCGAACAGTTGCGTCGGGTCAAGGTGATTCTTTAGTGCCTGTCAGGCCGCCATCGCGAGCAAGCTTGCTCCCACAGGGGATCTGTGGCGTGACACAAACTCAATGTGGGAGCGAGCTTGCTCGCGATGAGGCCAGTGCAGTCACCAAAAAAACAACTACTCGACCCGCATTTCCCCACTGAACACCAGGGTATTACGACACCGCCGGCACAGGTACCGCCGTCCCTGCCGAACCAGGCTGTGGCGCTGGGCCGAAAACGGGAAGTCGCTGTCGGCGCACGGGCACTTGTAGATGTAGCGGGTCACGCTGCGGCGTTTGACATCATAGGTGTGGCAGCGGTTGGGCGGCAGTTCGTACACGCCGCGCATGATCAATTGCCACTCTTCGCCATGGGGCTGGATGCGGTCACCGAACAGCTGGTGGGCGATCAGGTGCGCGACTTCATGGGCCACGGTCTGCTTGAGGAAATCTTCGGTGTTTTCCCGGTACAGCTGCGGGTTGAAGCGCAGCAGGTTCTCGTGCAAATGCGCGACACCGGCTTTTTGCCCGCGCAGCTTGAGGCTCACCACGGGGCGCTTGAAAGGTCGTTTGAAAAAGGATTCGGCTAGTTGGAAACAGTCTTCGACGCGGGTATTGAGTTGCTCGGGCATGCTTGATGGATCTCCAGAGCGCTCAAGTATGCCGCAACCCTCGGACCTTGCGAATCGCCAGGTTGCCGAATGGTCGTGTGCGTTCTCGTTGCTGAAGAATGAAAAGGCCGCCTTGCGGCGGCCTTTGTCGGCAGTTCCGATGTTCAGTGATGAGCGTTTAGCTGGTGTAGACCGGGCCCACGCCGAGTCCCCAGACAATGACGGTGAACGCCATGATGGCGACCAGCACCACCAGGCCTACGGCGAGCACCGAACTTGAAAACAGGAAGCCCTCGTCAGATGGAATGTTCATGAACGTCGGCAAGCCCACGTACAGCAAGTACACCGTGTAGCAGATGGCGGCGGTACCGATGATCATCCCCAGCCACAAGTGCGGGTACAAGGCGGCGAGACCACCGATGAACAGCGGTGTAGCGGTGTAGGTGGCAAACGCAATGCAGCGGGCCAGGCTTGGGTTGGCGTCATAGGTGCGGGCCATCCAGTGGATGAACGCGCCCATTACCGCGACACCGCCGAGCATCGCCAGGTACGACATGATCGTCATCCATATCGCGCTTTCTACGGTCAGCATGACGGGAGGTCGGTTGCCGATGACCCAGCCGACCTGTGTGGTGCCAATAAAGGCAGACACCGCGGGAATCGCCGCCAGGATCAGTGTATGGGTCAGGTACATGTGGCTGATGCTTTCCTCCTGGTCGCCACGGATTTCCTTCCATTCTTGGTCAGGGTGGGTGAAGAGCCCCACTACGTGATGGATCATGCCAGTCACTCCTCTTGTTTTTACCGTCGCCCCCCAGCGGAGCGCCTACGGGCCAATGCGGCCAAGTAAGTCATAGGTCTGAATTTGTATGTGACCTTATGTCGCAGTATAGGGAGGAGTTTCCCCAGAGGGAGTGGGGGCTTTAGAGCAAATCGCGCTGTAAACGCAGTTGTTAATCGCCGCCGGGTCTGTGGCGAACAGCCCTTTTGGCCAGGCACTTCGCCCCTGAGGCGTTTTTGCGTAAAATGCCGGCCTTTCGTCACACCTCACGGATTTCGCGTCATGGGCACTCTCACGGTCAACCAGAACAAACTGCAAAAGCGCCTTCGCCGACTGGCCGGTGAGGCGGTTGCCGATTTCAACATGATTGAAGACGGTGACAAGGTCATGGTCTGCCTGTCAGGTGGCAAGGACAGCTACACCATGCTCGATGTGCTGATGCACTTGCAGAAGGTCGCGCCGATCAAGTTCGAGATCGTGGCCGTGAACATGGACCAGAAGCAGCCGGGCTTCCCGGAGCACGTGCTGCCGGCCTACCTCAAGGAACTGGGGATCGAGTACCACATCGTCGAGAAAGACACTTACTCGGTGGTCAAGGAGCTGATTCCGGAAGGCAAGACCACCTGCTCGCTGTGCTCGCGCCTGCGTCGCGGCACGCTCTACACCTTCGCCGATGAAATCGGCGCGACCAAGATGGCTCTCGGTCACCACCGCGACGACATTGTCGAAACGTTCTTCCTGAACATGTTCTTCAACGGTTCGCTCAAGGCCATGCCACCGAAGCTGCGCGCCGACGATGGTCGTAACGTGGTGATTCGTCCGCTGGCCTACTGCAACGAAAAAGACATCCAGGCCTACTCGGACTTCAAGCAATTCCCGATCATCCCGTGCAACCTCTGCGGTTCCCAGGAGAACCTGCAGCGTCAGGTGGTCAAGGAAATGCTGCTGGACTGGGAACGCAAGACTCCGGGTCGTACCGAAAGCATTTTCCGCAGCCTGCAGAACGTGATCCCGTCGCAACTGGCGGATCGCAACCTGTTCGACTTTACCAGTCTGAAGATCGACGAAAGCGCCGCATCGCGCTTCGTCAATGTCGTCAACCTCTGATCCAGCTGTGGGAGGGAGCTTGCTCGCGAAATCGGTGTGTCTTCAGCATTGATGTTGGCTGACACTACGTCTTCGCGAGCAAGCCCGCTCCCACAGGTTTTTCGTTTACCTCAGGAGAGGGCATGCGCGACTACAAGTGGCTGAACGAGTATTGCTTGAACCGCTTCGGTTCGGCGGCTGAACTGGAAGCCCATCTGCCCGTTCCCAAGACCCCGGCGCAACTGCGCAAGATCAGCGACGATCGCTACCTCTCGACGATGGCGTTGCGGGTATTCCGTGCCGGGCTCAAGCACAGCCTGGTGGATGCCAAGTGGCCGGCCTTCGAAGAAGTGTTCTTCAGGTTCGACCCGGAAAAAGTCGTGTTGATGAGCGCCGAGCACCTTGAGCGCCTGATGCAGGACACGCGGATCATACGTCACTTGGGCAAGCTCAAGAGCGTGCCGCGCAATGCGCAGTTCATACTGGACGTGGCCCATGAAAAGGGCAGTTTCGGTGCGCTGATCGCCGATTGGCCGGTGACCGATATCGTCGGGCTCTGGACCTTCCTGAAAAAGCGCGGACATCAGTTGGGCGGGCTGTCAGCCCCACGTTTCTTGCGGATGATCGGCAAGGACACCTTTGTACCGAGCTATGACGTGGTGGCGGCGCTGAATGCTCAGGACATCATCGACAAGGTGCCGAGCAGTCTGCGCGACCTGGCGTTGGTGCAGGACGTGTTCAACCAGTGGCATGAGGAAAGTGGCGGGCGGCCGATGAGCCAGATTTCGATGATGCTGGCTTATACCGTCAATCATTGAGACCGAGTTGCCCCATTCGCGAGCAAACCCGCTCCCACATTGGATTGCATTTCAATGTGGGAGCGGCGGTGCGACGATTCGACTTGCTCAAGGCGTCAGATCAGGCGACGGAGGGTTCGCCTTCACCCGCCAGCTTTCGGTTCAACTGATACCGCCACCGCACATACAACAGCGCCGAGCAAAACACCGCCAGGCTCGCGCCCATCTCCAGCAAACCGAAGATCTGCCGGTTCGGGTCATAGGCAGCCAATGCGCCCTTGATGAAATAAAGGTTCACCACAAAGCACATCCACGAATGCCCGCGAGGGCTGCCGATGATCATCCCCGGTGCCAGAATCAGCAGTGGCACCAGCTCGATCAACAGGATCACCCAGGGGCGTGCCCCGTGCAGGTCGGCAATCGCCAGGTAGTAAACACACAGCAATCCCACCAGGCCGAAAAAGCACAGCAGGCTGATGGCGCGCATCGCCTTGACCCGTGGTTCGAGCCATTCGAGGGCGGGCAGGATCTTCGGTTTCTTGGCCACCTCAGCTCTCCAGTTTCTGTGCGGTCTTGGCCAGGCGCATACCCAGCGCGCGGCACAGCGCCACTTCATGGGCATCCAGACCGCTTTTGCCGTCGGCACCGGCGTGGTGGCTTGCGCCGTATGGCGTACCGCCGCCCTGGGTTTCCAGCAGCGCCGATTCGCTGTAGGGCAGGCCGGTGATCAGCATGCCGTGGTGCAGCAACGGCAGCATCATCGACAGCAGCGTGGTTTCCTGGCCGCCGTGCAGGCTCGCGGTGGAGGTGAAAACACCCGCCGGTTTACCCACCAGGGCGCCGGTCAGCCACAGGTTACTGGTACCGTCGAGGAAGTATTTGAGCGGTGCAGCCATGTTGCCGAAGCGGGTCGGGCTGCCGAGAGCCAGGCCGGCGCAGTTCTTCAGGTCGTCGAGGCTGGCATACAGCGCACCTTCGTCAGGAATCTCCGGGGAAACGGCTTCGCACTCGGTGGAAATCGCCGGCACCGTGCGCAAGCGTGCCTCAAGCCCTGCCTGTTCGACGCCACGGGCGATCTGCCGGGCCATTTCGTTGGTCGAGCCGCTGCGGCTGTAGTACAGAACCAGAATGTACGGTGCGCTCATGGCAACAGTTCCAGGATCTGCTCCGGTGGGCGGCCGATGATGGCCTTGTCGCCGACTTCGAGAATCGGTCGCTCCATCAGTTTCGGGTGGGCGGCGATGGCGGCGATCAATTGCGCTTCGCTCAGGCTGCTGTCGGCCAGGTCGAGGGTCTTGTACTCGTCCTCGCCGGTGCGCAGCAATTGCCGGGCGCTGATCCCGAGTTTACCCAGCAGGTTCTGGATCTGCGCGGCGTCCAGTGGGGTTTCCAGGTAGCGGACCACAGTCGGGGTCAGGCCACGGGCTTCAAGCAGTTCGAGCGCACCGCGGGATTTCGAGCAGCGCGGATTGTGATAAAGCGTCAGATCGGTCATGAGCGGGTCGCATCTTGCGTAAGGTGGCGGCTATTCTAACTGTGCAGCGCGCATTCCAGAACCGTGAGAGGCGATGGGTCGCAGGTGCATTCAATTTTTGACAAGGAACACGACATGACAAGGCGACTGGCAGCAGCATTGGCGATCATCGGAGCGTTGATGCTGGGGGGCTGCGGTAATGACTATGGCATCGACCAGGACGGTCATAAAATCGCCTCTGACCGCCTGGACGGAAAATGGCTGGTCCTCAACTACTGGGCAGAATGGTGCGGGCCTTGCCGTACGGAGATCCCGGAGTTGAACGCCCTGGCCGAGCAGCTCAAGGACAGGAAAATCGGTGTGTTCGGGGTCAACTTCGACAACGTCCAGGGGCAAGAACTGAAGAGTGCGAGTGAGAAACTGGGGATCAGGTTCACCGTGCTGGCCCAGGACCCTTCCGAACTGTTCGAGCTGCCGCGCAGCGAGGCGTTGCCGGTGACCTACATCATCGATAACAAGGGCAAGGTACGTGAGCAGTTGATGGGTGAACAGACAGCGGCGGGGGTGATGGCCAAGCTTGAGGCGTTGCAGGCGAAAAATTAAAGCAAAAAGATCGCAGCCTGCGGCAGCTCCTACATGGATTGTCGTACACCCTGTAGGAGCTGCCGCAGGCTGCGATCTTTCAGGGGATCAGCCCTCCTCAAGCCACCAACGCAGCGGCTTGCCTTCGGCTGGCCAGAAGCGCATCTGCTCGATCGGGGAGACGTCCCAGCGCTGGACATTTTCCAGCGCCTGGAGGAAGCGTTTTTCCTGTTCCATCAGCGCTGGCGCGCACAGTTTGCGGGTGCTGCCGATTTTGCCGAAGGTCAGCTTGTGGCCTTCGAGGGTGTACGGTGCGAACCAGTGGTTGCAGCCGCCATTGCCGTAGGCCCGGCCGTCTTCGCCGAGGGTGATGGTCAGGTGGCTGTAGTCCATCAACGGCCGCTCGCCGATCCACTCCAGAATGTAGCTGCGGTTCTGTTGCAGTTGCACCGGCTCGGCGGCGCAACCCAGCAGGCTGGCGCCGACCATGGCGCTCAGAGCGAGGCGTTTCATCACGCAGGCTCCTGGCATTTCGGGCACAGGTGTTTCTCGCCGACGCTGGTCCAGCCCAGCTCGGCAATCCGCGCGGTGGCGGCAGGCTTTTCGGCCTTGTTGCCCAGCTTGGCATCGACGGCGAACTCGAAGCTCAGCTCTTTGGCGCAGCTGTCACAGTTCACTTGCCAGGTGTGGATGGCCAGTTCGCCGAACACCGGGCCACTGGCTACCGCGACCCATTGGCCGGGCGGGTTGATCAGGTGGCGAACCGTTTCGACGGTCAGGCGCATGGACAAGTCCTTGGCACCCTTGAGGGTCACGACCAGCACGTCATTGTTGCGAATCGAACCACCGTTGCCGGTGACTTGATAGCGCCCCGGCACCAGGGCGCGGCATTCGGTGAGGGTGTGTTGCGGGTTCATCAGGCTGTAGCGGAAATCGTGTTCGACCATGGGTCCTCCAAATATGCGCGATATGCTAGCACGGGCTTGCACGCCGCATCGCGCAGGCAGATGACCTTCGATCCGTTTCAGTCTCCCGTCACCAGGTTTTCCGGGGTGCCCGCCGTCCAGGCTGCAATGTTGCGCAACGTGGTGGCGGCAATCGCATCCAGCGCTTCGCGGGTCAGGAAGGCCTGGTGCGCGGTGACGATCACGTTAGGAAAGGTCAGCAGCCGTGCCAGCACATCGTCTTGCAGTGGCAGGTCGGAGCGGTCCTCGAAGAACAACTGCGCTTCTTCCTCATACACATCCAGCCCCAGGTAACCCAGGCGACCGTCTTTCAAGGCATCGATCAGCGCCGGGGTGTCCACCAGGCCGCCACGCCCGGTATTGATCAGCATCGCACCCGGTTGCATGTGCGCCAGGGACTCGCGGTTGATCAAGTGCTTGCTCTGCTCGTTGAGCGGGCAGTGCAGGCTGATGATCTGCGATTCGGCCAGCAGTTGCGGCAGGCTCAGGTAGCGAGCGCCGAGGGCTTCGACCTGTGGGTTGGGGTAGGGGTCGTAGGCCAGCAACTGGCAACCAAACCCGCTCATGATTTTGGCGAAGGTGGCACCAATCTGACCGGTGCCGACCACGCCGACGGTCTTGCCCACCAGGTCGAAACCGGTCAGCCCCTGCAGTCTGAAGTCCCCGTCTCGGGTGCGGTTGTAGGCGCGAGGCAAGCGGCGGTTGAGTGCGAGGATCAACGCTACCGCATGTTCGGCCACCGCGTGGGGCGAATAAGCCGGGACGCGTACGATGGCCAGTCCCAGACGTTTTGCCGTCGGCAAGTCGACATGGTTGTAACCGGCCGAGCGCAGGGCGATCAGGCGCGTGCCTCCAGCGGCCAGGCGTTCGAGCACTGCCGCGCCGAGGTCATCATTGATGAACGCGCAGACCGCTTCATACCCTTGGGCTAGCGCTACCGTGTCGAGGCTCAGGCGCGCAGGCTGAAATTGCAGCTCGATGCCGGCCGGCTGCCCGGCCGCGAGAAAACTGTCGCGGTCGTAGTTCTGGCTGCTGAAAAGAATCGTACGCATGCAGTGCTCCTTGAAGGTGGCCTGCGCCGTTGAGCAAGCCGGCATTCGACAGTCGTCAGGTTAGCTCGCCGGCAACCCTTGGCGATTGCGCTGCATCAAGCATTCATGCGCGCCTGGGCAGCCAGGCGATTGATTGCCCGGTCGAGCTCATCCAGTGCCACGCTGGCTTTCGGGTCCTGTTGCTTGAGCAGGGTTTCGCTGCGTTGGCAGGCCGCACGCAATTGCGGTACGCCGCAGTAACGCGTCGCGCCATGCAGGCGATGGACCCGTTCGATCAGGGCGTTGTGGTCGTTGCTTTGCTGAGCGAGGCGGATGGCTTCTCGGTCGGCTTCCAGGGACGCGAGCAGCATCGCCAGCATGTCTGCAGCCAGGTCAGCCTTGCCAGCGGCCAGGCGCAATCCTTCGTCGTGGTCGAGTACCATCAGGTCATGGGCACCCGCATGCCCATCGCCTGCGCGCTCCGGGCTGTGATTGCGCAGCGCCAGGCCGCTCCACTTGAGCACCACCTGGGCCAATTGCCGCTCGCTGATCGGTTTGGTCAGGTAGTCGTCCATGCCGCTTTGCAGCAGCGCGCGTTTTTCGTTGGCCATGGCGTGGGCAGTGAGGGCCACGATCGGCAGCGGTGTGCAATGGCGCTCGCTTTCCCACTGGCGGATTGCCTCGGTGCTCTGGCGGCCGTCCATGCCGGGCATTTGCACGTCCATCAGCACCAGATCGAATGTCTCGTTTTGCACTGCCTTGATGGCGGCATAACCGCTTTCCACCGCGAGCACCTTGGCGCCCATGTCTTCGAGCAGGGTCTGCACCAGCATCAGGTTGGCCGGATTGTCGTCGACGCAAAGCACCTTCGGGGCGCGGCTGGACAACGGTTCGCCCGGCTCGCTGCGTATCGGTCGCGGGTTGACCAGGTCTGACAGGGCGCGTCGCAGCTTGCGGGTGCAGGCCGGTTTCGCCTGGAGCTGGCTGTGGGGGTTGGGCACGGAAAGATGGAACAGCGTCTGTTCCGTGGTCGGGCACAGCACCAACACCTTGCAGCCAAGATGCTCGAGGTCCCAGATGTGCTGGTTGAGGCGTTCCGGCGGCATGTCGTTACTGGTGATGCCGAGCACGGCAAGCTCGATCGCCTGGTCGGTCTGGTGGGCGGCGGTGACACCATTGGTCAGGTTTTCAAGGGTATTGAACGGTGTGGTGCTGAGGCCGCAGTCTTCCAGTTGATGCTGCAACGCCTGCCGCGCCAGCTCGTGGTTTTCCAGTACCGCCACCCGTCGCCCGAGCAAGGGCGCGCAGGGCAGGTCTTCGGCATCGTCGCGGGTTTTCGGCAGGCTCAGGCTGATCCAGAATTCCGATCCTTCCCCAGGCGTGCTGTCGACGCCGATCTCACCGCCCATCTGTTCGACCAGGCGCTTGGAAATCACCAGGCCCAGGCCAGTACCGCCGGGTTGCCGCGACAGCGAGTTGTCGGCCTGGCTGAAGGCCTGGAACAGGGCGCGCACGTCCTGGTTCGACAGACCGATGCCGGTGTCCTGAATGCTGATGCGCAACTGCACGGTGTCTTCGTGTTCTTCTTCGAGCATGGCGCGGGCGACGATGGTGCCTTCGCGGGTGAACTTGATCGCATTGCTCACCAGGTTCGTCAGGATCTGCTTGAGCCGCAGCGGGTCGCCCACCAGTGACAGTGGCGTGTCCCGGTACACCAGGCTCACCAGTTCCAGCTGTTTGGCGTGGGCGGCCGGGGCGAGGATGGTCAGGGTGTCCTGGAGCAGGTCGCGCAGGTTGAACGGAATATGGTCAAGCACCAGCTTGCCGGCCTCGATTTTCGAGAAGTCGAGAATCTCGTTGATGATCCCCAGCAGACTGTCGGCGGACTTTTCGATGGTACCCAGGTAGTCGAGCTGGCGTGGGGTGAGCTCGCTTTTTTGCAGCAGGTGGGTGAAGCCGAGAATGCCATTGAGCGGTGTGCGGATTTCATGGCTCATGTTGGCCAGGAATTCGGACTTGATCCGGCTCGCTTCCAGGGCTTCCTTGCGCGCCAGGTCCAGCTCGATGTTCTGGATCTCGATGGTTTCCAGGTTCTGGCGCACGTCTTCGGTGGCCTGGTCGATGCTGTGCTGCAACTCTTCCTGGGCATTTTGCAGGGTGCCGGCCATGCGGTTGATGCCCGAGGCCAGCTCGTCCAGCTCCTGACTGCCGAGGGGCGGCAGGCGGGTTTCCAGATGACCGTCCTTGAGCTGGGCCACGGCCTGCTTGATCTGGCTCAGCGGCTGATTGATCGTGCGCCCCATGCGCAGGGCCAGCAGTGCCGCACCCGTCAGTCCCGCAATGATCAGTATCAGGCTGGCGAACAGGCTGCGGTAGCCCCGCAACAGCATGCTGTTATGGGACAGTTCCAGTTCGACCCAGCCCAGCAGGCGGTCGGCTTCTTCGGGAATCACGTCCCCGGCCAGGTTGCGGTGTTTGCCGAATACCGGCAGCAAATAGCGGGTCGCATCGTTGCCACTGCGGCGCAGCATCTGCGTGCCACTGCCGGAGGGGGTCTGGTTGAGCATGGTCGGGCCGGCATGGGCCAGTAGCGTGCGATCAGGAGCCAGGAAGGTCACGGCTCGTACGTCGGTTTGTTCCAGGGCCTGGGTGGCAATGCGTTCGAGCAGTTCGTTGTCCTGATGGCCCATGGCGGGAGCCGCCAATGGCGCCAACTGCTCGGCGATCATTTCGCCACGCTGCATGAGCTGGATGTGCAGGTCCGCCTGTTGCATCCAGGTAAAATACCCCCCCAGCACCAACGCCATCAGGCTGGTTGGCAATAGGGTCAGCAACAGCACGCGGCCTTTGATTCCCAGTTTCTTGAGCACGCATCTCTCCTGCATCCCGCTATTTATAGAGCTGTACATGCATCCGCCATGCACCACTTGCGCAGTGTAGCGATTTGCTCGCGGGCAATCCTCGTAAAAATGGTGCCGTCATTCGTCGGCCCGAATGACTTAATGGCGATATGGACAAACGGTGGGTTGCCCCTGGCGAGGCAATCTTGAATAATTGCTCAACTGAGAATTATTTGCAGATAGTCATGACTCCCATCACTGCCGGTCTCCCCCGAATCCTGTCCATCGAAGACGACCTTGTGCTCGGCGCCTACGTGCATGAGCATCTGGACCGTAGCGGTTTCCAGGTGACCTGGTGCCAGAACGGCCGGGAAGGCCTGGATATTGCCCGCAGGGAAGCTTTCGACGTGGTGCTGATGGATATTCTGCTGCCAGGCATGGACGGCCTGGCGGTGCTGACCCAATTGCGCCAGAGCCATTCCACCCCGGTGTTGTTGATGTCGGCCCTCGGTGCCGAGGCCGATCGCATCAGCGGCTTTCGACTGGGGGCCGATGATTACCTGCCAAAGCCCTTCAGCATGGTGGAGTTGGGGGTACGCATCGAAGCCATTCTGCGGCGGGTGGCACTCGACCGCCGTCCCGCACCCGCGGTGCCGGCCCCATCGATGGACAGCCTGCGTTTCGACGATGAAAGCTACGAGGTCTTTTATGGCGAACAGGCCGGTGGCTTGACCCGCAGCGAGTATCGGTTGCTGGAGACGCTGCACCGCAGCGCCGACGAAGTACTGAGCAAAGCCTTCCTTTATCAACAGGTGCTGCAACGCGGTTACGCGGCCCATGACCGCAGCCTGGACATGCACATCAGCCAGATCCGCCGCAAGCTCAAGGCCATTGGCTACACCGAGCGCGAAGTACGCACGGTATGGGGCAAGGGCTACATCCTGAGCCACGCTGATGAAGTGTAACTTGCCCGGCAGGCATTCGCTGTTCTGGAAACTGGCCTGTCTATTGGTCGCTTTCTGCCTGCTGATGATCTGGCTGAGTTGGTCCTGGGGCCGTTACATGGAGCAGCGCAACCAGTTCCTTTCCGATGAGGCCCGCGGCACCCTGGCGCGCTACGCCGCCGAAGCCGAGCAGGTCTGGCAGCAGCGCCAGAGCGCTGGTGTCGATGACTGGCTGCAAGGCATGCATCAGCGGGAAAAAGGCTGGGTCGGTGTCATCGGTGGTGATTTGCAGTCCTTGAGCAACCAATCGTTGACGGACAAGGAAGTCGAACGCCTGACCTTTTTGCGCGGCCTCGATTGGCCCATCCACAAGAAAGGTCGGCCGTGGATGCGCATACCGTTTCCCGGTGACCCGTCCGCCGGCAGCCTTGTGATCGAGTTACCCAAGCGCTTTGTACCCGGGCGTTATCGGGTGTTCTGGCGGGTGATCACCAACGGCGTGATTCCGGGATTGTTCACCTTGCTGCTATGCGTCGGGCTGTATCGCCTGTTGGTGGTCCCGCTCAATCACTTGCGCGCGCAGGCCAATGCCTGGCGTGCCGATCAACTGAACGTACGGCTGTCGGCCCGGACCACCAATCGATCGGATGAGCTGGGTGAGTTGGGTCGGGCGTTCGATCACATGTCCGAACGCCTGCAAAGTACTGTAGCCCTGCAGCAGCAACTGCTGCGCGACCTGTCCCACGAATTGCGCACGCCCTTGAGCCGACTGCGGGTGGCCAGTGAAAGCGAGCAGGGGCTGGAGCCATTGCGCGAGCGCATCGGGCGTGAGGTCGATGGCATGCAGCGCCTGGTGGAGGACACGCTGCAACTGGCGTGGCTCGATACCGAGCGCACCCGATTGCCCGACGAAGCGATCCAGATCCAGGCCCTGTGGGAAATGCTCACGGAAAACGCCTGCTATGAAAGTGGCTGGCCCGATACGCAGTTGCAATGCACGGTGGATTCATCCTGCTGGGTTCGCGGTCATCTCAACACCCTGGCCCAGGCATTGGAAAACATTCTGCGCAATGCGATTCGGCATTCACCGGCCGCAGGCATTGTCCAATTGGGTGGTCGTCGTGATGGCGATTTCTGGCACCTGTGGCTGGAAGATCACGGCGGCGGCGTGGCGCAAGCGGATCTGGAGCGGATCTTCCTGCCGTTCACCCGGCTCGACGGTTCGCGACCGGGGGACGGTGGATTCGGGCTGGGCTTGAGCATCGCCCGCAATGCGGTGCAGCGTCAGGGCGGACAGCTATGGGCGCAGAACACCGGGACCGGGTTACGCCTGAATATGCGCTTGTTGGCGGATGTTAATAGCGCCAGTGCCGACGCCTTCGCGAGCAAGCCCGCTCCCACATTGGGCGTGTTCCAACCGCAAAACGTATGATCACCCCGGTACCCTGTGGGAGCGGCGGTGCGGCGATCCGACTTGCCCGCGAAGAGGCCCTCATGTTCACCGCAAAATATCTGCTTATTCCCATAAACCATAAGCACCACACTTTGCGTGATATGGCCTGGGAACGTTTGCCGGTATGATAGTCGCCCCCGCAGTCTGGATTGCGAATACGCCATGACCTTGCAGTACCCAACCATCGCCGATTGCGTCGGCAACACTCCGCTGGTCCGTTTGCAGCGCCTGCCCGGCGCCACCAGCAATACCCTATTGCTCAAGCTCGAAGGGAACAACCCGGCGGGTTCGGTCAAGGACCGGCCGGCGCTGTCGATGATCACCCGCGCCGAACTGCGCGGGCAGATCCACGCCGGCGATACGCTGATCGAGGCGACCTCGGGCAACACCGGGATCGCCCTGGCCATGGCCGCTGCGATCAAGGGTTACAAGATGATCCTGATCATGCCGGACAACTCCAGCGCCGAGCGCAAGGCAGCCATGACGGCCTATGGCGCCGAGCTGATTCTGGTCAGTCAGGAGCAGGGCATGGAAGGCGCCCGTGATCTGGCGCAAAAAATGGAAGCCGAAGGTCGCGGCAAGGTGCTGGACCAGTTCGCCAACGGTGATAACCCCGAGGCGCACTACACCACCACCGGCCCGGAAATCTGGCGCCAGACCCAGGGCACCATCACCCATTTCGTCAGCTCCATGGGCACCACCGGCACCATCATGGGGGTGTCGCGCTACTTGAAAGAGCAGAACGACAACGTGCAGATCATCGGTCTGCAACCGATGGAAGGCTCGGCGATCCCGGGTATCCGCCGCTGGCCTCAGGAATACCTGCCGAAGATCTACCAGGCCGACCGCGTGGACCGGATCGTCGACATGGCCCAAAGCGAAGCCGAAGACGTGACCCGTCGTCTGGCTCGCGAAGAGGGCATTTTCTGTGGCGTGTCCTCGGGCGGTGCCGTGGCGGCCATGCTGCGTCTGTCCAAAGAAGTTGAAAACGCGGTGATCGTCGCGATCATCTGCGACCGTGGCGACCGTTACCTGTCGACCGGCATTTTCGACGCGCCCAACTGATGGCCAAACATGAAAGAGGCCTGCGCTTCCAGCCCACTGGCGGCAGCAAGGCCCCGCAAGTCCCGACCGGCAAAAAGCAGCGCCTGACCATCGAGCGCCTGGCCAATGACGGTCGCGGTATCGCGTTTTTCGAAGGCCGCACCTGGTTCGTCATCGGCGCATTGGCCGGTGAAGAGATCGAGGCGCGGGTGCTCGGTGCCCACGGCAAAGTGGTCGAGGCGCGTACTGAGCGTGTGTTCAAGGCCAGTGAGTTACGCCGGCCTGCACCGTGCGCCCATGCCGGCCGCTGCGGCGGTTGCAGCGTGCAGCATCTGCCCCACAACGAACAGCTTGCCCTGAAACAGCGCATGCTCGCCGAGCAGTTGTCGAGGGTCGCGGGCGTCGAACCCGAAGAGTGGGCAGCGCCATTGAGCGGGGCGGAATTCGCTTACCGGCGTCGTGCCCGAGTCGCTGTGCGCTGGGACATGAAGGCGAAAAAACTCGAAGTCGGTTTCCGTGCCGCCGGCAGCCAGGACATCGTGGGCATCGATGACTGCCCGGTGCTGGTACAGCCCTTGCAACCGATCATGGCCCGCTTGCCCCAGATGCTGCGGCGCTTGAGCAAACCCCAGGCGCTCGGGCATGTGGAGTTGTTCAGTGGCTCGACGCTGGCTGTGTTGCTGCGGCACATGGCACCGTTGTCCGACGCCGACCTGACGATCCTCAAGGAATTCTGTGCGTTACATGAAGCCCAGTTGTGGCTGCATGGCGACGGCGAACCGCAACCGGTCGAGGCCGATCAGTCGTTGGGCTATCGCCTTGAACAGTGGGACCTGGAGTTGGCGTATCGTCCAGGGGATTTCATCCAGGTCAACGCCGCCGTTAACGAAGCGATGGTCGCCCAGGCGCTGGACTGGCTGAAGCCGACAGCGGATGAGCGGGTACTCGACCTGTTCTGTGGCCTGGGCAACTTTGCCTTGCCGCTGGCCAAGGCCGCTCGTGAAGTGGTGGCGGTCGAAGGCGTGCAGGTGATGGTCGATCGGGCCGCGGCGAATGCGGCTAGCAACAATCTGCATAACGCGAAGTTTTTTCAGGCCGATTTATCCCAGCCTTTGACAGGCGCCGAATGGGCCGCCGAAGGCTTTTGTGCGGTACTCTTGGACCCACCGCGTGACGGTGCTTTCGAGGTCGTGCGCAAGCTCAAGAGCCTTGGCGCCGAGCGATTGGTGTATGTGTCGTGCAACCCTGCAACTCTGGCGCGCGACACGGTCGAATTGATCAAGCAGGGCTACCGGTTAAAACGTGCCGGGATTCTCGATATGTTTCCTCAAACGGCACATGTCGAGGCCATGGCGTTATTTGAAGCGAGCTAGGATGCTCGTCTGGTCCGACTGGCCCGCCCGTGCAGCCGCGCACCCAGCCCGACGTGGGCGCACGGGCAACGAAGGTCAGCGATTTGACGCATTGAATCTGCGTCGTAGGGAAGGTAAGCAAGATGGTACAGGTGAGAGCACACCAGCCGATCAACACCGACGGTAGTATCAATCTCGAGGCTTGGCTCGATCATGCGGTCAGTGTCGATCTGGCACTGGATCGCGAAGCCTTGAAAGAGGCCTGCGAGTACGCTCGGGAGGCCGAACAACAAGCCAATGCGGCACAGAATCTGTGGTCGGAAGGTAACTCGACTTTCCGTACCGGGCTTGAGATCGCCGAGATCCTCGCCGATCTCAAGCTCGACCAGGACTCCTTGGTCGCCGCGATCCTGTATCGAGGCGTGCGCGAAAATCAGATCAAGTTGCCGGCCGTCAGCCAGCGCTTCGGTCCGGTGGTGTCCAAGCTCATCGACGGCGTGCAGCGCATGGCCGCGATCAGCGACAGCCTGAGCCCGCGCAAATCCCTGGTGCTGGGCACTCAGGGCCAGGTGGAAAACCTGCGCAAGATGCTGGTGGCCATGGTCGACGACGTTCGCGTCGCCCTGATCAAGCTGGCCGAACGCACGTGCGCGATCCGCGCGGTGAAAACCGCCGACGACGAAAAACGCAACCGCGTGGCCCGTGAAGTCTTCGACATCTACGCACCGCTGGCCCATCGCCTGGGTATCGGTCACATCAAGTGGGAACTGGAAGACTTGTCCTTCCGTTACCTTGAGCCCGACCAGTACAAGCAGATTGCCAAGTTGCTCCATGAGCGGCGACTGGATCGCGAGCGTTTCATCAGCGACGTGATGAGCCAGCTGAAAAACGAATTGCAGGCCACCGGTGTCGATGCCGACATCAGCGGCCGGGCCAAGCACATCTATTCGATCTGGCGCAAAATGCAGCGCAAGGGTCTGGAGTTCAGCCAGATCTACGACGTGCGTGCCGTTCGCGTGCTGGTGCCGGAAATGCGCGATTGCTACACCGCGCTCGGCATCGTTCACACCCTGTGGCGACACATCCCGAAAGAGTTCGACGACTACATCGCCAACCCCAAGGAAAACGGCTATCGCTCGCTGCACACGGCGGTAATCGGGCCCGAGGGCAAGGTGCTGGAAGTGCAGATCCGCACCCATGCGATGCACGAAGAAGCCGAACTCGGCGTTTGCGCGCACTGGCGCTACAAGGGCACCGACGTCAAGTCCGGCTCCAATCATTACGAAGAGAAAATCTCCTGGCTGCGCCAGGTGCTCGAATGGCACGAAGAGCTGGGCGACATCGGTGGCCTGGCGGAACAGCTGCGGGTCGATATCGAGCCGGACCGGGTCTACATCTTCACCCCGGACGGTCACGCCATCGACTTGCCGAAGGGCGCGACCCCGCTGGACTTCGCCTACCGCGTCCACACCGAAATCGGTCACAACTGCCGTGGCGCCAAGATCAACGGGCGCATCGTGCCGCTCAACTACAGCCTGCAAACCGGTGAACAGGTCGAGATCATCACCAGCAAGCACGGCACCCCGAGCCGCGACTGGCTGAACCCGAACCTGGGCTACGTCACCACGTCGCGGGCACGGGCCAAGATCGTTCACTGGTTCAAGTTGCAGGCTCGTGACCAGAACGTCGCGGCCGGTAAAACGCTGCTTGAGCGCGAGCTAAATCGCCTCGGTCTGCCGGCGGTGGATTTCGACAAGCTGGCCGACAAGGCCAATATGAAAACCGCCGAAGACCTGTTCGCGGCCCTCGGTGCTGGCGACTTGCGCCTGGCGCAACTGGTCAACCTGGCGCAGCAACTGGTCGAGCCGGAGCGTGGCAACGAACAGCTTGAACTCATACCGCGCAAGGCCACTGGCTACAAACCGGGCAAGCGCGGCGATATCCAGATCCAGGGCGTCGGCAATCTGATGACCCAGATGGCCGGCTGCTGCCAGCCGCTGCCGGGAGATGCCATCGTCGGTTACATCACCCAGGGCCGCGGGGTGAGCATTCACCGCCAGGACTGCGCCTCGGTGCTGCAACTGAGCGGGCGTGAGCCAGAGCGGATCATCCAGGTCAGTTGGGGCCCGGTGCCGGTGCTCACCTATCCGGTGGACATCGTCATCCGCGCCTACGACCGTTCCGGGTTGCTGCGTGACGTCTCGCAGGTCTTGCTCAATGAGCGAATCAACGTGCTGGCGGTCAACACTCGCTCGAACAAGGAGGACAACACTGCGTTGATGTCCCTGACCATCGAGATTCCGGGGCTGGATGCGTTGGGGCGGTTGTTGGGGCGGATTTCCCAGTTGCCGAACATCATCGAAACCCGGCGTAACCGTACGCCATGATCGGCACCCTTGTAGGAGCTGCCGCAGGCTGCGATCTTTTGATCTTGTTTTTTAACATCAAAAGATCGCAGCCTGCGGCAGCTCCTACAGGGGCCTGCGTCTAAATGAGATTGTCGATGCACAGCCTTGAAGACCTGCTTCACCTGATGAACCGCCTGCGCGACCCGCAGTACGGTTGCCCGTGGGACATCAAGCAAACTTACGCCACCATCGTCCCCCACACTCTGGAAGAAGCCTACGAAGTCGCCGACGCCATTGAGCGCGGTGATTTCGATCACTTGCAGGGTGAACTCGGTGACCTGTTGTTCCAGGTGGTGTATTACAGCCAGTTGGCCCGGGAAGAAGGGCGCTTCGAATTTGATGGCGTGGTCGACAGCATCACCCGCAAGCTGATCCGTCGTCACCCCCATGTGTTCCCTACGGGCGATCTCTATGCGCCACTGGATGTCCCGCGCCTGAGCGAAGAGCAGGTCAAGCAGCGTTGGGAAGAGATCAAGGCCGAGGAGCGCGCAGAGAAGTCCTCGGCGCCCGAACAGCTGTCATTGCTCGATGACGTCCCCGCTGCATTGCCGGCGTTGTCACGTTCGGCGAAATTGCAAAAGCGCGCGGGGCAGGTCGGGTTCGACTGGCCGGACGCCTTGCCGGTGCTCGACAAAGTGCGTGAGGAGCTCGATGAAGTCCTTGAAGCCATGTCGGAAAATGATCCCGAGGCCGTGGCCGACGAGATCGGTGACCTGCTGTTCTCCGTGGTGAATCTGGCGCGGCATCTCAAGGTTGATCCGGAAACCGCACTGCGTGGCGCCAACGGCAAGTTTGAAAGACGCTTTCGTTTTATCGAACAGGCATTGCGCGACACCCGCCGTCCCATGGAAGATTGCACCCTCGAAGAGTTGGACGCCTTGTGGGGCGAAGCCAAACGTCAGGAAAAGAATTTGCCCAGCTGCGGTTGAGCAGTGGCCTAAGTGAGTAATAAGCACCATGAGCATTTCCCTTCGCGACCAGTTGCTCAAAGCAGGGCTGGTCAACCAGAAGCAGGCCAAGCAGGTCAGCAAAGACAAGCAGAAACAGCAACGCCTGGCCCACAAAGGCCAGATCGAACTGGATGACTCCCAACAGCGGGCGGCACAGGAAGCCATGGCCGAGAAGGTCAAGCGCGACCAGGAGCTCAACCGCCAGCAGCAGGAAAAGGCCGAGGCCAAGGCCCGTGCCGCGCAGGTCAAGCAATTGATCGAAGTCTCGCGCCTGCCGAAATTGACGACCGAGGATTACTACAACTTCGTCGACGACAAGAAGGTCAAGCGCATCTGCGTCAACAACCTGATGCGCAACAAGCTCAGCAGCGGTTCTCTGGCCATCGTGCATCACGCCGGCGGCTACGAAGTGATTCCGCGCGAGGCGGCGCTGAAGATTCAGGAGCGTGACCCGCAACGCATCGTGCAGTTGAATGTGCAGACCGAAGAAGTCAGCGTCGAGGACGATCCGTACGCGGCCTACAAGATCCCTGATGATCTGATGTGGTAAATAGTTCGCCAGTACTAAATATTTGCTAGTACTTTGCAGGATTAAAAATTTGAACCCGAAAGCTCGTATCGATACGATCTTTCGGGTTTTCTTTTGCCAAAAATAATCGCTCTTGAATGAGTGGTTAGCTGTTTGGCGGGAGGAACTAATGGAATGAATTTAAATGGATAAGGATATCTTTGATGCTGGTAAGTATCGCTTCGTTACGTCAACCCACTTTCAAATCGCAGTTGTCGCACCCGCGAATGCCCGAACAATCCATTCTCGATTATCTGGACAGTGAACTGGCCGAGCGCGCTTACCTGGTGCGCCGAAAAATCAAGATCGCTGCTAAGACCGCCCGTGAGAAACATGGTGAGACTGCGTGTGTTTTCTTTACCCTGCCTGAGTTTTTCTGGAATATTCCCTGGCACCAGATCCGCAGTGAAGAAGAACTGCACGAGCTGAGTACTGCATACCTGGAGAAGGTACCTGAGTGTGTGACGCTGTTGATCAGCGAACTACCAATGGAGCAATACGGCAAGATCGTTTTACTGGCGGGAAGCTGTGCGACGCTTATCAAGGTAGGAGAGGGGGAGTCGAGTTACTACGATGTTATCAATTACATGCTGACAATTACCAACAAGGAATATGAGGTCGATATGCCATTGATGTCGATGTGGCCGAAACGCTACGTATCAGGTATCGATTTCGGCAACCATGTTGGCGATGAAGACGGCTATTGGTTATTTAAGTTGTTTGACGAGCTTGTAGTCAGGGTAAAGGCAGTGAGTAGTGTGCGGGCCGAGCATAGTTATTTTGGTGGATATGAAGGGATGTTTATTAACAGCCTCGTTCCGGGCTGCCCATTCAGTATCAATTTATGTCTCGATTATGCAGAGTTGAAAGACGGTGAGCGGGACAAGGAAATTGAACTGGCGGGGGCGAAGATCGATTTTCTGATTGCCTGCGGCATGAAATTCAACTACGGCAAACTGCATCCGTCTTCGCTCCAGTACGCGATCCGTAATGACGGCGCGGGCGACGGTGAATGCGAGGTGGTGAAACTTGAAGCGGGGCGGATCGTCAGTGTTGTCCCTGCGCTGGTGATCGACGACTCCCTTCATTTGGCGGCTGTTCACATTACCTGAGCCAAGTGGCCCGGTTGCAGCCTGCCCCTGCGTGGGGGGCAAGACTGCAAGTCTGTAGAGTCTGTCCTCAACCGGTTGCGAGCTCGCGTTTGCGCTCGAGCATTTCCAGTTCGGCCCTGTAGTTTTGCGCGTCGGTCTCGGAGTGGAACATCCCGACCAGCAGGTCTTGTTGATGCACGTCCCAGATCCGGATACCGGCGGCTACACCCTCGTGGGATTTATGTGAATCGTCGCGTTCAGTTACTTTTACAGTCATCTGCTAGCTCCAATCTCTGTTATCTGCAGCAAGGCGTGTGCAGGACTCTGTTATAGAGTTTGGTAGCTTGCTAAGTAAATGATTGGGTTTGGTAAGGGTTTTTTGCAAAAACGGCAACAGTGCTGCAGCCCGCGGAATCCGCGACATTCAGTCGCAGGGCATTTGGTTTCATGACAAAAGCTTCATCTTCAGAGGGTTTTCTCAAGGCAAAAAAAAACGCCCCGAACCAGTCGGGGCGTTTTCTTGTGCGGCGTTATGGCGGGGTATTACTTGCCCTGCCAGCGCTTCAGTACCAGGGTGGCGTTGGTGCCACCGAAACCGAAGCTGTTGCTCATCACGGTGTTGATGGTGGCGTTTTCGCGGGTCTTGGTCAGCACCGGCAGGTCGGCCACTTCAGGGTCCAGCTCGTCGATGTTGGCGGAGCCGGCAATGAAGTTGCCTTCCATCATCAGCATGCAGTAGATCGCTTCATGAACGCCGGCGGCGCCCAGGGAGTGACCCGACAAGCTCTTGGTGGAGCTGATGGCCGGTGCCTTGTCGCCGAACACTTCACGCACACCTTTCATTTCCGCGACGTCGCCGACCGGGGTCGAGGTGCCGTGGGTGTTGAGGTAGTCGATCGGGGTGTCGACGGTGGACAGCGCCTGCTGCATGCAGCGGATCGCGCCTTCGCCACTAGGGGCAACCATATCGTAGCCGTCGGAGGTCGCGCCGTAGCCAACGATTTCCGCATAGATCTTGGCGCCGCGGGCCAGAGCGTGTTCCAGTTCTTCAACCACGACCATGCCGCCACCGCCGGCGATGACGAAACCGTCACGGTCAGCGTCGTAGGCACGGGAGGCTTTTTCCGGGGTGTCGTTGCGCTTGCTGGACAGGGCGCCCATGGCGTCGAACAGGAACGACTGACTCCAGTGCTCTTCTTCACCGCCACCGGCGAAGACGATGTCCTGCTTGCCCATCTGGATCTGTTCCATGGCGGTACCGATGCAGTGAGCACTGGTGGCGCAGGCAGAAGCGATGGAGTAGTTCAGGCCCTTGATCTTGAACGGAGTGGCAAGGCATGCCGAAACGGTGCTGCTCATGGTCCGCGTGACGCGGTATGGGCCGACGCGCTTGACGCCTTTCTCGCGCAGGATGTCCAGCGCTTCCATCTGGTTCAGGGTCGATGCGCCACCGGAACCGGCGATCAGGCCGGTACGCGGGTTGGACACCTGCTCTTCGGTCAGGCCGGAGTCGGTGATGGCGTCTTTCATGGCCAGGTAGGCATAAGCTGCCGCGTGGCCGACGAAGCGATAGATCTTGCGATCGATCAGTTCTTCAAGGTTGAGGTCAATGGAGCCGGAAACCTGGCTACGCAGACCCATTTCGGCATATTCCGGGTTGAACCGGATGCCAGGGCGGCTTGCACGCAGGTTAGCGGAGACGGTCTCTTTGTCATTGCCCAGGCAAGAAACGATGCCCAGACCAGTGATAACGACGCGGCGCATGCGGATAACCCTTAGAAGTTGTCAGTGGAGGTGAACACGCCGACCCGGAGGCCTTCGGCGGTATAGATTTCGCGACCGTCGACAGTGACCGAACCGTCGGCGATGGCCAGGTTCAGCTTGCCCTTGAGGACGCGCTTGATATGAATGTTATAGGTGACTTTCTTGGCGGTCGGCAGGACCTGGCCGAAGAATTTCACTTCGCCCGAACCCAGCGCACGGCCACGGCCCGGCAAGCCTTGCCAGCCCAGGAAGAAGCCTACCAGTTGCCACATGGCGTCGAGGCCCAGGCAGCCCGGCATCACCGGATCGCCTTCGAAGTGGCAGGCGAAGAACCACAGGTCCGGATTGATATCCAGCTCGGCGACCAATTCACCTTTGCCGTACTTGCCACCTTCTTCGCTGATCAGGGTGATGCGATCAACCATCAGCATGTTCGGGGCGGGCAGTTGCGCGTTACCAGGGCCGAACAGCTCACCGCGACTGCAGCGCAGCAGGTCTTCCCGGGTAAAGGCGTTTTGTTTGGTCATGCGAGCTCCTCAATAGTCCCATGCGGCAGGTGGGGCAAATCTTCCCGGCCGATCGAAGCGTTCATGCCTCGAACCGGCAGCCTACTCATAGACTATTGCGTTGTGGTGAAAGTCACAGCACCAAGGACATGAATGTACACTTGTGCACTGAAATTTTTATTCAAGCCCCTTTTCGGGCCTGTTCGGGTGCCTAAGACTGCCGCACTTTCGCCTTTCACGCCAGTCACAGATGGTCGAAAGGCCTGTACTACTGCACCCAACGTTGCAGAATTTGCTGCAGATCAGTCCGTTTGAACGGCTTGGCCAGGTAATCGTTCATCCCCGCCGACAGGCAGGCTTCGCGATCGCCCTGCAAGGCGTTGGCGGTCAGGGCGATGATCGGCAGGTCGGTGCAACCGGGTAGCTTGCGGATTTGTCGGGTGGCTTCATAGCCATCGATGATCGGCAAGCGGCAATCCATCAGGATCGCTTCGAAAATCAGGCTTTCGGCACTGCGTACCGCCTGCGCGCCGTCGGCGGCGACACTGACCTTGAAGCCCAGGCTGCGCAACATGGCTTCGATGACCGTCTGGTTAACCGGGTTGTCTTCGACCAACAGCACATTGCGCCCTTCGCCGTTGCTGTTGCGCGATTGCGCGCGAGGGGGCAACAGCGGTTGTGTCTGCTGGTGCAGTGCCAGGGGAATTTCCAGGGTGAACACCGAACCGCGGCCTTCCTCACTCTGCGCGCGCAAGGTGCCGCCCATGCGTTCGGCCAGGGTACGGGCTATCGGCAGGCCCAGCCCCGTGCCGCCGTAGCGTCTGGAGATAGAGCTGTCGGCCTGCTGGAAAGCGTTGAACATCAATTCCAGGCTTTGCGCCGGGATGCCGATGCCGCTGTCGCGCACGGTGCAGGTGAACCACAGCAACTCGTGGTCCAGCGACTGCCACTGCGCCTCGATGGTGACGCGGCCCTTTTCGGTGAACTTCAGCGCGTTGCCAACCAGGTTGACCAGTATCTGCCGGATACGCGTCGGGTCGCCCTTGACCTGCAAGCCGCGCATGTCGTCGGGGATCATCAGTTGCAGGTCCAGACGGCGTTGCACGGCGCTGTGCTGGAACGACTGGGCGCAACTGCCGATCAGATCGGCGAGGTTGAACGCAATGTGCTCCAGTTCCAGCTCTGAACGTTCGATCCGCGAGAAATCCAGGATGTCGTTGATGACCTTGAGCAAGTGCTCGGTGGACTCCGAGGCCAGCGCCGCGTACTCCACCTGTTCCTCGGTCATGTCGGTGGTTTCCAGCAACTGCAGCATGCCCAGTACGCCATTCATCGGCGTGCGCAGTTCATGGCTCATCATGGCGAGGAAATCGGATTTTGCGTTGTTGGCCTTTTCCGCTTCTTCACGGGTCTGGATCAGTTGCGCCATGGCCTGATGCTGTTCGCGGCTGGCCTGCTCGAGACCGCTGGCGAGGTTGTTGATGTGTTGCGACAGCGCCCCCAGCTCGGTGTCGTCGACTATGGGCAGCGGTGTCTTGTAGTCGCCTTCCTGGATCGCCTTGACGGCATTGCCGATATCACGGATCGGTTGCGACAGGCTGCCCGCCAGGCGCCGGGCCACGAGGAAGGTAAACAGCAGGGCAAACAGCGCCAGGATGGCCGCCTTGAGCACGATTTCCTGTTGGCGCCGGCTGAAGGCGTCGTTGGACAGCCCGACGATCACCCGGCCCAGATAGTCTTCTGTGGGGGCGGCAGTGGCGGTTTTGCTGCTCTGGAAAAAATCATTGTGCAACGCGATGCGCTGGAGCCGTATCGGTGCCTGGAACACTTCGAGTTGTAGCGCGCGATTGTGGTGTTCGTTTGGTTGTTCGACGTACACCAGAACCCGGTTGGCGCTGTCCTGGATTTCCAGAAAGCTCACGTTGGGTGTGGCCAGCGTCGCCTTGAGCAAGGTTTCGAGCACTTCGATGTTGCCCGAAATCACTCCGTATTCGGTGGCCGGGGCCAGTTGATTGGCGATCAACTGCCCGGTGTGGGTGATTTCCTGACGCAGATCCTGAATGCGCACGAACGTGAAGAAACTGATCAGCAACAAGGTCAGCAGCAGCGCAGGGCCAAGGCTGATGAGTTGGGTGCGGGTGTTGATGTCCCAGCGACGGCGCAAGCTCATGGGCGGCGTTCTCCTTCAGCCAGCAGTGTGGCGACAGACGTTTCGTCTATCTGTTCGATGCCCAATGAACGTGCCACCTGCGGATTGCTCGCGACCTTGAATCGATGGGGATAGAGCGTGCGCGGCCAGGTGGTCGGTGGCCGGTCGAGCAATTCGTCGAGGACCGCCAGCCAGTCGCTCTGGTCGCTATAAGTGCTGGCCAGGCTCCCGGCCTTGACGAATCCGGCGTTGGGTCCGATCAGCGCCACTTGCCGCGAGTAGCTGCTCAGCAGCAGGTTCTTTGCGGTTTGCGGGTTGTACAGGTCGGCATCGTCCAGACCCAGCAACACGTCGCTTTTGCTTAGCAGTGCTTGTAGTGGACGACTGTCGTGAATGTTGTCCCAGCGCTGGGTGACCACTTCAAGACCCAGGGGGAGGGCGGCCTGACGCAGCTCATTCAAGAGGAATTCACTGTGGGTGTCGTAGAGCACGCCGATGCGTCTGGCCTGAGGCAACAGGGTGCGGGTCAAGCGTAACTGGCGGTCCAGTGGCGGATCGCTCCATAGCAGGCAAAGGCGCGCAGGCAACGTGTTGTTCAAGCGTTGCCGGGCTTGCAGGCGGCTGATGCGCAATACGAGAGTCGCCGGGCCCTGGGTGTTCTGCAGGCGCCAGTCGAGGCTGGGCAGGTCGAGCAGTATCAAGCGGATGTTTTCCGGCAGCTTGTCCGGTATCGGCATTTTGGCCAGCGTCTGGAAGCGTACGTTATCGCGTGGTCGCAACTCGCTCAGGGCCTGGGTAAACGCCCGCACAGCCGGGCTGTCTTCGGCCCCCGTGAGCAAAATGTCGGCCGCGTTACTCGCCAGGCTGCCCAGCAGGCCGCTTGTCAGCAGGCAGAGTATGGCCAGCAGCCGACCCAGGGTCGGTATTGCGCAGGCTGGACGATTCGGCATCTTAAAGCTCCAGCTCCGCGCTGAAGTACATCACGTGGCGCTGGTCATAATTGTTGTCGATGAAGGTGGTCGGCTGATTGTCCAGCCGTTGCTGGAGCACTCCGGCCAGTTCAAGGCTGGTCTTGCCCAAGGCGATACGTTTGGCGATGCGCACATCGACCCGTTCGAAGCGATAGCCGTTGAGGGCATCATCGCCATAATAGAAAAGCGCACTGTTCCAGCCTTGGCCCCAATCGCGCAGCCATCCGGCCGAGCCACTGTTGCTTGCAGTCTGCCTGGCATCCAGCGGATTGCTGGCGTCCGTATCGACGTAGGCATAGGTCAGGCGCAGGCGATCGAGGCTGCCGATACGCCAGTCGAGCTGGGTTTCGACCCCCGAAAAACGCGCCTTGTTGGCGTTGCTGGCGATGTACTGATTATTGCGCAGCGGTTCACTGATCATGCCGGTGATTTCGTCGTGGAACAGCTTCACGTCGAGCGCCAGCCCCGGTTCGGGAAAATAGCCGTTGTAGCCCAGCTCCCGGGAGCGCATGTGCTCTTGATCGAGGTCGCCGGGGCCACGGGTCTTGACGAAATAGCGGGCGCTGGATTGGCCGAAGGCGCCGGGCTTGAGGTTAGTGACCTGATAACTCCAGTTGACGTTGTTCTCGAACATGTCCGGCGAACGGACGGCCTCGGAGTACACCGCACGCAAGCCATGGCGCGGATTGATCAGGTAGTTGACCGCCATGCGAGGTGTCAGTGAGCTGCCGATCAATCGGGTGTCCTCGAACATGGCACCGCCTTGCAGCAGCCAGTGTTCGGTGGCACGCCACTCGAACTGGCCGAACGCCCGCCAGATGGTGTCATCGAGCGTGCCATTGAAGTAAGTCTCGGAATCGGCCCGGTCGTAACGATAGTTCAAACCGCTGACCAGCCGCAGGTTATCGGCAAGGCTCAGGGTGTCCTGCAGTTCGAGGTCGTAGCGCGACTCTCGGGTGCTCTGGTCGATGTCGCCGCAAACGGTCTGGCTCGCGCCGTTACGCCATTGATCGAGCACCTGATTGGCCAGCGCCTGCTCGGCGGGCGTGCCGGCCGGCGCGCCAGGGCCGATGAAACGCGTGATATTGCGGGCCAGGCGTTCGGTGTAGTTCGGGTTCAATTGCCAGAGTTCGGTCAGTTGCGGGCTGAAGGATATTTCAGCATCGCAGGCGCGCCAGGTTTGCTGGCGATCCCAGTGTTGGGCCGAACCCTGGATATACAGGCTGTGGTCGGGATTGATGTCCAGATTCCAGCGCAATGAACCGGCGTAGTCCTTGGCGGTGACGTCGGAGTCGTTGCCCGCGCGGGTAATCCCCGGGAACACCGGCCGGTAGGTATAGGGTCGCTGGTTGGTGCCGTCCTTGGCATTCAACTGCCAGTCGAGGCTTTGCCGTTCGTCGAGGCTCTGGCTGACGGCGAGATTGAAGCGATCAAGGCGACGGCTGTCATGGTAGTCCGCGCCGGTTCGGTCGGTGTCGAAGCCGTCGTCTTGCTGGCCGGACAGGGACAGGCGCATGTCACCGTCTTCCCAGCCCAGGCCCTGGCTGGCGTAAAAGTCGTTGATGCCGCGCTGGCCCCGGGTGACCTTCATGCGTGTACCGTGACTGTCGGCCGGCCGCCGGGTAATGATGTTGACCACCGCCATCAGGGCATTGGCGCCGTAGCTGACGGTATTCGGCCCGCGAAAGACTTCAATGCGCTCGATGTCCTCCATGGCCACCGGAATGTCGCTCCAGTCCACGGTGGCCAGGCCGGCGCGATACACCGAGCGCCCGTCGATCAGCACTTGCATGCGTCGCGCTTCAGTTGCGTTGGTGCCGTGGTAGTTCACCGCTGCCTGGTTGCCGCTGATGTTGCCGACCATCATTCCCGGCACCAGGCGCAGCAATTCGCTGATGTCGCGGGCACCGCTGGCGTGGACCAGGGCGCTGTCGATCACCGTCATGCTTCCCGGTACGGCCGCCGGCGACTGCTTCAGGCGCGTGGCGGTGAGCACTTGCGGCAGCGGTTCACTGTCCAGGAACAAGTCGTCGGCCAGCGCCGGCGAGCTGAAAATCAGCGCCAGTAACAGAGGCGAACGCGGCGAAGGAGAGCCCGGAGACACAACAGATCCCTGTCAGTGATTGTTGGCGCGCATGTTAACCGAGCCGAATGACTTTTCCATTCACGATGTCGGCATTTTCCTCGGTTTTATTGCTCTTCTTCCTACTGGTGCAGGTATTTGATGCCGGGGCTGGCCGCCGATGGGCTGCCCCGTATAATGCCGACATCGCCACTGGTATGGATTAACGGATTGCATATGACTGAACAGCGCCCGATTGCGGTCCTGGGAGGCGGAAGTTTTGGAACCGCCGTGGCTAATCTGCTGGCCGAGAACGGGCATCAGGTTCTTCAGTGGATGCGTGACCCCGAACAGGCCGAGGCCATTCGGGTCAATCGCGAGAACCCGCGTTACCTCAAAGGCATCAAGATTCTGCCCGGCGTTACGCCGGTCACCGACCTGCAAGCCACCCTGGACGCCTGCGACCTGTGTTTCGTCGCGTTGCCCTCCAGCGCGCTGCGCTCGGTGCTGGTGCCGCACGCTGAACGCTTGACCGGCAAATTGCTGGTGAGCCTGACCAAAGGCATCGAAGCCCACACGTTCAAGTTGATGAGCGAGATCCTCGAAGAGATCGCCCCGCAGGCGCGCATCGGCGTCCTGTCCGGACCCAACCTGGCCCGTGAAATCGCCGAGCACGCGCTGACCGCCACGGTGGTCGCCAGTGAAGACGAAGAACTCTGCCAGCAGGTTCAGGCCGCGCTGCACGGGCGCACCTTTCGTGTGTACGCCAGCGCCGACCGTTTCGGCGTGGAGTTGGGCGGGGCGTTGAAAAACGTCTACGCGATCATCGCCGGCATGGCGGTGGCGCTGGGCATGGGGGAAAATACCAAGAGCATGCTGATCACCCGGGCATTGGCGGAAATGACCCGCTTCGCGGTGAATCAGGGCGCCAACCCGATGACCTTCCTGGGGCTGGCGGGCGTGGGCGATCTGATCGTGACCTGTTCGTCGCCCAAGAGCCGCAACTATCAGGTCGGCTTCGCCCTCGGCCAGGGCCTGAGCCTGGACGAGGCGGTCACGCGCCTGGGTGAAGTCGCCGAAGGGGTCAACACCCTTAAAGTACTCAAGGCCAAGGCCCAGGAGGTTGGTGTGTACATGCCGCTGGTCGCCGGGCTGCACGCGATCCTGTTCGAGGGCCGCACGCTGGAGCAGGTCATCGGTCTGTTAATGCGTGGCGAGCCGAAAACCGACGTCGACTTTATTTCCACCAGTGGTTTCAACTAATCACGCTTGCCAGAAAAGCAGGGAGTTGCGCATGAACGATCCAAAAGTAGAAGCCAAGTACGAGTCTATCCTGCTGCGGGTGCTGTGGATGATCCTCTTCGTGCTGGTGTGGCAAGTGGCGCAGTTCATCCTCGGCGCCGTCGTGCTGGTGCAGTTGATCTATCGTTTGTTCTATGGCGCCCCAAGCGCCAGCCTGATGAATTTCGGCGACAGCCTGAGCCAGTTTTTGGCGCAGATCGGTCGTTTCGGCAGCTTTCACAGCGACCAGAAGCCTTGGCCGTTCGCCGACTGGCCGACGCCGCGTACACCGGAAGGCGAGGCGCCGCATGTCGTGGCACCGGCACCCCATCCGGCCCGAGATGAGGAACCCAAGCTATGAAACTCTGGGTATTGCGTCATGGTGAAGCTGTACCACACGGTTCCCGCCCCCACGATTCGGAGCGGGAATTGACGGATAACGGTCGTAAGGAAGTATTGAAAGTCGCCGCAGAGCTGGTGGGTCAGCCGCTGACCGGCATTTACGCCAGCCCGTACCTGCGAGCGCAGCAAACAGCGCAACTGGTACGAGAGGCGTTGGGTTTCGAACCGGAAATCCGCACCGTCGAGTGGCTGACACCGGACACGGAACCGGACAAGGTGGCCGAACAGATGGTCGCGGTAAGCAACGTGCTGCTGGTCAGTCACAACCCGCTGGTGGGGAATCTGTTGAGCTACCTGCAGCATGGTGCCGGGCATCTGCCAGAGCGGATCAGCACCGCCGGCCTGGCCGAGCTCGAGAGCAATGAGTTGTTGGTCGGGTCGATGAGGCTCAACGGCATCAAGCACCCATAAAAGCAAAGATCGCAGCCTGCGGCAGCTCCTACAAGATGCACGCCATTTCCATGTAGGAGCTGCCGCAGGCTGCGATCTATTGATTTTGTTTTTCCGTTAAAAATTCAACCAAGCACTTGCTTGGTTGACTACGCTTGCTCCAGACCAAAAAAACAGGAGCGAGTCGCATGTCTGCTGCTTTTCGTTTGCCGCTGGACGTTTTCTACGAGCGTGAGGCCCGTCATCCCCGCCAGCGCTTTCTGGTCCAGCCTGTCGGCGGTGGTCAGGTCGAGACCTTGAGCTGGGCCGATGTCGGTCATCAGGCACGCTGTGCGGCCCACTGGCTGCGAGCGCGGGAACTGCCGCAGGGTAGCCATATCGCCCTGATCTCGAAAAACTGTGCGCATTGGATCATTGCCGACCTGGCGATCTGGATGGCCGGGCATGTCTCGGTGCCGCTGTACCCCAACCTGACCGCCGAGACCGTTGCCCAGGTACTCGAACATTCAGAAGCGGCGCTGGCATTCATCGGCAAGCTCGACGACTGGCCAGGCATGTCCCGTGGCGTCAGCTCCGACCTGCCGACCATCAGCCTGCCCCTGCATCCCCCAGGCGACTTTGATTTCAGCTGGACCGACCTGCAACGCAACTCGCCCATCCAGGACAATCCCAAGCCTGCCGCCGACCAACTGGCGACCATCATCTACACATCCGGCACCACGGGCATGCCCAAGGGCGTGATGCACAGCTTCGGCAATCTGGGGTTCGCCACCACACGCGGCACTGCGTTGTTCGGCCTCAACGAGTCGGACCGGCTGTTGTCCTACCTGCCGCTGTGCCACGTTGCCGAGCGGATGTTCGTCGAACTGGCGTCGATCTATACCGGCCAAACAGTGTTTTTCGCCGAGAGCCTCGACACCTTCCTCACCGACCTGAAGCGTGCGCGGCCGACCGCACTGTTTGGCGTGCCGCGCATCTGGACCAAATTCCAGATGGGCGTGTACAGCAAGATCCCGGCAAAACGCCTCGACTTCCTGCTCGGCCTGCCGATCATCGGCAAACGGGTCGGGCATAAAGTCCTCGCCGGGTTGGGGCTGGATGCGTTGCGCATCGCCTTGTCCGGCGCGGCTCCGGTGCCGCAGACCTTGTTGCAGTGGTACCGCAAACTGGGGCTGGACGTGCTGGAGGTCTACGGCATGACCGAGAGTTGCGGCTACTCCCACATCGGCATGCCGGGCCAGAACAAACCGGGCTGGATCGGCAAGCCGTGTCCAGAGGTCGAAGTGCGGATTGCCGAGACGGGGGAGGTCATGGTGCGCAGTGGTGCGACCATGCTCGGGTATTACAAGGAGCCGGAAAAAACCGCCGACACCATTACCGAGGACGGCTTCCTGCGTACCGGCGACAAGGGCGAGGAGGACGCCGAAGGCAATCTGCGCCTGACCGGACGCTTGAAGGAGATCTTCAAGACCAGTAAAGGCAAGTACGTGGCTCCGGCACCGATTGAAAATCGCCTGGCCGTGCATTCGCGCATCGAACAGGTTTGCGTGGTGGGCGACGGCTTGAGTGCGCCGCTGGGGTTGTGCGTGTTGTCGGCGGTCGGCCAGCAGGATGCCGGCGGGGCCGCGCGCGCCGGCCTGCATTCGAGCCTGGAAAAACTCCTGGAAGAGGTCAACGGTGCCCTCGACAAGCATGAACAGCTGCGACGCCTGGTGGTGGTCAAGGACAGTTGGGCCGTGGAAAACGGCTTTCTCACTCCGACCCTGAAGATCAAGCGCAACGTGATCGAAGCGGCTTACGGTGAGCGCTTTGAGGAATGGAGCGAGCGCAGCGAAGCGGTGCTGTGGCAGGATTGATCCACGAACAAAACCAACAAGGAACCTCTGCGATGAGCCTGTGGCGCACCACCCCGAACATCGAGCAGTTGAACGCGATCCAGAAAAATACCATTGGCGAAGTGCTGGACATCCGTTTCGAAGCCTTCGACGACGAGTCCCTGACCGCCAGCATGGTCGTCGATCACCGCACCCATCAGCCTTATGGTTTGCTGCATGGCGGTGCCTCGGTGGTGCTGGCCGAATCGGTCGGCTCGATGGCCAGCTACCTGTGCATCGATGCCAGCAAATTCTATTGCGTGGGCCTGGAAATCAACGCCAACCATTTGCGCGGCCTGCGCAGCGGACGGGTGAGGGCAGTGGCCAAGCCGATCCACATCGGCCGCACGACTCATGTCTGGGACATTCGGCTGACCAGCGATGAGGGCAAGGCCAGTTGCGTGTCGCGACTGACCATGGCGGTGGTGCCGTTGGGTGAGAATCCGCCGGTACGTTGACGGTTTGAAATCAAAAGATCGCAGCCTGCGGCAGCTCCTACCACCATTCCTGGTAGTTATGGTCATTGCTGTAGGACGCGGTCTTGCGGACAATCAACGCCTGTTCTAACTCATGGATTTGCAGGTATGTCGCAACAGATCTTTTTCGCCCACGCCAATGGTTTTCCTTCGGGGACCTACGGCAAGTTGTTTGCGGCGCTGGCACCCGAGTTTGAGGTGACGCATCTGGAGCAGCACGCCCACGACCCGCGTTTTCCGGCGGACGACAACTGGTACAACCTGGTGGATGAGCTGATCCATCACCTGCAACAACAGGCCGAGCCTGTGTGGGGCGTCGGTCACTCCTTCGGTGGCGTGTTGCACCTGCATGCCGCTTTGCGCTGCCCTGAGTTGTATCGCGGGGTGGTGATGCTCGACTCGCCAGTGCTGACACGCACCGACCGATGGGTCATACGGGCGGCCAAACGCTTTGGTTTCATCGACCGTTTGACCCCGGCCGGGCGTACCCTGGGCCGCCGTGAAGAATTCGCCGACCTGGACAGCGCCCGCAAGTATTTCGCTGGCAAGACCCTGTTCCGCGGCTTCGACCCGGAATGCTTCGATGCCTACCTGCAACACGGCTTGCATCAGGTCGGCGACAAGCTGCGCCTGCGCTTCGACCCGGCCACGGAAATCAGCATCTATCGCGGCGTGCCGCACACAAGCCCGGGCAGCACCCGGCAGTTGCAAGTGCCGCTGGCGGTGGTTCGCGGGCATGACAGCCGCGTGGTGATGCGTCATCACGCCAGTTCGGTCGACCGCCTGCCGCTGGGAGAGTCGTTGACCATGCCCGGCGGCCACATGTTTCCGCTCGAACGTCCCCTTGATACCGCTGGCATGCTCAAAGGCCTGTTCTATCGCTGGGGCGGCCGTCGACAGCAGGATTGCGCATGAACCACGTCGTCGAAGAGGTTCGCCTGAGCCTGCCGCACATCGAACTGGCGGCGCACCTGTTCGGCCCTGAAGACGGATTGCCGGTGATTGCCCTGCATGGCTGGCTGGACAACGCCAACAGCTTTGCCCGCCTGGCACCCAAACTCAAAGGCCTGCGCATCATCGCACTGGACATGGCCGGTCACGGTCATTCCGGGCATCGCCCGCCGGGCGCTGGCTACGCCATGTGGGACTATGCCCACGATGTGCTGCAAGTCGCCGAACAGCTTGGCCTGCGCAAATTTGCGCTGATGGGGCATTCGATGGGCGCCATTGCTTCGCTGATCATCGCCGGGTCGATGCCCGAGCGGGTTACCCACCTGGCGTTGATCGACGGCATCATTCCTCCTACAGACAAAGGTGAAAACGCTGCCGAGCGCATGGGCATGGCCCTGCAAGCGCAACTGGATCTGCGGGAAAAGCGCAAACCGGTCTACGACACTCTCGACCGGGCCATCGAAGCGCGCATGAAGGGCCTGGTGGCGGTCAGCCGCGAGGCCGCCGAACTGCTGGCGCAGCGTGGCCTTATGCCGGTGCCGGGCGGTTACACCTGGCGCACCGACAATCGCCTCACGCTGCCATCGCCGCTGCGTCTTACCACCGAACAGGCCATGGCCTTCGTCCAGCGGATCAAGTGTCCTGCAACATTGGTGGTTGCTGCCGACGGCATGCTCGCCAAACACCCGGAGTTGCTGGAGCGTCTACCCTTTAGCCGGGAACAGCTGCCAGGCGGCCATCATTTGCACCTCAATGACGAGTCCGGTGCTGATCTTGTCGCAGACTGTTTCAATCGGTTCTTCGCCACTCCTTGACTTGCGCCGGGCAACTGTCGAGGCTTGGCGGGTTGAAAAGGGAGACAACCATGATAGATCTCTACACCGCTGCGACCCCGAATGGCCACAAGGTCTCTATCGTGCTCGAGGAACTCGGCCTGCCCTACACGGTGCATGCCTTGAGTTTCGACAAAAAGGAGCAGAAGTCCGCGGACTTCCTCAAGATCAACCCCAATGGCCGGATTCCGGCGATTGTCGACCGCGCCAACGGTGATTTCGCCGTGTTCGAATCCGGCGCCATCCTGATTTACCTCGCTGAACAAACCGGCAAACTGATGCCATCGGACCCGAAGGGACGTTCGCTGGTATTGCAGTGGCTGATGTTCCAGATGGGCGGGATCGGCCCGATGCAGGGCCAGGCCAACGTGTTCTTCCGCTACTTTCCGGAAAAGCTTCAGGGCGCCATCGACCGCTATCAGCATGAAACCCGTCGCCTCTACGAAGTGCTCGACACCCGGTTGCAAAGCGTGGAGTTCCTCGCCGATCAGTACAGCATTGCCGACATCGCCACCTTTCCCTGGGTGCGCGGCTACGAGTGGTCGGGCGTCTCGGTGGAGGGCTTGACGGCGTTGCAACGCTGGATGGCAACCCTGGAGGCCCGGGCGGCGGTGCAGCGTGGTTTGCAAGTACCCAAACGCGCCGATGAAGCCAGTGTCATCAAGGGTGCCCAGGCCATGCTGATCCGATGAGTCTATCCATGCGTTCATTCAGTTTATTGGTGCTGTGCAGTTTCAGTCCCTTGTTGTTCGCCGCCGATGTTCCGGGCAGTCAGGACCTGCCGATAGTACCGCGCATGGTCGACGCCCAGATTGTCGACTATCGTCCTGCCGCCGAACTGGAGCGGATCTACCCGCTGGGCTCGATCCGGAAAATCAGTGGCCAGTTACGTTTCGACGGCCAGGTCAGTGCCCGCGGCAACGTCACTTCCGTGACCTACGAGTTGCCACCGGAGCATTCATCCATCGAGGCGTTCACCGCTGCCCGCGAGGCCTTGCAACAGCAGGACGCCGGCTTGCTGTTTTGGTGCCAGGCGCGCGATTGCGGTGAAAGCAGCCTATGGGCCAATGAAGTCTTCGGCAACGCCAAGCTGTACGGCGCCGACGATCAACAAGCCTATCTGCTGCTGCGACTTGCCGCTCCACGGGACAACACGCTTATCGCGCTGTACAGCATCACCCGGGGTAATCGCAAAGCCTACCTGCATGTCGAGCAGTTCGACGCTTCGGCACCGCTGGGCGAGTTGTTGCCGACCTCCGCGACCTTGCTGCGTGAACTCAAGAGCACCGGCGAGCTCGATTTTTCCACGTTGAACAGCGCACCTGACGAGACCTGGCTCCGCCTGATTTCTCGCGGGCTGAATCTGGACACCACCTTGCGGGTCAGCATTTCCGGAGCGAATGCCGAAGCCTGGCGTCAGGCACTGATTGGCCAGGGCGTGCGTGCCGCGCGGATGGAAGCTGGCAGTGCCGGAGGCTCTGGCCTGCACATCGAGCTATTGCGCTAGGCTGTACCGGGCGAGCGCGTACATCGCGTTCGCCTACTCTTTTGCTGACTGACTTTTTCGAGACTTTTGATGATCAATAACGATCGCCTATTGGTGCAGATCCTGCTCGTGGTGTTGTTCGGCGCGAGCTTCTGGGTGATGGCGCCGTTCTGGTCGGCGATGTTCTGGGGCGCGGTACTGGCGTTTGCCAGTTGGCCGCTGATGCGCTTGCTGACCCGTTGGCTCAATGACCGCGAGTCGCTGGCGGCGGCATTGCTGACCCTGGGCTGGATGGTGCTGGTAGCTGCACCCTTGGTGTGGCTGGGTTTCAATCTTGCCGATCATGTGCGCGATGCCACGGCTTTCATCAAGGATGCGCAGGTCGAGGGGCTACCCGAAGCGCCGCTGTGGCTGGGTTCGATTCCCCTGGTGGGCGGACGGCTGGTGGGGATCTGGAACAGCATCGATGAGCAGGGCGCGGCGATGATGGTGTCGCTCAAGCCTTATCTGGGGCAGATGGGTAACTGGTTGCTGGCGCGCAGCGCGCAGATCGGCGGCGGTATTCTCGAACTGACCCTGAGCGTCGTCTTCGTGTTCTTTTTCTATCGTGACGGGCCGCGCCTGGCGGCGTTTGTACACACGTTGCTGGAGCGGCTGATCGGTCAGCGGGCCGGCTATTACATCGAATTGGTGGCGGGCACGGTTCAGCGGGTGGTGAACGGCGTGATCGGTACCGCCGCGGCCCAGGCGATCCTGGCGCTGATCGGGTTCCTGATTGCCGGCGTACCGGGAGCGTTGGTACTCGGCATCGTGACGTTCATGCTCAGCCTGATCCCGATGGGCCCGCCGCTGGTGTGGATTCCGGCGACCGCGTGGCTGGTCTGGAAAGGCGAGTACGGGATGGCCATATTCCTCGGGATCTGGGGCACATTCGTCATCAGCGGTGTCGACAACGTGCTCAAGCCATACCTGATCAGCCGTGGCGGTAACCTGCCGCTGGTCATTGTGCTGCTTGGGGTATTTGGCGGGTTGATTGCCTTTGGTTTTATCGGCCTGTTCATTGGCCCGACATTGCTGGCGGTGGCCTACAGCCTGTTGATCGACTGGAGCAAGCCTCAGGCGCGGGTTGACGATCGTCGGCCCTGAGATTTGTATTCTGCTTGGGGAACTCGACACAATGGCCTCAAGGACTGGCCTTGCCTGAGCCGTCGCGACGATTTACCGATCATCGGGTCCCGCAGCGGCGCTGGTTCCGCTACAATGCGCGCCGATTTCGACTTGCCTGAGAGCCCACTCATGTCCGCCTGCCAGACTCCCATCATCGTCGCCCTGGATTTCCCTACCCGTGACGCCGCACTGAAGCTGGCCGATCAGTTGGACCCGAAGCTGTGCCGGGTCAAAGTCGGCAAGGAACTGTTCACCAGCTGCGCCTCGGAAATCGTCGGTACCCTGCGTGACAAGGGTTTCGAAGTGTTTCTGGACCTCAAGTTCCACGACATCCCGAACACCACCGCGATGGCCGTCAAGGCGGCTGCGGAAATGGGCGTGTGGATGGTCAACGTGCATTGCTCCGGCGGCCTGCGCATGATGGCTGCGTGCCGTGAAGTGCTGGATCAGCGCACCGGTCCGAAACCACTGCTGATCGGCGTGACCGTGTTGACCAGCATGGAGCGTGAAGACCTGGCGGGCATCGGTCTGGACATCGAGCCCCAGGAGCAGGTGCTGCGCCTGGCCGCCCTGGCGGAAAAAGCCGGGATGGACGGCCTGGTGTGCTCGGCCCTGGAAGCCCAGGCACTGAAAGCGGCGCATCCGTCACTGCAACTGGTGACCCCGGGGATTCGTCCGGCGGGCAGTGCCCAGGACGATCAGCGCCGCATTCTGACCCCGCGTCAGGCGCTGGATGCCGGTTCCGACTATCTGGTGATCGGCCGTCCGATCAGCCAGGCGGCGGATCCAGCCAAGGCGCTGGCTTCAGTTGTGGCTGAATTGGCCTGATCAGACACCGCAGAACCCATTGTGGGAGCGGGCTTGCTCGCGAAGAGGGCGTGTCAGTCGACGAAGATGTTGTCTGGCACACCGCATTCGCGAGCAAGCCCGCTCCCACATTGTTTTTAGGGTGACTTCAAAAATCGGGTTACACCTTCAACACCAGCTTCCCGAAATTTTCGCCGCTGAACAATTTCATCAGCGTCTCCGGGAACGTCTCCAGTCCTTCGACGATGTCTTCCTTGCTCTTGAGCTGTCCCTTGGCCATCCAGCCGGCCATTTCCTGGGCGGCGCTGGCGTATTGGGCGGCGTAGTCCATCACCACAAAGCCTTCCATGCGCGCGCGGTTGACCAGCAGTGACAGGTAGTTGGCCGGTCCCTTGACCGCCTCTTTGTTGTTGTACTGGCTGATGGCACCGCAAATCACCACCCGCGCCTTCATGTTCAGGCGGCTCAACACTGCGTCGAGAATGTCGCCACCGACGTTATCGAAATACACGTCGACGCCTTTCGGGCACTCGCGCTTGAGGCCGGCGAGGACGTCTTCGCTCTTGTAGTCGATAGCGCCATCGAAACCCAGCTCATCGATCAGGAACTTGCACTTGTCGGCGCCGCCGGCGATGCCAACCACCCGGCACCCTTTGATCTTGGCGATCTGCCCGGCGATGCTGCCCACGGCGCCGGCTGCGCCCGACAGCACCACGGTGTCACCGGCCTTCGGAGCGCCGACGTCGAGCAGGGCGAAGTACGCCGTCATCCCGGTCATGCCCAGCGCGGACAAGTAACGTGGCAGCGGTGCCAGTTTCGGATCGACCTTGTAGAAACCTCGCGGCTCGCCGAGGAAGAAATCCTGCACGCCCAGGGCGCCGTTGACGTAATCCCCGACCGCGAATCCCGGGTTGTTCGAGGCAATGACTTTGCCCACACCCAAGGCGCGCATGACTTCGCCGAGCCCGACCGGCGGGATGTAGGACTTGCCTTCGTTCATCCAGCCACGCATGGCCGGATCCAGGGACAGGTATTGGTTCTCGACCAGGATCTGACCCGCCGCCGGCTCGCCGACCGGTACTTCCTGATAGGTGAATGTCTCACGGGTCGCCGCGCCAACCGGACGTTTGGCGAGCAGGAATTGGCGATTGATCTGGGAGGTCATGGCAGGCACTCAGGATGAATGAAGCTTTGTTGATAGCCGGTCAGCGCCGATGCCGCAAGTTCGGCTGATGCGGCGAATGCAGCCTGATCCAGTGCAGTGATAGTTGGTACGGTAGTTCCATCACTGCAACTCATGGGCACCCAACCGGAGCCTTGATAGTGCTGCCGTGTTCAAGACCTCCATGGCTAGACTGGTCCTACGCGATTCCCCGCATTCTTCTTTTGAGGACATAACAATGAGCATGACGTTTTCCGGCCAGGTGGTCGTGGTGACAGGCGGGGCGGCCGGTATTGGCCGCGCGACCGCCCAGGCATTTGCCGCAGAGGGCCTGAAGGTCGTGGTGGCCGATATGGACGCGGCGGGCGGAGAGGGCACGGTGGCGCTGATTCGTACAGCCGGTGGTGACGCGACCTTCGTGCGCTGCAACGTTACCCTGGAAAGCGATGTAAAAAATCTGATGGAGGAGGTGATCAACTCTTACGGTCGCCTCGACTATGCCTTCAACAATGCCGGCATCGAAATTGAGAAAGGCAAGTTGGCCGAAGGTACGCTCGACGAGTTCGACGCGATCATGGGCGTCAACGTCAAAGGTGTCTGGCTGTGCATGAAATACCAGTTGCCGCTGTTGCTGGCGCAAGGGGGCGGCGCGATCGTCAACACAGCATCGGTGGCAGGCCTTGGCGCGGCGCCGAAAATGAGTATCTACGCAGCCTCTAAACACGCAGTGATCGGCCTGACCAAGTCGGCGGCCATTGAATACGCCAAGAAGAAGATCCGGGTCAACGCGGTGTGCCCGGCGGTGATCGACACGGATATGTTCCGTCGCGCTTATGAAGCCGACCCGAAAAAAGGCGAGTTCGCCAACGCCATGCATCCGGTCGGTCGCATCGGCAAGGTCGAAGAGATCGCCAGCGCGGTGCTGTACCTGTGCAGCGATGGCGCGGCGTTCACGACTGGCCATTCGCTTGCGGTGGATGGTGGCGTTACTGCGTTCTAAAGCAACGCATCTCTACCAAAGAAGAGTTGCAACCTGTGGGAGCAAGCTAGCTCCCACAGTTTTTTTGGTTACGCTAAAGGACCAGGCAATGTGTTTCAAATGATTAGATCCAATGGTTTTGGCGGCGTTGTCGCACATGTCTTCGAACACTCCTGTGATTAACTGCTTCTCGCAAAATCAACAGGAGTTTGCTTGCTCATGGAATTGAGAATCGACCGACAGGCGCTGGTGCCCGTCGTACAGCAAATTGTTGACGCGCTGACCTGCTGGCTTCATTCCAGCGGGGTATCGCCCGGTACGCGCCTGCCTTCGGTGCGACAGATCGCGCGGATCAACTTGCTCAGTCAGGTCAGTGTTGCCCAGGCTTGTGAACGCCTGGTGACGCAGGGGATGCTGGTGTCAGGTCATGGGGCGGGCTATACGGTTGCCGACCCGGTATTGGCCGCGGGCGCAAAGCACGAGCCGGTGTGGTTCGAGGGAGCTGAGCCCGAGATCAGGTCCTGTTCGACTGAGTTGAGGCTGGGCTGTGGTGGGCTGCCTGAAAGCTGGCGCGAGACAGACGATCTGATTTACGCGATTCGGCAAGTCAGTCGTTCCGACACGGCCAGCCTGTTCAACTACAGCACGCCGCTGGGTTTGCCGGCCTTGCGACAACAGATCCTCAAGCACCTCAGGCAGCTGGATATCCGGGCGCAGGACAACCGGATCATGACCACGGCGGGCGCCAGTCAGGGACTTGACCTGATCGTGCGGACACTGTTCAAGGCCGGTGATTGTGTGGTTGTGGAGAGTCCCGGCTATCCGGTGCTGTTCGATCTGCTCAGGCTGCACGGCATCCACATGGTCGAAGTACCGCGAACACCGCGCGGGCCGGACGTGGACGTGCTCGAATCGGTGCTGGTCAAACACCGGCCTCAAGGGCTGCTGATCAATAGCTTCTATCACAACCCGACCGGCAGCAGCCTTGCACCGTTGGTGGCGCGCCGCGTGCTGCAGCTGGCCAGGACCTTCGACGTACAGGTGATCGAAGACGACGTCTATGCGGATTTGCACAGCGGTTCCGGTATGCGTCTGGCTGCGCTGGACGACAAGGTGATCTACGTAGGCAGCTTTTCCAAGACCCTCAGCAGTTCCTTGCGGGTCGGTTTCGTGGTGGCTGGTGCCGAAGTCATTACGCGCCTGGCCGAGGTCAAGATGATCAGTGGCATGGGCGCCTCGCGTTTTTGCGAGTCGGTGCTGGCGTGCCTGTTGGCTAATGGTGCCTACCGCAAACTGGTGCAGCGTCAGCGCCAACGCTTGAGCTGCGACCGGCTGGCGGTGCTGCAATTGCTCGAGGATGCCGAATGGGAAGTTTTCGGCAAGCCGGCGGGAGGCTTGTTCATCTGGGCGCGATCACGAATGTCCGACTACGATCAGCTGCGGACCCAGGCGCGGCGCCTGGGTGTGCTGCTGTCATCGAAGACCGCCTTCAACCCCTCGGGTGAGGCCAGTGACTGGCAGCGTATCAACGTGGCCTATGCCTGCGATCCGCGAGCCCGGGCGTTCTTTCAGGCCTCTGCACGGGATCGACCTCAAGCGTTCTGAAAACGACGTTGGCGTAGCTTTTTGCCATTATTCCGGCGCCAGAGCCTTGTGTTGCCACCGGCCCGTTGCGAATCTGCGTCTACAGACTTTGGCAGGGGACTAAGTGCAATGAATTCGGCCGTGCAAGGACGTTTTGCCAACCTCGGTATGGCGAAAAAACTGGGTGTCGGGTTTGTACTGGTACTGTTGTTGACTGCATTGGTGGCGGGCATTGGCGTTTGGTCCCTGCAAACCATCAGCCAGCGCTTCGACGGGCTCAAGCAGATGTCATCGCTCAACAGCGGTTTGCTCAAGGTGCGGCTGCTGGAGCAGGAGTACGCCTTGCACGGCAGTCCGAAAACCGTCGATGCCCTGCACGAGGGCGTCGATGGCCTGATCGCCCTGGCCGGCCAGCTCAAGGCCGCTTCTGCGGCCAACGTGCCGGTGATGAATGATGTCGAACAGTCCCTGGGGGACTATCGCAAGGCTTTCGACGAGTTTGTCTCGCTTACCCAGGCCAAGGACCTGGCCCTGGAAATGGCCAGTTGGTCGGTGTCCAGCGTGGCCAATAACCTTGATGTATTGCAATCCGGGCTCGTCGATGACGGCGCCTATACGCTGAAAGAGTCCGAAGGCAAGGACGGTGCGCAATTCATCGATCAGGCCAGTCAGGTCAGCCAGGTTTCACGCTTGATGCTGCAAGCCATGAATGAAGCGCGCGTGCGCCTGGATCAAAGCCGCAAAGGTGACGATAGCGCCGGGCAGGGCAAGATCGAACAGGCCAGCCAGGCACTGGCCCAGGCCGAGCAGCTCAAGACCACGGTCAAGGATGAGGGCTATCAGACCGTCCTCAATGAGGTAATGGGCCATATCGTCAGTTTCAGCGACAAACTTGCCGAGTACACCGGGCTGCTGGAGCAGGAAAAAACCGTCTATCAACAATTGCACCAGCGCGCAGCCCAAGTGGTCGAACGGGTGGATCAGGCTTATGTTGCACAAGACATGGCGATGCAGGCTGAACTGAAAAAGAACTCGTTGCTGATCATCGGCTCCTCCGCCCTGGCTTTGCTGGTCGGGTTGGTTGCCGCGTGGTTTATCACCCGGTTGATCGTGGCACCGCTGCGCCGTGTGATTGAGGTGGCGCAGCAGATTGCCTCAGGGGATTTGAGTGCGACCATTGACGTGACCCGTCGTGACGAAATCGGCCAGTTGATGCAGGCAATGCAACAAATGGGCGCGGGGCTCAGCCATATAGTCAGCGGCTTGCAGTCGGGTATCGAGCAGTTGGCGACTTCCGCCCAATCGCTGTCGGCGGTGACTGAACAGACCAACCTCGAAGTCAGCACGCAGAAGGAGGAAACCGAACAGGTCGCCACTGCAATGAATCAGATGACGGCCACGGTGCATGATGTCGCGCGTAATGCAGAGGAGGCGGCCCTGGCAGCGCAAACGGCTGACGGCAAGGTTGAAAGTGGCCAGCAGGTGGTGCGCCAGAGCATGGCGCGGATTGAACAACTGGCGAACTCGGCCACCTCGGCCAGTTCGAGCATCGAAAGCCTGAGTGCGGAAATCCAGAACATCGGCACGGTTTTGAGTGTGATCAAAAGTGTGGCGGAGCAGACCAATCTGCTGGCATTGAACGCGGCGATCGAGGCGGCCCGGGCTGGCGAGCAGGGCAGGGGGTTTGCGGTGGTGGCCGATGAAGTGCGTGCGTTAGCCAAGCGAACCCAGCAATCGACCGAGGAAATCGAACGCCTGGTCAGCGCTTTGCGTTTGGCGGCGCAGTCGTCGGTGCAGCAGATCCAGAGCAGTGGCGAGTTGGTGAAGCTGGCGGTCAGCGATGCCTTGCAGACCGAGAGTGCGCTGGGAAGCATTGCGGCGGCGGTGTCGCTGATCCAGCAGATGAACCAGCAGATCGCCGCGGCGGCCGAGGAGCAGAGCTCGGTGGCCGAGGAGATCAATCGCAGTGTCACCAGCATTCGCGCCAGTGCCGATCAGTCATCGCTGGCGATGCAGGGCAATGCCGCGTCCAGTATCCAGTTGGCGCAACTGGGGGTTGAACTGAAGGGGATGGTGGGGCATTTCAGGCTTTGAAACGATCATCGGCCAGGCCAAAAAAGCCGCGGATGATTTCGCGGTCGACGATTATCGTCGTTTCAGCCCGCGCTT
>NZ_CATKPU010000021.1:0-701511 GCF_949767825.1 Pseudomonas sp. IT-P258 | reverse complement strand
TGGCCTGGACAACGAGCTGTTCTACCTGGACAAGACCATGATGGTGTTCGGCGACGCGAAGAAGGTCATCGAAGACATGGTCAAGGCCGTCGAGTAACCCTCTGCGGCACACGGAACGCCCCGACTCGTCGGGGCGTTTTTGTTTGTGCAAATCGTCGGACAAACTATTCTTTTGTTACCGATCCGGTAACGGTGTTTTGCTTGAAAGGCCCTGAATAGACGCCTCGATTGCGACCTTGGTAGCGGGACAGAAGCCGGCGCAATTCACTAGACTGCACGTCCTGCTACCTGTTGCCCGAGATAACAATCCATGTACCGTGACCGTATCCGCCTGCCTTCGTTGTTGGACAAAGTGATGAGCGCTGCCGACGCTGCCGCTCTGATTGAGGACGGCATGACCGTCGGCATGAGTGGCTTTACTCGCGCAGGCGAAGCCAAGGCCGTCCCTCAGGCGCTGGCTGAGCGCGCCAAGGTCACGCCGCTGAAAATCAGCCTGATGACCGGCGCAAGCCTGGGCAACGACCTCGACAAACAGTTGACCGAAGCCGGTGTGTTGTCGCGACGCATGCCGTTTCAGGTCGACAGCACCCTGCGCAAGGCGATCAATGCCGGTGAAGTCATGTTCATCGACCAGCACTTGTCGGAAACCGTGGAGCAATTGCGCAACCAGCAATTGAAGCTGCCGGACATCGCCGTGATTGAAGCCGTAGCGATCACCGAACAAGGGCATATCGTGCCAACCACCTCGGTCGGCAACTCGGCCAGTTTCGCGATTTTCGCCAAGCACGTGATCGTCGAGATCAACATGGCGCACAACCCGAATCTCGAAGGTCTGCACGACATCTATATTCCGACCTACCGTCCGACCCGCACGCCGATTCCGCTGGTCAAGGTCGACGATCGCATTGGCAGCACCGCCATCCCGATTCCACCGGAAAAAATCGTCGCCATCGTGGTCACCAACCAGGCTGACTCGCCCTCCACTGTGCTGGCGCCAGACGCCGAGACCCAGGCCATTGCCGACCACCTGATCGACTTCTTCAAACAGGAAGTGGCAGCCGGGCGCATGACCAACAAGCTCGGCCCGCTACAAGCCGGAATCGGCACCATCGCCAACTCGGTGATGTGTGGCCTGATCGACTCGCCGTTCGAAGACCTGACGATGTATTCCGAGGTGCTGCAGGATTCGACCTTCGACCTGATCGATGCGGGCAAGCTGAGTTTTGCTTCGGGCAGTTCAATCACCCTGTCGAGCCGGCGCAATGCTGACGTCTTCGGCAATCTGGAGCGCTACAAGGACAAGCTGGTCCTGCGCCCGCAGGAGATTTCCAACCACCCTGAAGTCGTGCGCCGCCTCGGCATCATCGGCATCAACACGGCGCTGGAGTTCGACATCTATGGCAACGTCAACTCCACTCACGTCTGCGGAACGCGGATGATGAACGGCATCGGCGGCTCGGGCGACTTCGCGCGCAACGCGCACCTGTCCGTGTTCGTGACCAAGTCGATCGCCAAGGGCGGTGCGATCTCCAGCGTGGTGCCGATGGTCAGCCATGTCGACCACACCGAACATGACGTCGACATCCTCGTGACCGAAGTGGGCCTGGCAGACTTGCGCGGCCTGGCGCCCCGGGAACGCGCCCGGATCATCATCGACCAGTGCGTGCACCCGGATTACCGCCAGGCGCTCAATGATTACTTCACCACCGCGTGCGCCATCGGTGGGCACACCCCACACATCCTGCGTGATGCCCTGAGCTGGCACATCAACCTGGAAGAAACCGGGCAAATGCTGAAGAAGTAATTGGTACAGATGGCAGCTGGCGCAAACACAGTTTCGTCAGCTTGCTCTTGCCTCTTCGAAATATGAAAAAAACTGTACTGCTGTACTGGTCATTTCCTAAGGAAAACTCCTACCTTTTCGGACAAAAACAACAATTTCGCACCTTAATAGTGCGGATAGGTACAGTTGCCTCAATTTAGACCAGTACACCCCCTATAAACAGTTAACTGAGCTCTCACAATACAGATGAACTGTATCTACAGAGACTAGGCAAACGAGAGGATCATGGGCACCAGTTAAACCACTACCTAATCCCGCCATAAGCGGAAGGATGTCAACCATGGAACGTACACTCAGTTCCGAACTGTTCTTCGAAGACACTGCTGCAAAAACCCAGGCTTCCCTGCCTCTGCGCGTTATCGCCAACCTGATGCTGTGGCAGCGCCGCATCACCAGCCGCCATCAACTGGCTCGCCTGGATTCGCGTCTGCTGGCTGATGCCGGGATTAGCGAAGCACAACGCTACGAAGAGCTGAGCAAGCCGTTCTGGCGCTAAGTTAGCGTCGCTGGCTCTGACCTGAAGGTCCACCGCCAGCAACCCGAATTGAAAAAACAAAGCCCGTCGTGGGAAACCACGACGGGCTTTGTCGTTTCGGAGAAGAAAGAAAAAAGCAGTACAGTTTTAACAAACAAAAATTATACCTGAACAGTTGCCTCGCCAGATTTGATACAGTCTGGAAACTTCGCCAGATCAACACGATGAGACTGTCGCGGCGTCACGCACAGACAGCTACTATCAATCAGAACCTGGCGGGCAACGAGCGTCTGACACAGCAGACACTGCGCCATCTTCCAATCGGCTTACCCTAGGAGTTACACCATGTCCCGACTTCGCCTGCTCAGCGCTGCAGCCCTGCTTGCCGTAGCTGCCAATTCCCACGCCACCAGTTTTATCGTGACCACCGACGCAGTCGTTGGGGCACTCAAATCCAGTTCCGATGCGACGTCCGACATCACGTCTTCATTCAAGGATGACAAGATCGTGCTCGCCGCGCGTGACGATGCCGCCAGCTTCGTTGCCAGCGAAGGTTCCATCCGTGGGGTGAAACTGGAAAGCGCACTCAACCATATTCGTCATCAGGCACCCCAGTTGAACGCAACCGACGCACAACTGGCGCAGGCGATCCTGACGATCTGATCGACTGCTCTGTTCGGGGACACGCTCGACGTGCCCCGATATTTCCGTGCTGGCTCTGGAATGGGCCTTGCGCTAGCCTTGGGACTCACTTTTAACTGTCGAGTCTCATGCGTTTTCTTGCAAATCTGTTGATCACTCCAGTCATGATTACGGCTGCCTGTTCAGGTTCAGCCCACGCTTACGACGCCTTTAACCTGTCAACCCAGGGGATCGTGGCCAGTGGATATGCCACAAGCATGGTGACCTCCGCCCCCTTCGACCATAAACTGCTGCTCGCAGCCCAGGATGACGCCGCGGCATTCATTGCCAGTGACGGCCAGCTAAGAGGCGCACGACTGGAGTCGGCCCTGCGGTATCTGCGCCGAACCCAGGTAAAACTTCATGCCAGCGACCTTGAACTGGCACAAGCAATTCTCGTCCAATAGTTATCCCTGTTTTTTCTGGAGTCATTCCATGCGTAACCCGCTGATTGCTGCCACCTTAGGCCTGCTGCTGTTGGCCGATGTGGCCCAGGCACATACCCTGGTTGCCACCAGTAATATCCTGATCCGTGCTACCCAGCGCACCCTCGATTTCACCTCCGACACCACCACGTCCATTCGCGATTCGAAAATCGTGCGCGAGGCCCAGGACGACGCCGCCAGTTTCGTTGCCAGCAATGGCGACATACGTGGCGCTCATCTGGAATCCGCCTTCGATTTGCTGCGCACCCGCGTGCCGGAAGCCCGTGACGCCAGTGACCAGGATCTCGCTGAAGCCATCCTCGCACTGTGAAGCGTCCAGGCGCCTGGCTGCTGGCCGGGGCCCTGTTGCTGCTCGGCAACACGGCCCACGCCGGCCTTCAATTACAGCTCAAGACCGAAGGTCTGACACCCGCGCAACAGCACGCCAGCCAGGCGTTGCTCGATGAAGCCATGCAGGCACTGCCGCCACGCTTCGTCGAGCAACTCGATCGACGCATCGATGTCGGCTGGACCGATGACATGCCAAGAAATGCCTACGGTCAGGCGACACTGGTGTCCGAACTCGACCTGAACCGCAACCTGCTGGCCGGCCTCACCGATGGCAGCGCCGCGACCAAAAAAACCCATCGCCCCCATGGCACCGTACGCCGGGAAATGCTCGCCACGGTGTTGCACGAGCTGACTCACATCTACGATCGCTCACGCCTGTGGCCAAAATCGGAGCGTGCACTGATTCAACGCTGTACCCGCCAAGACAGCAGCTCAGGGCTGGTCGGCATCCCCGACCAATGCCGCGGCCAGACCGGCCGCCGCTTTACCCTCAGCGATGATCCACGCCTGCTCGACCTCGCCGGCTGGCCGCAATACGTCGGCCGTCGTGGCGAACGCGAACAGTACAACCGGCAGATCGCGCGCAGCCCGGACATCTACGAGACGAGCAGCCCCAAGGAGTTCGTCGCGGTCAATATCGAGTACTTCCTGCTCGATCCGAGCTATGCCTGCCGTCGTCCCGCGTTGTACCGCTACTACAAAGAACATTTCGGCTGGGCACCCGCTGCCAAAGACGCTTGCGGCAAAACCGTCGCCTTCCTCAATGCCGGCAGTGATTTCGCCAAAACACCACTGGGACAGGTCGATCCTGAACGGGTTTACGCCATCGATTACCTGTTGGCCGAAGCCAACCAGAACCTGTTCAGCTACTGGGGTCACAGCATGTTACGCCTGGTCATCTGCGCACCGGGCCGGCCTCGCGGACCGGATTGCCGACTGGACCTGGACCAGCATCTGGTGCTGTCATACCGCGCATTTGTCGGTGATGTGCAGATGTCGAGCTGGAATGGGCTGGTCGGCAAGTACCCGTCGCGATTGTTTGTCCTGCCGCTTTCCCAGGTAATCGACGAATACACCAAGACCGAGTTGCGTAGCCTGGCCTCGGTACCACTGAACCTGTCGCGCCGCGAGATCGAAGATGTGGTGGAGCACGCCGCCGAAATGCACTGGAGCTACGACGGCAACTACTTCTTCCTGTCCAATAACTGTGCGGTAGAAGGACTGAAACTGCTGCGTAGCAGCACTAACAACCCGCAACTGGTTGGTCTGGACAACATCATGCCCAACGGCATGCTCGAAGTGCTCAAGGGGCGCGGTCTGGCCGATACCAGCGTGCTGGATGATCCTCGCGAAGCACTGCGCCTGGGTTATCGCTTCGACTCCTTCCGTGATCGCTACCAAGCGATGTTCGAAGTGTTGAAAAAGCAGATGCCGATCAAACAGGAAACTGTCGAAGAGTGGCTGGATCTTAAAGCCGCAGAGCGGCGGCAATGGTTCGAACAAGCCGATTTGCGTACCAGCGCAGCATTGCTGCTGCTGGAACAGGCGAGTTTCCGTCGACAGATGTTGCTGGCCCAGGACGAAGTGAAGCAGCGCTATCTGGGCGCTCGGGAGCTTAAAAACGGCGGCATGGACAAGGCCAACGAGACACTGAAGCAGATTCTCGCCAACAGCGGCTTCCTCAGCCGCCCGGCAGAGTTGCTGGGGACCACTGGTTACGGGTTGCCACAACCGAGCGAATGGCAGCATCTGGAAGCGGAAAGCAGCCAGCGCCAGAAACAACTCCTGGCGCTGTCCGGGGATCTGGACAAGGAGGTGAGGGCGTTGCTTGAACCGGGCCGCGCCGCCGAGATGGCCGCCAACGAGGCCAACGTGACGCAGATCGGTGAGCACTTGCGCAAACTGCACAAGGCATCAGGCGGGATAGAGTTGCCTTGATACCGCACCTTGTGGGAGCGAGCTTGCTCCCACAAGGTTTACAGCGTTCAGGAGCTTTACCTTCAGCTGACGCGGGCTTTACGCACGCCTTCGGCCAACGCCGAGCACAGGCTCAGAACGCCATCGACGGCTTGTTCCGGGGAAGTGGCATTGGCGATGTGATCGATCAACGCCGAACCCACCACAACACCGTCAGCCAGCCGCGCAATGGACGCCGCCTGTTCTGGAGTCCGGATACCGAAGCCGATGCTGATCGGCAGATCGGTATGGCGACGCAGACGGGCGACCGCTTCCTCGACGTGCTCCAGCGTGGCGGCACCGGCACCGGTCACACCGGCCACCGAGACGTAGTAGACGAAGCCGGAGCTGCCGTTGAGAACGGTCGGCAGGCGCACATCATCGGTGGTTGGCGTGGTCAGGCGAATGAAGTCCAGGCCCGCTGCCTGCGCCGGGTCGCACAACTCTCCGTTATGCTCTGGCGGCAGGTCGACCACGATCAGGCCGTCAACGCCGGCCTCCTTGGCTTCGGCGATGAAGCGCGGTACGCCGTACATGTGAATAGGGTTGAAGTACCCCATCAGCACCAGCGGCGTTTCGTTGTTGTCCTGGCGGAACTCGCGAACCATTTGCAGGGTTTTTGCCAGATTCTGCTTGGCACCCAATGCACGGATGTTGGCGAGCTGGATTGCCGGGCCATCAGCCATCGGGTCGGTGAAGGGCATGCCCAGTTCGATCACGTCGGCACCAGCCGCCGGCAAGCCCTTGAGGATGGCCAGGGAGGTGTCATAGCCCGGATCGCCGGCAGTGACGAAGGTCACCAGGGCGGCGCGGTTCTGTTCCTTGAGTTCGGCAAAACGCGTTTGCAGGCGGCTCATCAGTGTTTCTCCTGCTTCGATTGTTCCATGTGGTGCATCACGGTTTGCATGTCTTTGTCGCCACGGCCGGACAGGTTGACCACCATCAGGTGATCTTTTGGCAAGGTCGGTGCGCGCTTGAATACTTCAGCCAGGGCATGGGCGCTTTCCAGGGCAGGGATGATCCCTTCCAGGCGGCAGCACTGGTGGAATGCAGCGAGGGCTTCGTCGTCGGTCACCGAGGTGTACTGAACGCGGCCGATATCATGCAACCAGGCGTGTTCCGGACCAATGCCCGGGTAGTCCAGGCCAGCGGAGATCGAGTGGGCGTCGATGATCTGGCCATCGTCGTCCTGCAGCAAGAAGGTGCGATTGCCGTGCAACACACCGGGTACGCCGCCGTTCAGGCTGGCCGCATGCTTGCCGGTCTCGATACCGTAACCGGCGGCTTCGACGCCGATGATCTCGACACTCTGGTCGTCGAGGAACGGGTGGAACAGGCCCATGGCGTTGGAACCACCGCCGATGCACGCCACCAGGCTGTCTGGCAGGCGACCTTCCTGGGCTTGCAGCTGCTCGCGGGTTTCCTTGCCGATCACGGCCTGGAAGTCGCGAACCATCGCCGGGTAAGGGTGCGGACCGGCCACGGTACCGATCAGGTAGAAGGTGCTGTCGACGTTGGTCACCCAGTCACGCAGGGCTTCGTTCATCGCGTCTTTCAGCGTGCCGGTACCGGCTACCACCGGGATAACCTCGGCACCCAGCAGCTTCATGCGGAACACGTTGGCCTGCTGACGCTCGATGTCAGTGGTGCCCATGTAGATCACGCAATCCAGACCGAAACGCGCAGCGACGGTGGCAGTGGCCACACCGTGCATGCCGGCGCCGGTCTCGGCGATGATGCGCTTCTTGCCCATGCGCCGCGCCAGCAGGATCTGGCCAATGCAGTTGTTGATCTTGTGCGCGCCGGTGTGGTTCAGCTCTTCACGCTTGAGGTAGATCTTCGCGCCGCCGCAGAACTCGGTCAGACGCTCGGCGAAGTACAGTGGGCTTGGACGTCCGACGTAGTCGCGCTGGAAGTAGGCCAGCTCTTCCTTGAATGCAGGATCTTCCTTGGCCAACTCATATTCGCGGGCCAGGTCGAGGATCAACGGCATCAGGGTTTCGGCAACGTAGCGGCCGCCGAACGCGCCAAACAGGCCGTTGGCATCAGGGCCGTTGCGCAGATTAGTCTGGGTCATGGGGCGCTCCAGTTGAATGCGTGAAGTGATGCATAAAGAGATAGTGGGCTTCACTCTACCCCTGACGCCCCGACCTGAAAACCGATAAGATCGCCACAACCTGTCAGGAAAACTCACAGATCAAATGAGCCATGACCTTCCTCCGCTGAACGCGCTTCGCGCCTTCGAAGCCACTGCCCGCCTGAACAGCGTCAGTCAGGCGGCGGAACAGCTGCACGTCACCCACGGTGCGGTCAGCCGGCAACTCAAGGTGCTTGAAGAACACCTCGGCGTAAGCCTGTTCATCAAGGACGGTCGCGGCCTGAAACTCACAGATGCCGGGTTGCGACTGCGTGATGCCAGCAGCGAAGCCTTCGAGCGCCTGCGCAGCGTTTGCGCCGAACTCACACAAAGCACAGTCGATGCGCCATTCGTGCTCGGTTGCTCGGGAAGCCTGCTGGCGCGCTGGTTTATCCCGCGACTGGGGCGGCTCAATGCCGACCTGCCGGACTTGCGCCTGCACTTGTCGGCCGGCGAAGGCGATCTGGATCCGCGAAGACCGGGGCTGGATGCCTTGCTGGTATTTGCCGAGCCGCCCTGGCCGGCGGACATGCAGGTTTTTGAGCTGGCCAGCGAACGCATCGGCCCGGTCATGAGCCCGCGGTTTGTCGGCTATGAACGGCTCAAGCAGGCGCCGGAAACCGCGCTGCTGAACGAACCCTTGCTGCACACTACCTCACGCCCGCAAGCCTGGCCGAACTGGGCGCAACCACGGGGGCTCGACCCCAGGGCGCTGAAGTACGGTCAGGGATTTGAACATCTGTATTACTTGCTGGAAGCCGCCGTCGCGGGTCTGGGCGTGGCGATTGCTCCCGAACCCTTGGTGACGGAGGACTTGAAGGCCGGGCGCCTGGTTGCGCCTTGGGGCTTCAGTGAAACCCCGGCGCAACTGGCGTTGTGGCTACCCAAGCGCGCCGCGGACGGGCGCGCCCGACAACTGGCGCAGTGGCTCAAGAACGAACTGCGTCGAGCGGATTAATCACGCTTGCACAACAGATAAGCGGCCAGCAGGCCCAATGCGCCCACGGCGACACCGGCAGTTGTCCAGGGGTGGTCCTGGGCGTAGTCCCGGGTGGCAATCCCGGTTTCGCGGGTTTTGACCTTGACCTCTTCATAAGCATCGGCAAGCAGATGGCGCGAGTGTTTCAAGGCATTCTCGGCGTTGCTTTTCAGGGTCTTGAGGGTTTTACGCGACTCGTCCGAGGTGTCGTCCTTCAGGCTTTCCAAAGACTTGAGCAGACTCTCGATCTCGGCTTCCATGCTTTGCAATGAGGCTTTGCGTAACGAGGTGTTGGCCATGGTGGCTCTCCTGCATTGGTGATGAGTGGCGTGTGTTGGTTGGGACTTCACGGGTTCGAGAAAGTGCAGAAAATCTGAACCTCACCCTCAGAACGGCCAACAGAAGAAATAGGAAAAATCACTGCTAGTCTGTAATTCACACGCCGAGGAGAACGCCATGTCTGACCATCACACCTACAAGAAAGTCGAGCTGATCGGCTCGTCCACCAGCAGTATCGAAGATGCGATCAATAACGCGCTGGCCGAGGCCAGCAAAAGCATCAAGTACATGGAATGGTTTGAAGTGACCGAGACCCGTGGGCACATCAGGGACGGTAAGGCTGCGCACTTTCAGGTGACCTTGAAAGTCGGATTCCGGATTGCCAGCAGCTGACTTTGGGCTAGTCTTCTGAACTTGCACGCCGGTCGAATGCCATAGGGAATGGCAAAGCACTCCATGAGTGCGTCCGGCTGACGGCTGGTTACCCCTATGATCCGACCAGGGAATGCAACCGATGAAGAAGTTTATGTTGGCAGTAGGTTTGTTGAGCCTTGCGGGGAGCGCATTGGCGGGCGGCAAGCCATGCGAAGAGCTGAAAGCCGAAATCGCAGCGAAACTTGATGCCAAGGGCGTATCCGGTTATTCGCTGGAGATTGTCGACAAAGGTGCCGCTGCCGGCGGGAAAGTTGTTGGCAAATGCGAAGAGGGCGCCAAAGTGATCGTCTATAAAAAGTAGGCCGATTCTCGCCCGAATAAAAAAGCCGACGCCAAGGCGCCGGCTTTTTTATGCCTGCCGTTTGAGTATCAACCCCGCATGACCTGCGCCAGCAGCTCGTAGGAATGCACGCGATCGGCATGTTCGTACAGGTCACAGGTGAAAATCAGCTCGTCGACCTGGGTCTGTTCGATCAGGACCTCAAGTTTGGCGCGGATTTTCTGCGGGCTGCCGATCATGGCCAGCCCAAGGAAATCGTGCACGGCATCTTTTTCATGGGGCAGCCACAGGCCGTCCATGGACTTCACCGGAGGACGCTGTACCAGGCTTTGGCCACGCATCAGGGCGAGAATTCGCTGGAACACCGAGGTCGCCAGGTAATCGGCCTGCTCGTCGGTATCGGCTGCCACCAATGGCACGCCGAGCATCACGTAGGGCTTGTCCAAAACGGCTGACGGCTTGAAATGATTGCGATAGACCCGAATCGCCTCATGCATGTAGCGCGGAGCGAAATGCGAGGCGAAGGCGTAGGGCAGACCGCGCTCGCCGGCCAATTGCGCACTGAACAGGCTCGATCCCAACAACCAGACCGGCACATTGGTCCCGGTTCCCGGCATCGCGATGATGCGTTGGTCCGGGGTACGCGGCCCGAGGTAGCGCACCAGTTCCGCCACATCTTCCGGGAAGTCGTCGGCGCTGCCGGAGCGTTCGCGGCGCAGTGCACGCGCGGTCATCTGATCGGAACCGGGAGCGCGCCCCAGGCCCAGATCGATCCGGCCCGGATAAAGGCTTTCCAGGGTGCCGAACTGCTCGGCAATCACCAACGGTGCGTGGTTGGGCAACATCACCCCGCCCGAACCGACTCGAATGGTTGACGTGCCACCGGCCAGATAACCGAGCAGCACCGAAGTCGCGGAACTGGCGATGCCATCCATGTTGTGATGCTCAGCCACCCAGAAGCGGTTGTAGCCGAATTTCTCGACGTGCTGCGCCAGGTCCAGCGAATTGCGCAGCGACTGGGCCGCGCTGCCGTTCTCGCGCACCGGCACCAGATCGAGGGTCGAGAACTTGATATCGGACAGTCGTTTCATAAACCTGCTTCTCCAATTGAGGGCGCAGGTTTGTTCTTGCGAACGCAAACCTGCCGAATCCAAAAGCCTGATTCATGCAATGAGGGCATATACCCGAGTTTCAATAGCCCGGTAAAAAATCCCGCAAAAAAAGCAGACTGATCGGACGAGATGAACTTTGCCCCACCGTCTATCCTCACAACCCAGGCAAACGGAAACCACGAAGGCGCGACGTTTCGCGCCAATCTTGAGGAGGCAGGCATGGCTATCGTTAAGAAAGCTTCGGCTCATTGGGAAGGTGATCTGAAAACCGGCATCGGCTCGATTTCCACAGAAACCGGCGTGCTCCGCGAAGCACCCTATGGCTTCAAGGCGCGCTTCGAAGGCGGCCGGGGTACCAACCCGGAAGAGCTGATCGGCGCGGCCCACGCCGGCTGTTTCTCCATGGCGTTTTCCATGATTCTCGGTGATGCCGGCCTGAAGGCCGATAGCATCGATACCCAGGCTGAAGTCACCCTGGATCAAGTGGACGGCGGTTTTTCGATTACCGCAGTTAAATTGATTCTGAAGGCAAAAATCCCCGGGGCGACCCAGGCCCGGTTCGAAGAGCTGAGCAACAAGGCCAAAGAGGGCTGTCCGGTGTCAAAAGTGCTGAATGCGAAGATCAGCCTGGAGGCAACGTTGGTCGGCTAGATTTTCATTGAAGACAAAAGATCGCAGCCTTGCACAACCTGCCGGGATCATTCGGTAAAAGGAGCTCAAGGCTGCGATCTTTTTTGCGTCCCGACAGACTTGCCCGCTAAAACTGTGGTCGAATAAATGACAGCAGCGAAAACCACGATTGTGCGTGCTGCCTCAAAGGAGCTTCACCATGAAACGTTTTGCCTTGGCGGTTATCTGTTGCGCACTGGCCACTTCGGCCCTTGCGGCACCGAAACCCTGCGAAGAACTCAAGGCCGAGATCGAAGCCAAGATCCAGGCCAGCGGCGTCACTTCCTACACGCTTGAAATCGTCACCAACGACGAGGTTCATGACCAGAACATGGTCGTGGGCTCGTGCGAAAACGGCACGAAGAAAATCATTTACCAGAAAAACGACCGCTGAACCATTCACATCAGGCAGTAGGATTCCCGGTCTTCAGCAACGATTTCGCGTTTGGCGTTGTACAGCCGGGCACCGGGGGTAAAGGCAATGGAACGGCCTTCGAGCACATAACGCTGGCCGGCTTCGAAATGATCGTATTTGATGGTCAGGTAGCACAGCCGCTCCGAAGGGCCGCTCATCATGCCCAATCCGCCACCGGGTACTTCAAAGTCGAAACGCACGATCAGTTCATGGCTGCCCGGCGTGACCTCGAAAAAACGCCCGTCGCGCAGGCGTTGTTTATCCAGTCGTTCGGCCATCAACAACTTGTCGTTAGGGAAAGGTGTCGAGAATTCGACCCAGGCCATTTTGGGATTGGGTGTCGGCATCGGGCTTTGGCAACCCGCGACAACACCGACGGCGAGTAACAGCATCAACCTGCGCATGATGGATGTCCCAAGGGATATGCATCCAGCATAACGCCGATCAGGTGTGTTGACAGCCTGCCGGCGTGCCGCGCCCAATCACTTTGCGCTGCTGATCGTAGAGTTTCGCCCAAGGCCGAAACCCGATGTTCCCTGCCTGTAGCTGATAACGCTCACCCGCGTTGAAGTCGCTGAATTTCACATTCAACTGACAATCGCGCCACAACGGCTCGGCGTCTGGGCCGATATTGGTGGGCTGGACCGCGAATTGGTAGCGGACCTTCAACTCATGGCCACCGGGTTGAACCTGGAAATAGCGTTTATCGTCGGTGTTCCTGTCATCGACCTCCAGCGCCTGCAGCGCCGTATCTTCTTGCTTTGAGTCCAGGTCGATCCAGGCTTGCGCGGGATCGTGGCGGGGTATTCCGAAACCAGCACAGCCGGCCAGCATCAGCAGGCCTCCTGTCAGTATCAACATGCGCATAGCGGAGCTCCATTCAAGCGGGATAGTCTTGCGGAAAGACTCTCCAAGGAAGAATTATTGTGATCAGGCCGCTTCCTAGCCTTGGGTTACTTGATCGCGTTTTTCGCGTTTGGTTTCCGAGCCTGTTGTTTTTGTTGCTCAACGGCTGCACCAGCGCCAGCTATTACAGCCAACTGGCCAACGGCCAACTGCAGTTGCTGCGAGCCAGGGAGCCTGTTTCCAGCGTGATTGCCGACCCGGCGCGCGATCAAAAACTGCGCACACACCTGGAGCAATCGCAAAAGGCCCGAACCTTCGCCAGCCAGCAATTGCACCTGCCGGATAACCAGAGTTACCGCTTGTACGCGGACATTGGGCGTCCCTTCGTCGTCTGGAATGTCTTCGCCACTCCGGAATTTTCCCTCAAGCCCGTAAACCACTGTTTCCCCATAGCCGGTTGCGTGGCCTATCGCGGTTACTACAGCCAGAGCGCAGCCCGCGGCGCAGCGGCTTTGCAACGCTTGCAAGGCATGGACGTGTCGATTGGCGGCGTCGAGGCCTATTCGACACTTGGCTGGTTCAACGACCCGATCATCAGTTCGATGATGGGCTGGGGGGATGAGCGACTGGCCACGTTGATCTTTCACGAGCTGGCCCATCAGCGCTTCTATGTGAAGGACGACACGGAGTTCAACGAATCCTTCGCCACCTTCGTCGAGCAGGAAGGTACTCGCCAATGGCGCGCTTACCGCCAGCTGCCACCGGATAACAATGCGCAGGCACGTCAGCGCGACCAGTTCACTGAATTGGTGCTCAAGACCCGCACCCGACTGGAAAAGCTCTACACCTTGCCGCTGCCAACTGAACAAATGCGCCAGCGCAAGGCGGCCGAGTTCGAGCGCTTGCGCAGCGAATACCGGCAATTGCGCGACAGTCAGTGGGACGCAGACAAACGCTATGACGCCTGGATCTATGCCCCCATGAACAATGCCCGGCTATTGCCGTTTGGCTTGTACGACCAATGGGTGCCGGCTTTTGCCGCACTGTTCCATCAGGAGAATGGCGACTGGCTTAAATTTTACGCCGCCGTGGAAAAGCTTGGCGCCTTGCCGACGGACGAGCGCAAGGCCGCGCTGAAGGCTTTGGCTGACGGAGCCGATCAACCAAAGAACCAGTAGCAAACCCCGATCGCACCCAGCACCCCGGCAAGCTCGGCCAGCAATGCACAACCAACGGCATGGCGTGCACGCTGGATGCCCACGGCGCCGAAGTACACCGCCAGGACATAGAACGTCGTTTCGGTACTGCCCTGGACAGTTGCCGCCACTAGTGCCGGGAAGCTGTCCACGCCCGAGGTCTTCATGGTTTCAATCAGCATCGCCCGGGCGGCGCTACCGGAGAAGGGTTTGACCATCGCCGTAGGCAGCGCATCGACGAAACGCGTGTCCCAACCGGCCCATTCCACCAGATGACGGATCCCGTCCAGGCCAAAGTCCAGCGCCCCGGACGCGCGCAGTACGCCTACCGCGCAGAGCATCGCCACCAGGTAGGGCAGCAAGTTTTTGGCGACGTCGAAACCCTCTTTGGCTCCTTCAACGAAAGCCTCGTAGACCTTCACTTTGCGCAGCGCGCCGATCACTAAGAACAGCATGATCAGGCCAAACAGAGTCAAGTTGCCGAGGATCGATGACAGGCCGGCCAGAGCGGTCGCCGAAAGGGTCGCCAGCAACGCCATGAAAGCACCGAGGGCGAGGGCGCCGGGGATCAGGTAGGCCAGCACGACGGGGTCCCAGATGCGCAGGCGCTGCATGAACGCCACCGACAGGAAGCCGACAATGGTGGAGCAACTGGTCGCCAGCAGGATCGGCAGGAACACCAGCGTCGGGTCCGGAGCCCCTTGCTGGGCGCGATACATGAAGATCGTCACCGGCAACAGGGTCAGCGAGGAGGCGTTGAGCACCAGGAACAGGATCTGTGCGTTGCTGGCGACGGTCGCGCTGGGATTGAGTTCTTGCAGTGCTTTCATGGCCTTGAGGCCGATCGGCGTGGCGGCGTTGTCCAGGCCCAGGCCATTGGCGGCGAAGTTCAGGGTGATCAGACCGATGGCCGGATGACCCGGCGGGACTTCAGGCATCAAGCGCAAGAACAGTGGTCCCAGGGCCTTGGCCAGCCATTCGACGATGCCGGCTTTCTCGGCAATGCGCAGAAAACCCAGCCAGAGGGTGAGGGTGCCGAACAGCAGCACCATGACTTCGACCGACAGCTTGGCCATGGAAAAAATGCTTTCCACCATCGCCGCGAAAATCCCGGCGTTGCCACCAATCAGCCACTGGGCCAGCGCCGATACGGCTGCCACGATGAAGAAGCCAAGCCACAGGCCATTGAGCATCAGTCAAATCCCCCCAAAAGATCCGCGAATGATAGCGGGGTGGCCAGAAACGACAAACCCCGGATTTCTCCGGGGTTTGTCTGGTGCGGCAGATGCTCCCACAAGGGGTATTACATCAGCTCTTGGAAATCTCGCCTACCGGCAGCTTTTCCTTGCTGCGCCAGTGCGGCAGGGAGTTCCAGTAGCGCTGGCCCTTGGCGTCGTCGTACATGCCTTCCCAACGAGCGATAACCAGAACCGCCAGGGCGTTGCCGATCACGTTCAGCGCGGTACGGGCCATGTCCATGACACGGTCGACACCGGCGATGAACGCCAGGCCTTCCAGAGGAATACCGACGCTGCCCAGGGTGGCCAGCAGTACCACGAAGGACACACCCGGTACGCCGGCGATGCCTTTGGAGGTGACCATCAACGTCAGTACCAGCAGCAGTTGCTGGCTGATCGACAGGTCGATGCCATACAGCTGGGCAATGAAGATTGCCGCGATGCTTTGGTACAGGGTCGAACCGTCGAGGTTGAACGAGTAACCGGTCGGCACCACGAAGCTGCAAATCGCTTTCGGCGCGCCGTAGGCTTCCATCTTCTCGATCACGCGCGGCAGCACGGTTTCGGAGCTTGCGGTGGAGTAGGCCAGTACCAGCTCATCCTTGAAGATGCGCATCAGCTTGATCACCGAGAAGCCGAACAGGCGAGCGATCAGGCCCAGGATCACGAAAGCGAAGAAGGCGATGGCGACGTAAACCAGGATCACCAGTTTGGCCAGCGGTATCAGCGAGGCGAAGCCGAAGTTGGCAACGGTCACCGCGATCAGTGCGAACACGCCGATCGGGGCGTAGTTCATGATCATGTGAGTGACCTTGAACATGCTTTCCGAAACGCCCTGGAACATCTTCACCAGCGGCTCACGCAGGTCCGCCTGCAAGCTCGACAGACCGAGACCGAACAATACGGAGAAGAAGATGATCGGCAGCATTTCGCCGCGAACCATGGCCGCGAAGATGTTCGACGGAATCAGGTTGAGGATGGTTTCGATGAACGCGTGTTCATGCTGAACCTCGGCCGCCGTGGCCTGGTACTTGGATATGTCCACAGTGCCCAGGGTGCTCATGTCGATGCCGGCACCCGGATGGAACAGGTTGGCCAGCAGCAGGCCGACCACGATGGCGATGGTGGTGACGATCTCGAAGTAGATGATGGTCTTGAAGCCGATGCGCCCCAGCTTCTTGGCGTCACCGACGCCGGCAATGCCGACGATCAAAGAGGAGATGACGATCGGGATCACGATCATCTTGATCAGACGGATAAAGATATCGCCTGCCGGTTGCAGGACATTGCTGATCCACCAGGCTTTTTCGGCACTGAAATGGTTGAGCAGCGCACCGATTGCTATCCCCAATACCAGACCGATGAGGATCTGCCAGGCGAGGCTAAGCTTTGCCTTCTTCATATTTTTACCCTTACTTGCGTTTGACTCAGGGAGATGCGCGAACTGGAACGCTTATGGCGAAAAAGTCCAGTGCATCTGCCCCCCGTATAAGGTGCCCCGGAGCGCGTGTTTGCCGCTCTCTGGCAGGCGAAAAAAGGCGCAACTATTCCGATGCAGGTAAGCGCCGTCTAATGCCGTAAACGCCTACCCTATGCAGAATCGGCATGAGGTTTTTTTAGCGAAACGCGCGTCCCAACCGGTTCGAATACGACATTTCAGCAGGCATAAGTGCCGTGAACCGGCCATCACAGAGCAGATTGAATATTTTTTGAGCAGCGACTGAGCGTTGATTTTTCAGCAAAATCCCGCAGGACGAAGGGAAAAATCGCGGCCAAAGAAAGGTGATTTTTCTCGATATACGGTCACCAATGAAACACCGAGAAAAGTATTTTCCGACGTAACAGGGATGAGGACGGGATAACACTGACGAAATAGAGACGAGCGCTCTATTTCAATATGTTGCTTGATCAAGCCCTTCGCAAGCCCGTCGAGCCTTGGCGGTCCGGCGAACTTGCGCAGTAGCTTCTCCTGACCCGGCCCTTGCGCAGGTACTCCCTGTACCCGTAGGTCACTCCGCCCCTGAAACAGGCAGAACGTCCCGACCCCTTGGTCATGCGCCGGCCTTCCTCAGGTGGCGCAGGTGGAAAGAGGCGCTGGCCTCCTTCGTGTACAAATTCTGTTCTATCAGCAAGCCCTTGATGGGGCCTCAGGCAAGTCGGGAAAACGCCAGCCCGCATGCCATGGCACTACCGCCCAACAGCAGGGCGGCTGCCAGTGACTTGAACAAACCTCTCATATCAGCCTCGACCGCGACGGCCAAAGAAGAAGGAAGCAATGAACATCACCAGGAACACGACAAACAGAATCTTGGCGATACCCGTGGCGGTGCCCGCGATACCACCGAAGCCCAGTACAGCGGCGATGATGGCGATGATCAGGAATGTGATTGCCCAGCTCAACATGGTGATTCTCCTTACGCTTCTGTTTAGAGGTGCTGCATTTCCCGGCGCATGGGGTGCGGCGGAAGTTATGTCTAGAACACCCAACGCTCTTGATGACGTATCTCACCCACAGGCCCGGCCTGGTCGACATCCATCATGCGCATCGGTGGGCTATCAGCCTGACTGCTGCTGACGGCGCTGAAATGGGTTTGGGTCGGATGCGGAATCGACAGGAATGGCGCTTCCGGCTGCCGGCTCTGCTCCCAGCGCAGAAACTGCTGGCCGCCAAGCAAGGTAATCAACAGCGCCAGAACAGCAAACAGTCCTTGCTGGATATACACAGGCGAGAGTTGCAGGTGGGCGGCACGTTGACGGTTCATCCTGGGGCTCCTACCACTGGGGTCGGTTCGATAGCGGGCGCTTGTTTTTGAATACCCTGGTTAATCAGACAATTGCAGAGCGCATGCCAGCTTTGATACGAATTAATTCCCTTTAATATCAATATGTTATGAACGCAAAGGAAACCACTTCGCGCGCATCCTGCACGATGCCATCTATGCAGTCGTGCGTATTGCACGACGGGTCTGAAGGAAGGCGTAAATTTTTTGAATTGAGAGGAGGGTACGGAGGTCAGAAATTCACGCTGGCCGTTGGCAGATTCCGGGTATCTATCAAAAGACCCGCAAAGTCAGGTGGCTAACCGATACATCCGATGAGAGCTACCCTGCCATGACAGGAATGGCTCAGAATCAATCATGCAACTTGCCCGATTTCTCCGGGACTAAATTAAGATCATTCTTTAAGGAGCGTAGGAAAATGGAATCCGCCACTGAGCATCAAGGCCGCATTCTGCTGGTGGACGATGAGTCCGCCATCCTGCGTACTTTCCGTTACTGCCTTGAAGACGAAGGCTACAGCGTGGCCACCGCCACCAGCGCCGCGCAGGCAGATGCCCTGTTGCAGCGACAGGTTTTCGACCTGTGCTTCCTCGATTTGCGTCTGGGTGAAGACAACGGCCTCGATGTGCTGGCCCAGATGCGTATCCAGGCGCCCTGGATGCGGGTGGTGATCGTCACTGCCCACTCGGCCGTCGACACGGCCGTGGATGCGATTCAGGCCGGTGCCGCCGATTATCTGGTCAAACCGTGCAGCCCCGATCAATTGCGTCTGGCAACCGCCAAGCAACTGGAAGTTCGACAACTGTCGGCGCGACTGGAAGCCCTGGAAGGCGAGGTGCGCAAGCCCAAGGATGGTCTGGACTCCCACAGCCCAGCCATGAAAGTGGTACTCGAAACCGCCCGTCAGGTCGCCACGACTGACGCCAATATTCTGATTCTGGGTGAATCCGGTACCGGCAAGGGCGAACTGTCCCAAGCCATTCATGGCTGGAGCAAACGCGCGAAGAAATCCTGCGTCACGATCAACTGCCCGTCGCTGACCGCCGAGCTCATGGAAAGCGAACTCTTCGGCCACAGCCGCGGCGCCTTCACCGGCGCCAGCGAAAGCACCTTGGGGCGAGTCAACCAGGCTGATGGCGGAACGCTGTTTCTCGACGAGATCGGCGACTTTCCCCTGACATTGCAGCCGAAGTTGCTGCGTTTTATTCAGGACAAGGAATATGAGCGCGTCGGTGATCCGGTGACCCGTCGTGCCGATGTGCGCATCCTTGCGGCCACCAACCTCAACCTTGAGGACATGGTGCGCGATGGTCGTTTCCGTGAAGACCTGCTCTATCGCCTGAATGTCATTACCTTGCACCTGCCACCGCTACGCGAACGCCGCGAAGATATTCTCAACCTGGCCGACCGCTTCCTGGCGCGCTTCGTCAAGGAATACGCCCGTCCCGCGCGCGCCTTCAGCGATGAGGCCCGGGAAGCGCTGCTGAGTTATCGCTGGCCGGGCAACATCCGTGAGCTGCGCAACGTGATTGAGCGGGCGAGCATCATCTGTCCGCAGGAGCGGGTCGAGATCAGCCATCTGGGCATGGCTGAAACCCCGGTCACCAATGCACCGCGCATCGGCGCGGCACTGAGCCTGGATGAGCTGGAAAAGGCCCACATCGGCGCGGTCCTCGCCACCGCCGACACCCTGGATCAAGCGGCGAAAACCCTGGGCATCGACGCCTCGACGCTGTACCGCAAGCGCAAGCAGTACAACCTGTGAGCAATCGCCGATGAAACTGGCGATGAAATTACGGACCCGGCTTTTCCTGAGCATCTCCGCACTGATCACCGTCGCGTTGCTCGGGCTCTTGCTCGGGTTGGTCAGCGTGATGCAGATGGCCGGCAGCCAGGAAGCACTGATCCGCAATAACTTCATCACCCTGGACCTGGGGCTCAAGCTGCGTCAGACCCTGGGTGATCAATTGATCATCATGCTCAGCGAGAAGCCTGACTCCGCCGCTTTCGCGGCCTCGAAGCAGCATTACTTCGAACTGCTGGAGGAAGGCATCGCCCAGGAGCCGGCAGATACCGGAAGCGAGCACGGCTTCAGAAAAGCCAAGGCCGACTACGAGAGCTTTATCCAGGCTTATGAAACGTCCCCGAACCCGTCGAATGTGCTCAGCAGCCACGACAACCTGACGGAAAAATTCAACGCACTACGCAATGGCCTGATCGCCGAGCACAAGCGCGCACTGGATAACATCAGCGATACCGAGCGACAGGCCCGGGAGCAGGCATTGCTGATTGCAGGGTTGCTTGGCCTGGTGGGGCTGGCAGTGCTGATCATCGGCTTCGTGACCGCGCAAGCTATCGCCCGACGCTTCGGGGAGCCCATCGAGGCCTTGGCCAAGGCGGCGGACCATATCGGCCAGGGAAATTTCGATGTCACCCTGCCGATTTCTTCGGCGATGGAACTGAACCAACTGACCCGACGTTTCGGGATCATGGCCCAGGCATTGCGTGAACATCAGGCCACCAACGTCGATGAGCTGCTGGCCGGTCAGCAGCGTTTGCAGGCCGTGCTCGATAGCATCGACGACGGACTGCTGATGATCGACCGCCAGGGTCATCTGGAACACCTTAACCCTGTAGCCCAGCGTCAATTGGGCTGGGAGTCCGATCGTCTGGGTCAGGGGTTGGGCACGGCGCTGAAGCGCCCCGAGCTCGATGAGCAGCTGCAACTGGTACTGCGCGGCGGCACGCTGGAGCGGGCGCTGGAAGACTTGAGTGTCGAAGTCGACGGCGAGTCGCGACTGCTGACCTACAGCCTGACTCCGGTCAGCCATACCCAGGGCCATATTCTGGGCGCCGTGATGGTGCTGCATGACGTCACGGAACAGCGTGCCTTCGAACGGGTACGCAGCGAATTTGTATTACGCGCCTCCCATGAATTGCGCACACCAGTCACTGGCATGCACATGGCCTTCGGATTGTTCCGTGAGCGCGCGCACTTTGCCCAGGACTCCCGGGAAGCCGACCTGCTCGATACCGTGAATGAGGAGATGCAGCGGCTGATGCAGTTGATCAACGACCTGCTGAACTTCTCCCGTTACCAGAACGGTTTGCAGAAGCTCACCCTGACGCCTTGTTCCATCGAGGCGTTGCTGGAACAGGCTCGCTCACGCTTTGCCACGGCGGCCGAAGAGCAGGAAATCAATCTGCTGGTGGAGGTGCAGGAGCCTTTGCCGCGGTTACAGGCCGACCAGCCACAACTGGAGCGGGTACTCGACAACTTGCTCGACAATGCCTTGCGGCACACCGGATCCGGCGGGCGGATACGTTTGCATGCCCGGCGCCACGGTGACCGGGTCATCATCAGCGTCGAGGACAACGGCGAAGGTATTGCCTACGGCCAGCAGGGGCGGATCTTCGAGCCGTTCGTGCAGGTCGGACGCAAGAAAGGCGGGGCCGGGCTCGGCCTGGCCTTGTGCAAGGAGATCGTGCAATTGCATGGCGGGCGGATGGGCGTCTATTCACGGCCGGGGCAGGGTACTCAGTTCTACATGGCGCTGACCGTCTAGGTCACCCTCACGCTTCGTCATCCAGGCGCCGGCCTCCCCGACGACGCCCCCGGGTAATCAATTCAGTGAACTGCACTGCGCTCAGCGCCCGCGCGAACAGCCAGCCCTGGCCGAACTTCACGCCTTCACTGCACAGGAACGCGGCCTGGGCCTCATGCTCGATGCCCTCGGCAATCACCTTCAGGTGCAGCGACTGGGCCATGTGAATGATGTGCGGGGCCACGCCGCTGCTGGCGGCGTCATGGCCCAGCGCGTCAATGAACGCCTTGTCGATTTTCAGGCAATCCACCGGCAGGGTTTGCAAATAGGCGAGGCTGCAATAGCCGGTGCCAAAGTCATCGATCAACACCTGGTGTCCGACATCCCGTAGCGCTTGCAGGTTTTCCCGGGCCACCACCACATCGACCAGCCCGCGCTCGGTGACTTCAAAGGCAATTTGCCGCGCAGCGACGCGGTGCAGGGTCAACAACCGCGCCATCACCTGGCCGATCCGCGGAACCATCACATCACACGCCGCGAGATTGACCGAGATGTACAACTGCGGGTTGGCACGCAGCAACTGGCCGAGTTGCTCGAGCAGGCGTTGCAGGACGAAGTCCGTCATCTGGCGAATCTGCCCGGTATTCTCTGCCATCGGAATGAACAGGTCGGGACTGGTCAGGGTGCCGTCCGGCCTGCGCCAGCGCAGCAGTGCTTCAGCCCCGACACAGTTGCGGCTATCGAGGTCGAAGATCGGTTGATACAGCACCTGCAACTCGCCCCGGCGAATCGCGCCGGTCAGTTCGGCGTCCAGCGACTGCCGCTGGCGCACCAGCAGAAACACCAGGAACCCGACGCAGATGCCCAGCGCGAGGCTGGCCGGCAGCAACCACCACCAGACCGCCGGGATATGCATGCCGGTGCGTGGGCTGATCAACACCAATTGATATTCCGGGTTGTCGGTGGGCATCCGGTATATCAGGCGTGCCTGGGTGATTTGCAGCGCATCACGGTTTTTCGGTGGCCAGGCCTCGTCCGGCGGCCATACCTGAGAAGCGCCGAGCACCGGAATCGCGCGCGCGCCATGGTCCAGGACTACCAGCAGGCTGCTGCCCGGCGACAGGTCGACCATATCGGTCAAATGCCCGCGAGAGGTCGCGACCCGGAAATTCCCGCGCCCGAGCATCAGCGCGGCGCGGTTTTCATCGGGTTCGGTGGTGGTGTTGAGCCAATAGCTGTAAGTCGGGCCCTTGATGTCTGGCGATCGACTCAGCGACAACCCTTCCTGGCGGGGGCGATTGGAGCAGATTCGCGAGGAGTCCATGTAGGCAGCTTCGTAGACGAAGCGATAATTGAACGAAACCTGCTGCAAGGTTGCGATCATTTCAGCATCGCAACCGCGCAACGGTTGCGCCTCAAGGTCGTCAAGGCTTTCACGCAGTTGACCGAAGAGCTGTTCCAGGCGGGCGAGGAAGCGTTCGCCCTGAGCATTCATTTCTTCGCTTTCGTTTTGCTCGACCTGGTGTATGGCGACGAACAGGCTGCCGGCCATCAACAACGTTGCGCTCAAGACAGTAGACATCAGCCCCAGGAACCAGGGGCGATGGAACCAACTACGTAAGGTCTCTCGAGCAGCGGTCATTGTGAAATATCCGAAGGATTACCAATGAGTTATAGCTGCTGATTGGAAAAAAGCCCTGACCGTCGGGCGGGCGTCATTATTTTGTCTGATTCAACACCAAAAGTAGCGCGGCAGTTTGCGCATCCGGAGTGCCATCGAAGTGCGCCGGACGGAAATGCATCTGGAATGCCGCGATCACATGTCGTGTCGCGACATCGAGCTCGCCGGTTTGTGGCGAGGCATAACCCAGGCGGGTCAACTGCGCCTGAAACCAGCTGATGCTCGGCAACTGCTCGGCGAACAACATTTGCTGGCGCGCCACCGCCTGTTCATTCGGCCAGATACCCAGGCCTTCGGCGGCCAGACGCTTCCAGGGAAACAGCGGCCCCGGGTCCAGCTTGCGCAAAGGTGCAATATCGCTATGGCCGATGATGTCGCGAGGCTTGATGCCCTGACGTTTGCTGATGTCCTTGAGCAATACGATCAACGACTGGATCTGATCTTCGGTGTAGGGATACCACACGCGTCCGGTCGGGGTGTCCTTGAAGCCCGGATTGACGATTTCGATACCGATGGAACTGGAGTTCAGCCAGGTCCGGCCAATCCATTCGCTCTCCCCGGCGTGCCAGGCCCGCACATTTTCATCCATCAGCTTGTAGATGGTGGCGCCCTTGTCGTCGCCGATCAGGTAATGGCTGCTGACTTCACCGTGGGTCAGCAATTGCAACGAACGCTCCAGCGAGGCATTGGTGTAATGCACCACCACGAACTGCACACGGCTGTCGTAATTGGCTGAGGGATGACTGGTGTCAAAACGGGGACCGCCGGCGCAGCCGGCCAGCAGAATCAGTGACGCAATCAGAGCAAAATATTTCATGGCGAAGGCAGTACACACAAGACAATAATGCAACAGTGTAACGTAATGCCTGGCGGGCTGACGGCAATCAAACAAAATGGAACAATTGACGATCAGCCCGGCTCCACGCGATTGCGTCCGGCATTTTTTGCGCGATACAGCGCCTGATCGGCTCTTTTAAGCACCTGATCGCCGTGTTCACCCGGCCTGAACGCCGTCATCCCGATAGACACGGTGATGGTCACCGGCTCTCCCTTGAAGTGGAAAGGACAAGCCTCAATGGAGGCCCGCAAGGCTTCCAGCAACTTCAACCCCGCCGCTGGCACCGTGGATGGCATCAACAGCACAAACTCCTCGCCGCCAAACCGGGCAATGAAATCCGTCCCGCGCAACCGCTTGCGCAACACACTGGCGATGATTTTCAGCACTTTGTCACCGGCCAGGTGCCCGTAGTTATCGTTGATGCGCTTGAAATGATCGAGGTCGAGCATGGCCAGCAACAACGTGTTGCCATGTTGCTGCCATTGTGTGATTTCATGATCCAGGCGCTCGCTCCAGGCCGCACGGTTGGGCAGCCCGGTCAACGGGTCGACCAATGCCTTCTGCCGTTGCTCTTCAAGGTGCTCGCGGAAACCCTGGGCCTCCTGCTCCATATGGGCGACCCGTTCGGCCAGGCTGTGCAAGCGCACAGCGACCTCCTGCTCGCGCTCATCGCGTTGTTTCTGGTGCTGGTCCATGGTACCCAGCAAGCCTTCGAGATGGTTTTCCAGTACGTGCTTGAGATCCTCCAGGTCCGCCGCTTCCTGCATGCTGCTTTGCAGGCCATCGACCTGTTCACGGATCTGCGTATCCATCTGCCGCGCAGCCGAACGGTTGTCGGCGTGCCCTGCGGTGGCGGCCTGCAAGTTGCTCTGGAACGATTCGAGACGCTCGTTCAATCGTTGCAGATAGGCTTCGAACTCATGCTGGCCGCTGTCGGTAATAGCCAGCATCAACGTGGCGAAGTCGTCGAGGATCGGCAGCAATTCGTACCAGTTCAGACCGTTTTTCAAACGATCGCGCATGGACTCGGCTTGCGGGCGATGACGTTCGGGCAATGTCAGGTCGTCGAGCAGCCCCAGCAGCGTGTCTTCGATGTGACTGGCCACCGAGCTGTAGGAGGGCTCGGGGGAATCCGGAAGTGCATAGAGAATATCGTGTTCGGATTGCGCCTGATCGACGACGGCCACTTCCTCCATAGGCATCGGAGGTAAAGGCAAGCTATCCGGCGAAGCTTGCGCGGTCAGCTCGTCAGGGTTTGCTTCCGATTCAGGAGTCGTCGCGATGGTTTCCGGGGTGGACTGTTCGGCCGATTCGATTTCTGCCGCGACGGCACTGGCCGGTTGAGGTTCCACAGCCGGGTGGGCAAAAGCTACGATTGCCGGAGCAGGCGCAGCCACGGTTGGCCCGGTCGGTGCAGACTCACCTTCAACTCGCGCAGCGGGGGGTACCTGGAAAGTTGCCGCAGGATTCCTGGCTACAGAGACCAGATCAGGAGAAATAACCGTTGATGCCGCTGCCTCCTCCGCTTCACGACCGCCGAACAACCGCTGCAGCAAACCCGGCCGGCCATTCTCCGTCGGGGTCTCCAGCTGGCTCAGGGCCTTGCCCTGCAAGCCACTCAGCTCGCTGAGCAGCAAGGGTATCTCACGTGCCTGACTGACTCGCGCATCCAGTTGCTTGGCGAAACTCTTGAGTGGCCGACTCACATCCCGTGGCAACGGCAATGTTTGCAGTTGTGTGACCAGCGCATTGAGGGCGGCACTGGTCTGGTTGACCCGGGTTTCCCGACGCTGCTCCGAGTCGAGCACTGCCTTTTCAAGGCGTGGAATCAGCGCGGCCAGGCCTGCGTCCATGTCGTCGGTGCGCACGACCTCGCGCATTTCTTTCATGCATTGGTCAACGGCGCGGTCAGTACCTTCCGCCGCCAGGGTGCTGCGCACCAGCCCGCGACGCAGCAAGTCGAGCCGCGCGTCCCAGCGACGTTCGAGCTTTTCCTGTTGTTCGATGCTTTTGAGGTATTTCTCTTTCCAGCGCTGTGCTTCGTCGCTCATTCAGGGGTTCCGCGAGGGGCAGGACTCAATGCGGGCAATGCATCGGCCGTGAGCGAACCCGGCAAACGAATCTCTACCGCTACCGGCAGGTGATCGGAAATGGGCTGTGCCAGCACCTCGACCTTTTCCAGGGTCAGGCTCGGGCTCAGCAAGATATGGTCCAGGCAGCGCTGTGGGCGCCAGCTGGGAAACGTCGCTTCCAGTTGCGGCGCAAGCAGGCCGAGATCGCGCAACGGGGAATGTTGCAGCAGGTCACTGGCATGGGTGTTCATGTCGCCCATCAGTACCTGGTGCTTGTAGTCGCCAATCAACTCGCGGATGTAGGCCAATTGCAGGCTGCGGGCCCGGGCGCCCAACGCCAGGTGCATCATGACCACCACCAGCGCTTCCGGGCCTTCGCCGAACCGCACCAGAATGGCTCCGCGCCCCTTTGGCCCCGGCAACGGATGATCCTCGATTGCCCATGGGCGCAACCGGCTGAGCACGCCATTGCTGTGCTGGGCCAGGCGACCGAGATTGCGATTGAGTTGTTGATACCAGTAGGGAAAGGCACCGAGCTGGGCCAGGTGTTCGACCTGATTGACGTAGCCTGATCGCAGGCTGCCGCCATCGGCCTCTTGCAAGGCGACCAGATCGAAGTCGCCCAGCAGATTGCCGATTTTCTGCAGGTTATCGGCACGCCCGGTGTGCGGCAGCAGGTGCTGCCAGCCCCGGGTCAGGTAATGCCGGTAGCGCTCGGTACTGATACCGACCTGGATATTGAAACTGAGCAAGCGCAGACGACTGTCTGCGGGCAAGCCCGTGGACTCCAGATGATGCTCGTTGACCCGCGGATCATGTAGGCCAACGATGCGTTCAGTACCCCATCGGCGCATGGCAGTGACTGCCCTTAGTTGGCGGCAGCCTTGTTAGCCGCTCGCTCTTTGTCGATCAGTTTGTCGGCCAGTTGCAAGGCGTGTTCGGCACCGCCGGCGGAACCCACGTCAAAGCGGTACTTGCCATTGACGATCATGGTTGGAACGCCGGAGATTTCGTACTTCTTGGCCAGTTCACGAGCCTTGACGATCTGGCCCTTGATAGCGAAAGAGTCGAAAGTCGCAAGGAACTTGTCCTTGTCCACGCCTTGGGTAGCGAGGAAGTCGGCCATGTCGTTCTTGTCGGTCAGTTTCTTGTGTTCTTTCTGAATGGCATTGAACACCGCGGCATGGACGTTGTGTTCGACACCCATGGCTTCAAGGGTCAGGAACATCTGGCCGTGAGCGTCCCACGGGCCACCGAACATGGCTGGAATGCGCACGAAGTTCACGTCCGAAGGCAGCTTCTCGACCCACGGATTGATCACTGGCTCGAAGGCGAAGCAATGCGGGCAGCCGTACCAGAACAGCTCTACCACTTCGATCTTGCCAGGCACGGCGACCGGAACAGGGTTGGTCAGTTCGACATAAGGTGCGGCGGGGGCGTCAGCGGCCTGGGCAGTCATGCCGAACAGGCTGGCAGCGGCAAAAACGGCGCTGATGATCAGATTACGCATGCTTTACTCCTGGACAAATTTTATCGCCTCGCGCGACTTGTTATCGGACAGATCCTGGCGGGCTTGAGTTCTGTAGTGTAACGGCAGCGGCCACAAAAAAGGGCGGCCAAGGCCACCCTTTTTATACTTGCTGTGACGGATTAATCGAGCGTTAACACTGCAGGCGATAAGCTCGCCGCTCAACGCCTGATCCGCCGGCCTTAGTGCAGGCCTTGAATGTAGCTGGACACCGCGGCGATGTCTTCGTCGCTCAGCTTCTTGGCAATGCTCTGCATGGGCTTGGTATCGCCGTCGTTGGTGCGGCCGCCTTCTTCCTTGCGGAAATCGACCAGTTGCTTTCCGACGTATTGAGCGTGCTGACCACCCAGGTGCGGGAAACCGGCAGCCGCGTTACCTGCGCCATTTGGCGAGTGGCAACCGGTGCAGGCTGGCAAGCCCTTGGCCAGGTCACCACCACGGAACAGGGCTTCACCGCGAGCGACAATCTTCGGATCGGCGGCACCGACGCTACCTTTCTGGCTGGCGAAGTAGGCGGCGATGTCCGCCAGGTCCTGATCGCTCAGGTTGGTGAGCAGGCCGGTCATTTCCAGAACAGTGCGCTTGCCCGACTTGATGTCGTGCAATTGCTTGGTCAGGTAGCGTTCACCCTGACCCGCCAGTTTTGGAAAGTTTGGCGCCATGCTGTTGCCATCCGGGCCGTGGCAGGCGCCACAGACGGCGGCTTTGGCCTGGCCGGCTTTTGCATCACCCGGTTGTACTGCCTCACCTGCAGCATGGGCCATGCCGGAGATGCCCACGGTCAACAGCAGACTCACGATCAATTTCTTCATCAGCTAATCCAACTACGGCTAAGGGTTAAGAGTTATGGACCGGGCTTACTCGCTCATCCAAAGGATGATGGCTTGGTAATCCTCGGCACTGCAGTCCATGCACAAACCACGCGGCGGCATCGCCTTGAAACCCTGGGTCACGTGTTGCACCAGCGTCTCCATACCTTTCGCCAACCTCGGCGTCCAAGCTTCCTGATCGCCTTTTTTCGGCGCCATGGGGAGTTGGCCGGAATGACAGGCACCACAAACACGGTTGTACACAGCTTCCGGATCCTGTGTAGCCTGAGCGCTGTAAAGCGGCATCAATACACCGGCAGCTAGCAGCCATTTCGTCATAAAACGACCTTTTCAGGGTTGAGAGCGAGCTGCGTTCTAGTGCGCAATCAAGGTCTGTCGCTCTCGTGAACTTCATCCTACGCTGGGACAAAGCGCACACAAAATCTGCGGCATTATATACTGGCGTCACTGAAACGGAAGCGACACTGCTTGCCGCACCCATTCCTGGCGCCGCCCACATCGGAAATCCCATGCAACTCAAGAATCCCATCCTCGGTCTGTGCCAACAGTCCACCTTCATGCTCAGCGCCGCCAAAGTCGACCAATGTCCGGATGACGAGGGCTTCGAAGTCGCCTTCGCCGGGCGTTCCAACGCCGGCAAGTCGAGTGCCTTGAACACCCTGACCCACGCCAGCCTGGCGCGCACCTCGAAAACCCCGGGGCGCACGCAACTGTTGAATTTCTTCAAGCTAGACGATGAACGCCGTCTGGTCGACCTGCCGGGCTACGGTTATGCAAAAGTACCGATCCCGCTCAAGCAACACTGGCAGCGTCACCTGGAGGCATATCTGGGTGGTCGCGAGAGTTTGAAAGGTCTGATCCTGATGATGGACATCCGCCATCCGATGACCGATTTCGACCTGTTGATGCTCGACTGGGCCGTGGCTGCCGGCATGCCGATGCACATTCTGCTGACCAAAGCGGACAAGCTGACCTACGGCGCGGCCAAGAACACACTGCTCAAGGTTCAGGCGGAAATCCGCAAGGGCTGGGGCGACCTGGTGACAATCCAGCTGTTTTCGGCCCCGAAACGCATGGGCCTGGAAGATGCCTACACCGTACTGGCCGGCTGGATGGAACTGGCGGACAAGGGTGCCGAAGCAGAAGCCCAGTAAGTGCGAAAACTGCCTGCGGTGCACGCGGGCAGTTTTCTCGGGGCAAAAAAAACCCCGGGCTTCATATGGGGAGGGAGAAGTTCCGGGGTTGAAGCTCTAGACCGCTAGGGCGGGGTCCAGATATCTGCCAACACTTAACACAACATAGGAGCATCGAAGGGCTTCACCAGCCATTCAGTAACTCTGAGTGGTGGTGTGCAAGATTAGTTCAGATTTTTTTCAAATGGGTTTGAAATAACTCTGATAACCCTTCGGACCAAACTGTTTTTGGCGCCCTTCTGCCGCGGCACTATGCCGCAGCAGAAAAGGTCTTTTCAGGGGGCTCAGTGAGCCTCATCCCAGTTGTTTCCAACACCCACTTCGACCAGCAACGGCACATCCAGTTTCGCCGCCTCGCTCATGTGCACGCGAATTTCATCGCGAACCTGGTCGACCAGGTCTTCACGCACCTCGAGCACCAGCTCATCGTGCACCTGCAAGATGACTTTGGCGTCCAGGCCCGACACGCTCAGCCAGTTATCCACCGCGACCATGGCTTTCTTGATGATGTCTGCAGCGGTGCCTTGCATCGGCGCGTTGATCGCCGTGCGTTCGGCGGCGGCGCGCTCTTGCGGCTTGTTGGAGTTGATGTCCGGCAGGTACAGGCGACGGCCGAAGAACGTCTCGACATAACCTTGCTCGGCGGCCTGGGCACGCGTGCGGTCCATGTACTGGCGAACGCCGGGGTACCGGGCGAAGTAGGTATCGATGTAGGCCTTGGCGGTCTTGGTGTCGACGCCGATGTCCTTGCCGAGCTTCTGCGCGCCCATGCCGTAGATCAGGCCGAAGTTGATCGCCTTGGCGCTGCGGCGCTGGTTGGAGGTCACGTCGGCCAGTTCGACCTTGAACACTTCGGCGGCGGTCGCGGTGTGTACGTCCAGATTGTGGCGGAAGGCGTTCATCAGCCCTTCATCCCGGGACAGGTGCGCCATGATCCGCAGTTCGATCTGCGAATAATCCGCCGCCAGCAGCTTGTAACCGGCCGGGGCCACGAACGCCTGGCGGATGCGCCGCCCTTCGGCGGTGCGCACCGGGATGTTCTGCAGGTTCGGATCACTGGAGGACAGCCGCCCGGTGGACGCCACTGCCTGGTGATACGAGGTATGGATCCGCCCGGTACGCGGGTTGATCTGCTCCGGCAGACGGTCGGTGTAGGTGCTTTTCAGCTTGCTCATGGAGCGGTATTCCATGAGCACTTTCGGCAATCGATAGTCGTCTTCTGCCAGTTTGGCCAACACTTCTTCGGCGGTGGACGGCTGGCCCTTGGCGGTTTTCTTCAATACCGGCAGGCCGAGCTTCTCGTAAAGGATCACGCCAAGCTGCTTGGGCGAACCGAGGTTGAATTCCTCACCTGCAATCTCAAAGGCTTCACGCTCCAGCGCCACCATCTTGTCGCCCAGTTCAATGCTTTGCACGCCCAGCAAGGCGGCGTCGACGTATGCGCCCTGGCGCTCGATACGCGCCAATACCGGTACCAACGGGATTTCGATGTCGGTCAGCACGCTGGCCAGGCTCGGAATGGCCGAGAGCTTTTCGAACAGGGCATGGTGCAAGCGCAGGGTGATATCCGCATCTTCGGCGGCGTAGGGCCCGGCCTGCTCCAGGGCGATCTGGTCGAACGTCAGCTGTTTCACGCCTTTGCCGGCGATGTCCTGAAAACTCACTGTGGTGTGGTCCAGATACTTCTGCGCCAGGCTGTCCATGTCATGGCGCGTGGCCGTGGAGTTGAGTACGTAGGACTCAAGCATGGTGTCGAAGGCGATGCCACGCACGGTAATGCCGTTGTCCTGATCGCCGCCGATGGCGCAGTTGGCCAGGATGTTCATGTCGAACTTGGCGTGCTGGCCGACCTTGAGTTTGCTCGGGTCTTCCAGAATCGGCTTGAGTGCGCGCAGGACCGTATCGCGATCCAGCTGCTGCGGCACGCCAATGTAGGAATGGGTCAACGGGATGTAGGCCGCTTCATTGGCCTGAACCGCGAACGACAGGCCCACCAGTTGCGCCTGCTGCGCATCGATGCCGGTGGTTTCGGTGTCGAAGGCAAACAGCTTGGCGTTGTTCAGTTTTTCCAGCCAGGCATCGAACCGCGCCTGATCGAGGATGGTTTCATAGGCGGTTTCAGCAGCGGCGGCTGGCGCTTCGGCCTCTGGTTCGCTGAACAGATCGGCGGCCGGTGCAGGCTCGGCGGTAGCGCTCAGTTCCAGACGCTTGGCATCCCTATCGAGGTCGTTCAACCAGCTCTTGAATTCCAGCAGGGTGTACAGCTCGTAGAGTTTGGCCGGATCTTCAGGACCCATTTGCAGGTCATCGAGCCCAACGTCCAGCGGCACATCGACCTTGATGGTCGCCAGCCGATAGGAAAGGAAAGCCATTTCCTTGTGCTCTTCGAGCTTGGCCGGCAGCGTCTTGGCGCCGCGAATCGGCAGGGTCGGCACAATATCGAGCTGCGCATAGAGTTCGGTCAGGCCCCCGTTCACACCGACCAGCAGGCCGGAAGCCGTTTTCGGGCCGATACCCGGAACACCTGGAATGTTGTCGGACGAATCGCCCATGAGCGCCAGATAATCGATGATCTGCTCCGGAGCGACGCCAAATTTCTCCTTCACGCCCTCCACGTCCATGCTACTACCGGTCATGGTGTTGACCAAGGTAATGTGACCGTCGACCAGTTGCGCCATGTCCTTGTCACCGGTGGAGATGATCACCGGACGATCCGCCGCCGCGCTGCTGCGGGCCAAGGTGCCGATCACGTCATCGGCCTCGACGCCTTCGACGCACAGCAGCGGGAAGCCCAGGGCGATCACGCTCTGGTGCAGCGGCTCGATCTGCAAGCGCATGTCGTCGGGCATGCTCGGACGGTTGGCCTTGTATTCGGCGAACATCTCATCGCGAAAAGTCCCACCCTTGGCGTCGAACACCACGGCGAACGGACTGTTCGGATATTGCTTGCGCAGGCTCTTGAGCATGTTCAACACGCCCTTGACCGCGCCGGTCGGCAGGCCTTTGGACGTGGTCAGCGGTGGCAGTGCGTGAAAGGCGCGGTACAGGTAAGAAGAACCGTCCACCAGGACGAGGGGGGCTTGGCTCATGAGCAGGATCAACCTTTTCGGCGGGTCCGGCGCTAGAATAGCGGGACCGTTGACGACAAAGGGACAAGGTTATCATGCGCACACTAAATCGCCTGTTGCTGGCTGGCTTGTTTGCAATCACACCACTGGCCGTCATGGCGGCGGACGATGCGCCATCGCCGGAACCGGATGTGACTATTCGCACGGAAGGCGACAACACGATCAAGGAGTACCGCCAGAATGGCTTCCTGTATGCCATTCAGGTAACACCGAAGGGCGGAAAACCGTACTTTCTGGTGCGGGCAGATGGATCGGACGGTAACTTTATCCGCTCGGATCAGCCCGATATGCTGATTCCGTCGTGGAAGATTTTCGAATGGAAGTAGTTTCTTAATTTCAATCGGCGCCGGCTCAACAGCGGCGCCCGTACTGGCAGCTTAAACATGTCTGTGTTCACCCCCCTGGCTCGGCCCGAGCTGGAAGCTTTTCTCGCCCCTTATGGCCTCGGCCGCCTGCTTGATTTCCAGGGGATTGCCGCCGGTAGCGAAAACACCAATTTCTTTATCAGCCTGGAGCAGGGCGAATTTGTCCTGACCCTGGTCGAGCGCGGCCCGGTTCAGGAAATGCCGTTCTTCATCGAACTGCTCGACGTGCTGCACGGCGCGGACCTGCCGGTGCCTTATGCCTTGCGCACCACCGACGGCGTGGCCTTGCGCGAACTGGCGGGCAAGCCTGCGTTGCTGCAACCGCGCCTGGCCGGCAAACACATCAAGCAAGCCAACGCGCAACATTGCGCGCAGGTAGGTGAGTTACTCGGCCATCTGCACCTGGCGACCCAGGCCAACATGATCAAGCGCAAAACCGATCGCGGCCTGGACTGGATGCTGGAAGAGGGCACGCAGTTTTTGTCGCACCTCGGTGGTGCCGAACAGAAAGAGCTGCTGCAGCGGGCGCTGGAAGAAATCACCCGGCAGAAAGAAAAAATCCTGGCACTGCCACGGGCGAACATTCACGCCGACCTGTTCCGTGACAACGCGATGTTCGAAGGCACGCACCTGACCGGGTTGATCGACTTCTACAACGCCTGCTCCGGGCCGATGCTCTACGACGTGGCGATTGCCTTGAACGACTGGTGCTCGGACGACGATGGCGTGATCGATGGACCACGAGCGCGGGCCTTGCTCGGCGCTTACGCGGCCTTGCGACCGTTCACCGCCGCCGAAGCCGAGTTGTGGCCGACCATGCTGCGGGTCGCTTGCGTACGGTTCTGGTTATCACGCTTGATCGCCGCGGAGTCGTTCGCCGGGCAGGACGTGTTGATTCACGATCCGATGGAGTTCCAGTTGCGCCTGGCGCAGCGCCAGACAGGCAATACGCCGCTGCCTTTCGCCCTTTAAAGCAAAGATCGCAGCCTTCGGCAGCTCCTGCGGAGCAATGTAGGAGCTGCCGAAGGCTGCGATCTTTTTGTTTCAGCGGTTACAACGACTCCAGGCACCCTGCCAGATCATTCCCCAACTTCTCCAACACCTGCTCATAGCCCTGAGCGGTCGCCGGTGTGTACCCGCCCAGCGCATCCAGTTCAGCCAGCTTCACTGGCAGTCCGGCCACCAGGGTTTCCGCCAGGCGTGGCCGCAGCGGTGGTTCACTGAACACACAGGTCTTGCCGACTTCCTGCAACCGCGCGCGCATTGCCGCGACATGCTGGGCACCGGGTTGCACTTCGGCCGCGACGCTGAACACACCCACGTGCTTGAGGCCGTAGGCGTCTTCGAAGTAGTCGAAGGCTTCGTGGAAAACGAAGTAGGGCTTGCCTTGAACATCGGCCAGGCGTTTCTTCAGGCGCGCATCCAACGCATCGAGACGCTCGTCGAAGGCTTTCAGATTGCTCTGATAGCGCGCGGCATTTGCAGGATCGGCGGCAATCAGGTCAGCGGCCATTTTCGTGGCGATGACCCGGGCGTTGACCGGCGACAGCCACAGGTGCGCATCCAGACTGCCCGGACGGTGATCGTGGTCGTGCTCGTCGGCTTCTTCGGCGTGTGAGTGGTTATCTTCGGCAAAACGACGCAGTTTCATGCCCGGCAAATCCTGCACGGCGACGTTAGGCAACGTACGACCATTGAGCACCCGTGGCAGGAAGCCTTCCATGTCCGGGCCGATCCAGTACAGCAGGTCCACCGACTGCACCTTACGTACGTCGGAAGGCCGCAACGCATAGTTATGCGGCGAAGCACCCGGTGGCAGCAAAACCTCGGGGATCGCCACGCCGTCCTGCACTGCAGCCGCGATCAACTGCAGAGGCTTGATGCTGGTAAGGACCTTGACCTCGGCCTGCGCCGAACCGATCAGCAGAAAACTTGCGATAAATGCGACAAAAACAGAAAAAAGTCGGGACACGATGACCACTCGAAGAGGCGAGAACGGGTAACATAATAACGTCTCTCACAATCGTCGTCGCCGCTCATGCTCAAAACACCGATCGCCAGCCGTCCCCACGACCACTCACATTGCGTTCACAGCGCTTTGTCCGAGGCCGATGCCCTGTGCGCGCGTCAAGGCCTGCGCCTGACCGCGTTGCGCCGGCGAGTGCTGGAACTGGTGTGGCAAAGCCACAAGCCGCTGGGTGCCTACGACATTCTCGCAGTCCTTAGCGAACAGGACGGGCGCCGCGCCGCGCCGCCGACGGTGTACCGCGCGCTGGATTTCCTGCTGGAAAACGGCCTGGTCCATCGGATTTCCTCGCTCAACGCCTTCATCGGCTGCAATCACCCGGAACATGCTCACCAGGGTCAGTTCCTGATCTGCCGTGCGTGCCACGCCGCGATCGAACTTGAGCAAAAATCCATCAGCGACGCGATCATCGCCAGCGCCAGGGATGTCGGGTTTGTCGTCGAAGGCCAGACCGTCGAAGTGGTCGGTCTCTGCTCGGGTTGCCAGGGGGCTTGATGAGCAACGCGCTGATCCGTCTTGAACAGGTTGCCGTCACGTTCGCCGGGCAACCGGTGCTGGACAACATCGAACTGAGCGTCGAGCCGGGGCAGATCGTTACCCTGATCGGCCCCAATGGTGCCGGCAAAACCACCCTGGTGCGGGCCGTGCTCGGCCTGTTGAAACCGGACAGCGGCAGCGTCTGGCGCAAGCCGAAACTGCGGGTCGGTTACATGCCGCAAAAACTTCACGTCGATCCAACCCTCCCGCTGTCGGTCCTGCGTTTCTTGCGCCTGGTGCCGGGCGTGGACCGTGCGATGGCCTTGGCGGCACTCAAGGAAGTCGGCGCCGAACAGGTGATCGATAGTCCGGTGCAAAACGTTTCCGGCGGCGAAATGCAACGCGTGTTGCTGGCCCGGGCCTTGTTACGCGAACCGGAACTGCTGGTACTCGACGAACCGGTACAGGGTGTCGACGTGGCCGGCCAAGCTGAGCTGTACAGCCTGATCACCCGCCTGCGTGACCGTCACGGTTGCGGCGTGCTGATGGTCTCCCACGATTTGCACCTGGTGATGAGCACCACCGACCAGGTGGTTTGCCTCAATCGTCACGTCTGCTGTTCCGGCCATCCCGAGCAGGTCAGTGGCGATCCGGCTTTCGTCGAGCTGTTCGGAAAAAACGCACAAAGCCTGGCGATTTATCACCACCACCACGACCACGCCCACGACTTGCACGGCTCGGTGGTCAAGGCGCCCACACCGGGCCAACCCCATGTTCACGGAGATAGCTGCAAGCATGGCTGATTTTCTGCTCTACGCCCTGCTTGCAGGCTTGGCCCTGGCCGTTGTCGCAGGCCCGCTGGGGTCTTTCGTGGTCTGGCGGCGCATGGCCTATTTCGGCGACACCCTGTCTCACGCGGCATTGCTCGGCGTAGCCCTGGGCTTCCTGCTGGATGTCAGCCCGACCGTTGCCGTCACTGTTGGCTGCTTGCTGCTGGCGGTGATGCTGGTGACCTTGCAACAACGCCAGCCGTTGGCGTCCGACACGCTTTTGGGAATTCTCGCACCCAGCACGCTCTCTCTGGGCCTGGTGGTACTAAGCTTCATGCACGAAGTGCGGATCGACCTGATGGCATACCTGTTCGGCGACCTGCTGGCGATCAGCCCGACCGATCTGGCCTGGATCCTTGGCGGCAGTGCTGCTGTACTGCTCTTGCTGGTTGCGTTGTGGCGCCCATTGCTGGCGATCACGGTGCACGAAGAACTGGCCAGGGTCGAAGGCCTGCCGGTGGCGGGATTACGCCTGGCCTTGATGCTGTTGATCGCCGTGGTGATTGCCGTAGCGATGAAAATCGTCGGGGTGTTACTGATCACTTCGTTGCTGATCATCCCGGCGGCTGCGGCACAACGTCACGCCCGCTCGCCGGAGCAGATGGCACTGGGCGCGAGCCTGCTGGGCATACTCGCCGTGTGTGGCGGGCTGGCGTTGTCCTGGTTCAAGGACACCCCGGCCGGCCCGTCGATTGTGGTGACGGCCGCCGCGCTATTTCTGCTGAGTTTTGTTCTGCCCCGTCGAGGGGTGTAGACTTGCTCGTTTTTTGCGCAAATAGAGAGTCGCAGGAATGAAGTCGTTCGCCTCCCGTTATCTGCTCCTTGTCGCATTTTCTTTGCTGCTGGGCGCCTGCCAAAGCACGCCATCGGAAGCCACCAAGGCCGCCGATGCACGGGCCATGGCCATCGTGCAGCTGGAGCAAAACATCGCCAGCGATGAACTGGCCATCGCCGAAGACCAATTGGCAGCCTTGCAGGCCGAATCGCCCAACGATGCTTCCCTTGAGCAATACCAGCGGCAACTGGCCGAAGCCTATCTGCGCCGCAGCCAGACCGTACTGCAAAAAGGTGACGTGGATGCCGCCGCGACCGCCCTGAGCCGTGCCCGCGCGTTGATGCCCAAGGCTCCGGCACTGACCGGCGGAGTCAACGGCTCGATTGCCCAGGCGCGCAAGGCCGAGCTGGAAAAGGCCGAAGCCGCCCTCAAGGCTGCCGAAGCCAAGCCAAAAGCCAAGGTCATCGACCCGATGGCTGAAAGCACCACTGTCGTACTGAATATCAACGATATGGGCAAACTGCGTCGCCAACTGGATGCCATCGCCGCCGATGTGGTGAATTTTCAGTGTGATGTGAGCATTCAGGCTCCACGCACCAACGATTACCCTTGGCTGGCTAACTTGCTGACCAAGCGAGTGAAGAAGCTCGATCCTGAGTTTGATCTGAAGCTGGAGCGGCAGATTTTGCGCAGTGTTCCGGCACAGATGGTTCTGAGTCCGCGCAAACCCTGAAAAGCATCGTCGGAACGCCGACCGGAGCAAGCCCGCTCCCACAATGCCCGAGTTAGCCACAAAACAAGTGACCAACCTGGAGCCCTGTGGGAGGGGGCTTGCCCGCGAAGGCATCCTGCCTGGCAGTAAAACTCTCAGGCCGGAATCGCCTTGGCCTTCGCCTCTCTGTCCCAAACCCGATGCTGCCCTATTGCAGCCAAAAACGGTTTGATCAATTTCGCATCCGCCCCCACGATCAACCCCGCATCAGCCTCCAGCTTCAACACATCCAGCAACTGCTTCGCCTCGCCCTGCAACGCGATAGCCTTCAGATGCTTGTATGCCTCCAGCAGGTAATGCAGTGCCACTCCGTCAGTGCTCAGCGCCTTGATCGACGCGGCTCCGCCCGGCACGAACACCGCATCGAACGCCACCGAAGGCGAACCTTCCATCGAAGCTTCGACCGCAAGGGTTTTGCCATCAGCCGTTTTGACTGGCGCCGAACTCGGCCCTAACAGTATCCCGTGGGCCCCCTCCGCTTTCAGCGCTTTCTTCATTGCAGCGATCGAGGCGCCATCGACACCGTTCGCCGCCAAAATCGCAATTTTTCGCGTCTTGATGTTTTCCGGCAACAGATTGGCCTGGCTCAATGCCGGTGAATGATCCAGCGCGGTTTTGCGCACCTCGACGGTTCCTCGACTGGGCGCAGGCAATCCAAGGTTCTGCGCCACGCGCCTGGCCAATTCCAGATCGATATTGACGAGGATTTCGTTCACTTCCCGGGCGCGGATCGCTTCGCGCTCGACCTTGCCCAACTCAAAACTATAGGCCGAGATGATGTGCTCCCGTTCATGCTCACTCATGCTGTGGAAAAACAAGCGAGCCTGGGAGAAGTGGTCCGCGAACGATTCGCTGCGCTGGCGAATCTTATTGGCGTCGATGCGCTCCGGATAGCTATCGAACCCGCCGTCCTGAGCGGAGGCCGGCGTTTCCTTTGGCCAGCCGCCATCAATGGAGTTCGGCTCATAGGAGGCACGTCCTTTGTCGATAGTGGTGCGGTGCTGCGCATCCCGCTGGCCGTTGTGGAAGGGTGACACCGGACGGTTAATCGGGATCTCGTGAAAGTTTGGTCCGCCGAGTCGGCTGATTTGCGTGTCGGTGTAGGAAAACAACCGACCTTGCAGCAGAGGATCGTTGGAAAAGTCGATCCCCGGGACGATATGTCCGGGGCAAAAGGCAACCTGCTCGGTTTCGGCGAAGAAATTGTCCGGATTGCGGTTCAGCACCATCTTGCCCAACGGCGTAATAGGGACCAACTCTTCGGGGATCAGCTTGGTGGGGTCGAGAATGTCGAAATCGAAGGCATGTTCGTTTTCTTCTTCGATGACCTGCACCCCCAACTCCCACTCCGGATAGTCGCCGATCTCGATCGACTCCCACAGATCACGACGGTGGTAGTCGGCATCTTTTCCCGCAAGCTTCTGCGCTTCGTCCCACACCAACGAGCAAGTGCCGGCCGTGGGGCGCCAGTGGAATTTGACGAACCGCGATTTTCCTTCGGCGTTGATCAGGCGGAAGGTATGCACACCGAAGCCCTGCATGCTGCGCAGACTTTTCGGGATCGCCCGGTCGGACATCGCCCACATCACCATGTGCGCCGATTCCGGCACCAGCGAGACAAAGTCCCAGAAGGTGTCATGGGCCGAGCCCCCGGTAGGGATTTCGTTGTGCGGCTCGGGTTTGACCGCATGCACGAAATCGGGAAACTTGATGGCGTCCTGAATGAAGAACACCGGCATATTGTTGCCCACCAGGTCGAAGTTGCCTTCGTCGGTGAAGAACTTCACCGCGAAACCTCGTACGTCGCGCACGGTATCGCCTGAGCCTCGCGGCCCCTGCACCGTGGAAAAACGCACGAAGACCGGGGTTTTCTTCGCCGGATCCTGCAGGAAACCGGCCTTGGTCAGTACAGAGTGGTTTTCATAACTCTGGAAGTAACCATGGGCACCGGTCCCGCGAGCGTGAACGATGCGCTCCGGGATCCGCTCGTGATCAAAATGCGTGATCTTTTCACGCATGATGAAATCTTCCAGCAAAGACGGCCCGCGGGCCCCGGCCTTCAGGGTGTTCTGGTTGTCCGCCACCTTCACGCCCTGGTTGGTGCGCAAGGCCTGCTCAGTGGCATCGGAGCGAAATGTTTCCAGGTTGTCGAGCTTGGCGTTGGTGTTGTGGCGGTCCGGGGTATCGGACCCGGCCAGGGCACTCTGGGTGGCGGCAGGCTTCTTGATACTCATCAGGCGTGAACTCCTCAGGCGTATTCCAGTGGCCTAAGTAGTGACTGACGTATTTCTTCAGCCGTTCCTTTTTTCTGACCTTTGATCGCGTTATTGCCAAATGACAGGACAAATGCGAAATAAATGCTAAGAACCTCTATACGGACAGGCTAAAATGCGCGCCCGGCTAACCGCTGATCCTTTTCTAACGCGCCCCACAAGGTTCGCTACGTGATCGAGTTTCAAAACGTCCATAAAACCTACCGCGTCGCCGGTAAGGAAATCCCCGCCCTGCATCCGACCAGTCTGACGATTGAGAACGGGCAGGTTTACGGCTTGATCGGTCATTCCGGCGCAGGAAAAAGTACCCTGCTGCGTCTGATCAATCGCCTGGAAAACGCCAGCGGCGGCAAGATCATCGTCGACGGTGAGGAAGTCACCGCTCTAGACGCCAACGGCCTGCGCCGCTTCCGTCAGCAGGTCGGGATGATTTTCCAGCACTTCAACCTGCTGGCCTCCAAGACTGTCGCCGACAACGTGGCGCTGCCGCTGACCCTGGCCGGAGAACTGTCGCGCAGCGAGATCGATTCCCGCGTGGCCGAGTTGCTGGCGCGAGTCGGTTTGTCCGACCACGCCAAAAAGTACCCGGCGCAATTATCCGGCGGGCAGAAGCAGCGTGTGGGCATTGCCCGTGCGCTGGCGACCAAGCCGAAAATCCTGCTGTGCGACGAAGCCACCAGCGCCCTCGACCCGCAAACCACCGCGTCGGTCCTGCAATTGCTGGCCGAGATCAATCGCGAGCTGAAACTGACCATCGTCTTGATCACCCACGAGATGGATGTGATCCGTCGGGTCTGCGACCAGGTAGCCGTGATGGACGCCGGCGTGATCGTCGAGCAAGGCTCGGTGGCCGAGGTGTTCCTGCATCCGAAGCACCCGACCACCAAGCGCTTCGTGCAAGAAGACGAGCAGATCGACGAAAGCGAACAGCGTGACGACTTCGCTCACGTGCCGGGGCGCATCTTGCGTCTGACCTTCCAGGGCGAAGCGACCTACGCGCCTCTGCTGGGCACTGTCGCCCGGGAAACCGGTGTGGACTACAGCATCCTGGCCGGTCGTATCGACCGCATCAAAGACATCCCTTACGGGCAACTGACCCTGGCCGTGACCGGCGGTGACATGGAAGCGGCCTTTGCCCGCTTCACCGCAGCCGACGTCCACATGGAGGTGCTGCGCTAATGGAAGCCCTGACAAGTTTCTTCGCCAATATCGACTGGTTCGAAATCTGGCTGGCCACTGGCGACACGATGCTGATGCTCGGCGGTTCGCTGCTGTTCACCGTGTTGCTCGGTTTGCCCCTGGGTGTCCTGCTGTTCCTGTGCAGCCCGCGCCAGTTGCTGGAAGCCAAAGGCGTCTACGCGATGTTGTCGCTGGTGGTGAACATCCTGCGTTCGCTGCCGTTCATCATCCTGTTGATCGTGATGATTCCGTTCACCGTGTTGATCACCGGCACGTCCCTCGGTGTCGCCGGTGCGATCCCGCCACTGGTGGTGGGTGCCACGCCGTTCTTCGCACGCCTGGTGGAAACCGCCCTGCGTGAAGTGGATCGCGGCATCATCGAAGCGACCCAGGCCATGGGCGCGACCACGCGACAGATCATCACCAATGCCTTGCTGCCGGAGGCTCGTCCGGGCATCTTCGCAGCAATTACGGTGACAGCCATTACACTGGTGTCCTACACGGCGATGGCCGGTGTCGTGGGCGCCGGTGGTCTGGGTGACCTGGCGATCCGCTTCGGCTACCAGCGTTTCCAGACCGATGTGATGGTGGTGACCGTGGTGTTGCTGCTGGTACTCGTTCAGGTACTGCAAACCGTTGGCGACAAATTGGTCGTCCACTTTTCCCGTAAGTAAGACATGAGCCGGCCATTCGCTGGCAGGTGCCAAACGGGCACCGCAAGCGGGCACCTCACATGGAGTTAGCTGAATGAAAAAACTACTCGTGGCCTTCGCGGCCGTTGCGGCATTCTCTGCCCACGCTGAAACCCTGACCGTCGCAGCCACCCCGGTTCCGCACGCCGAGATCCTCGAATTCGTGAAGCCGACGCTGGCCAAAGAAGGCGTGGACCTGAAGGTCAAGGTATTCACCGACTACATTCAGCCGAACGTGCAGGTCGCGGAAAAACGCCTGGACGCCAACTTCTTCCAGCACCAGCCGTACCTGGATGAGTTCAACAAGGCCAAGGGCACCCACCTGGTTTCCGTGGCCGGCGTGCACCTGGAGCCCCTGGGCGCTTACTCCAGCAAGTACAAGACCATTGCCGAACTGCCTGGCGGTGCCAACGTGGTGATCCCGAACGACGCCACCAACGGCGGCCGTGCGCTGTTGTTGATGGCCAAGGCCGGCCTGATCAAGTTGAAGGATTCGAACAACATCCTGTCGACCGTGAAAGACATTACCGAGAACACCAAGGACCTGAAAATCCGCGAACTGGAAGCCGCGACCATCCCGCGCGTACTGACCCAGGTCGACCTGGCGCTGATCAACACCAACTACGCGCTGGAAGCCAAGCTCGATCCGGCCAAGGACGCGCTGTTCATCGAAGGCAGCGACTCGCCTTACGTGAACATTCTGGTAGCTCGCCCGGACGACAAGGACAGCGACGCGATGAAGAAGCTGGTCGCTGCCCTGCACAGCCCGCAAGTGAAGGCCTTCATTCTCGAGAAGTACAAAGGCGCGGTGGTGCCGGCGTTCTGATCGAACTGCTGCAACGAAAAAGGGGCGCATCGAATGCGCCCCTTTTTTGTGCCTGAAACACGGCTCCCACAGGGTTTAGTGGTGTGGTCAGTTGCGCTTGAGCATCACCGGCAACTGCGCCACCAACTTCGCATTATTCAACGGCGCCCGAATAAACCCGCGCTGGGTGCCGTCCGGTCCGATGACAGCGAGGTTACCGCTGTGGTCAACGGTGTAGTTCGGCTTGCTGGTGTCCGCCGGAATGAACGGAATGCTCACCGCGTTGGCGATCTTTTGCAGCTCATCGGTCGACGCCGGGGTCAGGCCGATGAACTGCGGGTCGAAGTAGCCCAGGTATTGCTTGAGTTGCTTGGGCGTATCGCGATTGGGGTCGATGCTGACCAGCACGATTTGCAGTTTATCCACAGCCTCTGGTGGCAACTCGCTCTTGATCTGCCGCAACTGGGCGAGGGTGGTCGGGCAGATGTCCGGGCAGAAGGTGTAGCCGAAGAACAGCAGGCTCCACTTGCCTTTCAATTCGTTGATCGCGACCGGCTGGCCGTCCTGATTGGTCATCGTCACGTCCGGCAGATTACGGCTCTGCGGCAGCAAGATGATGCCGGCGTCGATCAGCGCCGTCGGATCGCCCTGGTTTTTCCCGGACAGCACCTTGTTGACGGTCAGGCCCAGGATCAATGCAACCAGGGCGACGAGTATGAAGACGGTTTTCTGGGTTCGAGTCATAGGTTCAACAATAGATAGTGGTCTACGAGCAGGGCGATAAACAACAGGAACAAGTAGTAAATAGAGTACTTGAACGTGTTGATCGCCGCGTGCGGCCGAGTGCCACGGTACAGCACCACGGCCCATTGCAGAAACCGCGCGCCCAGCCCGAGCGCGCAGACCAGGTAGAGAGTGCCGCTCATGTGGATCACATAAGGCATCAGGCTGACGGCAAGCAATGCGAAGGTATAAAGCAGGATGTGAATCTTGGTGTAGTGCTCGCCATGGGTGACCGGCAGCATCGGGATGTCGGCCTTGGCGTATTCCTCCTTGCGATGGATCGCCAGCGCCCAGAAGTGCGGCGGGGTCCAGGCGAAGATGATCAGCACCAGCAGCAGCGGTTCGGCGCTGATGTGACCGGTGGCGGCGGTCCAGCCGAGCAATGGCGGCGCGGCACCGGCCAGCCCCCCGATGACGATGTTCTGCGGAGTCGCGCGCTTGAGGAATCCGGTGTAGACCACCGCATAGCCAAGCAATGAGGCGAGGGTCAGCCACGCGGTCAGCGGGTTGGTGAACGCCAGCAGCATGGCTTGCCCGAGGACCGCCAATACCAGCGCGAACGTCAGCGCAGCGGTCGGCGAAACCCGGCCTTCGGCGAGCGGCCGTTTGTGGGTGCGCGCCATCAACGCGTCGATGCGCCGGTCCACCACATGATTGACCGCCGCCGCGCCACCGGCACACAGGGCGATGCCCAGGTTGCCGAAAATCAGCACCGTCCATGGCACCCCGGCGCGGGTCGCAAGGAACATCCCCACCAGTGAAGTGATGAGCATCAGCACCACGACTTTGGGTTTGGTCAGTTCCAGGTAGTCACGCCAGATCGCCTGACTGGGACGTTCGCCGATCAGAATCGCCATGGCATCTCTCCTTTTATTGTTATGGGCCCGGCTGAGTGTTTACGCGGGCTGAAGTGCCAGCGTGCTTGCTTGACCCGGACCAGACTGGTTCGGGCGTGGTAGTTGACCAACACCATGGTCAGCAACAGCGCCGCGCCGCCCGCGTTATGCGCAACGGCCACCGGCAGCGGCAGATGGAACAGCACATTGCTGATGCCCAGGGTGATTTGTGCGCCAAGGGCAATCAGCACCAGGCCTGCCAGGCGCGTCATGCCGACTGTTTTCAGTTGCCAGGCCAGACCGAGCAGCACCAAAGTCACCAACAGGGCGCCAATACGGTGAGTCAGGTGAATCGCAGTACGAGCATCGCTGTCCAGTTGCCCGCCGAGGTAGTTCGGGCCGATGTGCTGGGTCAGGTGAAAGCCGTTGGCGAAGTCCGCCGGCGGCAACCACTGGCCGTGGCAGGTCGGGAAGTCGATACAGGCCACCGCGGCATAATTGGAACTGACCCAGCCCCCGAGGGCGATTTGCCCGATCACCAGCAACAGCCCCGCCGTCGCCCAGTGCTGTAAACGTCGTGGCACGGTCAGCGCCGGCAGCACACCGGACAGGCGCAAGGTCAGCAGAAACAACAGGCTCAAGGTCGCGAAGCCGCCCAGCAAATGCCCGGTGACCACCTGCGGCCAAAGCTTGAGCGTCACCGTCCACATGCCAAACGCGGCCTGGCCAAGAACCACCGCCAACAGAAACAACGGCAGCTTCACCGGCTGCCCGGGATGGCGGCGATGCACCCACGAGCGACCGGCCAACACCGCGATCAACAGCCCCAGCGTGCCCGCGAAGTAGCGGTGGACCATCTCGTTCCAGCCCTTGTGGGCCTCGACCGGAGCGTCCGGGAAATGCAATTCGGCATGGGCCAGCTGGGCTTCGCTTTTCGGTACGCTGATGAAGCCATAGCAGCCGGGCCAGTCCGGGCAGCCGAGGCCGGCGTGGGTCAGGCGGGTATAGGCGCCGAGCAACACCACAATCAGTGCCAGCAAGGTGGCAAACAACGCGAGGCGAAATCCAGGCTTGGCCATGACGATGCCCTTATCCGATGTTCGACAGTTTCAGCAGGTGGCGCAGATCGTTGAGCAGGTCCTTGCCCTTCACCGACGGGTCGTAGCGCAACACCAGATTGCCGTGGGGGTCGATGATCCACAGATGCGGCGTGTCATTGCTCTGGGCGCCTTTAGTGTAGGCAGGCAAGTCCAGCGAATAGCGTTGCAACTGCGGGTACTCGCGTTGAAGTTTAGTCTCGTAATCGCTGTTCAGCGTCTGCGCAGCGGCCAATGCATGACTGGCGCGGGACGCATCGCGGCCCAGGCCGATCTGGATTTGCCGCGCCAGATACACCAGTTGCTGACAATCCACCGCGCAATCCTTGGGCGCGGTCACCAGTATCTGCCAACGCTCTTCCTGGGCCTGCACGCCGATGTCCGCACGGGTCTGGCCGTTGCCGATCAGTTCGCCGTGATAACTGCGGCCCTCGGGCACCCAGAAATTCAGCTTGTACATGCCGGTGGCGAGGATCATCGGACCGATCACCCCGAGCAGGATCAGCAGCAGTTGCATACGGCCCTTGCGGCGGTTCACCGACGGTTTCGCCTCAGACATGCTGGGTGGATTCATGGCCGCTCCCATGGTGTTTCTCCTTTGCGTTGTGCCAGCCGAGATAGAGATAAAGGCCGAACAGGGCGATCGCCATGGCGAACCACTGCACGGCATAAGCGATGTGTTTTTCCGGACCCATGGCGACTACGGGCCAGTCGGCCTGATAGGTGGCGGGGCCGGTTTCGGCGCGCAGTTCGTAGGCAAAGCCTTCGCGGTTCAGTGCTGTCCAGAGCTTGTCTGGCTCAACGGCCGTAATCAGCTTCGGCCATGTCAACGTTGTGGGATCTGCGTGCAATTGGAACGTCGCCCCGGGGGAGACATAGACCCACGCCTCGAGGCTGACTGCTTCGCCAGGTGTCTTGAATTGCGGTAGTGTGCGGCGCTCCGGCCAAGGCAACCAGCCGCGATTGACCAGCAGCCAAAGCCCGGAGGCCTGATCTAGAAAGGGTTGCAACAGCTCGACGCCAACCCTGCCGTTGCGTTGACTGTTGTCCAGCAGCAGGCTGTGTTCGGCATCAAACCGGCCGTACAGGTGAACCCGACGGAAGGCCGGGTCTGTCGTGTGTTGCAGTTCGGTGCTGGCCATCGGCTCAGCGGCCCGGCGCTCGGCGTAGGTTTGCAGCAGCGCGCTTTTCTCCGCGCCCCGGCTCAATTGCCAGAACCCCAGGAACACCAGTAGCGGCAGCAACAGCACCACCACCAGCGTTGGCACGATACCCGGCCGAAAGCGCTTCATGGCATCGCCAGAAAGTCGGTCATCGCGATAGCTATACTCAAGTGCATCGCTTATCCCCCCGGAGTCTCACCATGCTCAAAGCAGCCATCGTCCTGATGCTGATTGCCACGGTTGTCAGCCTGTTCAGCGGCCTGTTTTTTCTGGTCAAGGACGACAGCCGCTCAAACCGCCTCGTCATTGCCTTGAGTGTGCGTGTCACTCTGGCCGCCATTACCCTGGGCCTGATCACCTGGGGTTTTTTCAGTGGCCAGTTGGTTTCCCATGCCCCCTGGTAACTAAAAGCTCACAGCCTCAGAGCACATAGACGAAAACAAACAGCCCGATCCACACCACATCCACGAAGTGCCAGTACCAGGTCGCCGCTTCGAAACCGAACTGGTGCTCGTTGTCGAAGTGCCCGCGCATGATCCGCACCAGCATCACGAACAGGATGATGGTGCCGATGGTGACGTGGGCGCCGTGGAACCCGGTGAGCATGAAGAAGGTCGCGCCGTAGATGCCCGAACCCAGGGTCAGGCCCAGCTCACGGTAGGCGTGCATGTACTCTTCGGCCTGGAAGGTGAGGAACGCACAGCCGAGCAATACGGTGAGCGCCAGCCAGAGTTTCAGTGCGCCGCGATGGCCCTTCTTCAAGGCATGGTGGGCAATGGTCACGGTCACGCTGGAACTCACCAGCAACACGGTGTTGAGCAACGGCAGGCCCCAGGGGCTGATGACCTCCTTGGGCGGCGGAAACAGTTTCGAGTCGGGGTTGCTCAGCAGCGGCCAGGTGAACTGGAAGTTCGGCCACAGCATGTGCGCCACGCCTTTGGCGCCTTCACCACCGAGCGCCGGCCCGGAGATATGACGGACATAAAACAGCGCGCCAAAAAAGGCGATGAAGAACATCACCTCCGAGAAAATGAACCAGCTCATGCCCCAGCGGAACGAGCGATCCATCTGTGCGCTGTACAAGCCGCCGCGACTTTCCTTGATCACCGTACCGAACCAGCCGAACAGCATGTAGGCCACCAACAGCCCACCGACGAAAAAGATCAGCGGGCCGTGGGATTCCGGACGCGCTGCCTTCAGATCATTGAACCAGGTAGCCAGGCCAAACACCGTGACGAACATCCCGACCGTGGCGATGATCGGCCATTTGCTCTGGGCCGGGACGTAATAATGTTCATGAGTTGCCATTTATTGTTCTCCTTATCGGGCACGCTCAGCCGCCAGTGTTTACAGCTACCGGTGGATGTCGGGCGGTGATATCGAACAGCGTGTAAGACAGCGTCAGGTGCTTCACATCCTTGGGCATGTCACGGTCAACGATGAAACGTACCGGCATCTCGATCCGCTGACCGGGCTGCAGCACTTGCTGGGTAAAGCAGAAACATTCGGTCTTGTGGAAGTACGCCGCCGCATTGCTGGGCGCGATGCTCGGCACGGCCTGGGCGCTCATCGGCTTATCGGTGGGGTTGTGGGCGATGAAGATCATCTCGTTCACCGCCCCCGGGTTCGCGGTCAATTCATCATGTTTGGGGTAAAAGTCCCACGGCATGTCGGCGGTGTTGGTCGACAGAAACTGCACGCGCACCTGCCGCGAGGTGTCGACCGTTTGCTCACCCTCGTACTGCCCGCCGGTCTTGCCATTGATGCCGAAGGCCTTGCACATCACGTCGTAGATCGGCACCAGGGCAAAGCCAAACACAAACATCGCCACCACCACGGTCAGCAGGCGCGTGACCAGTTTTTTCATCGAAATCGAGTCAGCCATGGGCCAAGCCCTCCACACAGAACTCTGTGGGAGCGGGCTTGCCCGCGATAGCGGCCTGACCGACACACCGCGTCGCATGCATCGCAGGCAAGCCAGCTCCCACAGGACCGAGGCGTTTCATTTCACTTCCGGCGGTGTGGTGAAGGTGTGATACGGCGCCGGTGACGGAATGCTCCACTCCAGGCCTTCAGCCCCATCCCATGGCTTGGCCGGTGCTGGCGGGCCGCCGCGAATGGTCTTGATCACGATGAACAGGAAGAAGATCTGCGTGGCGCCGAACATGAACGCGCCGATCGACGACACCATGTTGAAGTCGGCGAACTGCAGGTTGTAGTCCGGAATCCGTCGCGGCATGCCCGCCAGCCCCACGAAGTGCATCGGGAAGAAGGCCAGGTTCATGCCGATGAACGACAACCAGAAATGCAGCTTGCCCAGGGTTTCGTCGTACATGTGGCCGGTCCATTTCGGCATCCAGTAGTAGGCCGAGGCGAAGATCCCGAAGATCGCCCCCGGCACCAGCACGTAGTGGAAGTGCGCGACCACGAAGTAGGTGTCCTGGTACTGGAAGTCCGCCGGGGCGATGGCCAGCATCAACCCGGAGAAACCGCCGATGGAGAACAGGATCACGAACGCCACGGCAAACAGCATCGGCGTCTCGAACGTCAGCGAGCCCTGCCACATGGTGCTGGCCCAGTTGAACACCTTCACGCCGGTAGGCACCGCGATCAGCAGCGTGGCGTACATGAAGAACAACTCGCCCACCAGCGGAATACCGACCACGAACATGTGGTGCGCCCAGACGATGAACGACAGGAACGCGATACTCGCCGTGGCGTAGACCATCGAGGTGTAGCCGAACAACGGCTTGCGCGAAAAGGCCGGAATGATCGAGCTGACGGCGCCAAAGGCCGGCAGGATCATGATGTACACCTCGGGGTGACCGAAGAACCAGAATACATGCTGGAACAGCACCGGGTCTCCGCCACCGGCGGCACTGAAGAAACTGGTGCCGAAGTGGATGTCCATCAGCATCATCGTCACGCAACCGGCCAGTACCGGCATCACCGCGATCAGCAGGAACGCGGTGATCAGCCAGGTCCAGACGAACAACGGCATTTTCATCAGCGTCATGCCGGGGGCGCGCAGGTTGAGGATGGTGGCGATCACGTTGATCGCCCCCATGATCGAACTGATCCCCATCAAGTGGATGGCGAAGATGAAGAAGGTCACGCTTTCCGGCGCGTAGGTCGTCGACAGCGGCGCGTAGAACGTCCAGCCGAAGTTCGGCCCGCCACCGGGGGTGAACAGGGTCGATACCAGCAGCAGGAACGCCGCGGGCAACAGCCAGAAGCTGAAGTTGTTCATGCGCGGCAGGGCCATGTCCGGCGCGCCGATCATCAGCGGGATCATCCAGTTGGCGAGGCCGACGAAGGCCGGCATCACCGCACCGAAGACCATCACCAGGCCGTGCATGGTGGTCATCTGGTTGAAAAATTCCGGCTGGACGATCTGCAGCCCCGGCTGGAACAGCTCGGCGCGAATCACCATCGCGAACGAACCGCCAAGCAGGAACATGGAGAACGCAAACCACAGGTACAGCGTACCGATGTCCTTGTGGTTGGTGGTCAGCACCCAGCGCATCAGGCCTTTGGCGGGGCCGTGGGCGTGGTCGGTGGCGGTATGAACATGTTCATCGATTACAGCAGTCATGTCCTGTCTCCTGCAAACAGATGGGCTGGGCAGGCCGGGGTGCGTAGCCCCGACCGGTTCCGTAGGTGCGCAATAGACCGGGTCATTTGCTTTCCGCCTGTTTCAGCTCCAGCACTTCTTTAGGCGTGACCATGTCGCCCTTGTTGTTGCCCCAGGCGTTACGTTCATAGGTCACGACTGCCGCGATATCGACTTCCGAGAGTTGTTTGCCGAATGCGGCCATGGCGGTGCCAGGCTTGCCGTGGAAGACAATGCTCAGGTGAGCATCTTTCGGCCCAGTGGCGATCTTCGAGCCCTTGAGCGCCGGGAACATCGGCGGCAGGCCCTGGCCTTCGGCCTGGTGACAGGCCACACAGGTGGTGTGATAGACCTTGTCGCCGCGATCCTTGAGCTCGTCGAGAGTCCATTCCTTGCTGGTCAGCTCTTTGAGCTGCGCGGCTTCGGTCTTGCGTTCGGCCAGCCATGTTTCGTAATCGGCCTTTTCCTTGACCTCGACCACGGTCGGCATGAAGCCGTGATCCTTGCCGCACAACTCGGCGCACTGGCCACGGTAGATGCCGGGCTTGTCGACGCGGGTCCAGGCTTCATTGACGAACCCGGGAATCGCATCGCGCTTGACCGCGAAAGCCGGCACCCACCAGGAGTGGATGACGTCGGCGGAGGTCACCAGGAAGCGCACCTTGGCGCCGACCGGCAGCACCAATGGCTTGTCGACTTCGAGCAGGTAATGCTCGCCCTTGGCTTCCTTGTTGTGGATTTGATCCTGGGGAGTGGTCAGGTTGCTGAAGAACTCGACGTCCTGGCCCAGGTACTTGTAGTGCCACTTCCACTGGTAGCCGGTGATCTGGATATCGATTTCCGGCTCGCTGGCGTCGTACATCTTGATCAGGGTCGCGGTAGCGGGAATCGCCATGGCCACCAGGATCAGGAAGGGCACGATGGTCCAGAGGATTTCGACGGTGGTGCTTTCATGAAATTTGGCGGCCACCTGCCCGGTCGAGCGGCGGTGGAGAATCATCGACCAGAACATGGCACCAAATACGATGATGCCGATCACCACACAGATCCAGAAAATGATCATGTGCAGGTCGAATACTGCGTGACTGATTTCAGTCGCTCCAGGCGCCATATTCACAGTCCAGGCCGCTTGTGCCTGACTGAAAATCGACCACAACAGGAGGCCCATCCAGACATGTGGATGTCGCATCATTGCGGGTTCCCCTTATCGTTCTTGTTATCCCGCCGGCTTTCACCTGCGGCAAGGGAGCGGCTGCATCAGACTACGAACTTGAGCACCGGGCCTTGCTGCATATGCAGTCGGGCGTCATCAGCTAACTCCATTCCACCCCGAGTATAGACAGCGACTCTCACCTCGCAATGCGAAGGCGTAAATGATCTGAAACAGCATTAACTTGCGTTGCAGGGCACGAATGGAGAAGGATGCAGACGAGTGGTGGCAAACCGATATAACGGGGCCGTCTCAAGGATGAAATAATTATGACAAATGCGTCTTAGCATTTTTCGTAAGCCAGCTAAGTTATGTCTTCCCTATTTCATTGCCTTGTTTCCTGGAGTTTTCATGAACACCGCCGCATTGCGCGAGCAGATCCAAAAAGCCCAACAACACGAAGCCCAGACCGGCCTGCTGACGCGTCAGCTGGAAAGTAAGCTGCCTCATCTGCACCCGGCGATCCAATTGCCGGAGGCCGATACCAACGGCGTACTGACGCGATTTGTCGCCGCCTACATCGAAGAAGTGCCCGATCTGCTGGATGCAGCCAATGAAGTCGCAAGGGAAGCGGGCATTGAGTCACAGATCAAACCGGTGCTGAGTATCGCCGAGCAGTACTTCCTCCAGCCGCCAGCCATCATGGCCGGCCATGTCGGGCTCGACAGCCTGCTGGATGAAGCTTACCTGGCGCACCGGTTTGTCGAAGAGGTCAACGACCTGTACATCAAGCATTTCGGCCAGCCACTGATCCCTTTGGACATGACTGTCGCCAACCTGATTGCTCACCAATTGATCGGTGAGGAATTTGCCAACCAACTGGACGAAGTGGTGCATCACACCATTGACGAGATGCTCAACGACGAAAGTTTCGCACTGGAGTCGGTGGAAGCCTACCGTGACAAACTCAATAGCCCGGACACCGGTGCCGCGTGGAAACGCTGGCCGTGCATGTCCCGCCGTTTGGGCGTAGGCCTGGAACTGGATCAGCCGGCGGCTTGATCCACCGGTAAACACAATCCCCTGTGGGAGCGGGCTTGCTCGCGAATGCGGTTTCACATCCAACATATGTGTTGGCTGATCCACCGCTTTCGCGAGCAAGCCCGCTCCCACACTGTTATCTACCCGGCCGCGCCGACGCCAGTATTCGTCCGCACCCGCCCCTCAAGTCTGCGCTTCAATCCCCGCGATTCAATCATCAGCTTCGAACCCTTGGCCGCATTCGCCCGACCCCATTCCTCCAGCAACTCCAGACACGAGTGATCGATGTAGCTCAGATTATTGAGCGGCACATGCACCGTCACGCCTGGTGGAATACTGCCCAGCACCTGGGTCAGCGCCGGCACTTTGAGGAAGGTCGCCGCGCCCACCAGGCGCAATTCCATTTCCCCTTCCTGCGGCAGGTCGATCAGGCTGATTTTCAACCGCGAAGCTTTCAGCGCCAGCTTCACCAGCGTCAGGCCGAAGCCAATCAACACGCCGGTCAGCAGGTCCGTGAAAACAATGGCGAGCGCGGTTGCCGCATAGGTGAACATCGGCGCCCGACCGTACCGACCCAAACCACGGAAGACCTTGAGATCCACCAGCTTGAAACCGGTGTAAACCAGCACACCCGCCAGGCTCGCCACCGGAATGCTTTGCAGCACGCTGGACAGCAACAGCACGAACGCCAACAACCACAGGCCGTGGAAAATGGTCGAAAACCGCGTGGTTGCGCCGGCCTGAACATTCGCCGAACTGCGCACGATAACGCCGGTCATCGGCAACGCCCCAAGCAGGCCACACAGCATGTTGCCGATACCTTGCGCCGACAATTCCCGGTCGAAGTCCGAGCGCTGACCACTGTGCATGCGATCAACCGCGGCAGCTGAGAGCAGGGTTTCGGCACTGGCGATGAAGGCCACCGCAAACGCCGCGATCAGTAAAGCCGGATCAGCCAGGTTGAGCAGATCCGCTGGCTTCAGCCAGTCGATGGCCTCCGTCAGGTTGGCCGGTACCTCGACCCGCTTGACCTGCAACGCCAGCATCAGACTGGCAAGCGTGGCCAGACCGACGCCGAGTAGTGCGCCAGGAACGAAGCGCAGGGATTGCGGACGGAATTTCTCCCACAGCCACATGACGGCGATCGTCGACAAACCGAGCAACCCGGCTTGCCAGCCAAACGAGGGCAACGCCTGGGCCATCGCCGCCGGGAAGGCCGCCAGGTTATCCAGGCCGGAGGGTTTGGGCACGGCATCCAGCATTACATGCACCTGAGACAGGATGATCAGCACACCAATCCCGGCCAGCATGCCGTACACCACCGCGGGTGCCGTCACCCGAAACCAGCAGCCCAGCTTCAAACGGCCAGCCACCAGTTGCAGCAAACCCGCCAACAACAGAATGGGCCCGAGCATGGCGATACCATGCTGGCGAACCAGTTCGAATACCAGAACGGCCAGGCCCGCCGCCGGACCGCTGACTTGTAGCGGCGAGCCGGCCAACCAACCGACCACCAGACCACCGATGATGCCGGTGATCAGTCCTTTGGCCGGCGGTAGCCCCGAGGCAATCGCGATGCCCATGCACAGGGGCAGGGCGACCAGAAACACAACCACCGAAGCCAGCAGCTCCCGTGGCAGAACAGCTTTGAGTCGAGCAGCACGCATGGTGAATCTCCCGAAGTTTTCTTCAGGCATGGCAAAGCCAGGCTGCCTGAAGGCAGCCTCGGCTGAACCACACAACGATTTAGGAGGGTTTAGAAGCGCGCTTTGGGCGTCGCCACGGGAATTGGCAGGCTGCCATTAAGCGGCAGGAAACAGCCTTGATCGGCGTCGTACGCTTTGATTTCGCTGGTTTCGATGTTGTAGACCCAGCCGTGAATAAATAGCTGACCATTGGCCATGCGCGAGGCCACCGACGGATGGGTGCGCAGATGCTGCAATTGGGCGATCACATTCTCTTCGGTGAGGATGTGCATGCTTTCGCTTTCGCTAGAGCAGTTACAGTTCTCCTGCACCATGGTCTTGGCCACTTCGGCATGACGCAGCCAGGCTTTGACCGTGGGCATTTTTTCCAGACTGTCCGGGTTGAGCACCGCGCGCATGGCGCCGCAGTCGGAATGCCCGCAAATTATGATGTGATGCACTCCCAGCGCCAGTACGGCGTACTCGATGGCCGTGGAAACACCGCCGTTCATTTGCCCATAAGGCGGCACGACGTTGCCGACGTTACGGGTCACGAACAAGTCGCCGGGGGAGCTCTGGGTAATCAACTCGGGAACAATGCGCGAATCGGCGCAGGCGATGAACATCGCTCGTGGCCGCTGGGCCGTGGCGAGTTTCTTGAAGAGCTCTTCCTGCTGAGGAAAGATCTCATGATGAAAATGCAAAAAGCCGTCAACGATATGCTGCAACGCTGCATCGGCGGTTTCGGCCTCGGGTTGGGCTGAAGCCGACGCAGCCAACGGCTGTTTATCCTTGTCACTCATCAATTCATCCTCATTGGCGGGCTCAGGGAGTCTTCCCGGGTGGTCCGGTGTGAAGCCAGTGGCTGTTAAAAAACATCCAGGTCAAAAATCTCGACCCATCAGTCACTCGATGAACAAGGTAGCGGCCGAATCTTAATTGAAACTGAATAAAACGCTCTGGAATGCGTGTTCCAGGTCACAAAAAACGTGACCAGCCTAAGGCGTGAGCGCGATCTTCAGTACTCAACCATAGGCCAATTGTCCTCAAATCAACGACATTTGGCGACCAGGCGGACAAAAGGCATTGCAGTCCAGGTCAAAGCCTTCCCGGCGATTGAGCCCCAGGCGCTTGATGGTTTTGGCAAAGCGCTGTGCCAGCAGGTCGGCGAAGGGGCCTTCACCGCGCATTCGAGCACCAAAGCGGCTGTCGTAGAGTTCACCGCCACGGCTCTGGCGAATCAGGCTCAGCACATGCGCCGCCCGTTGCGGATAGTGGGCACCCAGCCATTCTTCGAACAGCGGCGCCACTTCCAGCGGCAGGCGCAACATCATGTAGGCAGCACTTTGCGCCCCGGCCGCATGGGCCTCGGTGAGCAGGCTTTCGAGCTCACTGTCGTTGATCATCGGAATCATCGGTGAACACAGCACGCCCACCGGAATGCCCGCCTCGCGCATGACCCTGATCGCCCGCAACCGGGCCGTGGGCGCTGCGGCACGGGGCTCGAGGATGCGTTTGAGTTCGTCATCCAGGGTGGTCAGGCTGATCATTACCGCCACCAGCCTTTGACTGGCAAGTTCGGTCAGCAGGTCCAGGTCGCGAAGAATCAGCGAGCCCTTGGTGACGATGGTCACAGGGTGTCGGTAACGCAGGAGTACTTCGAGGGTTTGCCGGGTGATCCTGTAGTCACGCTCGATCGGCTGATAGGGATCGGTGTTGGAACCCAGATTGATCGGTGCGCATTGATAGCCACGTTTGGACAGCTGCTCCTCCAGTACGTCCACGGCGTTGGTCTTGGCGATCAGTTTTGTCTCGAAATCCAGCCCCGGCGACATGTCCCAATAGGCGTGACTGGGGCGTGCGTAGCAATAGATGCAGCCATGCTCGCAGCCGCGATAAGGGTTTATCGAGCGATCAAAGGGCAGGTCCGGCGAATTGTTGCGGGTGATGATGGTTTTCGCCGTCTCGATGCGCACTTCCGTGCCTTGAGTCACGGGTGCTTCCTGGTACCAACCGTCGTCCTCGGCCACCGAATGATTAGGGGCGAAGCGGTTGTGCGGGTTGGTCGCGGTGCCGCGTCCGCGAGGAGGCAATGGCATATTCATAGTGAGCGCCCTACCGTACTGTATGCTTATACAGTACACCAGAACTCATCGGCGAGCCAATGCCGTTCGGCGCCTTTTGTATAAACGGCTAATTAACAGCTTGACCATTAAACATGGATGGGACGCCTCCAGAACTCTTTGAAATTGAGAGTTACATATAAAGAGTGGCCTAAAAATTATGTTTGTCTGTATTGTTTAGTCGCTGTAATCAGACATATGGAAATAACTTAAAGGGATTTAATAATGTCGTTTTTTAATCGTCGTGGTATTTTTCTGCAAAAACTTGGGCCTACCATAGTCGACCCGAATGAAGTGCTAGTCTCCATGCAGTTTGCTTTGAAAGAATCGAGTCTGGATGGTAACGGCTCTCCGACGGAGAGCCTGCTGGATTCCACCATTTACATTGCTTCGTCTCGCGACGGTGGCCAGACTTTCAGTATTGACAATGTCAGAGACGTAGAGGGTGATGGCAATATCGGTGAAACCGACAAGGTAAAAATGCTGGCACTGGCCAAAGCTTATGCAAATATTGTCAATCCATAATTGATGATTTGCAGTAAGCAATCGACAGGAGAATATCGATGTGGTTTGACCTGCTGCGCATGACGTCCATGCGTAGCAGATTGGATATATAGGGATATTATTATGTGGACACCCGGCGATACAGGTGTATTTCTACAGCGGATAGAAACACCGGGAATTGATAAGGTAATTATAAAGTTAGTAAGAAAACAATCGGACGATAGTGCCGACCAGCGATCTTTCAACCTCTACAGCAATGTCACGACAATGACCTTGCACATAAAGCCTGAGAACATCGAAGAGTACAGACTAGACTACGATCCATGGTCTGACATTAACGTAACTCCAGACCGAAGTATTGATGATAAAGATATCGACGCCATTACCAAGCTGGCTCTCGCCTTCTACAGTCAACCGATAATTGCTCCTGGCGACGGAGCTTTTCTCTCTCTTGAACCAGAGGATCTTGTTGATATCTTTGATCCAGACAAACCAATTGAACCTGTCCCTCCTCCGATAATCGGGGTGCAAATTGAAGTGCTGGATATGGAAGATAGTGATCAACCGGAGTTCGACTATTTCATGACAGCATTATCCGTGGACAATGGAGCAAATTTTAAAGTACGAAGGATCAATCCCCATTCCGGTATCTTTTACGTCCCGGGGATGGATGACTTGGTCAAATCATTCATCAAACTCAAATTGTAAGTCCATGCCAGTCACCTCAGACAACACCCTTTCACGTTTCATTGACAGTCCTCTCACAGGCCTTTGACCGCTCAGGGTTGAAGCTGGACTCCAACATCCTTTCTCTCCCTGAACGGTCACTCGGGCATGTCCTTACTGCGCTTTATCCCTGCGATGTGCCTGTTACTGGTCGCATTGTTCAACCTCACACCAGCTCTTGCCGCCGACAGCATCTCGACTCGCCCAACAGACTGGGCGCAACCAGTCGAGGTCCAGTACAACCTTTTCCAGATGTCGCCTACGCTGTACCGCAGTGCGTTGCCGGACAGTGGGGCATTGCCGTTACTGGAAAGACTCAGGGTCGGCACGGTGGTCAGTTTTCTGCCCGAGTCAGACGCGAGCTGGTTGTCCACGGCAAAAATCACCCAAGTTCATTTGCCTTATCGAACCAACCACGTAGATGACGCAGACATACTCAAGGCACTGCGTACCATTCAAACCGCCGAAGCCAACGGTCCAGTGCTGATGCACTGCAAGCATGGCTCCGACCGGACCGGACTGATAGCGGCCATGTACAGGGTGGTGGTGCAGGGCTGGACCAAGGAAGAGGCACTGAACGAAATGACCCAAGGCGGCTTTGGCGACAGCACCCACTTCAAGGACGGCATCCGCTACATGATGCAGGCTGATGTGGAAAAACTGCGCACTGCCCTGGCCAATGGCGACTGCAGCACCAGCCCGTTCGCCGCGTGCTCGATGAAGAGCTGGTTCAAGTCCGCTCACATCGAATAAAAAAGCCCCCGCTGCATGGCGCAACGGGGGCTTTTTTTCACTCAGTGTTGTTCGTCAGGCTTTTTCTTCAATTTCGGATTCGGGAAGAACTGAACCGCCTGAACCTTGGTGTCGGCAGGTTTGGGTGCGCTGGTGTTAACCCGCGTACCCAACTCCTTGGGCACCGAAAGCCCTTGCTCATTAAGTGTGTCGGAGTAACCGCAGGCCACGCACTCTCGGTGCGGGACCTGGTCTTCATTCCACATCATCAATTTGTCCGGCTCGCTGCATGCCGGGCAGACCGCCCCGGCGATAAAGCGTTTTTTCGTAATCACAGGTCCCTCACTCATGCTGCCGCGTCCTCACTCAGGCCGCTGTGGCGCAAGAGTGCGTCAATTGATGGCTCACGACCACGGAAGTCGACGAACAGCACCATCGGCTCCTGGGAGCCGCCACGGGCCAGGATTGCTTCGCGGAACGCACGACCGGTATCGGCGTTGAGCACGCCTTCTTCTTCGAACTTCGAGAACGCATCGGCCGACAGTACTTCAGCCCATTTGTAGCTGTAGTAACCCGCTGCGTAACCGCCAGCGAAGATGTGAGCGAAGCTGTTAGGGAAACGGTTGTAGGCCGGTGGACGCATCACCGAGACTTCATCGCGCACGCCTTCAAGCACTTGCAGCACGCTGCGGCCGTCGCCGTGGGTAGCGTGCAGTTCGAAGTCGAACAGCGAGAACTCCAATTGGCGGACCATCATCAGGCCGGACTGGAAATTTTTCGCCGCGAGCATTTTCCCGAGCAGATCCTGGGGCAGCGGTTCGCCGGATTCATAGTGACCGGAAATCAGCGCCAGTCCTTCCGGCTCCCAGCACCAGTTTTCCATGAACTGGCTCGGCAGCTCGACCGCATCCCAGGCCACGCCGTTGATGCCGGACACACCAGCATGCTCGACGCGGGTCAGGAGGTGATGCAGGCCGTGACCGAACTCGTGGAACAGGGTGGTGACTTCGTCGTGGGTCAGCAGCGCAGGCTTGCCGCTGTCGGCCGGGGTGAAGTTGCACACCAGGTTGGCCACCGGGCTTTGCAATACACCGCCAGCGGTGCGACGACGGTCGCGGGCGCCATCCATCCAGGCACCGCCACGCTTGTTGGCGCGGGCGTACAGGTCGAAGAAGAAGCGGCCGACGTGCTGGCCGTTTTCCTTGATTTCAAACAGGCGGACATCCGGGTGCCAGGTGTCGAAACCCTTCTGTTCGGCAATCTCGATGCCGTACAGGCGCTGGACAATGGCGAACAGGCCACTGAGCACCTTGTCGATCGGGAAGTAGGCGCGCAGGGCTTCCTGGGCCACGCTGTAGCGTTGTTCACGGAGTTTTTCGCCGTAGAAACCGCTGTCCCAGCTTTGCAGATCCGGGCAGCCCTGTTCAGCGGCATAAGCCTTGAGCTGCTCAAGATCCTGGGTGGCGAACGGCTTGCTGCGCTTGGCCAGGTCACGCAGGAAGCTCAGCACCTGATCGCTGGACTCGGCCATTTTGGTCGCCAGGCTCAGCTCAGAGAAACTGCTGAAACCCAGCAGCTTGGCCAGTTCCTGACGCAGGTCGAGGATTTCTTCCATGACCGGGCCGTTATCGTTCTGGCCGGCATTCGGGCCCTGGTCCGACGCACGGGTGCAGTAGGCCGCATAGACTTCTTCACGCAGTGCGCGGTCCTGGGCGTAGGTCATCACCGCGTAATAGCTCGGGAATTCCAGGGTGATCAGCCAGCCGTCCAGGTCCTTGGCCTGAGCCGCGGCGGCCATTTGCGCCTTGGCCGAGTCGGTCAGGCCGGCGAGGGCTGCTTCATCGGTGATGTGCTTGGTCCAGGCTTGAGTGGCATCGAGCAATTGGTTGGAGAAACGGCTGCCCAGTTCGGACAGCTTGCTCTGCACTTCGGCGTAACGCTTCTGTTCGGCTTCCGGCAGGTCGATACCCGACAGACGGAAGTCACGCAGGGAGTGTTCCAGGATAGTTTTCTGCGCCACGTCGAAACCGGCGGCCTCCGGACTGTTGGCCAGGGCTTCGAAAGCCTGGAACAGTTCGCGGTTCTGACCCATTTCGGTGGAGTAGGCGCTCAAGGCCGGCAGGCACGACTCGTAGGCTTCACGCAGTTCGGCGCTGTTGCACACGGCATTGAGGTGGCTGACCGGGCTCCAGGCGGCGCCCAGGCGGTCGTTGAGTTCGTCCATCGCCAGCACCAGGCCAGCCCATGTTGGCTGTTTGACCTGGGTCTTGAGGATCTCGACGATGGCGACACGGTTGTCAGCCAGGATCTGTTCAATGGCCGGTTGTACGTGTTCGGCGCGGATGGCGGAGAACGGCGGCAGGTCATAGGACTGCAAAAGAGGGTTGTTCACGCTCACGGTTGATACCTTGGCTGGAGAAACATGCAGCCATCTTAATTACAATCGACGTTCACCGCAGCTATCAGCAACAGAGAGAAACCCTATCGTGAACCTTCGCAAGTATCAGAACCACACGCCGCTGCTGGGTAAAGGCGCTTTTGTCGACGGCTCGGCGGTGGTGATCGGCGACGTTGAAATTGGCGAAGACAGTTCGGTCTGGCCGCTGACTGTGATCCGTGGCGACATGCACCGCATCCGCATCGGCGCGCGCACCAGCGTGCAGGATGGCTGCGTGTTGCACATCACCCACGCCGGGCCGTTCAACCCGGACGGCTTTCCGTTGCTGATCGGCGATGACGTGACCATCGCCCACAAGGTCATGCTGCATGGTTGTTCGGTAGGCAGCCGGGTGTTGATCGGCATGGGCAGCATCGTCATGGACGGCGCAGTGGTCGACGATGATGTGATCATCGGTGCCGGCAGCCTGGTGCCGCCGGGCAAGCATCTGCAAAGCGGCTTCCTGTATGTGGGCAGTCCGGTGAAGCAGATCCGCCCGCTGACTGACAAGGAGCGCGCCTTTTTCACCTACAGCGCGGCGAACTACGTGAAGCTCAAGGAGCTGCATCTGGCCGAAGGCTACGACCAGCTTTGACCCGGCCCCCTTATTCAGGATTCGACATGCATTACCAAACCGTTTTGTTCGACCTCGATGGCACCCTGACGGACCCGCGCGAAGGCATCACCCGTTCGATCCAGTTCGCCCTGTGCAAACTGGGTATCGATGAGCCGGACCTGGCGAAACTCGAACACTTCATCGGCCCGCCGCTGTTGCAGGCGTTCATGCAGTTCTACGACTTCGACGAGCCGAAGGCGTGGGAGGCGGTGAATTTCTACCGCGAACGCTTCAAGGTCACCGGTCTCTACGAAAACCGCGTGTTCGATGGCGTCATGCCGCTGCTGGAAACCCTGGGCGGACAAGGGCGTCAGTTGTACATCGCTACCTCGAAACCCTGGGTGTTCGCCCGGGAAATCGCCCGGCATTTCGACTTTGCCAAACACTTCAAGGTGATTTACGGCAGCGAACTGGACGGCACCCGGACCAACAAGGTCGAGTTGATCGCTCACCTGATGGCCGAAGAAAGCCTGGACCCGGCCAACACCCTGATGATCGGCGACCGCAAGCACGACCTGATCGGCGCGCGCAGCAATGGCCTGGACGCGGCGGCGGTGGGCTACGGGTTCGGCAGCCATGAAGAGTTGAGCGCCGAAGCGCCGGCGTATCACTTTGAAACGCTGGCTGAGTTGCATCAGGCGTTTTTGCAGCGCTGATAAGGCCGACACAAATCAACTGTGGGAGCGGCGGTGCGGCGATCCCACAGGGGGACTGTGTTCTTCCTCAAGGTCTCGGCGGTGGCGCCAATTTCTGCCCTTGCTCAACCGCCCAGTTCACCACCTGCGTGGTCAACTGATCGTTCGCCTGACCGAACCCGACCACCACCGCCGGAACCTGCACATCGCTGAGTGGCTGGCGCACTTCAAAGCGGCGGCTAGCGAGGATGCGCTGGTCATAACTGCGCACCAGCAATGCATCCAGACGCACGACCGCGCTGGCATTCATGCCCTGGTATTCAGTCTGGAACGCCTGCAGGCTGCCGCCCAATTCAAGATCGGTCTGGAAAATGCTGTCATCGGTGCTCAACAATGGCACCCGTCCGTCATACTGGAAACCTTCCAGCAGACGATTGCGCACCAGCACCGGAGCCGGGTCGCTCCAGCGTGAACCCTTGTAGTGGCTGATCACATCACCTTGGGGAATCACGGCAATGTTCGGACTGTTCAACGCTTCGCTGGACTGGAATTTGCTCAGGCGCAGCGACCAGCGCTGCGGCGTGCCATGGCTGGCCGATGCACTCTGGGCCGATGGCAATCGATAGACCTCGAAGGGCTCGGGCTTGGGCAGGATCGAGCACGAACTGATCAGCGTGAAGCCAGCGACGAGGGCAATCCGAATCAGCTTCATGGTGTGAATTCCTTGGTCTTGTCACTGCCCAGCAGGTAACCGCTGGGGTTGGCTTCCAGGCGTGTGGTAATGGTGCGCAACGAACTCAGGGTTTCGCGCATCTCGCGAACGGCCGGGCCCAGGCCATTGAGGCCTTGCATGCCGCTGTTGAGCGAATCCTGATTGGCGGTGATCAGTTTGTTGAGGGTGGCACTGCTCTCCTGCAGCGACTTCATCGCCTGCTCGGCGCTGCCCAGCGCCTCCTTGCCATGCTCGTTGAGCAGCCCGTTGGCATTGCGCATCAGCGCCGTGGTCTGCTCCAGCATGGTGTTGGCCTGCTTGCCCACCGACGCCAGTTGCTGCATGGCCTGGCGAATATCGCCGCGCTGATCGGCAATGGCCCCGGTGGTTTGCTCCAGGTGCTCCAGGGTATTGCTGATGCGCTCGATGTTTTCCGTGGAGAACATCAGGTTGGCGTTATGCATCAGCGTGGTCACCCCGGCCATCAGGTCTTCGCTGTCATTGAGCAGGCGGGCGATGGGCGAGGGCGAGGCGACGATGGTCGGCAGGTTGCCATTCTTGCCCTTGAGTGTCGGGCTCTGTGGCGTGCCGCCGCTGAGCTGGATGATCGAAGTCCCGGTGACGCCGGTCAGGGCCAACTTGGCATTGGTGTCTTCCTTGACCGGGGTATCGCCGGCCAGGCGAATTCGCGCCAGCACCCGGCGCGGGTCTTTCGGGTCCAGGCGCAGCGAGATCACATCGCCGACCTTGATCCCGCTGTATTGCACCGAGCTGCCCTTGGACAAACCGCTGACCGCCTCGTTGAACACGACTTCGTAGTCCTTGAACTCGGTGTCGACACTGGACTTGGCCAGCCACAGGCCGAACAGCAGCGCGGCCGTCACCACAATAACGGTGAACAGGCCGATCAATACATGATGGGCTCGGGTTTCCATGTCAGACCTCATTGAGCTGTTGGGCGGCCGTCAATGCCGCGCGGCCGCGAGGGCCATGGAAGTATTCGTGAATCCACGCATCGTCGGTTTCCGAGACCTTGTCGATGGCATCCGCCACCAGCACTTTTTTCTGCGCCAGCACCGCCACCCGGTCGGTGATGGTGTAGAGCGTGTCGAGGTCGTGGGTCACCAGAAAGACACTCAGGCCCAGGGCATCGCGCAGGGTCAGGATCAATTGGTCGAACGCGGCAGCGCCGATCGGGTCGAGACCGGCGGTGGGTTCGTCGAGAAACAGGATGTCCGGGTCCAGCGCCAATGCCCGGGCCAGGGCGGCGCGCTTGATCATGCCGCCGGACAGCGACGACGGGTATTTCTCCGCCGCCGACAGCGGCAACCCGGCCAGGGCCATTTTCACCGCCGCCAGGTGCTCGGCGTCGTTGCGGCTCAAGCCGGCGTGTTCGATCAGCGGCAGGGCGACGTTCTCGGTCACGGTCAGCGAAGAGAACAACGCGCCTTTCTGGAACAGCACGCCGAATCGCCGCTCCACCAGCGAACGCTCGTGTTCGGACAAGGTCGGCAGGTTTTTCCCGAAGACTTTCACCACGCCTTCGCTGGGCTGGCGCAACCCGACAATGCTGCGCAGCAGCACCGATTTGCCGCTGCCGGAGCCACCGACCACGGCGAGGATCTCGCCCTTGTACAAGTCCAGGTCGAGGTTTTCGTGCACGCTCTGGCGGCCAAAGCGGTTGCACAGTCCACGGACTTCAATCACCGCCTCGGAGGGCGCTCGGGGGATACGACTCACCAACCCATCTCCATGAAAAACATCGCGGCAATCGCATCCATCACGATCACTACGAAAATCGACTGCACCACACTCGACGTAGTGTGCGCGCCCACAGACTCAGCGCTGCCACTGACCTTGAAGCCTTCCAGGCAACCGATGGCGGCGATGAGGAAGGCGAACACCGGCGCTTTGACGATCCCCACCAGAAAGTGCTGAACGCCGATGTCCGTTTGCAGCAGCGACAGGAACATCGCCGGCGAAATATCCAGCGCCACCGCGCAGACCACGGCACCGCCGATAATCCCCGACAGCATCGCCAGGAAGGTCAGCATCGGCAGGGCGATCAGCAACGCCAGGACCCGCGGCACCACCAGCAACTCCACGGGGTCGAGGCCCAGGGTGCGGATGGCATCGATTTCCTCGTTGGCCTTCATCGACCCGATTTGCGCCGTGAACGCACTGGCGGTGCGCCCGGCCATCAGGATTGCAGTCAGCAACACACCGAATTCGCGCAGGAAAGCAAACCCCACCAGGTCCACGGTGAAGACGGTGGCGCCGAAAGTGGCCAGCACCGTCGAGCCGAGAAACGCCACCACGGCGCCCACCAGAAAAGTCAGCAAAGCAACGATGGGCGCGGCGTCGAGACCGGTCTGTTCGATGTGGGCGATCATCGGCGTGACGCGCCAGCGCTTGGGACGGAACAGGCCACGGGCGATGGTTTCGATGATCAGGCCGACGAAACCCAGCAGTTGCAGGGTGTCCTGCCAGACGGTGTCCACCGCGCGGCCAATACGGGTCAGCAACTGAATGGAAACGCTGACTTCCGGTTCCTTGATCGGTACGCAGAAATCGGTCAACGAGCAGTAGACGGTTTGCAGCAATGCACGATCGGCGGCAGAGAGTGTGCAATCAGGGTGTTCGGCGGAACGGCCGAGGCGCTCGGAGCCGAGCAGCTCGACCAACAGCGAGGCGCCAGCGGTGTCGAGGGCGCCTAGACCATTGAGGTCGATGGGGGTGTTGACGTCGTACTGGCCATGGAGTTTTTCGCTCAACAGCTTGAGGTCAGCGTAATGGGCAAGCGTCCAGTCGCCCGTCACCCGCAACCGCGCTGGGGTAATCGACGTGTCCAATCGGGCGTTGCCGGCCATCGTGCTGCTGATCATAAGCTCCGTGCTTGTTCAGTGATTACGCAGATTTACGTAATAGCACGAACCGGATTACTTTTCTTTGATCGCTGTGCTGTCCGTGACTTTGAAACGCAGCACGCCGATGACCTGGCCATCTTCGGTCAGCACCCGAACCTGCCATTTGCCGGCCGGGTTGCCCGGGAAGTTCTGCTTGTGGGTCCAGGCCCGGTAACCCTCCTTGCGCCCGCCACGAATATCCAGGGGGATGCGATCGACCTCTTTACCGTTGAACTGCCAGACGTGATAAATCCGCTCGTCCAGGCCACGCGGGGCATTGATCGCGGTGTATGCGTAGAGCCCGCCATTGCGAATCTGCTCGGCGCTGACTTCGTCGAGGCTGGCGCCCGGCGTGCGGTCTTGCATCTGCGTGCTGATGGCCACATCGGTCATCCACAGCGTCGCTGGCGGCACCCACGAACGCAGCTCCCAACCAACGGCGCCGATGCCCAAGGTGATACTCAAGATCGCCAGCGCATTGCGCAGGGTACGAATCGGGAAGATCGATGCCAGGCTCGGGAACGACAGCAGCACCGAGATACCCAGTGCCCATTTGAAACTTTGCGCGGTGGTCAGGTGCATGATCACCGGCAAGGCGGTGAGCAGCGCGGCGAACAGGGTCAGGGTGTGCAGGGCCAGAAACGCCCAGCGCCGTGGGGCCAGCCATTTGTAGTAGAGCGGGTCGATGATCGAAATCAGCGCCGCGACGCCGAGCAGCCCGGTGAAAAACAACTGGCCACTGTTCCACGTCGTAGTGATGAAGAAGAACGGCAGGACAAAGAACAGGCTTTCCTGATGGATCATCTGCGTTGCGTAACGCAGCAAGGGTTCCGGGATTTCTCGCTTGAAGATGCGCTTGAACAGCTTGGTCAGGCTGTTTTCCAGCATCAGCCAGATCCAGCTGATCAGCATGATGGTGGTGATCCAGCTCGCCAGGCCTTGCTGGCGATCGACCAGAATGAAACTGCCCACCCCCGAGATGAAACCACAGAGCGCAATGACCCCAGGGTACCGCTTCATCAATTCGAGGATGCGCTGTACGAAAAAGGTCAGGTTTTGCATTCGGCGGTTTCACAGTCGTCGTAGGAAAAAACCTCGACAGGGTACCGCTGGTGCGGCTCTGTGGCGAGGGTTCACGGTCAGTTACACCATGCACCAGGGGGAACCGGCAAGGCCTCTCAGTCCGTTGTCACCTGGAATGGTTATTTCCTGCGATGCAAACGCCAGCCCACCAGCATCAACACGATCAAGCCCGTCCCACCGACCGCCAGCCACATCAACTGGTCATAACTGAACAACGGTTTCTCGATCCGCAAATACCCCGGTTGCAGGAGCAACTCACGCACGGCCTTGTTCGCTTCTTCCAGGGTCACCCCTTGCAGCTCCCGGGTCGGGTTGGTGAAGCGACCGTCCTCGTAGTTGCCGATGGCGCTCCAGTAGTAGTCGGCCAACGCGCTGTTGCCTTGCACGGCCCAGGACTGGCGGGCAATTGCGGCCTGCTTGAGGCGGTTGAAGGTATCGGCATTGAGGCCATCCTTGAGCAGTCCGGCCTTCAGGTCCTCAAGTACTTGTTCGGCATCGGCCACGTCGTCGCGTTCAAGGTCGGCATTGAGGCTCATGAACCCCACGCCGCCGAACACCTCGCGCTCCGCCCACGGGCCGTAGGACAAACCGTGAGCCAGGCGCAACTGGCGATAGAGCGCCCAATCCAGATAGTCCTTGAGCAAATCGAAGGTTTCATCGTGCCCATCCTCCAGTACCGGCTCCGGCACCAGCCAGTGTAACTTGGCGCCGTTGCCGACAAGACCGTGGGTCAAGGTGCGTTCATGGGCGGCGCTGGCCTGGATTTGCGGCAGCGGCGGATGCTCGCCAGGGGTGATCGCTTCCAGCGCGCCATACGCCCGCTCCAGATAGGCCGGCAGCAACTTGTCGAGGTCGCCGACCACGATCAGGGTCATGTTGTTCGGCGCATACCAGTCCTTGCGCACCTGCTCCAGCTGTTCACGGGTCAGGTCATTGACTTGCGCACGCTCCGGGCACTTGAGGCCCAGCTCCACGGCCAGTTGTTTGCTGGCCGTGTGACCGAGGTCCTGTCGATCGAGCCAGCGTTGCAGGTGCGAGTAGTGGCCGCCGTCTTCACGCTCGACCACTTGCTTGGCCGCGTTGATGGCGTTGTCGTCGAAGCGGGTCTGGGTCAGCAGCGCCAGCAACAGGTCAAGCACCTTGCGCTGGTTTTTCGCCGGGGCTTCGATGACGAAGGTCGTATCGGCATTGCTGGTGAACGCGTTCCACTCACCGCCCAGGGCCTGCATGCTTTCTTCCAGGCCGCCTTCGCCGCTGGCGTCGATTCCGCTGAACAACAGGTGTTCCAGCAGATGCGGCAGCTCCTTTTCTTCACACTTGAAATCGTCCAGGCCAACGCCGACCACCAGCCGGATCGCCACATGCCCGCGATCAGTGCCGGGTTTGAGCAGCAACTGCAAACCGTTGCGCAGGGTGTAGCCCTCGACCTGGAAGCGATCCAGAGCGAATGACGGGAATGAGCCAAGTAACAGGCAAGCGAACAACAGACAACGCATAACGAGCTTCCGTACGGCTGGCGTAAGTTCAACAGACTTCAGGCAACTGCGGACGTTCAGGGTGAATGAGTGATGTCGCTCAAATCGTCGACCACCAGCGCACCTGTCTCCGATGTTTCCAGCACCACGTAGGCACTGCTGCAAAACAGCGAATTCAGACGTTTCATGTCGGCGATCAGTTCCAGGTGCAACGAACTGGTTTCGATACTTTGCACGATTTTACGTTGCAAGCGGCTGACATGAGCGTGGGCCAGGCGCCGTTCCTGTGCGCGGAAACGACGTTTTTCACGCACCAACTGGCGGGCACTTTCCGGGTCGCCACTGAGAAACACCGACATCCCGAGCCGCAGGTTGGAGATCAACTGAGTTTGCAGCCCGGTCAATTCGTCCAGCCCGACTTCGGAAAACGACCGGCGCTGCGAGGTTTTCTGCTGCTGGACCTTGCGCAGCATGCGTTCGATCAAGTCGCTGGCCAGTTTCAGGTTGATCGCCAGTTCGATGATTTCCGCCCAGCGCCGGCTATCCTGATCGCTGAGATCTTCCCGGGGCATTTGCGCCAGGTACAACTTGATCGCGCTGTAGAGCGCTTCGACATCGTCGGTCAGGCGGCGCATTTCCTGGGTGACGGCGGTTTGCTTGCCGTGCAAAACATCCAGCATGGCTTCAAGCATGTTGTCGATCAGGTCGCCCATGCGCAGGGTTTCCCGGGCCGCATTGGCCAGCGCCAAGCCAGGGGTGACCAACGCCGTCGGGTCAAGATGCCGGGGCTTGGCCGTACCGTTGGCCAGCGGGCGCTCCGGCAGCACCCAGGCACAAAACCTGGCCATCGGCCCAACGCTTGGCAGCAGGATCAGGCAACGCGCGATGTTGTAGAGCAGGTGAAAGCCGATGACCATTTCCTGAGGGCTGAAATCCAGGCCATCGAGCCAGTGCACCAGCGGATCGAGCACCGGAATGATCAATAAAAGACCAATCAGTTTGTACAGCAGGCTGCCCAGCGCCACTTGGCGCCCGGCGGCGTTCTGCATGCTGGTGCTGAGGAAAGCGAGTACACCACTGCCGATATTGGCACCGATCACTAGCCCGATGGCCACCGGTAAGCTGATCACGTTGGCGCCCGCCAGAGTCGCGGTAAGCAACACAGCGGCCAGGCTGGAATAGGAAACCATCGCGAACAGCGCGCCGACCAGGGCGTCGAGCAGGAGGTCGCCGGTGAGCGAGGCGAAAATCACCTTCACCCCTTTGGCATGGGTAATCGGGTGCGCGGCTTCGACAATCAGTTGCAACGCCAGAATGATCAACCCCAAGCCAATGGCGACACGGCCCATCTGCCCGAGTCGGGTCTGCTTGCGCGAAAGAAAGAAAATCACCCCGGTAAAAATCAGCAGGGGCGACAACCACGACAGATCGAACGTCAGCACCCGCGCCATCAAGGCCGTACCGACATCGGCACCGAGCATGGTGACCAACGCCGGCGTAAGCGCCATCAGGCCCTGGCCGACAAAGGAAGTGACCAGCATGGCGGTGGCGTTGCTGCTCTGAACCATCGCCGTCACAGCGATTCCGGAGAGGAAAGCCAGCCAGCGGTTGGACATGTTATGGCTGATGACATGCCGCAAGTTGGTGCCGTAGACCCGCAGGATGCCGGTTCGGACGATGTGCGTGCCCCAGATCAGCAGGGCCACGGCAGAAAGCAAATTGAGCAGGGTGAGCATAATGACCCCCTGTGGTGTAGCGCCCCAAAGGAGCAAGTTGACGGTACCGCGCAACGTTCTACGTTCTGTACTTAAGCTGTAGTTGGCTAACGGTCTGCGCGCCAGCATCGCATAGCCAAAGAAGGGATTGAAACAAAACTGTCATGAAATCCCGTTCATGCAACCCGCCAAAAAACAAAATGGGAGCGAGCCTGCTCGCGATGAGGCCATCAGCTCCAACATTGATGTTGACTGACAGACCGCCATCGCGAGCAGGCTCGCTCCCACAGGGTGTTGCGTACTACCGGGTTACTGGCCCGGAATATCTTTGCGCAGCTTTACCGGATCCTGCTGTTTCTTCTTTTTCGCGATGGCAGTGCGCATCCTGATGTTGATCGCTTCCACCGCCAGCGAGAACGCCATGGCGAAGTAGACGTAGCCTTTTGGCACGTGCACGTCCAGGGATTCGGCAATCAGCACCGTACCGACGATCAACAGGAACGACAGCGCCAGCATCTTCAGCGATGGATGCTTGTCGATAAACTCACTGATGGTGCCGGATGCCCACATCATCACCAGTACCGCCACGATGATTGCCGCGACCATGACCGGTACGTGGGAGACCATGCCAACGGCGGTGATCACCGAGTCCAGGGAGAACACGATGTCGATGATCGCGATCTGGATGATGGTGTAGAGGAAGTTTCCGCCCTTGCCCGAAGGTTCGTCGTTGCTTTCATCTTCACCTTCCAGCGCGTGGTACATCTCTTGCGAGCTTTTCCACAGCAGGAACAGACCACCGAAGAACAGGATCAGGTCGCGTCCGGAAATACCCTGGCCGAATACGACGAACAGGTCCGCCGTGAGGCGCATGACCCAGGTGATCGACAGCAGAAGCAGGATTCGCGTGATCATGGCCAGCGCCAGACCGAAAATCCGGGTGCGTGCCTGCATGTGCTTGGGCATGCGGCTGACCAGGATCGAAATCATGATGATGTTATCGATACCCAGGACGATTTCCAGGGCGGTCAGGGTGAAGAAGGCAACCCAGATTTCAGGGTTGGTCAGCCATTCCATGTGTATTCCTTTGAGCGATTGTTAAACCACAACGGGCCCGGGCTTCAAACAGCGAAGCCTGGACCCGAAGTGGTGAGTCTTGGGCTTATAGAGTGCTGAACACCGGGAAAGTCCCCAACAGCAGTGCAGCAATCAGTATGCAGATACAAACCAGCACTGCCCACTTCAGGGTGAAGCGCTGGTGGTCACCGAAATCGATGCCTGCCAGGGCCACCAACAGGTAGGTCGATGGAACCAGCGGGCTCAATAGATGGACGGGCTGACCGACGATCGAGGCACGTGCCATTTCCACGGCGGTTATACCGTAATGGCTGGCGGCTTCGGCAAGAACCGGTAACACGCCGTAATAAAATGCATCGTTCGACATGAAGAAAGTGAACGGCATGCTTACCAGTGCCGTGATCACCGCCAGGTACGGGCCGAGGAAGTCCGGAATCACCGCCAACAGGCTTTTCGACATGGCGTCGACCATCCCGGTGCCGGTCAGGATACCGGTGAAGATACCGGCCGCAAAGATCAACCCGACCACCGCCAGCACGCTACCGGCGTGGGCCGCGACACGATCCTTCTGCTGTTGCAGGCAAGGATAGTTGACGATCATGGCGATACTGAACGCCACCATGAACAGCACCGGCAACGGCAGCAGGCCACCGATCAGGGTGCCCATCAGGGCCAGGGTCAGGGCGCCGTTGAACCAGATCAGCTTCGGACGACGGGCATCCGGGAACTGCGAAACGCTGATTTCGCTGTGATCGATTTCATCGCCAACCAGGTGCAGTTCACCCAGGCGTGCACGCTCACGCTTGCCGTAGAAGTAGGCAATGACCAGGATCGCCACTACACCAGCCAGCATCGCAGGAATCATCGGTACGAAGATGTCGGACGGGTCCACATGCAACGCACTGGCAGCGCGAGCGGTCGGACCGCCCCATGGGGTCATGTTCATCACGCCACCGGCGAGGATGATCAGGCCGGCCATGATCCGCGGGCTCATGCCGATACGGCTGTAGAGCGGCAGCATGGCGGCCACGCAGATCATGTAAGTGGTCGCGCCGTCACCATCGAGGGAGACAACGAGCGCCAGAACGGCGGTGCCGACCGAAACTTTCAGCGGGTCGCCCTTGACCAGTTTGAGAATCTTGCGCACAGCCGGGTCGAACAGGCCGGAGTCGATCATCAGGGCGAAGTACAGGATAGCGAACATCAGCATCACGCCGGTCGGCGCAAGCTTGGTAATGCCCTCGAGCATCATCGGGCCGATCTTCGGCGAAAAACCGCCGAACAGGGCAAAGATGATTGGAATGATGATCAGGGCGATCAGCGCGGACAGGCGCTTGGTCATGATCAGGAACATGAACGTGATGACCATGGCGAAGCCAAGGAAAGTCAGCATGGGAATACTCCAGGCGTAGCGCGGCTAGGGAATGGGCGGATCGGGCGGGATCAGCGCAGAACGGGAAGCACGAGACGTACGGGCGGAGTTGCAGCGAAGCGGCGGATAGAAGAGGACATCAGAATCACCATTGTTGTTGTTAAATGGGCTGTGCGAGCGATAAAACGCTGGCATTGGCCAACCGGTCTGTTGCCGGTAGTGGGGGCGATCCTAATCGGGGAAGCTTTCAGCCAGCTTTCGCCAATGAAAGCAAGGACCGGATGTGCAACCGATCGTCGGATTGGGTTTCAAGTCCCTGAACGCAGGGCGGGAGGTTGAACGTGGGCGAAGTTCACACCGGGGGCTGCCACTGCGGGCAATTGCGCTATCAATTCAGCGGGCCGCTGCACGATATCGCCCACTGCCATTGTTCGATTTGCCGACGGGTTAGCGGCGGCATCGTGACCACCTGGATCACCGTGCCGGTATCGGCCTTTCAATGGCTGGCCGGGACGCCGTCGCGCTATGATTCTTCATCCACCTGCGCGCGATATTTCTGCGGCCACTGCGGGGCGCAGTTGGCGCTGGTGACGCACCTGAGCCCGAAAAGCATCGACCTGACCATCGCCACCCTCGACCATCCAGAGCAAGCGCCGGCCGAGCGGCACATCTGGACCGACAGCCGCTTGCCGTGGCTGCATCTGGACGAACACCTGCCCGGTGAGGCCGGAGAAACACTCTGATCAAAAAACCGTCAGGTCCAACGGCCGAATAGCGCCCATCCAGATCGCGTGCTCGGTGTGGTCGAGCAGGTCGTTGCCGGTCTCCGGGTGCAGAAACACCACCAGCCCCTTGCGGTTGAGCGCCAGCCACGGCAGCACGTCACCCAGCACCTGCGGCTCGAACGCCAACTGGCAGCTCCAGTCCGGGTGCGGACCGACCAGGCGCTCATGCACGCGGCCCATTTTCAGTGGAAACAATTGCGCCGCCTGCTCACACAAGGCCCGCGCCTGCCCGATTGTGCTGGCATCGAAATAAACGTGGGCGTGGTAACCCCTGATCTGCTGCATCTGAACCCCTCTGAAAACTGTTCGAACCCTTGCTGGTTCCTGCGGGTCAAACATCATACAGGCGCTGGAAAACAGGAAGCCCAGCCATGAAAAATGCCGAAACCCCCGTCGTGAAAGTGGTGCTTTATGGTGCCATGAGTAGCCTGGGCAGTGCGCTGATGGCTGAGATGCTGCGGCGCCAGCATGAAGTGATCGCAATTCTCGATGACCTCAATGCGCTGGCACCCCGTCCGGGGCTGCGCACCAAGACTGGCGACCTGTTCGACGCGCAACGGGTCAAGCAGAGTGTGGCCGGCAGCTCCGTGGTCATCTGCCTACTGGACGCTCCAGGTTTACCGTTCAGCAGCGAACACGTGGAAAAAACCATCGTACCGGGCCCGGTAGAGCAGGTGCTGGCAGTAGATGCGCTAATCGATGGCATGCAGGCAGCAAAAATCGCCCGATTGTTTCTGGTGGGTGATTTCGACGTGCTGGACGATCCGGAAACCGAGGACAGCTTGGAACGTCACGCCGCCGAGGAAATCCGCGAAGCACTGCAGAGCAGCCCTTTGCAGTGGACGATGGTTAACGAACCGCGCGGCGTACCGGGACTGACCATCGAACATTTTGCCCAAATCGGGGGCAACCTCGAGCCGGGACTGGCCGAACCACTCGGACGACTGGCCCGCACCGCCGCGGGCATTGCCGATGAATTGCACTTGAACCTGCACATCCGAGAGCACGTCAACTTCATCGCCACCGACAGCTAAACCGCAATGGACGGCAGTGTCAGCCCGTTGAGTGATTGCGCACTGCTGGCCTGCTCTGCCATCAACCAATCCACAAACTGCTGGATCAACGCTCCGCGTCGTTTGCGCTGGGGCAACACCACGTAGTAACCCAGCCTCGACATCACCGTTTCGCCGATCGGTCGACACAACAACCCCTGCGTCAGCAAGTTATCCACAAGGTGGCGCCAGCCGATGGCAACGCCTTGGCCACCAATCGCGGCCTGAATCAGCAAGGTGTAATTGTCGAAGCGCAACTGCCCGGGTGCCGGGGGCGAAGTGATGCCCAGTTCGCGGAACACACCACTCCAGTCGAACCAGTTACTGCTGTGCTCCCCACGCAGGTGCAGCAACGGAAACTCCAGCAATGCGTGGGCCGGCAAGGGCAGGGGACGTTCGCTCAACAACTGCGGGCTGCACACCGGAAACACTTCTTCGCTGAACAGCCAATGGCTTTCACCCTGCTTGAAGCGGCCATCGCCGAACAGTACCGCCACATCGATATCGGTACGTAGCATGTTATGGCTGCGTTCACTGGTGACCAGGCTGACATCCACCTGCGGATTGGCCGCGTGAAAGCGGTGCAGACGCGGCATCAACCAATAGGCGGCGAAGGCAAAATCCGTGGCCACCTGCAGCACTTCATGCTGTTGCTGTGCGCTGATCGCGCTCAATCCTGCGTCGATATTCTGCAAACCTAGCTGAACCTGCTCGAAAAGGATCTGCCCGGCCTCAGTCAGTTCGATTCCACGGTAAATGCGATCGAACAGGCGTGTCGACAGTTGCTCTTCCAGGCGCTTGATCTGCTGGCTGATGGCCGGTTGCGTGGTGCCCAGCTCAACCGCCGCGGCGGTAAAACTTCGCTGACGGGCCGCCGCTTCGAAGGCACGAAGCAGATCCAGTGACAGGTCACCAAGGGCGTCATACATAAGCTGTGCTTATCCTAGTCATTGCCGCGCGTGGGCTTTACCGCAAGCTGTGAGGGTTTCATTCTCGAAACCAGCACTCTCGCATAAACATCCACTATGGAATGCCGCGATCACATGAAGCGCAAGAACATTCTTTTCATCATGGCCGATCAAATGGCCGCGCCAATGTTGCCGTTCTACGGCCCATCGCCCATCAAACTGCCTAATCTCAGCCGCCTCGCCGCACAAGGCGTGGTGTTCGACTCGGCTTATTGCAACAGCCCATTGTGCGCGCCATCGCGTTTTACCCTCGTCAGCGGCCAGTTGCCGAGCAAGATCGGTGCCTACGACAACGCCGCCGATTTCCCCGCCGACGTACCGACCTACGCCCACTACCTGCGCCGCATCGGCTACCGCACCGCCTTGTCGGGCAAGATGCATTTCTGCGGGCCAGACCAGCTGCATGGCTACGAAGAACGCCTGACCAGTGACATCTATCCGGCTGACTACGGCTGGGCAGTGAACTGGGATGAGCCGGACGTGCGTCCGACCTGGTACCACAACATGTCGTCGGTACTGCAAGCCGGCCCGTGCGTGCGCACCAATCAACTGGATTTCGACGAAGAGGTGGTGTTCAAGGCCCAGCAGTACCTGTTCGACCATATTCGCGAGGACGGCGACCAGCCGTTCTGCCTGACCGTTTCCATGACTCACCCACACGATCCGTACACGATTCCCAAGGCTTTCTGGGATTTGTACGACGATGCAGACATTCCGCTGCCTGTAACCCCGGACCCGCATGACCTCGACCCGCACTCGCAACGTCTGCTCAAGGTCTACGACCTGTGGGACAAGCCGCTGCCTGTGGATAAAATCCGCGACGCCCGCCGCGCCTATTTCGGCGCGTGCAGCTATATCGACAGCAACGTCGGCAAACTCCTGCAAACCCTCGAGGATACCGGGCTGATCGATGACACCATCATTGTGTTTTCCGGCGACCACGGCGACATGCTCGGCGAGCGCGGCCTCTGGTACAAAATGCACTGGTATGAAATGGCTGCTCGGGTGCCGCTGCTAGTCAGCGCACCAGGGCAGTTCGGTGCCAGCCGGGTCAGCGCCAGTGTTTCCACGGCGGACCTGTTGCCAACCTTCGTCGAACTGGCCGGCGGCTCGCTGGAACCGGGCTTGCCGCTGGACGGCCGCTCGCTGGTCCCGCACCTGCAAGGGCAGGGCGGTCACGACGAGGTGTTTGGCGAATACATGGCCGAAGGCACCGTCAGCCCGTTGATGATGATTCGCCGCGGTGCCTACAAATTCATCTACAGCGAAGACGACCCTTGCCTACTCTTCGACGTACAGAATGACCCTCGCGAACTGGAAGAACTCAGTCATTCGCCGCAACATCGCCAGTTGTTCGACGATTTTCTCGCCGAAGCGCGGGCCAAATGGAACATTCCGGCGATTCACCAGCAGGTGCTCGCCAGCCAGCGGCGCCGACGCTTCGTGGCCGAGGCGCTGACCCTCGGCAAGCTGAAGAGCTGGGATCACCAGCCACTGGTGGACGCCAGTCAGCAGTACATGCGCAACCACATCGACCTCGACGATCTGGAGCGTAAAGCACGTTATCCACAACCCTGCCAAAACCAATAATGTTAAGGGGAAGTCCATGCAAAGGTTATCCACAGTACTGACGGTCGGGCTCCTGGCTCTGGGCAGTGCATCGGCGTTTGCCGATCAGAGTTGCGAGACCGTGAAAATGGCCGACCCGGGCTGGAGCGATATCGCCGCGACCAATGCCATCACCGGGTTTCTGCTGGACGGCATGGGCTACAAGGCCAAGGTCGACACCCTCGCGGTGCCGATCACCTTTGGCGGGCTGAAGGATGGCCAGGTCGATGTATTCCTGGGTAACTGGATGCCGGCGCAGCAGGGCTTCTATGACAAGTTCGTCGCCAACGGCGATGTCACGCAATTGGCGAAGAACCTCGACGGCACCGAATTCACCCTCGCCGTACCGGACTACGTATGGGACGCGGGTGTGCATAACTTTGCCGACCTGAACAAATACGCCGACAAGTTCGACCACAAGATCTACGGCATCGGCTCCGGTGCTCCAGCGAACATCTCTCTGCAAGAGATCATCAAGAAAAACGATTTCGACATGGGCCAGTGGAAACTGGTCGAGTCCAGCGAGCAGGCGATGCTGGCGGAAGTGTCCCGCGCGGTGAAAAAGCAGAAATTCGTGACCTTCCTCGGCTGGACGCCGCACCCGATGAACGTGCAGCTGAAAATGCGCTATCTGAAGGGTGGCGAGAAATACTTCGGTGACACCGGCAGCGTGCATACCCTGACCCGCAAAGGTTATGCACAGGCCTGCCCGAACGTTGGCAAACTGCTGAGCAACCTGAGCTTCACCCAGGACATGGAGAACAGCATCATGGCCGAGGTGGTGAACAAGAAAGTCAGCAATGCCGACGCAGCCAAGGCGTGGATCAAGGCCAACCCGGCGGTGCTGGATAAATGGCTCGATGGGGTGAAGACCGTGGATGGCAAGGATGCGCTGCCAGCGGTCAAAGCGAAACTCTGATGATTACCTGTGGCGAGGGAGCTTGCTCCCGCTCGGCTGCGCAGCAGACGCAATCCGGTTACCTCGATGAGTCAGACACATCGTGATTGCCCTTTTGGGACCGCTACGCGGTCCAGCGGGAGCAAGCTCCCTCGCCACAATGATCGCGTTGTCCTGCTACCCTTGCGCAAAATCCCCAACCGAGAGGCCCCATGGCCCTGCCAAGCCGCCATTCACTCTTCCCCTTCCTCACCTGGCTGCCCCGGCAAACCCGCGCCAGTGTCGGTCGCGACCTGATCGTTGGCCTCAGCGGCGCGATTCTCGCGTTGCCGCAATCCATTGCCTACGCACTGATTGCCGGCCTGCCGCCGGAATACGGCCTGTACGCCGCAATCATCCCGGTGTTGATCGCTTGTCTCTGGGGCTCGTCGTGGCATTTGATCTGCGGTCCTACGGCGGCCATCTCCATTGTCTTGTACGCCAGCGTCAGTCCTCTGGCCGTTCCTGCGTCGCAGGACTACGTCATGTTGATCCTGTTGCTGACGTTTCTTGCCGGCCTCTTTCAGTGGATGCTGGGATTGCTGCGCTTTGGCGCATTGGTGAATTTCGTCTCGCATTCGGTGGTGCTCGGCTTCACCCTGGGTGCCGCCGTGGTGATTGCCATCGGTCAATTGCCTAACCTGCTGGGACTGGACTTGCCCAGTCAGGCTACCGCGCTGGATAGCTTCATCACCTTGTTGCGCCATCTCGGCGAAATGGACAAGCCTTCACTGGCACTGGGGCTGGCGACGGTGGTGGTGGGCGTGATCCTCAAGCTGCTGCTGCCACGCTGGCCGACGCTCCTGATCACCCTGGTTCTCGGCGGCTTGCTGGTTTGGCTCTGGCCATCAATGTTCGGCCATGTGCAACTGGTCAGCGCCTTTACCGGCAAACTGCCGCCCTTCAGTCCATTGCCGCTGGACCTTGATCTGATCCTGCGCCTGCTGCCCAGCGCGGTAGCAGTAGGAATGCTCGGGTTGGTCACCAGCCTGTCGATTGCCCGCTCGATCTCCGCACGTTCGCAGCAATTACTCGACGCGAACCAGGAAGTTCGTGCCCAAGGCCTGTCGAACATCGTCGGTGCGTTTTTTTCCGGATCACTGTCAGCCGGCTCCTTCACTCGCTCAGGCCTGAGCTATGAAGCGGGGGCCTGTTCGCCACTGGCCGGGATTTTTTCGGCATTGTGGGTGGCGCTGTTTGCGATCTTCGGCGCGAGCCTGATCGCGCACATCCCGATTCCGGCCATGGCCGGCAGCATTCTGTTGATCGCCTGGGGGCTGGTGGACCATCGCGGCATTCGCGCGTTGTTGCGGGTCAGCCGCGCCGAATTCGTGGTCATGGCGCTGACCTGCGTCGCCACCCTGCTGCTGGAATTGCAGACGGCAATCTACGCCGGTGTGCTGGCCTCGCTTTTTTTCTACCTCAAGCGCACATCGCAACCACGGGTGCAGCATGTGCGGGATGGCGAGGAAGACATTCTGCGGGTGGGCGGCTCGATCTTTTTCGGCGCCAGCCATTACCTGCAAGTGCGCCTGCAACGCATGCACGGCGCGCGCGTGGTGATCGAGGCGCAGCAGATCAACTTCATCGACTATTCAGGAGTGGAAATGCTGCACCAGGAAGCGCGGCGCCTGCTTCGCCAGGACCGCAGCCTGACCTTGCGCCGAGCCCGGCCGCAGGTGGTGGAAGAGCTGAGGAAACTGGAAGGGGCAGAGAAATGCCCGATCCGGTTTGAAGATTAAAGAGATCGCAACCTTCGGCAGCTCCTACGGGTTGTGTGATCACCAGTAGGAGCCGCCGAAGGCTGCGATCTTTTGACTTTAAAGGGCCAGTTGCCGGCGAAGCTCAGCCAATACCGGCGCTGTATCCGGGCGTACACCGCGCCACAGAAAGAAGGCCTCGGCTGCCTGCTCGGCCAGCATCCCCAAGCCATCCATCACCACTGCCGCGCCGTTTTCGCTGGCCCAGCGGCAGAACGAGGTCGGCTCCTTGCCGTACATCATGTCGTAGCACACCGTTTTGCCAGGCTCGATCAGGCTGGCAGCAATCGGCGGCACATCGCCGGTCAGGCTCGCCGACGTCGCGTTGATGATCAGGTCCACTGACTCCCGCAACCAGTCGTAGCCACTGGCCGAGACCGGCCCCAGATCGCAGAACAGTTCCGCCAGCAACTCGGCCTTTTCCACCGTGCGATTGGCGATGATCACCGATGCCGGCTGCTCGGCCAGCAACGGCTCCAAAGCACCGCGCACCGCGCCGCCAGCACCGAGCAGCAGGATGCGTTTGCCTTTGAGGCTGAACCCGGCATTGACCGTCAGGTCGCGCACCAGCCCGGCACCGTCGGTGTTGTCGCCCAGCAAACTGCCATCGGCCAGTTTGCTCAGGGTGTTCACCGCGCCCGCCCGCTGCGCCCGTGCCGTCAGGCTGTTCGCCAGCCGATAGGCTTCCTCCTTGAACGGCACCGTCACATTGGCGCCACGCCCTTCGAGGAAAAACGTCCGGGCACAGGTGGAAAAGTCGTCCAGTGGCGCCAGTAGCGTGTTGTAGTCCAGCTTCTGCGCGGTCTGCTCGGCGAACAAGCGATGGATCAACGGCGACTTGCTGTGGCCAATCGGGTTACCGAATACGACATAACGGTCCATCAGGATTCCTCGTTCAGGCTTCGGCCAACCAATCGCGGTCTTGCAGGAAGTACTCGGTCAGGCGCGCTTCTTCGCTGCCGGGCTCGGCCTTCCAGTCGTAGCCCCAGCGCACTTGCGGCGGCAGCGACATCAGGATCGACTCGGTGCGCCCGCCCGATTGCAGGCCGAACAGCGTGCCACGGTCATAAACCAGGTTGAACTCGACATAGCGCCCACGGCGGAACTCCTGGAATTCCCGCTGTTTTTCGGTGAACGCATCGTTCTTGCGGCGCTGCACGATGGGCAGATAGGCGTCGATGTACGCATCACCGATGGCGCGCATGAAGGCGAAGCTGGTGTCGAAATCCCACTCGTTCAGGTCGTCGAAAAACAACCCGCCGATGCCACGCGGCTCGTGACGATGCTTGATGTGGAAGTAGCTGTCGCACCAGGCCTTGTAACGCGGGTAGACGTCCGGGCCGAACCGCGCACAGGCCTGCTCGGCGACACGGTGCCAGTGGATGCAGTCTTCTTCGTTGCCGTAATACGGGGTCAGGTCGAAGCCGCCACCAAACCACCAGACCGGTTCTTCACCTTCTTTTTCCGCGATGAAAAAGCGCACGTTGGCGTGGGAAGTCGGCACGTGCGGGTTGTGCGGGTGAATCACCAGCGAAACGCCGAGGGCTTCGAAGCCACGGCCGGCCAGTTCCGGTCGATGGGCGCTGGCAGACGGTGGGAGACCGCTGCCGAAGACATGGGAAAAGTTGACGCCGCCCTTTTCAATCACCGCGCCGTTTTCTATCACGCGGGTGCGACCGCCACCGCCCGCCGGCCTGGTCCAGGCGTCTTCGACGAATTGCGTGCCACCGTCTTCGGCCTCCAGAGCGGCGCAAATACGGTCTTGCAGGTCGAGCAGGTAGGCTTTTACGGCCTCGGTGCGGGTCGTCATGTCATCACCTTGAATCGGGCAAAACAACGCGGCGCTCCATTGGAGCTCAGCCTGCGCAAATGGGCGCGTAGCATACCATCGCAAGTCACCCCGCCGCAGTTGACGAAGATCAAGCTTAGGAGTCCGATAGGGAGCTTGGTAAAACGACCTATGGAGAGTTCTGATGGCAAAGCGTATCCAGTTCCGCGCCCATGGTGGCCCCGAAGTGCTCGAATATGTGGATTACCAGCCCGCCGAGCCAGGTCCGAAGGAAGTGCGCGTGACCAACAAGGCCATCGGCCTGAACTTCATCGACACCTATTACCGCAGTGGCCTGTACCCACCACCGTCCCTGCCGTCGGGTGTCGGCTCGGAAGGTGCAGGCGTGGTCGAGGCGGTGGGCAGCGACGTGAGCCGCTTCAAGATCGGCGATCGCGTCGCCTATGGCAGCGGCCCTCTGGGCGCCTACAGCGATCTTCACGTCTTGCCCGAGGCTAATCTGGTGAAACTGCCGGACGCCATCAGCTTCGAACAGGCCGCCGGCGTGATGCTCAAGGGCCTGACCGTGCAGTACCTGCTGCGTCAGACTTATGAACTCAAGGGTGGCGAAACCATCCTGTTCCATGCCGCGGCCGGCGGGGTCGGTTCCCTGGCCTGCCAATGGGCCAGAGCCTTGGGCGTCAAGTTGATCGGCACCGTCAGCTCGGCGGAGAAGGCCGCGCTGGCCAAGGCCAACGGCGCCTGGGCGACCATCGACTACAGCCATGAAAATGTCGCGCAACGCGTGCTGGAATTGACCGACGGCAAAAAAGTCCCGGTGGTGTACGACGGTGTTGGCAAGGACACCTGGCTGACTTCACTCGATAGCGTCGCGCCACGCGGGCTGGTGGTGAGTTTCGGCAATGCGTCCGGCGCGGTCGACGGCGTGAACCTGGGGATCCTGGCAGGGAAAGGCTCGCTGTACGTAACCCGGCCAACCCTGGGCACTTATGCGAACAACGCCGAGAACCTGCAACGCATGGCCGACGAGTTGTTCGAGATGATCATCGGCGGCAAGCTGACCGTGGACATCAGCCAGCGTTATCCACTGGCTGACGCGGCGAAGGCGCAGACCGAGTTGTCGGCGCGGCGCACGACGGGTTCGGTTGTTCTGCTGCCATAACCCTCTGTGGCGAGGGAGCTTGCTCCCGTTGGGCTGCGCAGCAGCCCTGCATTCGGCAACTGTGTAGTTTCAGTTATAACGCGCCTGCAGTTTTTGCGGGCGCTGCGCACCCGAACGGGAGCAAGCTCCCTCGCCACATGTCCATCCAGCTTTAGTCCGGACGCACAACCCTGCCGGTCGCCAGATCACGAATCACGCTCGGGTTCTTGCGTCCGCCCAAATTGCCACCCAGCACCAGATCCACCTGGCCACGGAAATACTGCTCGACGCGAATCCGCGTACGCGCCGCCGGGCGTCCCTGCGGGTTGGCCGACGTCGACACCAGCGGCCCGACCAGCGCGCACAAATCCCGCACCTGAGGGTGATCGCTGACCCGCAGCGCCACGGTTTCATGCACGCCGGTAATCCACTCCGGCAACAGGTTCTGGTGCGGCACCAGCCAGGTGTTCGGACCCGGCCAGGTGCTGGCCATGCGATCCATCCACAATTCGGGGAAGTCTTCGAAAAGGAAATCGAACTGACGGATGTTGTCGGCGACCAGAATCAGCCCCTTGTCCACAGACCGGCCCTTGATCAGCAGCAGACGTTCCACCGCTTCCTCATCCCAGGGGTCGCAACCCAGGCCCCAGACTGCTTCGGTTGGGTAGGCAATCACCGCCCCGGCGCGAATTGCTTGCGCGGCTTGTTGCACACGCCAACTGTTGACCATGAAAAACACTCCAGACTAAGGCTCTGCGCAGTTTACCGATCTTGTTTATAAAACCTAGCTCACCCGCGCAAACCAGCGCCCGCTTTCGCACACGGCGCGGCCATCCATTTCCAGTTCCGTCAGCGCCGCCAGCACTTTCGGCAGGGCCCAGCCGCTTGCGTCGGCCAGCGCTTCACTGGTGTGAGGCGCGGCATGCAGCAGCTTCAGCAGTGGGTGAGTCGTTGCAGGGATGCAGGTTTCTGTGGATAACGACAGTCGTTGCCAGCCGCGCAAGGCTTCGAGGATATGTTCGATAGTTTCCACCAGCACCGCACCGTCCCGAATCAACTGATGACAGCCGCGGGCACCGGGGTGATGGATCGATCCAGGCATCGCAAACACCTCGCGCCCCTGTTCCGCCGCCAGCCTCGCGGTGATCAGAGAACCGCTGGCGACACTGGCTTCGACCACCAGCACCCCGAGAGACAAACCACTGATGATCCGGTTGCGCCGGGGGAAGTTGCCGGCGCTGGGCCCTGCATCCAGTGGAAACTCCGAAAGCACTGCGCTGCCCGACGCGATCATGGCGTCCGCCAGGCGTCTGTTTCGCTGTGGATAAAACTTCTCGAGCCCCGTGCCGAGCACACCAACTGTTTGCCCACCGACGTCGAGCGCGGCCTGGTGCGCGGCGGCGTCAATGCCCAGGGCCAGGCCGCTGGTAATGACAAAACCGGCACCGGCCAGGCTGCGGGAAAACGCGGCAGCGGTGTCCATTCCTGGCCGGGACGCGCGACGGCTGCCGACCATCGCCAGTTGTGGTTTTTCCAGAATGCCCGGATCGCCCGCGACAAATAACAGCGGCGGTGCATCGCTGATTTGTGCCAGCAGTGCCGGATAGTCCGGTTGGTCCCACATCAGTAAATGCTGGGCCGGATGCTCCAGCCAGGCCAATGCATGACTGGCGCCGTCACGGATCTCGGTGCTACGCCTGGCCTCGGAACAGGCCAGTGGCAAACCCAGCGCGCGCCAGGCACTGGCCGGTGCGCTGATCGCTTTTGACGCCGAGCCAAAGGCTTCAAGCAGCTTCTTGAAACGTGCCGGACCGAGTTCCGGCAAGCGGTGCAGACGTAATCGAGCTTCCAGTTCCGCGGGGGAAACCGGTGTAACAGTAGGCAGCGACATGGATCATCCTTGATCGTAATAAGCACCCGTACAAACGGGAATAAGCTGTGGATAACTCTGTTGGTAACTTGTGAAGCACTCTTACGGATTTCGCACCTTGTCCATCACCGACAGCGAGCGCGAAGCGCTGAGCACCAGCCCATAGCTGAGCTTGTCGTAGGTACGGAAAACCATCAGCAGACCAGCGCGCTCATCGGGAATTTTCAACGGCTGACCGGTTATCCGGTCGCGCACGGTTTCGCCGGTCTTCATCACCGCCAGCAGATTGCCTTCGGCCAGGCCGTCGCGCTGCCCCTTGTTCAGTGTTACCACGTCCAACTCGCCGATCTGCGTGACCCCACGCGGCACATCGATGATCAAACCGTTGATTTCGTGGCTCGGTGTGCTGGGCGTAAAGGTCGAGTTGATCGCGCGCTCCTCACCGCCGAACAAGCGATCGCCGAGGCGGACTTCCTGGGTCGTGCGTTGCAACTCCAGGGTGGCGACCTCACCTTCGATGGCCACGACCTCGCCGCCGCCGATGTCATCGGCGTTGATCCCCAGGATTTCCTTGCTCTGCGGATCGGTGTAGACCTTGCCTTGGCGGAAGATGCCGTACGCCGGTTGCGCCGGATCGAAATGGCCGCGGGCAAAGATGCGGTCACCCGCGCCACTGAGCACGCGCTCGGCATCACCTGCGACGATGTAGGGCGCCTTGTCGAAATCCTCGGCCTTATCGATGATGCGGTTGCTCAGCAAAAAGCTGTTGATCGATTTCAGCGCAATGCCGGGGATAGCCTCGGTTACCGGGCTGCTACGCACCTGAGGCGACAGCTTTATGGTGGGAATATCTTCCCGAAGTTGCACTTGCCCGTAGGCCAGACCGGCCGAGGCCAGTAGCAGCAGGGCGAGTAGTGATTTCCTCATGCGGTGAATCCCTTTATTATGTGCATTCGCGTGAAACGCCAGAGCCGTCAGAGGCTCGCTCCCTGCTTGCTTATCAAGACTTGCTTGTCAACAAAAGGGAGCTACGTTTTACAACGGTAGCCTGCATCTTCGGACCGCCAGGCCATCGACCCGACCTTACTTCACACGTGCACTAATCAAGCTTATGGCCATTTTAAACATCCTCGAATTCCCTGATCCGCGTCTGCGCACTATCGCCAAACCAGTGGCCGTAGTGGACGACGAAGTGCGTCAGTTGGTCGACGACATGTTTGAAACAATGTATGAAGCGCCTGGCATCGGCCTCGCCGCTACCCAGGTCAACGTGCACAAACGTATCGTCGTGATGGACCTCTCCGAAGACCGCAGCGAACCGCGAGTGTTCATCAACCCCGAATTCGAACCCCTGACCGACGAGATGGAGCAATACCAGGAAGGCTGCCTTTCGGTACCGGGCTTCTACGAAAACGTCGATCGCCCGCAAAGGGTCAAGGTCAAGGCGCTGGACCGCGATGGCCAACCCTACGAACTGATCGCCGAAGGCCTGCTCGCGGTGTGCATCCAGCATGAATGCGACCACCTCAACGGCAAATTGTTCGTTGATTACCTGTCGACGCTCAAACGCGACCGCATCAAGAAGAAGCTGGAAAAACAGCATCGCCAAAACGCTTGATGCCCTCCTTCAAAGGCTTGCCGCGGCAAGCCTTTTTCTTTTCAAGATGCTTTGCAATAGAGAACACCCATGACTGAGCCACTGCGCATCGTCTTTGCCGGCACCCCCGAATTCGCCGCCGAACACCTCAAGGCCCTGCTCGACAGCCCTTACGAGATCGTCGCGGTCTACACCCAACCGGATCGTCCGGCCGGTCGCGGGCAAAAACTGATGCCAAGCCCGGTCAAGCAACTGGCGCTGGAGAACAATATCCCGGTGCTGCAACCGCCGACCCTGCGCAACGAAGATGCCCAGGCGGAACTGGCCGCGCTCAAGCCGGACTTGATGGTGGTGGTCGCCTACGGCCTGATCCTGCCGCAAGTGGTGCTGGATATTCCGCGCCTGGGTTGCATCAACAGTCACGCCTCGCTGCTGCCGCGCTGGCGTGGTGCGGCGCCGATCCAGCGCGCCGTGGAAGCGGGGGACGCCGAAAGCGGCGTGACCGTAATGCGCATGGAAGCCGGCCTCGATACCGGGCCGATGCTGCTCAAGGTCGCCACGCCGATCAGCGCCGAAGACACCGGTGGCAGCCTGCATGATCGTCTGGCCGAAATGGGCCCGCCGGCCGTGGTCCAGGCGATTGCCGGCCTCGCCGCCGCAACACTGGAGGGCGAAGTGCAGGACGACAGCCTGGCCACCTATGCGCATAAATTGAACAAGGACGAAGCACGCATCGACTGGAGTCGCCCGGCGGTTGAGCTGGAGCGTCTGGTGCGTGCCTTCAACCCGTGGCCGATCACCCACAGCACCTTGAACGGCGAAGCCCTGAAAGTGCTGGCCGCAAATCTGGCTGAAGGCAAAGGCGCCCCGGGTGAAATCCTTAGCGCCAGCAAGGACGGTCTGATCGTCGCCTGCGGCGAGCAGGCCTTGTGCCTGACCCGTCTGCAATTGCCCGGCGGCAAGGCGCTGAACTTCAGTGACCTGTTCAACAGCCGCCGTGAGAAATTCGCCACCGGAACGATCCTCGGTCAAGCGGCGGACGCTCAATGAATCCGCGTCTGGCCGCCGCCAAGGCACTCGCCGCAGTCCTGAGCGGCAAAGCCTCGCTCAACAGTTCGCTGCCAACACAAATGGACAAGGTCGAGGACCGTGATCGCGGCTTCACCCAGGACCTGGCATTCGGCACCGCACGCTGGCAGCCACGCTTGTCCGCGCTGGCGGCCAAACTGTTGCAGAAGCCGTTCAAGGCAGCCGACGCCGATGTCGAAGCGTTGCTGTTGGTCGGTCTCTATCAATTGCTCTACACCCGCGTCCCGGCCCACGCCGCCATCGGCGAAACCGTCGGTTGCGCCGACAAGCTGAAAAAGCCTTGGGCCAAGGCATTGCTCAACGCTGTGCTACGCAATGCTCAGCGCGAAAGCGAAACGATTTTCGCCGAGCTGGAACGTGATCCGGTGGTGCGCACCGCCCACCCGCGCTGGTTGCAGAAATCCCTGAAGGCGTTCTGGCCCGAGCAATGGGAAGCCATTTGCGCCGCCAACAATGCGCATCCGCCGATGATTCTGCGGGTCAACCGTCGTCATCACAGCCGTGATGCCTATCTCGGATTGTTGACCGACGCCGGTATCGCCGCGACGCCATGCATTTATAGCCGCGATGGCATCGTGCTCGAAGCCGCCACCGACGTGCGCGGCCTGCCAGGCTTCGCCGAGGGCTGGATCAGCGTGCAGGACGAGGCCGCGCAACTGGCTGCCGATCTGCTCGACCTCGCGCCAGGCCAACGGGTGCTGGACGCCTGCTGCGCACCGGGCGGCAAGACCTGCCACATCCTCGAAGCCGAGCCAAAACTGGCCGGCGTCGTGGCCGTAGACCTTGAAGCCAAGCGACTGATACGGGTGCGGGAAAACCTCGAACGCCTGAAACTGAGCGCCGAACTGATTGCCGCCGACGGTCGCGACACTCAGGCGTGGTGGGACGGCAAGCCGTTCCAGCGCATCCTGCTGGACGCGCCATGCTCGGCCACCGGCGTGATTCGTCGTCACCCGGACATCAAACTGACCCGCCAACCCGACGACATCGCCGCGCTGGCGCTGCTGCAGGGCGAGTTGCTCGATGCCATGTGGAAAACCCTGGAAGTCGGGGGCATCCTGCTGTACGCCACCTGTTCCACGCTGCCGACCGAAAACACCGAAGTCATCGAAGCCTTCCTCGCCCGAACGCCGGGTGCCCGGGAACTGGACCTCGCCACGGCGGCCGGCATCAAGCAGCCCCATGGTCGCCAGTTGCTGGCCCAGGAAGGTGGCCACGATGGTTTCTACTACGCCAAGCTGATCAAGATCGCCGCCGCTCGCGGTTAAATGGATTCAATGGAGTGACTGGATGAAAATCATCATCCTTGGTGCAGGGCAGGTCGGCGGTTCGCTGGCCGAACACCTGGCCAGTGAAGCCAACGACATTACTGTGGTCGACACCGATGGCGAGCGCCTGCGCGACCTTGGTGACCGCCTGGACATCCGCACGGTACAAGGTCGTGGCTCATTCCCGACCGTGTTGCGCCAGGCCGGAGCGGATGACGCCGACATGCTGGTCGCGGTGACCAACAGCGACGAAACCAACATGGTCGCCTGCCAGGTCGCCCATACCCTGTTCCACACCCCGACCAAGATCGCCCGGGTTCGCGAAGCCGCTTACCTGACCCGCGAAGAGCAGCTGTTCCAGAACGAAGCGATTCCGGTGGACGTGCTGATCAGCCCGGAACAAGTGGTCACCAACTATATAAAGCGCCTGATCCAGCACCCCGGCGCCTTGCAGGTGATCGACTTCGCCGAAGGCAAGGCGCAACTGGTGGCGGTACGGGCGTACTACGGCGGGCCGCTGGTGGGCCAGCAACTGCGGCAGTTGCGTGAACACATGCCGAACGTGGAAACCCGCGTCGCGGCGATTTTCCGTCGTGACCGGCCGATCCTGCCCCAGGGCGACACGGTGATCGAGGCCGACGACGAGGTGTTTTTCATCGCCGCCAAGGCGAATATTCGCGCGGTGATGAGCGAAATGCGCCGTCTCGACGAAACCTATAAACGCATCGTCATCGCCGGTGGCGGGCAGATTGGCGAACGTCTGGCCGAGGCCATCGAAAGCCGTTATCAGGTGAAAATCATCGAGATGAACCCGGCGCGCTGCCGTCATCTCTCCGACACACTGGACAGCACGGTAGTGTTGCAGGGCAGTGCTTCAGACCGCGACCTGCTGATGGAAGAGAACATCGCCGACGCCGACCTGTTCCTGGCGCTGACCAACGACGACGAAGCCAACATCATGTCATCGTTGCTGGCCAAGCGACTGGGCGCGAAGAAGGTGATGACCATCATCAACAACCCGGCCTATGTCGATCTGATCCAGGGCGGCGACATCGACATCGCCATCAGCCCGCAACTGGCGACCATCGGCACCTTGCTGGCCCACGTGCGCCGAGGCGACATCGTCAGCGTGCACTCACTGCGCCGGGGTGCGGCGGAGGCCATCGAGGCGATTGCCCATGGCGATGCGAAATCGAGCAAGGTGATCGGCAAGGCCATCGAGAACATCGGCCTGCCGCCAGGCACCACCATCGGTGCGATTATCCGCGACGAAGAAGTGATCATCGCCCACGACAACACCGTGATCGAAGCGGGCGACCATGTGATTCTGTTCCTTGTGGATAAAAAGCATATTCGCGATGTGGAGAAGCTGTTTCATGTGGGGTTGAGCTTCTTCTGATCCGGATTTTTCGGCGATCAGACTGGCCTCATCGCGAGCTTGCTCGCGATAGCGGACTTCCAGATACCGGATATTTTCCTGACACACCTCAAAAAGGAATCCACTGATGATCGAATCCCTGGAAAAAATGCTCGCCAAGGGTGTGGATAACTCATTGCTGCGCTTCGGCCTGGGCAAGGGCTATCTGGATCTGGGGGAAAACGCCAAGGCTGCGGAGCATTTCCAACGCTGCGTCGAATTCGATCCGAAGTATTCGGCGGCATGGAAACTACTGGGCAAGGCCCATTTGGCGCTGGCGGACTTTACGGCCGCGCGCCAAGCCTGGGAGCAAGGCCTGGAAGCCGCTCGCGTCCATGGCGACAAGCAGGCCGAAAAGGAAATGACGGTGTTCCTGAAGAAGCTCGAGCGTCAGGCGTACTGATCAGAGATAACGCAAACCGATGCCCTCGGCATCCACCTGCACTACTTCCATACGCACCCGCGGCGCGCCTGTGGGTAAGCCCTGCACCTGACCGTAAACCACCGCGCCTTTGGGCAAAGTCGACAACCCCGGATGCTTGACGTAGACACCCGTGCTCGACAAGTTGCGCGTCTGCCCCAGGCAATCGCCAAAGCTTTCGTGACTGATCTTGATGCGGAATGACTTACGGTGTTCGGACATCTTCTGCGCCCTTGAATGAACGGTTGTGGATAACCCCAAGTCCAGGGTCATCCACAGATCATGCCAATCGATTCAATACCAACGCTCTTCACCCGGCGGACGCTTCTTGAAGCGCTTCATGCTCCACATGTACTGGCTCGGGTACGCCCGCACATAGCGCTCGACCACCTGGCTCATGGCCGCGCAGGACTGCGCGGTATCGGTGCTGTACATGGCCTCTGGCGCAGCTTCAAGGATCACTTTGTAGCCGGAACCGTCCGGCAGGCGCAGGGCATGCAGGAACACGCCGACCGCTTTGCCGCCGGCCAGCATGTTCGGCACGAACTTGCTGGTCAGCGCCTGGGTGGCGAAGAACGGCACGAAGATCCCGGCGGATTCGGACGGTTCCGGGTCAGCGGGAATGCCCACTGCACCACCTTTGCGCACTTCCTTGATGACGCTGAGGATGCCTTCCTTGGTGGAAGCGGCGACCTTGTTGCCCAACTGCACTCGCTGCTTTTGCAGCAATTCATCCACCGCTTTCAACTTCGGCGGGCGGTAGAAAATGATCGGTTTGCACTGGCTGCAATAGAAGTGGTTCAGCACTTCCCAGTTGCCCAGGTGGCTGGTGATACCGACCACGCCTTTGCCGGAGGCGAGGGCGTCCTTCAAGATGTCGAGGCCTTCGACCTCGCGCACCAGGTCGATGGAGCGCTGGGCCGGCCAGATCCAGGCGCAGGCGCTTTCGGTCAGGGACTTGCCGATGTCCTTAAGGCTCTGTCCGACTAAACGTTCGCGCTCGGCGGGGTCCATGTCCGGAAAGCACTTGGACAGGTTGATCCGCACCACGTCGCGGGAACGGTTCGGGGTTTTCCACATGACCCAGCCAATCGCCGAGCCGACGGCCTGCACGGCCCGCCACGGAAGCAGGGCAAACAGCCGCAGAGCGCCTACCAGCAAGGCGCCTTTCAACTTATCCACAGGTCACTCCTGATTTTGTGCTGTGCGCGAGGCGGCCATTCTAACCGCCGTTCGCCAACTGCGCGTAGCGGTCGCAGTCCCGGGTGTGATCCATCACCATGCCCGAAGCCTGCATCAGCGCATAGCAAATGGTCGGCCCGACGAACGTGAAACCGGCTTTTTTCAGGCCTTTGCTCATTTCCACGGCGATCGGCGTCACGGCCGGGACTTCACTGCGATCCTTGAAATGATTGATCACAGGCACGCCACCGACGAACGACCAGAGAAACGCCACCGGGTCCTCCAGCGCCAGCCAGGCCTGGGCATTGCGCCGGGCCGCGTTGAGCTTGAGGCGGTTGCGAATGATGCCGGGATCGAGCATCAACTCGTCGATTTCGGCATCGCTCATCTGCGCCACGCGCTGGACATCAAAGCCGAACATCACCTGGCGATAGTGCTCGCGTTTGCGCAGCACAGTGATCCAGGAAAGCCCGGCCTGGAACCCTTCGAGCAAAAGCAACTCGAACAAACCCTGCGCATCCCGTAGCGGCGTGCCCCACTCCTGATCGTGATAAGCCATGTACAGCGGATCTTCGGAACACCAAAAGCAGCGTGGCATAAGGCTCCAGGGGGCGTGCGCAGCAATGAATCGGGTATACTCCCGCTCTTTAAATCGCAGCCCAAGAAACAGGTGAATTTCGTGAGCCAGCCTACGCCAGCCGTGCGTACCTTCCAAGACTTGATCCTCGCCCTCCAGCAATACTGGGCCGAGCAAGGTTGTGTGGTACTTCAGCCCTACGATATGGAAGTAGGCGCCGGCACTTTCCACACCGCAACGTTCCTGCGCGCCATCGGCCCGGAAACCTGGAACGCTGCCTACGTGCAGCCAAGCCGTCGTCCGACTGACGGCCGCTACGGCGAAAACCCGAACCGTCTGCAGCACTATTACCAGTTCCAGGTGGTCCTCAAGCCGAACCCGGACAACTTCCAGGAACTGTACCTGGGCTCCCTCAAGCACGTCGGCCTGGACCCGCTGGTCCACGACATCCGCTTCGTCGAAGACAACTGGGAATCGCCGACCCTCGGCGCCTGGGGTCTGGGCTGGGAAGTCTGGCTCAACGGCATGGAAGTGACCCAATTCACCTACTTCCAGCAAGCGGGTGGCATCGAGTGCTACCCGGTGACCGGTGAGATCACCTACGGTCTCGAGCGTCTGGCCATGTACCTGCAAGGCGTGGATTCGGTCTACGACCTGGTATGGGCTGACGGTCCGTTCGGCAAAGTGACCTACGGCGACGTGTTCCACCAGAACGAAGTGGAGCAGTCCACTTACAACTTCGAACACGCCAACGTCGACAAGCTGTTCGAACTGTTCGATTTCTACGAAAGCGAAGCCAAGCGCCTGATCGAACTCGACCAGCCGCTGCCGTTGCCGAGCTACGAAATGGTGTTGAAGGCTTCCCATACCTTCAACCTGCTGGATGCGCGCCGGGCGATTTCCGTGACTGCGCGTCAGCAATACATCTTGCGTGTACGCACCCTGGCGCGTTCCGTTGCGCAAGCCTACCTGCTGGCTCGTGCCAAGCTGGGCTTCCCGATGGCGACCCCGGACCTGCGTGATGAAGTACTGGCCAAGCTGGAGGCTGCACAATGAGTGCTCTGGATTTTCTGGTTGAACTGGGCACTGAAGAACTGCCACCCAAAGCCCTGAACACCCTGGCCGAGGCGTTCCTCGCCGGCATCGACAAGGGCCTGCAAGCTGCCGGCCTGAACTACGAGAGCAAAACCGTTTATGCCGCCCCGCGCCGCCTGGCCGTGCTGATCACCGCACTGGCCACCCAGCAGCCGGATCGCAGCATCAACCTCGACGGCCCGCCACGTCAGGCCGCGTTCGATGCCGAAGGCAACCCGACCCAAGCGGCACTGGGCTTTGCCAAGAAATGCGGCGTCGACCTGAGCGAAATCGATCAGAGCGGCCCGAAACTGCGCTACAGCCAGAGCATCGCCGGCAAGGCGACCGCAAGCCTGCTGCCGACCATCGTCGAAGACTCCCTGAACGACCTGCCGATCCCGAAACGCATGCGTTGGGGTGCGCGCAAGGAAGAGTTCGTTCGTCCGACCCAGTGGCTGGTGATGCTGCTCGGTGACCAGGTCATCGATTGCACCATCCTCGCCCAGAAGGCCGGCCGCGACTCCCGTGGCCACCGCTTCCATCACCCGGAAAACGTGCGCATCGGTTCGCCGTCCAGCTACCTGGCCGACCTGCGTGCCGCCTACGTTCTGGCCGACGCCAACGAGCGTCGCGAGATCATCAGCAAGCGCACCGAAGAGCTGGCCACCCGTCAGGAAGGCACGGCTATCGTTCCGCCAGCCCTGCTCGATGAAGTGACCGCGCTGGTCGAATGGCCGGTGCCGCTGGTGTGCTCGTTCGAGGAGCGCTTCCTCGATGTGCCGCAGGAAGCCCTGATCACCACCATGCAGGACAACCAGAAGTACTTCTGCCTGCTGGACGCCGACGGCAAGTTGCTGCCACGTTTCATTACCGTGGCCAACATCGAGAGCAAAGACCCACAGCAGATCATCGCCGGTAACGAGAAAGTGGTTCGCCCACGCCTGACCGACGCCGAGTTCTTCTTCAAGCAAGACAAGAAGCAGAAGCTCGAAGACTTCAACCTGCGCCTGCAGAACGTGGTGTTCCAGGAAAAACTCGGCAGCGTCTACGACAAGGCCGAACGTATTTCCAAACTCGCCGCTTACATCGCAGCGCGCATTGGCGGCAACGCTTCGTGGGCTGCTCGTGCGGGCCTGCTGTCCAAGTGCGACCTGTCGACCGAGATGGTCGGCGAGTTCCCGGAGATGCAAGGTGTCGCCGGTTACTACTACGCCCTCAACGATGGCGAGCCGGAAGATGTCGCACTGGCCCTGAACGAGCAGTACATGCCGCGCGGTGCCGGTGCTGAACTGCCAAGCACCCTGACCGGTGCGGCCGTGGCCATCGCCGACAAGCTCGACACCCTCGTGGGTATCTTCGGTATCGGCATGCTGCCGACCGGCAGCAAAGACCCGTACGCCCTGCGCCGTGCCGCACTGGGCGTGTTGCGTATCCTGATCGAGAAGCAACTGGATCTGGACCTGAACGACGCCGTGGCCTTCGCTGTGAATGCATTCGGTACCAAGGTCAAGGCAGCCGGCCTGAACGAATCGGTACTTGAATTCATCTTCGACCGCCTGCGTGCCCGCTACGAAGACGAAGGTGTCGATGTCGCGACCTACCTGTCTGTACGTGCCCTGAAGCCAGGCTCGGCCCTGGACTTCGACCAGCGCGTGCAAGCGGTACAGGCCTTCCGCAAACTGCCGGAAGCCGCCGCCCTGGCCGCCGTGAACAAGCGCGTGTCGAACTTGCTGAGCAAGGTCGAAGGCTCCGTTCCTACCGTCGTGGAAGCCAAGTACTTCGACAACGCCAACGAGTTCTCCCTGTACTCGGCGATCCAGCAGGCTGACCAGGCTGTACAGCCAATGGCCGCCTCGCGTCAGTACAGCGAATCCCTGGCACGCCTGGCTGCACTGCGCGAGCCGGTGGATGCGTTCTTCGAAGCTGTGATGGTCAACGCGGAGGACGCAAAAGTCCGCGCCAACCGTTATGCGTTGCTGGCGCGTCTGCGTGGGTTGTTCCTCGGCGTCGCCGACATTTCGCTGCTGGGCTGAGGGATTGCTGTTGAAACTGCTGATTCTCGATCGGGACGGAGTGATCAATTACGACTCCGACGCTTACATCAAGTCGGTGGAGGAGTGGATTCCACTCCCCGGTTCGATCGAAGCCATCGCGCAGTTGAGCAAGGCCGGCTGGACGGTAGCGGTCGCTACCAACCAGTCGGGTATCGCTCGCGGCTATTACGACCTCGCCACCCTGGATGCCATGCACGAGCGCTTGCGCGCGCTGGTGGCGGAGCAGGGCGGTGAAGTCGGCCTGATCGTCTATTGCCCGCACGGGCCGGACGAAGGCTGCGATTGCCGCAAGCCGAAACCCGGGATGCTGAAAACCATCGCCGCTCATTACAACGTGTCGCTGACCAATCTCTGGTTCGTCGGCGACAGCCTTGGTGACCTGGAAGCCGCCAAAGCCGTCGATTCTCAGCCAGTTTTGGTAAAGACCGGGAAAGGCGAAAAGACTCAGGGCTTGACCCTTCCGGTTGGCACATTGATTTTTGACGATCTGGCGGCGATTGCCGCAGAACTTATCCACAATTAGAGTGCTTCTGAATTTCCTGGCAAAGGATTGATCAGGAGTGCGCTTTATACAGGCGGGTATTGCCCGCAACGGTAAACGTCACCATGTCGATATTGCAGGCCATCAGAACCTTCCTCTTTTACCTGCTGCTGGGCACCAGCTCCTTGCTGTGGTGCAGCCTGAGTTTTTTTATCGCGCCGTTTCTGCCATTCAAGGCACGTTATCGCTTCATCAACGTGTACTGGTGCCGCTGCGCCTTGTGGCTGAGCAAAGTGTTTTTGGGCATTCGCTACGAAGTGAAGGGGGCCGAGAACGTACCTGAACGGCCTTGCGTCATTCAGTCGAATCACCAGAGCACGTGGGAGACGTTCTTTCTCTCTGCCTACTTCTCGCCGCTGAGCCAGGTGCTCAAGCGTGAATTGCTCTATGTGCCGTTCTTCGGTTGGGCCATGGCCATGCTGCGACCGATCGCCATCGATCGCGACAACCCGAAAGCCGCACTCAAGCATGTGGCGCAAAAGGGTGATGAGTTGCTCAAGGACAATGTCTGGGTGCTGATCTTCCCCGAAGGCACGCGCGTTCCTTTCGGCACCGTTGGAAAGTTCTCGCGCGGTGGCAGCGCCTTGGCGGTCAACGCCGAATTGCCGGTGCTGCCAATTGCGCACAACGCAGGCAAGTTCTGGCCGAAAACCGGTTGGGTGAAGAAGCAGGGCGTCATCACTGTGATCATTGGCGAGCCGATGTATGCCGCAGGCACCGGACCGCGAGCCATCGCTGAATTGAACGACCGGGTCCAGGCGTGGAACGAGCAGATGCAACGGGAAATGGGCTCGCTACCACCGGCTCCGCAAGCGCCGGTTTCAAACGATCAGGTGGCTGTCTGAGATTCTGTGGATAACCTGTGTACCGTTTCATTGAAAATCGTCGTTTTTTGTATGTAACCTTATGATTTTTTTACATATTTTTTTGAATGATAAAAACCATAAAAACGTGCATAAGTTTTTTTTGGACGTAAAAAAACCGGCTGATATAGCCGGTTTTTTTATGCCTGGAACAAACACTGGCTGTCGACCTGACGGGGCGGCCTGGATCACCCGGTTTCATTCTGCATACAGCGGAATTTGCAGCCTGAATGTCTATCCCACCGAACTTAATCCGACACTCGATTCGCCCACAGATCGTGAGACAGGAGCCGCAACGGGACCGCGCGTTGCTCCGGCGAGACAATAAAAAAGGCCAACGCAATGCGTTGGCCTTTTCGTTGGTATCGACCGGGATCAGAAATCCAGGTTGGACACCGCCAAAGCGTTGCTCTCGATGAAGTCACGACGTGGTTCGACCGCATCACCCATCAGAGTGTTGAAGATCTGGTCCGCGCCAATGGCGTCTTCGATGGTCACTTTGAGCATCCGGCGCTGGCTTGGGTCCATGGTGGTTTCCCACAGCTGATCCGGGTTCATTTCGCCCAGACCTTTGTATCGCTGGATGGTGTGACGCTTGGTGCTTTCAGCCATCAGCCATTCAAGGGCTTCCTTGAACTCGGTCACCGGCTTCTTGCGCTCGCCACGCTGGATGTACGCGCCGTCGTCCAGCAGGGTGCTCAGTTGAGCGCCTAGCGAAACGACAGTCTTGTAATCGTTACTGCCGAAGAAGTCGCGGTTGAAGGTGACGTAGTTCGACAGGCCGTGGGAGATCAGTTCGACCTCTGGCAGCCACACACCACGCTCACGGTCTTCACGCAGGCTGGCCTTGTAGACCAGACCCGACTTCTCGACGGTGCGCAGACGCACTTCGTACTGGGCCAGCCAATCTTGCATCGCTGCGTGATCGGACAGTTGCTCCATGCTCACCGCTGGCAGGTAGATGAAGTGCTCGGTCAGCTCCTGTGGGTACAGGCGCGACAGACGCTTGAGGGTCTTCATCACCAGACGGAAGTCATTCACCAGGCGCTCGAGGGCTTCGCCGGAGATACCCGGTGCATCCTCATTCAGGTGCAGGCTCGCATCTTCCAGAGCCGACTGCGTCATGTACTCTTCCATGGCGTCGTCGTCTTTGATGTATTGCTCTTGCTTGCCTTTCTTGACCTTGTACAGCGGTGGCTGAGCGATGTAGATGTAGCCGCGTTCGATCAGCTCCGGTAACTGACGGAAGAAGAAGGTCAGCAGCAGGGTACGGATGTGCGAACCGTCGACGTCAGCATCGGTCATGATGATGATGTTGTGGTAACGCAGCTTGTCGATATTGTACTCGTCGCGGCCGATGCCGCAGCCCAGCGCGGTGATCAAGGTGCCTACTTCTTGCGAAGAGATCATCTTGTCAAAACGCGCCTTCTCGACGTTCAGGATCTTGCCCTTCAGCGGCAGGATGGCCTGGGTCCGACGGTTACGCCCCTGCTTGGCGGAGCCGCCAGCAGAGTCACCTTCCACGAGGTACAGTTCGGAAAGGGCAGGGTCTTTTTCCTGACAGTCAGCCAGTTTACCCGGCAGGCCGGCGATATCCAGCGCGCCTTTACGACGGGTCATTTCACGGGCTTTACGCGCCGCTTCACGAGCACGTGCCGCATCGATCATCTTGCCGACGACCAGCTTGGCTTCGTTCGGGTTTTCCAGCAGGAAGTCGGAGAAGTACTTGCCCATTTCCTGTTCGACCGCGGTCTTCACTTCGGAAGAAACCAACTTGTCTTTGGTCTGGGAACTGAACTTCGGATCCGGTACTTTCACCGAAATGATCGCGGTCAGGCCTTCACGGGCATCGTCACCGGTGGTCGCGACTTTGTGCTTTTTCGCCAGACCTTCGGCTTCGATGTAGGTATTAAGGTTACGCGTCAGTGCGGAACGGAAACCCACCAGGTGAGTACCGCCATCGCGCTGTGGAATGTTGTTGGTGAAACACAACAGGTTCTCGTTGAAGCTGTCGTTCCACTGCAAGGCGATTTCCACGCCGATGCCGTCTTCGCGCTGAATATTGAAGTGAAACACCTGGTTGACCGCAGTCTTGTTGGTGTTCAGGTATTCAACGAACGCTCGCAGGCCGCCTTCGTACTTGAACAACTCTTCCTTGCCGCTGCGCTCATCCTTGAGGACGATGCCGACACCGGAGTTGAGGAAGGACAGTTCACGAATCCGCTTGGCCAGGATGTCCCAGCTGAAGTGGATGTTCTTGAACGTCTCGGCCGATGGCTTGAAGTGAATCTGGGTGCCGGTGGTTTCACTCTCACCAACGATTTTCATCGGTTCTTGTGGAACACCGTGGACGTAAGTCTGTTCCCAGATTTTGCCGCTGCGGCGCACCGTAAGAACAAGCTCTTTGGACAGTGCGTTCACTACCGACACACCTACACCGTGCAGGCCACCGGATACTTTGTAGGAGTTGTCGTCGAACTTCCCGCCGGCATGCAGTACGGTCATGATGACCTCGGCTGCCGAAACACCTTCTTCTTTGTGCACGTCTACCGGGATGCCACGACCGTTGTCACGAACGGTTATGGACTCATCCGGGTGAATGATGATGCTGATGTCGTCGCAGTGGCCGGCGAGAGCTTCGTCGATCGAGTTATCGACCACTTCGAACACCATGTGGTGCAGACCGCTGCCATCGTCGGTGTCACCAATGTACATACCGGGACGTTTGCGTACGGCATCCAGGCCTTTCAGCACTTTAATGCTCGTTGAGTCGTACGTATTTTCTTCGCTCAATGCCTTCACTCCCGATGGTCGTGGGTCTGGGTGATACGGCCCTGTTCCACGTGGAACAGAGCGACTGGCGTTTCCGTCTGCCAGCCTTCCCTCAATAATTCGTGATCTACACAGGTGATAAAGACCTGGCAGCGTAAGTCTTCCAACAAGCGGCAAAGCGCGCGACGGTGGTGCTCGTCCAGTTCGGACGGCAAGTCATCCACCAGATAAATACACTGACCGCGTCGAGCCTGGCTGACCAAGTGACCTTGGGCAATCCGCAATGCGCAAACCACCAACTTCTGCTGGCCACGGGACAAGATGTCCGCAGCGTTATGCGCGCCCAGTCTGAGCCGCAAATCAGCACGTTGTGGTCCGGCCTGGGTATGCCCCATTTGCTGGTCCCGCTGAAGAGACCCGGCGAGCACAGTACTCAGTTCACGGTCCTTGTCCCAGCCGCGGTAATAGCTGAGCGTCAAGCCTTCAAGCTCAACCAGATCGCTCAAGGTTTGTTCAAAGACTGGTTTCAAGGCTTTGATATAAGCGCGGCGGTATTCATCAATTTCAGCGCTGGCCTGGCACAGTTCCCTGTCCCAAACCGCTTGCGAAACGGCGTCAAGTGTACCATGCCGAAGCCAAGAGTTTCTCTGGCGCAGGGCCTTCTGCAAGCGCTGCCAGGTTGACATGAAGCGCGGTTCCACGTGGAACACCCCCCAGTCAAGAAACTGCCGGCGAATCTTCGGTGCACCTTCCAGCAATCGAAAACTGTCCGGATTGATCAGCTGCAGTGGCAGGATCTCAGCCAGTTGCGCGGCGCTGCGAGCATTCTGCCCATCGATACGGATCTGGAATTCGCCCTGTCGATCCCGTGAGATGCCCAAGGCGCTATGCCCTCCCTCCGCTAGCTCAACCTGGCCAAAGACCGTACATGCCAGTTGTTCATATTGAATGACCGGCAACAGACGGGTGCTGCGAAACGAACGGGCAAGCCCCAGCAGATGGATGGCTTCCAGAACACTGGTTTTGCCGCTGCCGTTGGCGCCGTAAAGAATATTGATGCGGGGGGAGGGGGAGAAGGTCACCGGGTGCAGATTGCGCACCGCGGTGACCGAGACGCGACTTAAGGACATCTAGCTTCTGCTGGGCATGATTACAGACGCATCGGCATGACAACGTAGGCCGAGTCGTCGTTATCCGATTCCTGTACCAGCGCACTGCTGTTGGAGTCGGACAGGATCAGGCGAACCTGCTCGGTGGTCATCACGCCCAGTACGTCAAGCAGGTAGCTCACGTTGAAGCCGATTTCCAGGGAGCCGCCGTTGTATTCAACGCCCACTTCTTCTTCCGCTTCTTCCTGCTCCGGGTTGTTCGCCTGGATCTTCAGCTGACCGCTGGCCAGTTGCAGACGGATACCACGGTACTTCTCGTTGGACAGAATCGCGGTACGGCTGAACGCCTCGCGCAGAGCCTGGCGATCGCCAAGTACCAACTTGTCGCCGCCTTTAGGCAGAACACGCTCGTAGTCCGGGAATTTGCCGTCGACCAGTTTCGAGGTGAAGGTGAACTCACCAGTGGTGGCGCGGATGTGGTGCTGACCCAGCACGATGCTGACATTGCCGTCCGGCTCGGTGAGCAGGCGTGCCAGTTCGAGGATACCTTTGCGTGGCACGATGACCTGATGACGATCCGGCTGACCGATATCGGCCTGCATCGAGCACATGGCCAGACGGTGACCGTCGGTGGCCACGGCGCGGATCACACCAGCGGAGACTTCCAGCAGCATGCCGTTGAGGTAGTAGCGCACGTCCTGCTGGGCCATGGCGAAGCTGGTGCGTTCGATCAAACGACGCAGCTTGCTTTGCTCCAGGCTGCAGGTCAGCGAACCCGGGCCTTCTTCCACGGTAGGGAAGTCGTTGGCCGGCAGTGTCGACAGGGTGAAGCGGCTACGGCCAGCCTTGACCACAAGCTTTTGCTCGTCGACCTTGATGTCGATCAGCGCATCGTTCGGCAAGCTTTTGCAGATGTCCATCAGCTTGCGCGCCGGTACGGTGATGGAACCCGGATCCGCCGGCTCTTCGAGTTGAACACGACCAACCAGCTCGACTTCCAGGTCGGTACCGGTCAGCGACAATTGCTGGCCTTCGACAACCAGCAGCACGTTGGAAAGTACCGGCAAGGTCTGTCGGCGTTCGACGACGCCTGCGACCAGTTGCAGGGGTTTCAACAGGGCTTCGCGTTGAATGGTGAAATGCATGGTCTAGTCCCTTGCCTTAATAAGCTGCGCTGGTGTTCATCAAGTGGTCAGCGTACGCAGCAGGTTCTTGTAGTCCTCGCGGATGTCCGCGTCGGATTCCTTAAGTTCGTTGATCTTGCGGCACGCGTGCAAGACCGTTGTATGGTCGCGACCGCCAAACACATCGCCGATTTCCGGCAAGCTGTGGTTGGTCAGTTCCTTGGACAACGCCATGGCGACCTGACGCGGACGAGCGACCGAACGCGAACGACGTTTGGACAGCAAGTCGGAGATCTTGATCTTGTAGTACTCGGCGACAGTGCGCTGAATGTTATCCACAGAAACCAGTTTATCCTGCAACGCCAACAAGTCTTTAAGGGATTCGCGAATCAGCTCGATGGTGATGTCGCGCCCCATGAAGTGCGAGTGGGCGATCACACGCTTGAGCGCGCCTTCCAGCTCACGGACGTTGGAGCGAATGCGCTGGGCAATGAAGAACGCGGCGTCGTGAGGCAGCTCGACTTTGGCCTGATCGGCCTTCTTCATCAGGATCGCCACGCGGGTTTCCAGCTCCGGCGGCTCGACCGCAACGGTCAGGCCCCAGCCAAAACGGGATTTGAGGCGTTCTTCAAGGCCTTCGATTTCCTTCGGGTAGCGGTCACTGGTGAGAATGACCTGCTGGCCACCTTCGAGCAGGGCGTTGAAGGTGTGGAAAAACTCTTCCTGGGAACGTTCCTTGCGGGCGAAGAACTGAATGTCATCGATCAGCAACGCATCCACCGAACGGTAGAAGCGCTTGAATTCGTTGATCGCGTTCAGTTGCAGGGCCTTGACCATGTCCGCCACGAAACGCTCGGAATGCAGGTACACCACCTTGGCATTCGGGTTCTTCTTTAACAGATGGTTACCCACAGCATGCATCAAGTGGGTTTTACCCAGGCCGACGCCACCATAAAGGAAGAGTGGGTTGTAACCGTGCTTGGGGTTGTCTGCCACCTGCCAGGCGGCGGCGCGCGCCAACTGGTTGGATTTACCCTCAACGAAATTCTCAAAGGTAAAGGTGCGGTTCAGGTAACTGGTGTGCTTGAGCGCACCTTCGACCTGCACCGTACGTTGCTCGGCGCGCACAGGTGCCTGTTGCGAACTGGCACCGGCCATCGGGTCGAAGCTGTCACGTGAAGGTTCTTCTTCGGTGACCTCGGCCACTTTTTGCGTCGCACGCTTGGTCGACGCGGCGGCAGGTGCCGGCGACGGACTGGCGGGCGCTTGAGCAGCCTGGGCCTGGGAAGCCGCGGCAGCCAGGGGAGCATTGGGCGCGGCACGGGGTGCCGAACTGCGTTTGCTGCCTATTAATAAGGAAAGCGCTGGCGCCATGCCATTGCCGTGCTCATCGAGCAATTCGAGAACACGCCCCAGGTATTTTTCGTTGACCCAGTCCAGAACAAAACGATTGGGCGCATAGACACGCAACTCGTCGCCTTCGGCTTCGACCTGTAGTGGACGGATCCAAGTGTTGAATTGTTGGGCAGGCAGCTCATCGCGCAAAAGCTCCACGCACTGCTGCCAAAGTTCCACTGACACGGATATCCCCTAAGTTGAAAGCCGGTGAGGCAAAAACAAGCGGCCATTGTAGCGACCAGACGCCGACTTATCCACACGAAGGTGGTTCATCGACCAAGAAGAATCACCCTTTCATACGCAAAAAAGGCGACCAGTGGTCTGTGCATAAGCTCTGTGGATAACTGGGGTTAAGGTCGTTGCACAAGTGGGGGCGAAACTCGGTGGATAACCACCCTGTGGATAAAGCCTGCTTTCACACACAGGTTATCCGACAGCGCAGCACAGGCTGAACACTGTTTTCCACTGTAGTTGTCATTCTCTGTACAGCAGGTAAAACAAGGGTTGAATTGAGTTATCCACAGAAGGACGCGGGCCTAGCTTTTATAAGCTTTACAGAAAAGCTTTAAATACTTTCCTTTCTTATTTTTATATCTACGTAAGGTGCAAGCGCCGAAAAACCTCTGGAGATCTATTTATAAGGAAACGCTGGTTGGAAATTGACCTGAAGGCTTGCTTTCTCTAGAATCCCCGGTCTCTTAAAACGGGGGCCATTCCGGCCCGTTGTGGACGAACCAGGTAACACGACAATGAAACGTACTTTCCAACCAAGCACTATCAAACGCGCTCGTACCCACGGTTTCCGTGCTCGCATGGCTACCAAGAACGGTCGTGCCGTCCTGTCGCGTCGTCGCGCCAAAGGTCGTGCGCGTCTGGCAGTTTGATAATCCGGCACTGGAGGTGAGTCAGGACTTCAGTCGGGAAAAGCGTCTGCTTACCCCCCGGCAATTCAAGGCAGTCTTTGACTCCCCTACCGGCAAGGTTCCGGGGAAAAATCTCCTGCTCCTTGCGCGCAACAACGATCTTGATCACCCCCGTCTCGGGTTGGTTATCGGGAAAAAGAGCGTAAAGCTCTCCGTCGAGCGCAATCGCCTCAAACGTCTGATGCGCGAATCGTTTCGCCTGAACCAGGATTCACTGGTCGGCTGGGACATTGTTATCGTCGCGCGCAAAGGTTTGGGCGACGTAGAAAACCCCGAATTGATTCAGCATTTCGGCAAACTCTGGAAGCGTCTGGCTCGCAGTTCGCCGGTACCAGCAGTCAAAACCGAAACTGTAGGGGTAGACAGTCCAGATGCGTAAACTGGCACTCGTTCCGATCCAGTTTTACCGCTATGCCATTAGTCCTCTGATGGCCAGTCACTGTCGTTTCTACCCCAGTTGTTCCTGCTACGCGTTAGAAGCCATCGAAAATCATGGCCTTCTTCGCGGTGGCTGGCTGACCTTTCGTCGTTTAGGTCGCTGTCATCCGTGGAATCCCGGTGGTTATGACCCGGTTCCACCTATCCCTACCTCCCGTTCTTCTTCGATGGCCGAGTAATCATGGATATCAAACGCACGATCCTGATCGTCGCCCTGGCAATCGTGTCCTACGTTATGGTTCTTAAATGGAACCAGGACTATGGTCAGGCTGCCTTGCCGACTCAGAATGTTGCCTCCAGTACGACTGCACCGGGCCTGCCGGAAACGGCAACTGGCTCCAACGCTTCCGCCAGTGACGACATTCCACGTGCTGCAAGCGACACCAGCGCACCTGCCGAAACGCCGGTGGCTGTGAGCAAGGACCTCATCCAGATCAAAACGGATGTACTGGACCTGGCTATCGACCCACAAGGCGGCGATGTTGCCCAGTTGACCCTGCCGCTGTATCCGCGTCGTCAGGATCACCCGGAAATTCCGTTCCAGCTGTTCGATAACGGCGGCGAACGTACTTATCTGGCGCAAAGCGGTCTGATCGGCACCAACGGTCCGGATGCAAATCCGGCCGGTCGTCCGGTTTATTCCTCGGAGAAGAAGGTTTATCAACTGGCTGACGGTCAGGACCAAATGGTCGTAGACCTTAAGTTCAGCAAGGACGGCGTCAACTACATCAAGCGTTTCACCGTGAAACGTGGCTTGTATGACGTAACCGTTTCCTACCTGATCGACAACCAGAGCGCCCAGCCCTGGACCGGTGCGATGTTCGCCCAGTTGAAGCGCGACGCCAGCGCCGATCCTTCGTCGACCACGGCTACCGGCACCGCGACCTACCTGGGCGCCGCCCTGTGGACAAGTTCCGAGCCGTACAAGAAAGTGTCCATGAAGGACATGGACAAGGCGCCGCTCAAAGAAACCGTCACTGGCGGTTGGGTTGCCTGGTTGCAGCACTACTTCGTGACCGCATGGATTCCGGCCAAGGGCGAAAACAACGTCGTCCAGACCCGTAAAGACAGCAAAGGCAACTACATCATCGGCTATACCGGCCCATCGATGAGTGTTGCACCGGGTGCCAAGGCCGAGACCAGCGCTGTTCTTTACGCCGGTCCGAAAAGCCAGGCCGTGCTCAAAGAGTTGTCCCCAGGTCTGGAACTGACGGTCGACTACGGCATTCTGTGGTTCATCGCCCAACCGATCTTCTGGTTGTTGCAACACATCCACGCCATTGTGGGTAACTGGGGCTGGTCGATCATCTTCCTGACCATGCTGATCAAAGGGATCTTCTTCCCGCTGTCGGCTGCCAGCTACAAATCCATGGCGCGCATGCGTGCAGTGGCACCGAAACTGGCTGCACTGAAAGAGCAACATGGCGATGACCGGCAGAAAATGTCGCAAGCCATGATGGAGCTGTACAAGAAAGAGAAGATCAATCCGCTGGGTGGTTGCTTGCCAATCCTCGTGCAGATGCCGGTTTTCCTCTCGCTGTACTGGGTTCTGCTGGAAAGCGTCGAGATGCGTCAGGCTCCGTTCATGCTGTGGATTACTGACCTGTCGATCAAGGATCCGTTCTTCATTCTGCCGATCATCATGGGTGCAACCATGTTCATCCAGCAGCAGCTGAACCCGACTCCTCCGGATCCGATGCAGGCCAAGGTGATGAAGCTGATGCCGATCATCTTCACCTTCTTCTTCCTGTGGTTCCCGGCCGGTCTGGTGCTGTACTGGGTAGTGAACAACTGCCTGTCGATCGCCCAACAGTGGTACATCACACGTAAGATCGAAGCAGCCGCTAAAGCAGCTGCCTGATTTACACTGTGGATAACCACTCAAAACGCCCCCTAGTGGGGCGTTTTGCTATCTGTCACTTTTGTCTGGATACCGGTTTATGAGCGTTCCTCGCGAAACCATCGCAGCCGTCGCCACCGCTCAAGGTCGAGGCGGTGTAGGCATCGTGCGTATTTCCGGGCCGTTGGCCAGCGTTGCGGCCAAGGCCTTCAGCGGTCGCGAACTCAAGCCGCGATTTGCTCACTACGGTCCGTTTTTCAGTGAAAACGACGAGGTGCTGGACCAGGGCATTGCCTTGTATTTCCCCGGCCCGAACTCGTTCACAGGCGAAGATGTGCTGGAGCTGCAAGGCCATGGTGGTCCGATCGTTCTGGATATGCTGCTCAAGCGTTGCCTGGAACTGGGTTGCCGTCTCGCCCGGCCTGGAGAATTCAGTGAGCGCGCCTTCCTCAACGACAAACTGGACCTCGCCCAGGCCGAGGCCATTGCCGACCTGATTGAAGCCAGTTCTGCCCAGGCTGCTCGAAACGCGTTGCGCTCACTGCAGGGTGCTTTCTCGTCGCGTGTGCATAACCTCACCGAGCAATTGATCGGCCTGCGCATCTATGTCGAAGCGGCCATCGATTTTCCGGAAGAGGAAATCGACTTCCTTGCCGATGGCCACGTCCTGAGCATGCTCGACAAGGTTCGCGACGAGTTATCCACCGTCATCCGCGAAGCCGGGCAGGGCGCCTTGCTGCGTGACGGCATGACAGTGGTCATTGCCGGCCGTCCGAATGCCGGTAAATCCAGTCTGCTCAATACCCTGGCCGGGCGTGAAGCGGCGATCGTGACCGAAATTGCCGGCACCACCCGTGACGTGCTCCGTGAACATATCCACATCGATGGCATGCCGCTGCACGTGGTGGATACCGCCGGCCTGCGCGATACCGATGATCATGTGGAAAAAATCGGCGTCGAGCGTGCCTTGAAAGCCATCGGCGAAGCGGATCGGGTACTGCTGGTGGTCGATGCCACGGCCCCGGAAGCCCTCGATCCTTTTGCACTCTGGCCGGAGTTTCTCGAAACCCGTCCCGATCCCGCGAAAGTCACCCTGATCCGCAACAAGGCCGACCTTACGGGCGAAGCCATTGCCCTGGAGGTCAGCGCGGACGGCCATGTCACCATCAGCCTGAGCGCCAAGTCTGGTGGTGTCGGGCTGGACCTGCTGCGCGAACACCTCAAGGCCTGCATGGGCTATGAACAAACGTCCGAAAGCAGCTTCAGCGCTCGCCGGCGACACCTTGAGGCGCTACGTCATGCCAGTGCAGCCCTCGAGCATGGCCGCGCTCAATTGACCCTGGCCGGCGCTGGCGAGTTACTGGCCGAGGATTTGCGCCAGGCTCAGCAGTCGCTGGGTGAAATCACCGGTGCTTTCAGCTCCGATGATCTGCTGGGGCGAATTTTCTCCAGCTTCTGTATCGGTAAGTAGCCCACCTGTTACTCACAGACAGGCCATTCGTGCCTGTCTGTTCTCTCCATTTCTGAAAAAAACCTCCAGTGTCGAGCGGACTTTGTCTGCTTGAGCGCAATTCCTGTACCCGAATTTCGAGCAAACGGCACTTTTCTGTGGATTAAGCCCTGTGAATAACCGTGGCTAAGGTCAGTTGATAACAGGGCCTGAAAACTGAACATAACCACCTCTGTGGATAACCACCTCTTTCATCCACAGGCTTACACCGGTTATCCAAGGGCCTCATTGGCACATGAACACAGGGTTTTGAATCTCTGTACACATTGAAAATAAAGGCCTGTATCAATCTATCCACAGAAATGATGGTGCATAGAAATAAACATAAAAACAAAGATTTAATAAATTTCTTTCTTTTTAATTTCTATAACTCCGACTTTTCCACAGCTGGTTAAATTTTGTGCAAAGGGTTCTTTAGGAAGGGCGAAGTCCCTATACTTGTCGACCAGGTCCAAAAACCTGAGCTCAAACTATTCCTGAATTACCTACTTAAGCAGGCACGAGGTGCGTGGTGGATTTCCCTTCCCGTTTTGAAGTGATCGTCATCGGCGGCGGTCATGCCGGTACCGAGGCAGCACTGGCCTCAGCACGTATGGGGGTTAAAACCCTGTTGCTGACGCATAACGTGGAAACCCTCGGTGCCATGAGTTGCAACCCTGCCATTGGCGGGATCGGCAAAAGCCACCTGGTCAAGGAAATCGACGCCCTCGGCGGTGCGATGGCCATGGCTACCGATAAAGGCGGTATCCAGTTTCGCGTGTTGAACAGCCGCAAAGGCCCGGCCGTGCGAGCAACCCGCGCGCAGGCAGACCGGGTTCTGTACAAGGCAGCTGTCCGCGAAATCCTGGAGAACCAGCCGAACCTGTGGATATTTCAACAAGCCGCTGACGACCTGATCGTCGAGCAGGAACAAGTCCGTGGTGTTGTCACGCAAATGGGTCTGCGTTTCCTCGCCGATTCCGTGGTGTTGACCACCGGCACGTTCCTCGGTGGACTTATCCACATCGGTTTGCAGAATTTTTCCGGCGGTCGCGCCGGTGATCCGCCATCGATCGCGCTGGCTCACCGTCTGCGTGAACTGCCATTGCGTGTGGGTCGTTTGAAAACCGGTACTCCGCCGCGTATCGACGGCCGGTCTGTGGATTTCTCGGTGATGTCCGAGCAACCGGGTGATACGCCGATCCCGGTGATGTCGTTCATGGGGTCCAAAGAACAGCATCCGAAGCAAGTCAGCTGCTGGATTACCCACACCAATGCCCGCACCCACGAAATCATTGCCGCAAACCTCGACCGTTCACCGATGTATTCCGCTGCCGGCGAGATCGAAGGGATCGGCCCGCGTTATTGCCCGTCGATCGAAGACAAGATCCATCGCTTTGCCGACAAGGAAAGCCATCAGGTGTTTATCGAACCGGAAGGTTTGACCACTCATGAGTTGTATCCGAACGGGATATCCACAAGCTTGCCGTTCGACGTGCAATTGCAGATCGTGCAATCGATCCGCGGCATGGAAAACGCGCACATCGTGCGTCCGGGCTACGCGATCGAGTACGACTACTTCGATCCACGTGACTTGAAGTACAGCCTGGAAACCAAAGTCATCGGCGGTCTGTTCTTTGCCGGGCAAATCAACGGCACCACCGGTTACGAAGAAGCCGGTGCCCAGGGTTTGCTGGCCGGGACCAACGCTGCGCTGCGTGCGCAAGGCAAAGAGGCCTGGTGCCCGCGTCGCGACGAGGCCTATATCGGCGTGTTGGTCGACGACCTGATTACCCTTGGTACCCAAGAGCCGTACCGGATGTTCACGTCCCGCGCCGAATATCGCTTGATCCTGCGCGAAGACAACGCCGACTTGCGCCTGACCGAAAAAGGCCGCGAACTGGGTCTGGTGGATGACGTGCGCTGGGCAGCTTTTTGCAAAAAACGCGAAAGCATCGAACTGGAAGAGCAACGCCTGAAAAGCACCTGGGTACGCCCGGGCACCGAACAGGGCGATGCCATTGCCGAAAAATTCGGCACGCCACTGACCCACGAATACAACCTGCTCAATCTCTTGAGCCGTCCGGAAATCGACTACGCTGGTCTGATCGCGGTGACCGGTGGCGGCGCAGAAGATCCACAGGTTGCCGAGCAGGTCGAAATCAAGACCAAGTACGCCGGCTACATCGATCGTCAACAGGATGAAATCGCCCGCCTGCGAGCCAGCGAAGACACCAAATTGCCTGTGGATATCGATTACACGAATATTTCCGGTCTCTCCAAAGAGATCCAGAGCAAGCTCGGCGCGACCCGTCCAGAAACCCTGGGCCAGGCCTCGCGTATCCCGGGCGTTACGCCGGCAGCCATTTCGCTGTTGATGATTCATTTGAAAAAACGCGGCGCGGGCCGTCAGTTGGAGCAAAGCGCTTGAGTTCGTTGGTCACTTCGCAACACGCAGAAGAGTTATCCACAGGTGCTCGCCAACTCGGTGTCACGCTGACAGAAACCCAGCACGCCCAGCTGCTGGGTTACCTGGCCCTGTTGATCAAATGGAACAAGGCTTACAACCTCACCGCCGTGCGTGATCCGGACGAAATGGTTTCCCGTCACTTGCTCGATAGCCTGAGCGTGATGTCGTTCATCGAAAACGGTCGCTGGCTCGACGTCGGCAGTGGCGGCGGCATGCCTGGCATTCCGCTGGCGATCCTGTTTCCCGAGTCCCAGGTGACCTGCCTGGACAGCAACGGCAAGAAAACCCGCTTCCTGACCCAGGTCAAACTCGAACTCAAACTGGATAACCTGCAAGTTATCCACAGTCGCGTCGAAGCATTCCAGCCTGCCCAACCGTTCAACGGGATCATTTCCCGGGCGTTCAGCAGCATGGAAAACTTCAGCAACTGGACTCGCCACCTCGGTGATAGCGAAACACGCTGGCTGGCAATGAAGGGCGTTCATCCGGCCGATGAGCTGGTAGCATTGCCGGCAGACTTCCACCTCGATAGCGAACACGCCCTGGCCGTACCTGGTTGCCAAGGCCAACGCCATCTGCTGATACTGCGCCGCACGGCATGATTGGGAACACAAGCAAGAATGGCTAAGGTATTCGCGATTGCGAACCAAAAGGGTGGCGTGGGCAAAACCACCACCTGCATCAACCTCGCAGCATCCCTGGTCGCGACCAAGCGCCGGGTGCTGTTGATCGATCTTGATCCACAGGGCAACGCCACCATGGGTAGCGGTGTGGATAAACATGGCCTGGAAAACTCGGTCTACGACCTGCTGATCGGAGAATGTGACCTGGCCCAGGCCATGCACTTCTCCGAGCATGGTGGTTACCAGCTATTGCCGGCCAACCGCGACCTCACCGCGGCCGAAGTGGTTCTGCTGGAAATGCAGATGAAGGAAAGCCGTCTGCGCAGCGCGCTGGCGCCGATCCGGGAAAACTACGATTACATTCTGATCGACTGCCCGCCATCGCTGTCGATGCTGACCTTGAACGCACTGGTTGCCGCCGACGGGGTCATTATCCCCATGCAGTGCGAGTACTTCGCACTTGAAGGCTTGAGCGATCTTGTGGATAACATCAAGCGTATCTCTGAACTGCTGAACCCGAACCTCAAGGTCGAAGGCCTGCTGCGTACGATGTACGACCCGCGCCTGAGCCTGATGAACGATGTCTCGGCGCAGCTCAAGGAACACTTCGGCGAGCAGCTCTACGACACCGTCATTCCGCGCAACATCCGTCTGGCCGAAGCGCCAAGCTACGGCATGCCGGCGCTGGCGTACGACAAAACATCGCGAGGCGCCGTTGCCTACCTGGCATTGGCGGGCGAAATGGTTCGTCGTCAACGCAAAAACTCACGCATCGCCGCTGCTCAGGCAACTTAAGGAATCCCCATGGCCGTCAAGAAACGAGGTCTCGGACGTGGACTGGATGCTCTGTTGAGTGGTCCGACTGTCAGCTCGCTGGAAGAACAAGCGGCGCAAGCCGATCTGCGTGAGCTGCAGCACCTTCCCCTTGATCTGCTCCAGCGCGGCAAGTACCAGCCGCGTCGTGACATGGATCCGCAGGCGCTCGAAGAGCTGGCGCAGTCGATCAAGGCCCAGGGCGTCATGCAGCCTATCGTGGTTCGCCCGATCGGCGGCGGCCGCTTCGAGATCATCGCCGGCGAACGTCGCTGGCGCGCCAGCCAGCAGGCCGGGCAGGAAACGATCCCGGCGATGGTTCGCGATGTACCCGATGAAACCGCGATCGCCATCGCGCTGATCGAGAACATCCAGCGCGAAGACCTGAATCCGATTGAAGAAGCGGTGGCCCTGCAGCGTTTGCAGCAGGAGTTCCAGCTGACCCAGCAACAGGTGGCCGAGGCCGTGGGCAAGTCGCGGGTGACCGTGGCCAACCTGTTGCGCCTGATTTCCCTGCCGGAAGTCATCAAGACCATGTTGTCCCACGGCGACCTGGAAATGGGTCATGCCCGTGCTTTGCTCGGTTTACCGGAAATTCAACAGGTTGAAGGGGCGCGACATGTTGTCGCACGCGGGCTGACCGTGCGCCAGACAGAGGCACTGGTTCGCCAGTGGTTGAGTGGTAAACCGGAGCCTGTGGAAGCGGCAAAACCGGACCCGGATATTGCTCGTCTCGAACAGCGCCTGGCCGAGCGCCTAGGCTCTGCGGTGCAGATTCGCCACGGTAAGAAGGGTAAAGGGCAGTTAGTGATTGGCTACAACTCACTGGATGAGCTTCAAGGCGTACTTGCACATATCCGCTGAAACATTTCCTCATGTAGCGCGCAGTCGGAAATCACTACCTGACAGTTGAATAGGGGCAGAACCGCCCCTATACTCTGCGCGCATTTTGTCGGCACAAATTATGCCAAGTTATTGAATTTCGGCAGCCGACCATTGGAGAGTAAAAGTGATGGAAACCCGCACGCCAAACCGCCTGCCCTTCCATCGCCTGGCAGTTTTTCCGGTGTTAATGGCTCAATTTGTCGTATTGCTGATTGCCGCTTTGGCGCTTTGGTACCGATATGGAGTCGTTGCCGGGTACTCGGGACTCTGCGGAGGCCTGATAGCCTTGCTACCCAATGTTTATTTCGCTCACAGGGCATTTCGGTTTTCCGGCGCTCGAGCGGCCCAGTCCATCGTCCGGTCTTTTTATGCCGGCGAGGCAGGCAAACTGATTTTGACGGCAGTGCTGTTTGCACTGGTGTTTGCAGGTGTGAAGCCACTGGCGCCGATTGCAGTATTCGGTGCCTTCGTGCTGACTCAGTCAGTCAGCTGGTTCGCTCCCCTGCTGATGAGAACAAGACTTTCGAGACCTTAGGGCGTTTGAGGCAACCATGGCAGAAACAACCGCTTCGGGCTATATCCAGCACCACTTGCAGAACCTGACTTTCGGTCAGCTCCCTACCGGCGGCTGGGGCTTTGCCCACACCGCAGCAGAAGCCAAGGAAATGGGCTTCTGGGCTTTCCACGTCGATACCCTCGGCTGGTCGGTCGCATTGGGTCTGATCTTCGTTCTTCTTTTCCGTATGGCGGCAAAGAAAGCGACTTCGGGTCAGCCAGGTGCTTTGCAGAACTTCGTTGAAGTATTGGTCGAATTCGTCGATGGCAGCGTGAAAGACAGCTTCCATGGCCGCAGCCCGGTGATTGCACCGCTGGCACTGACCATCTTCGTCTGGGTGTTCCTGATGAACGCCGTCGACCTGGTACCGGTCGACTGGATTCCTCAGCTGGCCATCCTGATCACCGGCGACCACCACATCCCGTTCCGTGCCGTGTCGACCACCGACCCGAACGCGACCCTGGGCATGGCGTTCTCGGTTTTCGCACTGATCATTTTCTACAGCATCAAGGTCAAGGGCCTCGGCGGCTTCATCGGCGAGCTGACCCTGCATCCGTTCGGCAGCAAGAACATTTTCGTTCAGGCCCTGCTGATCCCGGTGAACTTCCTGCTGGAATTCGTGACCCTGATCGCCAAGCCGATCTCCCTGGCTCTGCGTCTGTTCGGCAACATGTACGCCGGTGAGCTGGTCTTCATTCTGATTGCTGTGATGTTCGGCAGCGGTCTGCTCTGGCTTAGTGGCCTGGGCGTTGTTCTGCAGTGGGCGTGGGCTGTGTTCCACATCCTGATCATCACCCTGCAGGCGTTCATCTTCATGATGTTGACCATCGTTTACCTGTCGATGGCACACGAAGAAAACCATTAAGACCAGTCTCGACTAGTCTGATGTCCTTCCCGGTAAAACGGGAAGGTGCTCCTTACGGGGCATCTGAAACGATTTGTTTTACCGCTTTAATCTAAAAAACCTAAACCATACGACGTAAAAGTCGGGAGGAAAGATGGAAACTGTAGTTGGTCTAACCGCTATCGCTGTTGCACTGTTGATCGGCCTGGGCGCACTGGGTACCGCAATTGGTTTCGGCCTGCTGGGCGGCAAGTTCCTGGAAGGCGCAGCGCGTCAGCCAGAAATGGTTCCAATGCTGCAAGTTAAAATGTTCATCGTTGCCGGTCTGCTCGACGCCGTAACCATGATCGGTGTTGGTATCGCTCTGTTCTTCACCTTTGCGAACCCGTTCGTTGGTCAAATCGCTGGCTAATTACTCGGATCTTCCGGGTAATTTGGTGTGATGGACAACGTAACTGCGAGGTGTTGGCGTGAACATTAATGCGACCCTGATTGGCCAGTCCGTTGCGTTCCTGATTTTTGTACTGTTCTGCATGAAGTTCGTATGGCCTCCGGTCATTGCGGCTCTGCACGAACGTCAAAAGAAGATCGCTGATGGTCTGGACGCTGCCAGCCGTGCAGCTCGCGACCTGGAGTTGGCCCAAGAGAAAGCGGGTCACCAACTGCGCGAAGCGAAAGCTCAGGCAGCTGAAATCATCGAGCAAGCCAAGAAACGCGGTAACCAGATTGTCGAAGAGGCTGTTGAAAAAGCCCGTGTCGACGCTGACCGTGTGAAGGTTCAGGCTCAAGCCGAGATCGAACAGGAACTGAACAGTGTCAAAGACGCGCTGCGTGCCCAAGTGGGCTTGCTGGCAGTCGGCGGCGCCGAGAAGATCCTGGGTGCCACAATCGATCAAAACGCGCACGCAGAGCTGGTTAACCAACTGGCTGCTGAAATCTAAGCGAGGGCGATCATGGCAGAACTGACCACGTTGGCCCGACCTTACGCTAAGGCGGCCTTCGAGCACGCTCAGGCCCACCAGCAACTGGCCAATTGGTCAGCCATGCTCGGCCTGGCTGCAGCGGTGTCGGAAGACGACACCATGCAGCGCGTGCTCAAGGCCCCGCGACTGACGAGCGCAGAAAAGGCCGCCACGTTCATTGACGTGTGCGGCGACAAGTTTGATGCCAAGGCACAGAACTTCATCCACGTCGTTGCCGAAAACGACCGTCTCCCGCTGTTGCCGGAGATTGCCGCTCTATTCGACCTGTACAAGGCCGAGCAAGAGAAGTCGGTAGACGTTGAAGTGACCAGTGCTTTCGCATTGAACCAAGAACAGCAAGACAAACTCGCCAAGGTTCTCAGTGCACGACTCAACCGGGAAGTGCGCCTGCAAGTTGCGGAGGACGCTGCCCTTATTGGTGGTGTCGTCATCCGCGCCGGCGACCTGGTTATCGATGGCTCGATTCGCGGCAAAATCGCGAAACTTGCCGAAGCATTGAAATCTTGAGTTTGAAGGGGCAGCAGAGCAATGCAGCAACTCAATCCTTCCGAAATAAGTGAAATTATCAAGGGCCGCATCGACAAGCTCGATGTGACCTCCCAAGCCCGTAACGAAGGCACTGTCGTCAGCGTATCTGACGGTATCGTGCGGATTCACGGTCTGGCCGACGTAATGTACGGCGAGATGATCGAGTTTCCGGGCGGCGTCTTCGGTATGGCCCTCAACCTGGAGCAAGACTCCGTAGGTGCCGTTGTATTGGGCGCATACCAGTCTCTGGCTGAAGGCATGAGCGCCAAGTGCACTGGCCGCATCCTGGAAGTTCCGGTTGGTAAGGAACTGCTGGGTCGCGTAGTCGACGCACTGGGTAACCCTGTTGACGGCAAAGGTCCACTGGGCAACACCGAGACCGACGCGGTCGAGAAAGTTGCTCCAGGCGTGATCTGGCGTAAGTCGGTAGACCAGCCTGTACAGACTGGCTACAAGGCTGTCGATGCCATGATCCCTGTCGGCCGTGGCCAGCGTGAGCTGATCATCGGTGACCGTCAGATCGGTAAAACCGCTCTGGCGATCGACGCGATCATCAACCAGAAGAACAGCGGCATTTTCTGCGTCTACGTAGCAATCGGTCAGAAACAATCGACCATCGCCAACGTGGTTCGCAAGCTGGAAGAAAACGGCGCCCTGGCCAACACGATCATCGTGGCTGCCAGTGCTTCGGAATCTCCTGCGCTGCAATTCCTGGCACCGTACTCCGGTTGCACCATGGGTGAATTCTTCCGCGACCGCGGTGAAGACGCGCTGATCGTTTATGACGATCTGTCCAAGCAAGCAGTGGCTTACCGCCAGATTTCCCTGCTGCTGCGCCGTCCACCAGGCCGTGAAGCTTACCCAGGCGACGTGTTCTATCTCCACTCCCGTCTGCTGGAGCGCGCATCCCGCGTTTCGGAAGAATACGTAGAGAAGTTCACCAACGGCGCAGTGACCGGCAAAACCGGTTCCCTGACCGCACTGCCGATCATCGAAACCCAGGCTGGCGACGTTTCCGCGTTCGTTCCGACCAACGTGATTTCCATCACCGACGGTCAGATCTTCCTGGAATCGGCCATGTTCAACTCGGGCATCCGCCCTGCAGTGAACGCCGGTGTTTCGGTATCCCGTGTGGGTGGTGCCGCTCAGACCAAGATCATCAAGAAGCTGTCCGGTGGTATCCGTACCGCTCTGGCTCAGTACCGTGAACTGGCGGCATTCGCCCAGTTCGCTTCTGACCTGGACGAAGCGACCCGTAAGCAACTTGAGCATGGTCAGCGCGTTACCGAGCTGATGAAGCAGAAGCAATACGCACCAATGTCGATCGCTGACATGGCGCTGTCGCTGTATGCCGCTGAGCGTGGGTTCCTGACTGACGTTGAAATCGCCAAGATCGGCAGCTTCGAGCAAGCGCTGATTGCTTTCTTCAACCGCGATCACGCCGATTTGATGGCGAAGATCAACGTGAAAGGTGACTTCAATGACGAAATCGACGCTGGCATGAAAGCCGGTATCGAGAAGTTCAAGGCCACCCAAACCTGGTAAGCCGCAGCGGGAGCCGCAAGGCTCCCGCTTGCTAACCTGATAGGTGTTACATGGCAGGCGCAAAAGAGATTCGCAGTAAGATTGCGAGCATCAAAAGCACGCAAAAGATTACCAGCGCCATGGAAAAAGTGGCGGTCAGCAAAATGCGCAAGGCACAAATGCGCATGGCTGCTAGCCGTCCTTATGCGGAGCGTATCCGCCAGGTAATTGGGCATCTGGCCAACGCCAACCCGGAATACCGCCACCCGTTCATGATCGACCGCGAAATCAAGCGTGTGGGTTATGTCGTAGTGAGCAGTGACCGTGGTCTGTGCGGCGGCTTGAACACCAACCTGTTCAAGGCCCTGGTCAAGGACATGGCGGTAAACCGCGAAAACGGCGTCGAGATCGATCTGTGTGTCGTTGGTAGCAAGGGTGCGGCCTTTTTCCGCAACTTCGGCGGTAACGTCGTTGCAGCTATCAGCCACCTGGGTGAAGAGCCGTCGATCAATGATCTGATCGGCAGCGTCAAGGTGATGCTGGATGCCTACCTGGACGGCCGTATTGACCGCCTGTCCGTGGTGTCCAACAAGTTCATCAACACCATGACGCAACAGCCTACCGTGGAGCAGTTGATTCCACTGGTGGCAACCCCGGATCAAGACCTCAAGCACCACTGGGACTATCTCTACGAACCGGATGCCAAGGAGCTGCTGGACGGCTTGATGGTCCGTTACGTGGAGTCGCAGGTCTACCAGGCGGTGGTCGAGAACAACGCGGCTGAACAAGCTGCGCGGATGATCGCGATGAAGAACGCTACCGACAACGCCGGTGATTTGATCAGCGATTTGCAGCTGGTCTACAACAAGGCGCGTCAGGCTGCGATCACCCAAGAGATCTCGGAAATCGTCGGCGGCGCTGCCGCGGTTTAACGGTTCAAATATTCAGAGGATCCAGCTATGAGTAGCGGACGTATCGTTCAAATCATCGGCGCCGTTATCGACGTGGAATTTCCACGCGACAGCGTACCGAGCATCTACAACGCGCTGACTGTACAAAGCGCGGCCGGGACCACCCTGGAAGTTCAGCAGCAGCTGGGCGACGGCGTGGTTCGTACCATTGCGATGGGTTCCACCGAAGGCTTGAAGCGCGGTCTGGACGTTGTCGACTCTGGCGCAGCCATCTCCGTACCGGTCGGTAAAGCGACTCTGGGCCGGATCATGGACGTTCTGGGCAACCCGATCGACGAAGCTGGTCCAATCGCTACCGAAGAGCGTTGGGGCATTCACCGTCCAGCGCCTTCGTTCGCTGAACAGGCAGGCGGCAACGACCTGCTGGAAACCGGCATCAAGGTTATCGACCTGGTTTGCCCGTTCGCCAAAGGCGGTAAAGTTGGTCTGTTCGGTGGTGCCGGTGTAGGCAAGACCGTAAACATGATGGAACTGATCCGTAACATCGCCATCGAGCACAGCGGTTATTCCGTGTTCGCCGGTGTGGGTGAGCGTACTCGTGAGGGTAACGACTTCTACCACGAGATGAAGGACTCCAACGTTCTGGACAAAGTGGCACTGGTTTACGGTCAGATGAACGAGCCGCCGGGAAACCGTCTGCGCGTAGCACTGACCGGCCTGACCATGGCCGAGAAGTTCCGTGACGAAGGTAACGACGTTCTGCTGTTCGTCGACAACATCTATCGTTACACCCTGGCCGGTACTGAAGTATCCGCACTGCTGGGCCGTATGCCTTCGGCAGTAGGTTACCAGCCGACCCTGGCTGAAGAGATGGGCGTTCTGCAAGAACGTATCACTTCGACCAAGGAAGGTTCGATCACCTCGATCCAAGCGGTATACGTACCTGCGGATGACTTGACCGACCCGTCGCCAGCGACCACCTTCGCCCACTTGGACGCTACCGTCGTTCTGTCCCGTGACATCGCTTCCCTGGGTATCTACCCAGCGGTCGATCCACTCGACTCGACTTCGCGCCAGCTGGACCCGAACGTAATCGGCCAGGACCACTACGACACCGCTCGCGGCGTTCAGTATGTTCTGCAGCGTTACAAAGAACTGAAGGACATCATTGCGATCCTGGGTATGGACGAGCTGTCGGAAGCCGACAAGCAGTTGGTAAACCGTGCTCGTAAGATCCAGCGCTTCTTGTCGCAGCCGTTCTTCGTGGCTGAAGTCTTCACCGGTGCATCGGGTAAATACGTTTCCCTGAAAGACACCATTGCTGGCTTCAAAGGCATCCTCAACGGTGACTACGACCACCTGCCAGAACAAGCGTTCTACATGGTTGGCGGCATCGAAGAAGCGATCGAGAAAGCCAAGAAACTGTAATCCCGGCGCCCGGCAACGGGCGCTAATTTAGGTTGAGGCAATCAGATGGCTATGACAGTCCATTGCGATATCGTCAGCGCGGAAGGAGAAATCTTTTCCGGTCTGGTCGAGATGGTGATTGCGCACGGTGCACTGGGTGATCTTGGTATCGCCCTGGGTCACGCGCCGCTGATCACTAATCTGAAGCCAGGTCCGATCCGCCTGGTCAAGCAGGGCGGGGAAGAGGAGGTGTATTACATCTCCGGTGGTTTCCTCGAGGTTCAGCCGAACATGGTCAAGGTTCTTGCCGACACCGTGCAACGTGCTGCCGACCTGGACGAAGCCTCCGCTCAGGAAGCCGTCAAGGCTGCCGAGAAGGCACTGCATGAGCGGGGCGCGGAATTCGATTACGGTTCTGCTGCCGCACGTCTGGCCGAGGCTGCAGCTCAGCTGCGCACCGTCCAGCAGATCCGCAAGAAGTTCGGCCACTAAGGCAGCACTTGTTGTGTGATTGATTAAAAAGGGTAGCCTCGGCTACCCTTTTTTCTTTTCCAACTTTTACAACCTGGTCGCAGCCGCTGACCACCCAGGATTGGTAGCCAGTCATGTCTCTTGAAATCGTTATTCTTGCTGCTGGCCAAGGCACGCGCATGCGTTCCGCTTTGCCGAAAGTCTTGCACCCGATTGCCGGCAACTCCATGCTTGGCCATGTTATCCACAGCGCCCGGCAACTTGATCCACAGCGCATCCACGTCGTGATCGGTCACGGTGCCGATGCCGTGCGCGAACGCCTGGCGGCGGATGACCTGAACTTCGTCCTGCAGGATAAACAACTGGGTACCGGTCACGCCGTTGCCCAAGCCGTGCCGTTCATTCAGGCCGACACCGTGCTGGTGCTCTACGGTGATGTGCCGTTGATCGAAGTCGATACCCTGCAGCGCTTGCTCAAGAAGGTGGGGCCGCAGCAGTTGGGCTTGCTGACCGTCGAACTGGATGACCCGACCGGTTACGGTCGGATTGTTCGTGATGCTGCCGGCAAGGTTGCGGCCATCGTCGAACAGAAAGATGCCAACGAAGCTGAACGCAAGATCACCGAAGGCAATACCGGCATTCTGGCGCTACCTTTTGCCCGTCTTGGCGACTGGATGAGCCGACTTTCCAATAACAACGCCCAGGGCGAGTACTACCTGACCGACATCATTGCGATGGCCGTGAGCGATGGTCTGGTGGTGGACACCGAGCAGCCGCACGATGCCATGGAAGTGCAGGGCGCCAATGACCGCAAGCAGCTTTCCGAACTGGAACGGCATTATCAATTGCGCGCCGGTCGTCGTTTGATGGCTCAAGGTGTAACGCTGCGCGACCCGGCACGATTCGACGTGCGTGGAGACGTGACAGTAGGCCGCGACGTGCTGATCGACATCAACGTGATCCTCGAAGGCAAGGTGGTCATCGAAGACGATGTGGTGATCGGCCCGAACTGTGTGATCAAGGACAGCACCCTGCGCAAAGGCGTGGTCATCAAGGCCAACAGCCATATCGAAGGTGCCATTCTGGGTGAAGGCAGCGATGCCGGCCCGTTTGCGCGTCTGCGTCCAGGCACCGTGCTGGAAGCGCGAGCCCATGTGGGTAACTTCGTCGAGTTGAAAAATGCTCACCTGGGCGAAGGCGCCAAGGCCGGTCACCTGACCTATCTGGGCGATGCCGAAGTGGGCGCGCGCACCAACATCGGTGCTGGCACTATTACCTGCAACTACGACGGCGCGAACAAGTGGAAAACCGTGCTGGGTGAAGATGTGTTCATTGGCTCCAACAACTCGTTGGTGGCGCCTGTGGATATCCTGGATGGTGCTACCACAGCGGCCGGCTCGACCATTACCTCAACTGTGGATAAATCCCAGTTGGCCATCGGGCGTGGTCGTCAGAGGAACATCGATGGCTGGAAGCGGCCGGAGAAGATCAAGAAGAGCTGAGTTATCCACAGTTCGTTAGATCAAAAGATCGCAGCCTTTGGCAGCTCCTACAGGGTGACCAAAAATCCTGTGTAGGAACTGCCGGAGACTGCGATTTTTTTACTTATCCACAGCTCTTTTTATCGCATGGCGCTTGACGAAGTTTCGCTGATAGGTTTTGATTGCTTCCGTTATCTTTCGAAACGAAACTTACCAGCTCATGTCGAAGCGCAATACCCCTCAGCGTCGTCACAATATCCTCGCCTTGCTCAATGAGCAGGGCGAAGTCAGTGTGGATGAGTTGGCCAAGCGCTTCGAAACGTCGGAAGTTACGATTCGCAAGGATCTGGCGGCGCTTGAAAGCAATGGTCTATTGCTGCGTCGTTACGGCGGGGCGATCACCATGCCTCAGGAGTTGGTCGCGGACCTTGGTCAGCCGGTTTCCAAATACAAGCAAGCCATCGCCCGTGCCGCCGTCGCGCGGATACGCGAGCATGCGCGCATCATTATCGACAGTGGCAGTACCACCGCCTCCATGATCCCGGAACTCGGCCAGCAACCCGGCCTGGTGGTGATGACCAACTCGTTGCATGTCGCCAATGCCCTGAGCGAGCTTGAGCACGAACCGGTGCTTTTGATGACCGGGGGTACCTGGGACCCGCATTCCGAGTCCTTTCAGGGGCAGGTTGCCGAGCAGGTACTACGATCCTACGATTTCGACCAGTTGTTTATCGGTGCCGATGGCATCGATCTGGTTCGCGGTACAACCACCTTCAACGAACTGCTCGGGCTGAGCCGAGTCATGGCCGAAGTCGCCCGCGAAGTGGTCGTGATGGTGGAGGCCGACAAGATCGGCCGCAAGATTCCCAACCTGGAACTGCCCTGGAGCAGTGTCCATACCCTTATTACCGATGAACGCCTGCCACTTGAGGCTCGCGATCAGATTCAGGCCCGCGGCATCACTTTGATATGCGCGGCTGTCAGTCAGGAGAAATAGCATGTGTGGAATTGTCGGCGCAGTCGCAGAACGTAACATCACCGCCATCCTCGTCGAAGGCCTGAAGCGCCTCGAATACCGTGGGTATGACAGCGCTGGCGTGGCGGTCTACACCAACGATGAAAAACTCGAGCGCCTGCGTCGTCCGGGCAAGGTCAGTGAACTGGAGCAGGCATTGACCAACGAGCCGCTGGTCGGTCGTCTGGGCATCGCCCACACCCGCTGGGCCACCCACGGTGCGCCGTGCGAGCGCAATGCCCACCCGCATTTCTCCGGCGACCTGGCAGTAGTGCACAACGGCATCATCGAAAACCACGAAGCCCTGCGTGAACAACTCAAGGCCCTGGGTTATGTATTCACCTCGGACACCGACACCGAAGTCATCGCTCACCTGCTGAATCACAAACTCAAGGATCTGAGCGACCTGACCGTGGCCCTCAAGGCGACCGTCAAAGAGTTGCACGGTGCTTACGGCCTGGCAGTGATCAGCTCCAAGCAACCTGATCGTCTGGTCGCAGCCCGCAGCGGCAGCCCGCTGGTGATCGGCCTGGGCCTGGGGGAAAACTTCCTGGCGTCCGACCAGTTGGCCCTGCGTCAGGTCACCGACCGCTTCATGTACCTGGAAGAAGGCGATATCGCCGAAATCCGCCGCGACAGCGTGCAGATCTGGGACGTCAACGGCCAGGCTGTCGAGCGCGAAGCCGTGCAGTATCGCGACGGTGCCGAAGCCGCTGAAAAGGGCGAGTTCCGCCACTTCATGCTCAAGGAAATCCACGAGCAACCATCCGTGGTGCAGCGCACCCTGGAAGGTCGTCTGAGCCAGAATCAGGTACTGGTACAGGCATTCGGCCCACAGGCGGCCGAACTGTTCGCCAAAGTACGCAACGTACAGATCGTCGCGTGCGGCACCAGTTACCACGCCGGCATGGTCGCGCGTTACTGGCTCGAAGAACTGGCCGGCATTCCTTGCCAGGTCGAAGTCGCCAGCGAATTCCGCTACCGCAAGGTAGTGGTGCAGCCGGACACCTTGTTCGTGACCATTTCCCAGTCCGGTGAAACTGCCGACACCCTGGCCGCGCTACGCAACGCCAAGGAACTGGGCTACCTCGCCAGCCTGGCGATCTGCAACGTCGGTATCAGTTCGCTGGTGCGTGAATCCGATCTGACCCTGTTGACCCAGGCCGGTCGCGAAATCGGTGTGGCATCGACCAAAGCCTTCACCACGCAACTGGTTGGCCTGTTGTTGCTGACGCTTTCCCTGGGTCAGGTTCGCGGCACCTTGGCCAAAGGCGTCGAAGCGACGCTGGTCGAAGAACTGCGTCGTTTGCCGACCCGTCTGGGCGAAGCGCTGGCCATGGACAGCACCGTGGAAAAAATCTCCGAGCTGTTCGCCGAGAAACACCACACGCTGTTCCTCGGCCGTGGCGCGCAGTTCCCGGTGGCGATGGAAGGGGCACTCAAGCTCAAGGAAATCTCCTACATCCACGCCGAAGCCTATCCGGCCGGCGAGCTGAAACACGGCCCGTTGGCGCTTGTGGATAACGACATGCCAGTGGTGACCGTGGCGCCGAACAACGAATTGCTGGAGAAGCTGAAGTCCAACCTCCAGGAAGTCCGCGCCCGCGGTGGCCAGTTGATCGTCTTCGCAGACGAGAAGGCCGGCATGACCAACGGTGAAGGCACCCACGTGGTGCACATGCCGCACATCCACGACATCCTGTCGCCGATTCTCTACACCATCCCGCTGCAGCTGCTGTCGTACTACGTCGCCGTGCTCAAGGGCACCGATGTTGACCAGCCGCGCAATTTGGCGAAGTCGGTTACTGTGGAATAAGTTATCCACAGATGAAAAACCCCCTTTTCAGGGGGTTTTTCTGTTTCTAGGCGGTCGTAATTCGACGCTTACGCCGCGTGTCCAGCAGATAGACCATCGCACAGGCATACAAGGTCACCAGGATGAACAGGCCCATACGAATGGCGAAGGCGGTGTAGACATCTTTGCCCGCGGCACTGTCCTGCACCGATTGGCCGAGCAGAATGATCAGGGTCGCCAGGCTGTTGAGCCAGAAGCTCGGTGGTTGTCGGGTCAGGGACAGGCCATAGAGCTTTCTGGCCGCCAGCAATCCGAACAGCAGCATCCACAGAAAGAACATCCACAGGTTGACGAACAGGCTCAGCGCGCACCAGAAAAGGATCGCCATCAGGCCACCGAGCAGGGTCGAGCCGAGCAATTCCTGGCCGGCGGTGCGAGCGCTGGTCGCGCAGCTTTGTTGGCCGAGGCTGACGGCTTTCATGATGATCGGCAGGTAGCTGGCCGGGTCGATCATGGCCAGCAGGAAAGTCGGCAGCACCACCAGCGTGGCCCGTAGCGCCAGCCAACCGCTTTCGGTTGGCGTAAGGCTCGGGCCGGGTTTGGCCGCGGGGGCACTGGCGGGGTCGGGAAACAGCCAATGGCTGATGGTCAGTGTGGTGACGGCCAGGAACAGGCCCTTGACCAAGGCCACGATCACTTCAAGCGCCAAGGCGAATTCAGCGGTTCCGGCCGAACTGATCAAGGTCAGGCCCACCACCAGGAAGGTCGCCACCAGCGGGTTGCCGCCGCGCAGGCCATAACCGAAGGCCATGAACAGGCACAGTCCTACCAGCAACACGCCACTGAACGGGTAGTAACGCAGCAGGGGAATGAGCAGCAGGCCGGTCCCGGTGGTCAGCATAAGGATCAGGATCAGGCCCAGGCTGGCCTTGAACGGCAGCGGTCGGTTCATCGCCGCCAGCATCATCAGCGCCAGCATCGGCGAGAGGAACGGAATGGGCAGGGCCAGACCAAAGCTCGCTGCGAGGCACAGCGCCGTGCCGAAGCTCAGGCGCAGGGCGCGCTGAACCCGGACCGGACGCTCAATACGCATAGGACATCCAGCTCATCACGCGCAGGAACAGGCGACCCAGGATATTCAGCGGGTTACTTTCACTCGGGAACGCCATGACTTCGGCCTGTCCGCCGGACCGGATGCCTTGCGGGCTGGTCAACTCACCGGGCTCGAACTCGATGATGACCGGAAAGCGCTGGGCAGGGCGTAGCCAATCGCGACTGTTCTCCACTGTCGGCAGGCTGCCCGGCTGGGTGGTCTGGCCGATATCGACGCCATAGCCGACGCTGCGCACATGGCCTTTGAAAATTCTGCCCGGGTGGGCGTCGAGGATGATGGACACCGGCGTCCCGGGCTGCACGCTTCCCAGATTGTTTTCGGTCATGTCGGCGCTGATCCACACATCGTGGATAGCGATCAGGGTCATCACCGGAGCACCGGCGGCGGCGAACTGGCCGACATCGGTGCGCAGATCGGTGATCAGGCCGGCGGAGCGCGCATGGACCTTGGTATTGCCCAAGTCCAGCTCGGCTTTTTCAAGGTTGCTGGCGGCGCTGAGCAGTTGGGCGTTTTCGTCTTCGTTACCGCCCTGTTGTTCCCGTGCACGTTGCACTTCGGCCTTGGCCGCGGCGACCTGGCTGATGGATTCTGACAGGGTGGCGCGGGATATCTCCAGGCGGCGCAGCGAGATGGTGCCCGGGTCTTCGCTGTACAGGCGTTCAAGCCGCTGGATGTCCTGGCGTGCCTTGAGCTCGTTGGCCTGGGATGCACGCAGGGACGCTTGCTTGGAGTCGACGCCGGCGGTGTTGGCGCCTACCTGGCGACGGGTCGATTCAAGGTCGGCGCGGGCGCGATCGACGGCGATCTGGTACTGCTCCGGATTGACTTCAAACAGCAATTCGCCGGCCTTGACGTCCTGGTTGTTGCGTACATGCACCTTGGTCACCCGACCGGATACCTCGGCGGCCACCGGTACAATGAAGGCCTGCACCCGTGCCTGTTGCGTGTAGGGGGTGTAGCGGTCGGCCATCAGGTACCAGACCAGGCTCAGGATGATCAGCAGCACCACCCAGTTGATCGCTTTTTTCGCAGGGTCGGCGGCGGGTGCCGGGGCTTTCTCGGCGGCCGGTTGTTGGCTGTCAGTCATGGGCACTTTCCTTCGGTTCGTCGAGCAGATCGCCCCAATCGGTCCGTTCTTGCATTTGTTTGCGGGTGGCCGGGTCGACTATCGGCTGGTCGCTGTACCAACCTCCGCCCAAGGCTTTGTACAGGGCGATCAGACTGTTGACCGCGGTGCCACGGTTGACCAGATAGGTATCCTGTTGGGCAAACAGGGCTCGCTGGGCATCCAGCACGCGCTGGAAATCCGAATAGCCTTCGCGGTATTGGGCGTTGGCCAGGGTCACCGAACGTTGGGCGGCCACCGATGCGTCACTGAGAATTTGGTCGCGCTCCAGTGCCTTGATCAAGCCGGTCGCGGCATCGTCGGCCTCACGTGCCGCCTGGCGCACGCTGTCCTGGTAGATAACGATCAATTGCTGCAAGCGCGCGTCCTGCACGCGAACGTTGTTGGTGATCCGGCCGTGGTCGAAGATGTCCCAGCGCAGGCTGGGGCCGGCCACCATGTCGAGGGTGTTGGACGCACCATTGAGCGAGCTGGCGGACCAGACGATGCTGCCCAGCAGGCTGATGGAGGGGTACAGGTCGGTCTCGGCCACACCGATCAATGCCGACTGCGCTGCTACTTGCAGCTCGGCAGCGCGTACATCGGGGCGTCGCACCAGGAGGTTGGCCGGCACATCTTGCAAGACCGCGGTATCGAGCAGCGGCACTAAGCCGGTGTTGCGATTGAGGTCAGGGATCGAGCCGGGCGGCTGGCCGATCAGGGTGGACAACGCATTGCGCAGGCTCGCCACCTGGCTCTCGAAATCCGGGATGGTGCTCAGGGTGCCCAGGTACTGGGTCTTGGCTTGTTGCAGATCGAGTTCGGCTTCGGCCCCGCTGTTGAACAGGCGCTCGGTGATCTCGTAGCTGCGTTTTTGCAGTTTGGCGTTGCTGCGGGCGATGGCCAGGCGCGCCTCGGCGGTGCGCAAGGCGTAGTAGTTTTGTGCCAGCTGCGCGTGCAACAGCACCAGGGCATTTTCGTAGTTGGCCTGGGCGGCAAACCAGGACGCATCGGCCGACTCGATGGCACGGCTGAAACGCCCCCAGAAATCCAGCTCCCAGCCGATATCGAAGCCGACGCTGTGTTGCCAGAAATTCGTGTCCTGGGGGTTGGCGCCGCCCGACTGTCGACGGTTCAGGTACAGGCTGTCGGCGCTGGCCTGCTGCAATTGCGGGTAGCGCCCACTCAGGGCGATACCCAATTGCGCCCGGGACTCCATGACCCGCAGGCCAGCGACGTGCAGGTCGGGGTTGTGGGCATCGGCTTCGGCCATCAAATGGTCCAGCACCGGGTCGTTGAACACGCGCCACCATTGACGGCTGTCAGGTTGCGCGTGTTGTTGGCCGGCGATCTCCAGGGCCGGGCTGTTCCAGTGGTCGACCCAGGGCTGGGCCGGCGACTGGAAATCCGGGCCCAGTTGCACGCAGCCCCCCAGGACGACGGTGCTAAAGAGCAGAAGCCGGCTGATGCGAGCAGGGCGTGGCATCAAGCGCAAACTCCTCAGACAGGACGCTGATCGTTCGTTGCCTCTATCGTCGGTGTCTCGTTCAACGCCTCGATCTCGGGTGTCTCGTTCAGAACCTCGACAGTCGGTTGGTCCTGGACCCATTGCCAGAACAGTTGGTAGCCCACCGCCAGCGCAACCGGCCCGATGAACAAACCGATGAAGCCGCCGCTCACCATGCCGCCCAAGGCACCAATCAGAATCACCGGCATCGGGACATCGACGCCACGACCCAGCATCAACGGCTTGAGGACGTTGTCGGCCATCCCGGCGATCAGGCTGTAGATGCCAAACACGACGGTGGCCAGGCTGGTCCCTTCGGTGGCGAAGACATAAGCGATCACCGGGATGGTCACCAGCAGCACCGGCAATTGCATGATTCCCATCAACAGCGCCACCATGGCCAGCAGCCCGGCACCGGGGACACCCATGAGCACGAAGCCCACGCCAACCAGCAACATCTGGATAAACGCGATGCCCACTACGCCTTGGGCGACCGCGCGGATGGTTGCAGTGCAAAGTACGGTAATGCGTGGCCCACGCTCTGGTCCGGAAAGGCGCGAGGTGATGGCAAGGGCGCTTCTTTCGCCATTTTCGCCGTAGGCCATGAACACGCCGGCAATGATCAGGGCACCGATGAACAATAGAAAGCCCACGCCAACGTCGGCCATTTTGCCCAACAAGGTCAGGCCGACGGACTTGATATAGGGCAGTACCTTCATCACCACGCTGCTCATGTCAGTGGCGGCCTGCATCCAGTAGCCATAGAGCGGCTCGCCAATGAGTGGCAAGGAGGCGATTTTTTCGCTGGGAAGCGGAATCTGCAACGTATCGGACTTGAGGATCGCCAGGGTGGCCTGGACCGACTCACTGATCGAGGTGCCCAGCAAGTAGATCGGCACCATCAGCAAAGCCAGGGCTACCACCACGATCAGGGTGGCGGCACGACCGTCCTTGTTGACCAGCTTGCGCTTGATGAGCCCATGCAGTGGATACAGGGTGATGGCCAGAATCATTGCCCAGAGCATCAGGTTGAGAAAGGGGTGGAAGATCTGGAAGCAAAACAGTACCAGCACCGTAATCAGCCCGGCGCGAATCAGTACGTCGAGCAAACCACCGGACAGTGCTCTAGCGGAAATGTTAGTGCGCAACATTGTCGAACTCCTTGCGGTGTCACACAGGTTAGCCAGGCCGTTGAAGTTCAACTCTTCCCTACTAAGTGAATCCAAAAAAGCAGGATCGACGGACAGCCGTCCAAGCGTTAAAAAACCCATAACGCCTTACTTTAAGTAGAGAAAACTTCAACGAGGTACCTACCAAAAACCCAATAGGTAACGGGGTGGTTTGTAGTATAGGAGCAGTCGTATATTCCGCCCGTTTATACAGGCTGGAATTCTGCTGTAGTTGATGGAGTCCGCTGCGAGCCATTGCCTGAAGCGGTCCGGAAGCTGAACCAATGGTTCTTTTTCTCTATCGGGCATTAACCGTTGCAGCGGGCTGCTCAGGATAATTGCCAACAGTCGCACCCCTCGCAAGAAAATAATCCTCATTAATTATCAATAATCAAGGTTTGTGACACGCTTGGTTTTTACGGTGCCGGCGCTAGAGTGCAGTAGCCCATTGCTCTACCTGATGGTCGCGCGCCCAACTATGTAGTTGAACGATTAAAATTCCGGTCTTCGGTTGCGATTTATCTATCTGAAATGAGGACAGTCCCATGGACCGCTTCCAGGAAATGCAGGTCTTCGCTGCTGTCGCCAAGGAGCAGGGTTTTTCGGCGGCGGCGCGGGGTTTGGGTCTGTCGGCGGCCAGCGTCACCCGGGCGGTCGCGGCGCTGGAGAAGCGAATAGGCACACAACTGCTCACGCGTACCACGCGCAGTGTGTATTTGAGCGAGGCCGGCCAGCGATACCTGGAGGACTGTCGGAGAATTCTCGCCGAGGTACAGGAAGCCGAGGACTCGGCAGCAGGCAGCCATATCCATCCCCGTGGGCAACTGACCATCACCGCACCGGTCTTGTTTGGCGAGCTGTTTGTCACGCCGTTGATGGTGAATTATCTGACGCAGTTCCCCGAGGTCTGCATCAACGCGCTGCTGGTGGACCGGGTGGTGAGCGTGGTCGAGGAGGGCGTCGACGTGGCCATTCGTATCGGCGAGCTACCCGACAGCAACCAGCATGCGATTCGGGTCGGCGAGGTGCGGCGGGTGATCTGCGCCTCACCACAATTTCTGGCCAGCCATGGTCGGCCCAGGCATCCCCGGGAGCTGGCCCAGGCGCCGATTATCGCGACCTCGGCAATTGGCCAACTCAGGAGTTGGCCATTCATAGAAGACGGCGAAACCTTGAGTGTCCGGGCTGAACCACGGCTGGTGGTGACGGCGAATCAGGCGGCCATCACGGCAGCCTGCCTGGGGTTGGGATTCACCCGGGTACTGTCTTATCAAGTGGCGAGCAAGGTGGCTGCCGGCGAGCTGGAAATCATCCTGGCCGAATTCGAACTGCCACCATTGCCCATCCATGTGGTCTATCAGGGCGGGCGTAAAGCGCCGGCCCGGGTGCGCAGTTTTGTCGATTTCGCGGTGAAGACCCTGCGCGAGCATCCGGCGCTCACGCGTTGAATTATTTCACCCGCTGAAATAATGGATTGCGTTGGCTGGTGATTCTGTTGGTTTAGATGTGAGTAGAAGATATGACCCATCTCACTCCTGAACAGCAGCACTCACCCCGAGGTGTCGACCATGCAAGCGATCAAACTCTACAACTTCCCACGTTCCGGCCACGCTCATCGTGTCGAGTTGATGCTGTCCCTGCTGAAATTGCCGACGGAATTGATCTTCGTTGACCTCGCCAAGGGCGAACACAAGCAACCGGCGTTTCTGGCGCTCAATGCATTCGGTCAGGTGCCGGTGATTGATGACCAAGGCGTGGTGTTGGCCGATTCCAACGCAATTCTGGTTTACCTGGCGCAAAAGTACGGCAACGGTCGCTGGTTGCCGGCTGATCCCGTAGGGGCCGCCAAGGTACAGCGCTGGTTGTCGGCGGCTGCCGGTCCGATTGCCTTCGGCCCTGCCCGGGCAAGATTGATCACTGTGTTTGGCGCGCCTTACAACGCAGCAGAAGTGATTGCCTACGCCCATACCGTGCTCAAAGTGATCGATCACGAGCTGGCCAGTACGCCGTACCTGGCCGGCACTGAACCGACGATTGCCGACGTCGCCGTCTACAGCTACGTCGCCCACGCGCCTGAGGGCAATGTGTCGCTGGACGAGTACGCCAACATTCGCGCCTGGCTGGCCCGCATCGAAGCCTTGCCGGGGTTTGTCGGCATGCCACGCACCGTCGCCGGCCTGCAAAAAACCGCCTGATGCTGGTGGCCCGGTGTTGCCGGGCCGCCCCGTTCTGCGCCACAGGCGCAAGGGAGCAGCCGTATGGACCGTTCACCCTGGCATGCCGGCGAGAAACAATTGCAGGCGCATGTGGGCGTTGCCGAACGAATGGAGGCGTTCGGTCGTAAGGTAATTCGTAGCGAGATGCCGGACCAGCACCGAACCTTCTATCAGCAATTGCCGTTCATGCTGTACGCAGCGGTGGATGCTGAGGGTCATCCCTGGGCCAGCATCCTGGAAGGTCAGCCCGGTTTTGCGCACTCGCCGGAACCTGGCTTGCTGCAGTTTCGCAGCCTGCCGGCCTTTGATGATCCCGCGCAGTTGAGCGACGGCTCGGCCATCGGCCTGTTGGGCATCGAGTTGCACACTCGCCGCCGTAATCGCATCAATGGGCATGTCCGCGCCATGTCCAAGGACGGTTTCGCGGTGACGGTGGATCAGTCCTTCGGCAATTGCCCGCAGTACATTCAGCTGCGCCAGTTTCGCTCGGTGCCGCTGGCCGATCCCTCGACGCGTGTCGCCCAGCACTTCAGCGAACTGGATGATGCGGCCAAAGCCATGATCGCCGAGGCGGACACCTTCTTCGTTGCCAGTTATGTGGACGTCGACGGTGAACGCTCGGTGGATGTTTCTCACCGCGGCGGTCAGGCCGGTTTCGTACAGGTGGAAGGCAATCGCCTGACCATCCCGGACTTCGCCGGCAACCTGCATTTCAACACCTTGGGCAACCTGCTGCTCAATCCCCGGGCCGGGTTGTTGTTCATCGATTTCAATACCGGTGATTTGCTGCAGCTCAGCGGGCGCACTGAAATCATCCTGGACGGCCCTCAGGTCGAGGCGTTCCAGGGCGCCGAGCGCCTGTGGACAATCGATGTCGAGCAGGTGGTACGTCGCCCCGCCACCCTGGCGTTGCGCTGGCGTTTCGACGGTGTTTCACCCACCAGTTTGCTCACTGGCACCTGGGAGCAGGCCAAGGCGCGTTTGCAGGCCAAGGCCCTGGGCGATCAATGGCGGCCGTTGCGGGTGGCGCGGATTGAAGCGCAAAGCCACAGCATTCGCTCGATTTACCTGGAGTCCGCCGATGGGGCCGGGTTGCCACTGTTCCAGGCCGGGCAGCATTTGCCCCTGCGCTTCAACATTGACGGCGATGTGCAAATCCGCACGTACAGTTTATCGAGCGCGCCGTCCGATGATTTTTTCCGCATCAGCGTGAAGCGTGACGGGCGGGTGTCTACGCATTTGCATGAGCAGATTCGTGTTGGTGACCTGTTGGAAGCACGGGCGCCACAAGGTCATTTCACCGTGGCGCCCCATGAGCGTCGGCCTTTGGTGTTGCTGGCGGCCGGGGTCGGCATCACGCCGCTGTTGTCGATGCTGCGGGAGGTGGTTTACCAAGGATTGCGTACCCGTCGTATACGGCCGACCTGGTTAATCCAGAGTTCGCGCACGCTGGCCGACCAGCCGTTTCGCCGGGAGCTGGATCGCTTGCTCGAGGATGCCGGAGACGCGGTGCGGGTGGTGCGCTTGCTTAGCCAACCGGAAGCCGAAGCGATGCAAGGAGAGGATTTCGACCTCGGTGGACGGATCGACGTCGCGCTGCTCAAGGATCTGCTGACAGTCGAGGACTACGATCAGCCGGATTTTGTCGTCTGTGGTCCCGGGAGTTTTACCCAGGCGCTGTACGACGGCTTGCGCGAGTTGGACATTCGCGATTCGCGGATTCACGCCGAAACCTTCGGCCCGTCCACCTTGCGGCGGCGACCGGACCCCGATGCGGTGGTCATCGAGCAACCGCCCGCCGCCACCACATCCGTGCCCGTGATGTTCCAGCGTTCGGCCAAGGAGGCGCGTTGGCAGCCAGACGGCGGCAGCTTGCTGGAGCTGGCGGAAAGCCGTGGCCTGCGTCCGGAGTTCAGCTGTCGCGGCGGCTCCTGCGGCACCTGCAAGACACGCCTGATCAGCGGCCAGGTGCATTACCCACTGCCGCCAGCGGAGGTGCCGGATGACGGACAGGTGCTGATTTGCTGTGCGATTCCGGCGCAGGGGGCGCAGCCGTTGGTACTCGATATCTGAAGATCATTGCAGGCGAACATTGCCCGCCGGTCGATGGCTGGGTAGGGTAGTGAGCAGAACTAAAAAGGGCCGCAGAGGCCCTTTCTGCATTTCAGGAACAGGCGTTTCAATGGTTTTTTTCACTCGCTCGATGGTCTTTCTGATGGCGCTGGTGCTCACCACCGGTTGCGAAAGACAGGATGCTCCGCCGCTGGATCAACAGCTTTACGTCTGGCAGCGGCAGTGGACACCGGCCCACGACGCCGCCCTTCGGGACAGCCGCGCCGATTTTTCGACCCTGCGGGTGCTGGCCTTGCAGGCTTTCCCCAACGCCGGCTGGAGTCAGGCCGGGATTGATCCGGCACTGCTCAAGCGTGATGGTCGGCCGGTGATTGCGGTGATTCGCCTGGATGGGCAGCTCAAGGCGCTGGATCAGGATGAGATCACCGCGCAAATCCGGCAGGTGATCAGCGATTGGCAGGGGCAGGAGGTGAACCTCGCCGGCGTGGAAATCGACCACGATGCCGGCAACGCTCGGCTGCCGGCCTACCGCCAGTTTCTCGCGCAGTTGCGCGCAGCGCTGCCGACGTCGCTGCCCCTGAGCATCACCGCGTTGCCGTCCTGGCTCGACAGTCGCGAACTGCCGGCGTTGTTATCCACAGTCGACAGCAGCGTGTTGCAGGTGCACGCGGTGAGCGATCCGCGTCGTGGTTTGTTTGATGCCGATCAGGCCCGGCAATGGGTGAAGGCCTGGAGCCGAATCACGACAAAACCTTTCTATCTGGCGCTGCCAGCCTATGGCGTGGGGTTGCTGCCATCGGCGGGTGGCGCGCCCGTTGTGGAAAGCGAAGTCACGGTGGAGCGCGGAGGCCTGCGCCGGGAGTTGCTCGCCGATCCGCAGTTATTGCGCACCCTCGGTACCGAGCTGCGGGCCGATCCACCGAAACATCTGGCGGGCCTGATCTGGTTTCGCCTGCCATTGGCCAACGACCGTCGGGCCTGGAGCCTGACCACCTTGCGCGCCGTGGCGCGTGGAGATGTGCTCGACAGTCAATTGAACCTGAAACTCTCGGCCGACAATGGCCTCTATGACATCGGCATCAGCAACCAGGGCAACCTCGACCGCGCCTGGCCCGAACGCCTGACACTGGCGGTCAGCGGTTGTGAGGGAGCCGATGCCTTGGCCGGTTACGCGTTGCAACAGCGTCCGGATCTGCTTACCTTCACCCGCCTGCGCGATGGCCGAATATTGGCCGGCGGACAGCGTGCCATTGGTTGGGCTCGCTGCGCACACATTGATCAAGGAGGTTCGAATGTTCACCCGTAACTGGCCGCGTCATTTGCTTTGCCTGAGCCTAAGCCTGCCGCTGGGTTCGGCGCTGGCCTGCGGCCCGGACTTCCCCATGCGCCTGCTGGATAACCGTGGCCAGTCGTTGGCGGAACTGCCGGAAGGCAACTTCAGCTTCGAAATCAGCCGCCTCGGCCACGCCATCAACGGATTGAAGAACGTCACCGCCAACGTCGACTACTCGGATGAACCTGATGCTGTAGCGCTGCGGGATCAAGCCGAGCAGGCGGGACTTTCCGCTGAGCAACAGGTGTTGGTGAAACACCTGCGCAGCCTGACGGATGCCCATCAGGTTGAAACCGAAGGGGCGCAACTGCCGCCTGAGCTCAGATTGTATCTGGCCGGCGCTGTGGCTTTTGGCGCGGGTAATCCCGCCTTGGCCGCCGGGTATTTCAAGAAAGTGCTGGCCTTGCCCGCCGAGCAACGGGCTTCGCGCAGCACCTGGGCGGCTTACTCGTTGGGGCGTGCGTTGTTTGCCATGAGCGTCGAAGCCAATGCGGCTCCGGGTCTGCTCGAACAATCCGCCAAGGCCTTCGAGCAAACCCGGCAACTGAGTATCGACGGTTTCAGCGACCCACTGGAACTGGGTGTCGCCAGCCTCGGTGAAGAAGCCCGGGTGGTACGCACCGCCGGCGACTGGAACCGCGCCATCGAGCTCTACGCCACGCAGAATCTGCACGGATCCGCAGTAGGTTACACCTCACTGAAACTGTTGATGGCGGACCTGATGACGCTGCCGGAGGATCAAGTAGCCGAGTTGCTCAAGGGCCAACTCGTGCAGCAATTGGTGACCGCGTCGCTGATCAGCCGGTTGGGTTGGTCGTTCGGCGATCAACCGCCCAACGAACAGAAAATGATCAAGCTGCTGCAAAACAGCACTCGTGGCAGTCTCGAAAACGCCGACCGCCTGGCAGCGATGAATTATCAACAGGGTGATTACGCCAGCGCCAAGGCTTTCCTCGAACATGCCGGCGATGGCGGATTGGCCTGGTGGTTGCGGGCCAAGCTGGCGGTGCGCGAGGGTGATAAGAGTGCGGCCGCCGCAGCCTATGCCAAAGCAGCCCAGGCCTTCCCGCAGAATGAATCCTGGGGCGAGCGCCGCACACCGGACTACGATTACGAAACGCTTCAGCCCAAATGCCGGGTCGAGGGTGAAAGTGCGATCCTGGCGCTGCAACGCGGGGATTACCTGCAGGCCTTCGATCAGCTGTATCGCAGCCAAAGCATTTACTGGTTCGACGCTGCCACCGTTGCCGAGCGCGTGTTGACCCTCGAAGAACTCAAGCACTACGTCGACACGCAGGTGCCGGCACCGCCGCCGCTCAGCCAGCAGGACCGCGACAATTATGTGCCCTTGCCGGTGGCGGCGAGCCTGCGCAATCTGCTGGGGCGACGTTTGTTGCGCGAGGGGCATTACGAGGAGGCGCCGGCGTACTTCGATAACGTCGATTTGCAGAACAAGGCCAAGTCATACGCAATATTACGCAAAGAGGCGGATTCTGCCTGGTGGCCCACGACTCGCGCTGCTGCGCTGTTTAACTCGGCCGGGGTCGCGCGCACGTGGGGAATGGAAATCCTCGGTTATGAAATGGCCCCGGATTACGCCACATTCGGCGGCAACTACAGTCTGGAAAGTACCGAACTCAAGGTCGGGCCGTTAGTAACCGTGGGCGAAGTGAAGCGCCAGCAGGCCAGCGTTGCTCAGCCCGATGAGCGTTATCACTATCGTTTTGTGGCCACGGCATTGGCCAGCCGTGCGGCCGACAATTTGCCTCACACCAGCCAGGCCTTTGCGGCAGTGCTGTGCGCGGCTGCAGGCTGGAACAGCAGTCTTGAAGAAGAAAACGCTTTCTACCAGCGCTATGTCAAAGAGGGGCCGTACGTGGATTGGGCGTTCAATTTCGGTCATCAATGCCCGTATCCCGACTTCCAGAACGCCGACAAGCGCTACGTGACCCAGGTTACCGATTCCGTGCGTTCAGCGCTGCGGCCGTACAAGAAGCCGTTGCAGTATGGCGGCGTGATTGTGGTCACGGCGGCGGCATTACTCCTGATCAATCGCCGCCGCAAGGCGCAGTGAGGTTCAAGCCTGTTGCACAAAGGTCAACCGTACGGCGAAACCGATCAACAGGCTACCGAACAACCATTGTTGCAGGCGCTGGGCTGAGGGGCTGCGTTGCAGCCAACGGCCGAGTGCCGCGCCGACCAGGGCGTATGCGCTGTCGAACAGCAAACCGACGCCGACCAGCACCACGCCCAAGGTCGCAAATTGCCCAAGTACCGGCCCGGCCTGTGGGTTGATGAATTGCGGCAGCAGCACCGAGCAGAACAAAAGTGCCTTGGGGTTGAGCAGGTTGGTCAGCAGTCCGCGTCGGATGGCCGTGCCCCAACGTGGTTTTTCGCCGGTGGTGTCGGCGCCGGTGAGGCTCGGCAGCATCGTGGTTCGCAGGCACTGAATGCCGATCCACAGCAGATACGCGGCGCCGGCCAGGCGCACCAGGTCGAAGGTCCATGGCGCGGCCTTGAACAGTGCCGCCAGTCCCAGCGCCGCCAATGCCACATGGCAACCCCGGGCGATGCCCAGTCCCACGGCCGTAGATAGCGCGGCGCCTTTGCCCTGACGGGCACCGGTCTGCAACAGCAGGATCATGTCGGGCCCCGGCAACAGATAGACCACTGCCAGCGCCATGAAAAACAGCCAGAGACCTTGCATGTTGCACCCCGTTCGTTGTCGATTTGGTCGTACCAGTCTAGGGCTGGAGGGCGGGGCAGGTGCTTGCGTTGTCAGCTTCTATCAGCTCGTGTATTGGCATAATCTGCCACTTAATCAAGCTTGAACCATCAGGATCTGCCAAACCATGAAACTGGACGCTTACGACCGCAAGATTCTCGCCGCGCTGCAACGGGACGGCCGCCTGAGCAATGTGCAACTGGCAGACGAGATCGGCCTGTCGGCATCGCCTTGCTTGCGCCGGGTGCGAATGCTTGAAGAGGCGGGGGTGATTCGCGGCTACCAGGCCAATCTGGATCGCGATGAAGTGGGGTTGGGGCTGACGGTGTTTGTCGGGGTCAAGGTCGAGCGTCACAACGATGAACAAGCCGAAGCCTTTCGCCTGGCGGTGACGGCATTGCCCGAGGTGATTTCGGCGTTTCTGGTGTCGGGGGAGTCGGATTTTCTGCTGCAGGTGGTGGTGCCGGACTTGCGTGCCTATGACCGCTTTCTCACCGGGCGTTTGCTGAAGCTGCCGGGGGTGAGCGACATTCGCAGCAACTTTGCGATTCATACGGTGAAGGCCCCGGGATCGTTGCCGCTGGAGCATTTGCCGCTCTGAACCGAGTCGTCTGCGTTCGCGAGCAAGCCCGCTCCCACAGGTACAGCGCAAACCTTGTGGGAGCGAGCCTGCTCGCGAAGGCGGTGGCCCCGTCACCGCCAGTCCTTTGGATTACATCTGCGTCGCCATCCCTTCCACATCCATCGCCGCCTGACGCAAGGCCTCGGAGCGGGTCGGGTGTGGGTGGCAGGTCAGTGCGATGTCTTCGGCCGAGGCGCTGAACTCCATGGCCACGCAATATTCGCCAATCATTTCACTGACGCTCGGGCCAACCAGATGCACGCCCAGGACTTCGTCCGTGTGCTCATCGGCCAGCACTTTGGCGAAGCCTTCGGTTTCATGGTTGATCTTCGCCCGGCTGTTGGCGGTGAAGGGAAACTTGCCGACCTTGTACGCCCGGCCTTCAGCCTTGAGCTGCTCTTCGGTCTTGCCGACACTGGCCAGTTCCGGTTTGGTGTAGACCACACTGGGGATCAGGTTGTAATTGACCTCGCCCGCCTTGCCGACAATCTGCTCGACGCAGGCCATGGCTTCGTCCTCGGCCTTGTGGGCGAGCATGGGACCCGAGGTCACGTCGCCAATCACCCAGACCCCGGCGGCATCTGTGCGATGCCCTTTGTTGGCGAGCATGCCGCGCTTGTCCGTGGCGAGGCCGACGTTCTCCAGGCCCAGGCCCTGTGTATAAGGTCGGCGCCCGATGGCTACCAATACGTAATCCGCTTCCAGCAACTCGGCGGCACCGCCAGCGGCAGGCTCGATGCTGAGCTGAACGCCATTGGCGGAACTGGTGGCGCTGGTCACTTTTGAACTCAATTTGAAACTCAAGCCTTGCTTGCTCAGGGAGCGCTGCAGGGTTTTGCCGGCTTCGATGTCCACGTCGGGGCAGATCCGGTCGAGAAACTCGACCACCGTCACCTGCGCCCCAAGACGGCGCCAGACCGAACCCAGTTCCAGGCCGATCACACCGGCGCCGATCACCACCAGGTGCTTGGGCACCTCGGTCAGTGCCAGGGCGCCTGTGGAATCGAGGATGCGTTTGTTATCGATGTCTACACCGGGCAGGGGCGTGGGCTCCGAACCGGTAGCGATGATGATGTCCTTGGCGCTCAGTACTGTCTTGCCGCCGGCGCTATCGGTCACCGTGACTTTGCCCGGCCCATCGATGTGGCCCCAGCCTCTGATCCAGTCGACCTTGTTCTTGCGAAAAAGAAATTCGATGCCCTTGGTCAGCCCGGTAACGCTTTCATTTTTTTGTTTCATCATCTGGGCGAGGTTGAGGCTGGGTTTGACGTTGATCCCCAGGTTGGCGAATTCCGCACCCATGGCCGCGTCGTACAGTTCGGAGGCATGCAGCAACGCCTTGGATGGCATGCAACCAACGTTCAGGCAGGTGCCGCCGAGTGTGGCGCGTCCTTCCACGCAGGCGGCCTTCAGACCCAGTTGTCCGGCGCGGATCGCCGCGTTGTAACCGCCGGGGCCACCGCCAAGTATCACGACGTCATAAGTGCTCATGGATGTACTCCTGGATCGAAAGGGGATGGGTAAAAGTAGTTCCTTGATAAAATTACGATCGTAATATGTGCGTTCGGCTGCATTTCGATCAAGGCTTCAGCCAAGCGACAGGTTGGGCATCTTTAGATAGCGCGCTTGAATACGGAAATTTCACCATTTCCGTTATATCGTAACGAATGGCCCTGTAAGCGAAGACACTCTGGAGTGGTATGCAAGTCGATCTCGATGTTGATCAAGCGCCGTTAGCCGGGTTGCCGCGCTTTCAGCAGGCGTTCATTCAAGGGCGGCGTTTGCGCCAGTTCGCCATCGGTGCGGGCGTACTCGCGTCGGTGGGTGTGTTGCTGGCGCTGTTTGCCGGGCTGTTTTCGACGCAAACACTGTGGCCGGCGTTGCTGCTGAACCTGAGCGCGGCGTCTGTGGTGCTGATGGCCGGTTTGCAATCGGCCTGGTGGGTAACCGAGTGGCGTGCGCTGGCGATGAATCCCGAAGTGCCGGTGGTCGTTGTCGACGAGTCTGTCGCGCCTTCGGGGTGGTATGAGCGTTTGCTGGACCGGATCAGCCAGCAATCGCAGCACCTGCTGGGGCAAATCGGCGCGCCGACGCTGTGGCTTGGCGGCTGGGCATTGTTGGCGCTATTGGGCGTGGAACAGGCCTGGAACCTCGCGTTGCCTCCGGCAGCGCTGGGCCTGTCGGCCACTGTCGGGGCAGCGTGCTCCTTACTGTTGGCATTCGGCCTGTTGGTGATGGAGCGCCATCTGGCTCAGGAAAACACCGCGCAATGGCCTGAAGCCGCTGCGTTGGCGCAATTGACTCGTGTGGCGATCATCAGCCTGGTGCTCGGTGCTTTTTGTCTGTTGTTTGCCGATGAAACCTCGGTATGGCCTGTACGCCTGGCGGTGTTGATCGGACTGCTGCCGGGGCTGGTGGCGGCAGAACTGTTGCTGCGCGCGGTGTTGTCACTGTTCAGCCCGCGCCGGGACCGCCTTGAGCCGGAGCTGTTGGCGCGCAGTTTTGTCGCCGACATGCTGCGCTGGCCACCACAGCCATTGCTGGCGTTGCAGCACGAATTGCATAACCGCTTCGGCATCGACCTGCGACAGATCTGGGCCTTCACTTACATGCGTCGGGCGTTCCTGCCGGTGTTAGCGGTGGTGTCGCTGGTTGGCTGGTCGCTGACCGGCATTCACGAGATTGCCCTGCAAGGGCGTGGCATCTACGAGCGATTCGGCAAGCCAGTGGAGGTGTTCGGCCCAGGTTTGCACATGGGTCTACCTTGGCCATTGGGCCGGGTGTTGAGCGTCGAGAATGGCGTGGTTCACGAGTTGGCTACCAGTGTTGGAGAAACCACGGCCCCTGCTCAGGCAGACCCTGCGGAAGGCCCGGCCCCGACAATCGCCAATCGCCTCTGGGACGCCAGCCATGTGAACGATAAATCCCAGGTGATCGCCAGCAGCCGAGCCGACAAGCAGAGCTTTCAGATCGTCAACATGGATGTGAGATTCGTCTATCGCATCGGGCTGAGCGATCAGGCGGCATTGGCCGCAACCTATAACAGTGCCGATGTGCCGATGTTGATTCGCAGCACCGCCAGCCGAATCCTGGTTCACGACTTCGCCTCGCGCACACTCGACGGTTTGCTTGGCGAGGACAGGGTAGGGCTGGCCGAAGAAATCGGCCGCGCCGTCCAGGCTGACTTGCAAAAACTCGACAGCGGCGTGGAAATTCTCGCCACGGTGGTCGAGGCGATTCATCCTCCGGCCGGTGCAGCCAATGCCTATCACGGCGTGCAAGCGGCGCAGATTGGCGCGCAAGCCTTGATCGCCCGAGAACACGGCGCCGCTGCCGAGGCCATCAATCAGGCTCAGTTGCAGGCCAGTATTGCCCACGATCAGGCGACGGCCAGCGCCCGAGAAATCAATGCTGGTGCCGAGGCCGCGAACCTGAAATTCAACGCTGAACAAAAAGCCTATGCCAGCGCTGGCCAGGCCTTCTTGCTGGAGCAGTATTTCAGTCAGTTGTCCCAGGGTTTGGCCAACGCCAAGTTGCTGGTGCTCGATCATCGTCTAGGCGGCAGCAGCAACGCGCCGACCATCGACCTCCGTACTTTCACGCTGCCGGTTGACCCTGCGCCGTCGCGTAAAACCGCTCAGCCAGGAGCTGCCAATTGAGCCAGTCCCATACGCACGATCACGATGACCACGCCGGACACGATCACGGTCATGGTGGGCATCACCACCACGGTCATCACCATCACCACGGCGATCCTCAGGAGGCTGGTCCATTCCCATGGCGTCGGATGGGTTGGGCGGCATTGCTGGTGGCGTTTGCGGTCGCCGCTGCAAGCGTGGTTCAGGTGCGTTCGGGGGAAGCCACAGTGATCACACGCTTCGGCAATCCATCGCGAGTCTTGCTGGAGCCCGGCCTGGGTTGGCGCTGGCCGGCACCGTTCGAGGCGGCAATCCCGGTGGATCTACGGCTGCGCACCACGTCCAGCGGTTTGCAGGATGTCGGCACCCGGGACGGTTTGCGAATCATTGTTCAGGCCTACGTGGCTTGGCAGGTGCAGGGCGATCCGGACAATGTGCAACGTTTCATGCGCGCGGTGCAGAACCAGCCTGATGAAGCCGCGCGGCAGATTCGTACCTTTGTCGGCTCCGCACTGGAAACCACTGCCAGCAGTTTTGATCTGGCGAGCCTGGTCAATACCGATGCCAGCCAAGTGCGCATCGCCGATTTCGAAACACAACTGTGCAAGCAAATCGATCAGCAGCTGCTCACCACGTATGGCGTGCGCGTGTTGCAGGTCGGCATCGAACGATTGACGCTGCCTTCGGTGACGCTCACTGCGACGGTCGACCGGATGCGCGCCGAGCGTGAAACCATCGCCACTGAGCGCACGGCCATCGGCAAGCGCGAGGCCGCGCAAATTCGTTCCGCCGCCGAGCGCGATGCGCGAATTGTGCAGGCTGATGCCACCGTGAAAGCGGCAGATATCGAAGCGCAATCGCGGGTGGAAGCGGCGCAGATTTACGGTCGCGCCTACGCGGGGTCGCCGCAGCTCTACAACCTGCTGCGCTCGCTCGACACTTTGGGCACGGTGGTGACGCCTGGGACCAAGCTGATTTTGCGCACCGACGCCGCACCGTTCCGGGTGTTGGTTGACGGTCCGCCAAGCCTCGACAACAAATCCGGATCGCAGCCATGAGTTTGGTTCCACGTGGAACAAATGAGTTGAGCAGCCCTTGGATTCAGGCCGGGCGCTTGGCGTTTCTGGCCTTGTATGCGGTAACGGTGTTGGCGGCATTGGCGTGGGCGTTTTCCAATGTGCGGCAGATCGACCCGCAGAATCGCGCAGTGGTTTTGCATTTCGGCGCGCTGGATCGCATTCAGAATGCCGGGCTGTTGTTGGCCTGGCCGCAACCGTTCGAGCAGGTGATTTTGTTGCCAGCGGCGGATCGGGTGATCGAGCGTCGGGTGGAAGGTTTGTTGCGCAGTGGTGCCGCGATGCAGGCAGATCGCGTGGCCAGTTTTGCCACGCCCATCAGCGATGCCCTCGCAGGCTCCGGCTATCTGCTAACGGGTGATGCCGGTGTCGTGCAACTCGATGTGCGGGTTTTCTACAAAGTCACCGAACCTTACGCCTTTGTGCTTCAAGGCGAACATGTGTTGCCCGCATTGGATCGCTTGGTCACCCGTAGCGCTGTGGCACTCAGCGCCGCACGGGATCTGGACACTATCCTGGTCGCTCGCCCGGAATTGATCGGCGCTGACAGTCAGGCGGCGGAGCGACGCGAGCGCTTACGAGGCGATCTGGTACAGGGCATCAATCAACGGCTGGCCGAACTCACCGCGACGGGGCAGGGACTGGGGATCGAAGTGGCGCGGGTCGATGTGCAATCGAGTCTGCCAAGCCCGGCGGTCAATGCCTTCAATGCGGTACTCACAGCGAGTCAGCAGGCCGACAAAGCCGTGGCCAATGCGCGTACCGAAGCCGAAAAGCTGACGCAAACCGCCAACGAGCAAGCCGACAGAACACTGCAAGTCGCCCATGCCCAGGCCAGTGAGCGATTGGCCAAAGCATCCACCGACACGGCCACGGTATTGAGCCTGGCCAAGGCGCAACAACAGGGCACTGACCCGCAAATGCTGCTGCGCATCTATCGCGAGCGGATGCCGAAAATTCTTGGTCAGGCCGGTTCGGTCACGACGGTCGATCCCAAAGACGATTCCCGCCTGATCATTCAGGGAGCTGCACAATGACTGCTCAAATCGCCGCTGCACCGAGCCTGTTGTCTTCGGCAGAACAGCGCCGCGCCGCGCGCCAGTTGACCCTGGCCATGCTTGCATTGGGCCTGCTCGCGCTGGGCTTGATCTGGCGCTGGCTGGCGCCGGAACAGACCGGCGTCAGTCAACTGCTGCTGGGGTTTGCCTCGTTGTTGGTCGCCGTGCCGGTCATGCGCTCGGCCTGGTACAGCCTGCGCTATCCAAGCTTGCATGGCATCACCGATCAATTGATCGCGCTGTCCATGCTGGGTGCCTGGGCCACCGGGGATCTGCTGACGGCGGCTCTGTTGCCGATCATTATGATCTTCGGTCACGTGCTGGAGGAGCGCAGCGTGATCGGTTCCCAGGAGGCGATTCACGCCCTCGGCAAACTGACCCGCAGTCACGCGCGCAAGGTTCAGGCGGACGGCTCCGTCATCGAAGTCGACAACGGCACGCTCAAGGCCGGCGACCTGATTGAAGTCCGCGCGGGGGACCGGGTGCCGGCGGATGGTCGGGTATTGTCCGGTCAGGCCAGTCTGGACACCGCATCCATTACTGGCGAATCGGTACCGATGGAGGCGGGCGTCGGCATGTCGGTGTTCGGTGGCGCGATCAACCTCGACGGTTTGCTGCGGATCGAGGTGACCCGCACCGGCCAGGAGTCGACCCTCGGCAAAGTCATCGCCCTGATGCAAAACGCCGAGCGCTCGAAACCGCCGATCACTCGTCTGCTGGAGCGTTACGCCGGCAGCTATATGGTGCTGGTGTTGCTGCTGGCGGCGGTGACCTGGTTTATCACCAACAACGCTCAAGCGATGCTCGCCGTGTTGGTGGCGGCCTGTCCTTGTGCGCTGGTGTTGTCGGCACCGGCGACGGCGATTGCCGGGGTGGCGGTAGCGGCACGCCACGGGATTCTGATCCGCAGTTCTGCGTTCCTCGAAGAGTTGGCGGACCTGACTTCGCTGGTGGTCGACAAGACCGGGACGCTGACCTTCGGCACCTTGCGCCTGCAATCCATCGACAGCCCGCTGGAGGATCGCAGCCATGTCCTCACGCTCGCTGCCAGCCTCGGTTCGGCCAGCAGTCACCCGGTCAGTCGTGCGCTCGCGGGGTTGGTGACCCAGGAGCATTTCCTGCTGCTTTCCAACATTCATGAGCGCCAGGGCCTGGGTGTGGTGGCGATGACCGGGCAGGGCAAAGCGGCGCTCGGTCGGCCGGAGTTGTTTGCGCAACTGGGCATCAGCACAACGGCGGTTCCCGATCATGACGGTCCGATTGCCGGGTTGGCGCTCAATGGTGAATTCCTCGCCTGGCTGTTGTTGGCCGACAGCGTCAAACCCGAGGCGCAGTTTGCCTTGGGTGAGTTGCGTGAATTGGGCTTGGGTCGCCAGTTGTTGCTCACCGGTGACCGCCACAGCGTCGCGCAAACGCTCGCTCGGGATGTCGGGATCAGTGACGTCGAAGCGCAAGCCCTGCCCGAAGACAAACTCAACCGCGTGCTGAAAGAAATCGACAGCGGTTTCCGGCCGATGGTGGTCGGAGATGGCATCAACGACTCCCTGGCCCTCAAGGCTGGCGTGGTGGGTGTGGCCATGGGCGCGGGCGGTGCGGACATCGCCCTGGCATCGGCGGACATCGTGCTGATCGGCAGTGACCTGCGCCGCCTCGGCACCTGCGTGCGCCTGAGTCGTCAGTGCCGCCAGACATTACAGGTGAATGTGGTCATCGGTCTGGGCTGGACCCTGGCTATCGTGGCCTTCGCCGCGTTTGGCTGGCTCGGCGCTGCCGGGGCGATGATTGCGGCGCTGCTGCATAACCTCAGCACCTTGCTGGTGTTGGGCAACGCCGGTCGTTTGCTGCGGTTTCAGGAGCCGTTGCTCAAGCTCAAGGACGAAGCCTGAATGCGAATGCTCTAAACCGGGTGATCACGGTGCTTAATCTTTTTTAGAACTGTGCGCCCGGTTCGTAGTCATTGGAAATGAGGGCACATCTTTTTGTGCGTTCGCGGCGGCAGGTGTGGGCTTCGCGAATCATTGAAAACGGCTGTTAATTCGATAGCCAGCTATTTTTCAAAGATGGTCTACCCTCTGATCAGACGTCTGAAACAAGGGGAATTTCCATGCTCGCGCAACTTCCACCGGCCTTACAGAATCTGCAATTACCGCTTCGCCTGAGACTCTGGGATGGTCATGAACTCAATCTGGGACCGGCGCCCAGCGTCACGATTGTGGTCAAGGATCCACAAATGGTCACCCAGTTTACCCATCCAAGCCTGGACGCCCTCGGTGCTGCGTTTGTCGAAGGCAAACTGGAACTCGAAGGCTCCATCAGCGAAGTGATCCGCGTCTGCGATGAATGGAGCCAGGCGTTGCTGGACGAAGACGACGACAACAAGCCTGTCCGTAGTGCACATGACAAAGAGACTGACGCCAAGGCGATTTCCTACCACTACGACCTTTCCAACGCGTTCTATCAACTGTGGCTCGACAGCGATATGGCGTATTCCTGCGCTTACTTCGAGACCGGCAGCGAAAGCCTCGAGCAGGCCCAGCAAGCCAAGTTCCGTCATTTGTGCCGCAAGCTGCGCCTGCAGCCCGGCGAATATCTGCTGGATGTGGGTTGCGGGTGGGGCGGATTGGCGCGTTATGCGGCGCGGGAGTTTGGCGCGAAAGTGTTCGGTATCACCCTCAGCAAGGAGCAGTTGGCCCTGGCCCGGGAACGCGTAAAAGCGGAGGGCCTGGAGGATCTGGTCGAACTGCAACTGCTCGACTATCGCGATCTGCCGCAGGATGGCCGTTTCGACAAGGTTGTCAGCGTCGGCATGTTCGAACACGTCGGCCACGCCAATCTGGCGGAGTACTGCAAGACCCTGTTCGGTGCGGTGAAAGAGGGCGGCCTGGTGATGAATCACGGGATCACCGCCAAATACACCGATGGCCGTCCGGTGGGACGCGGTGCCGGCGAATTCATCGAGAAATACGTATTCCCCAACGGCGAACTGCCGCACCTTTCAATGATCTCTGCCGAGATCAGTGAGGCCGGGCTGGAGATCGTCGACGTCGAAAGCTTGCGCCTGCACTACGCACGCACGCTCGATCACTGGAGCGAGCGCCTGGAGGACAACCTCGAAGCGGCGTCCAAACTCGTACCGGAACAAGCCCTGCGTATCTGGCGGCTGTACCTGGCCGGTTGCGCTTACGCGTTTGCCCGGGGCTGGATCAACCTGCACCAGATTCTCGCGGTGAAGGCCCACGCCGATGGCAGTCATGAACTGCCATGGACCCGTGACGATATCTACCTCTAGAGAACCGGCGAAATAAGCCGGGCGACCCGCATGCCGACCTGCTGCAGGCGGTGGGTCTCCCGGCCTTCTCCTTTGGCAATTTCGTGGGCGTTGGCGAAATCATCGTTGAGCATCTGTTCCACCTCGGCGGCAAAGGCGCGGTCGACGGTCAGCAGCATCACTTCAAAATTCAGCCGGAACGACCGGTTGTCCAGGTTGGCGCTGCCGATGGCGCTGATTTCGCTGTCGATCAACACCACTTTCTGGTGCAGGAATCCGGGCTCGTAACGGAACACCCGCACACCGGCGCGCACGGCTTCGAAGGCGTAGAGGCTGGAGGCGGCGTAGACGATTCGGTGGTCGGGTCGAGACGGCAACAGCAGCCGTACATCCACACCCCGCAGCACCGCCAGGCGCAACGCTGCGAACACGGCTTCATCGGGGATGAAGTACGGGCTGGTGATCCAGACCCGTTCCGTCGCCGCATGGATCGCTTCGACAAAGAACAGAGAGCAGGTTTCGTAGGCGTCTGCCGGGCCGCTGGCGAGCAACTGGCACAGCACGCCGTCTTCCGGGTAAACCTCGGGCAGGATCAGTGGCGGCAGGGCATGAGCCACCCAGAACCAGTCTTCAGCGAAAGACTCCTGCATGCACGCCACCACTGGCCCGCGCACTTGCACGTGGGTATCGCGCCAGGGGGCCAGGGGCGGTTTTTCGCCCATGTATTCATCACCGACGTTGTGCCCGCCGACGAAGCCGAGAATGCCGTCTACGACCACTATCTTGCGATGGTTGCGGAAGTTCACCTGAAAGCGATTGAACCAGCCACTACGGGGGCCAAAAGCCTTGACCTCGACTCCGCCATCACGCAAAGCCTGCACGTACCCGTTGGGCAGGGAGTGGCTGCCGATTCGGTCATACAACAGGTAGATCGCCACGCCTTCGGCGGCTTTCTTCAACAGCAAAGTCTGCAGGAGTTGGCCTAGGCGGTCGTCGTGGACGATGAAAAACTGGATCAGCACGGCTTCTTTGGCCTGGCTGATGGCATCAAAAATGGCGTCGAATGTCGCCTGGCCGTTGATCAACAGCCGCGTCTGGTTATTGGCCAGGCAGGGCATGTGTCCGAGCTTGGGCATCGCTCTGAGTGAGGCGTAGGCAGAAGAAGCACGGGCGGTGAGGGCTTCTTCTACCCAGGGTCGCCAGTTGAGTTCGGAAACGGCCTTGCGCATCTCCTCGTTGGCCTGCCGCCGCGCCTTGATATAGCCATCAAAGGTGCTGCGGCCGAACATCAGGTACGGGATCAGCGTGAGGTAAGGGATGAAAAACAGCGACAGGGCCCAGGCGATCGAGCCTTGGGCGGTACGGACGGTCAACACAGCATGTATGGCCGCGATCATGCCCAGCGAGTGCAACAGGGCGATGGTATAACCGAAAATATGCGGTCCGAAATAATCCATGGGGGCTGCCTTGCTCCTGAAGATTCAGTGCTTAACAGACCATGTTCCGTGCAGAATGTCGCTAATTAATTCGCCCATGAACCGAAGCTTGCGGCTGACGTCTAACGGCCACTACTGATCAGGAGTTACTCGATGAACGTTCGTCTGCTGGGTTTGGCCATGGCACTGGGTTTGGCACTTCCTGTGGCGGCTCACGCGCAAATGCTGCAACCAGGATTGTGGGAGATGACCACGAGCAACATGAAGGTCGACGAGCAGAATATGCCGGACCTGCAATTGATCCTCGGCCAGATCCAGAGCCAGATGACCCCTGAGCAGCGCGCCCAACTGGAAAAGCAGGGCATCACCATGGGCGGAAAAGGGATCCGGGCGTGCCTGACCCCTGAGCAGGTCAAGACCGACAACATCCCGCTGACCGATCCGCAGTCTGGCTGCAAACAGGAAATCACCGACCGCTCCGGCAATCAGTGGAAATTCCGTTTCAGTTGCCCGAGAGCCCAGGGTGCCGGCGTGGCGACGTTCCTCAGTGATCGCGAATTCACCACTAAGGTCAACGGGACGTTCAACGCCACCGGCATTCAGCAGAAGGGCAGCCTCGAATCCCGCGCCGTCTGGTTGGGGCAGGATTGTGGCACTGTGAAGCCGAGAGCTTAAAAGCTTCGTCGGATCGCCGCCCGGAGCAAGCCCGCTTGCTCCGGGCGTCGATCCGACGAAGGCGTCCACCCAGCCTCCCTAGATCCCCGGCCGACTCAACCACTCACACGCCGCCTCGACAGCCATCCGGCCAAAATCCTCCCCCGTGCGGCTGCGCACACTGACAAACCCCCCAGCCTGTTCCTTTTCACCAACCACGACCAGGTACGGCACGGTCTGGCTGTGCTGGCGAATCTTGTAGCGGACTTTTTCGTTTCGCAGATCGGCCTTGGCGCGCACGCCTTTTTGGCGCAAGGACTCGGTCACCGCTTGGGCATAAGTCGCCTGGCGGTCATCCATGCTCACGACGACCACATGGGGTGGAACGCGCCAGTGTTGCAGTTCCTGATGGCTGGACCAGCAGGTGCCGTAGATCCGTTGCTGTAACGTGCCGCTGATGTGATCGAGGGCAAAGGCCTGCAAGACTTTGGTGGTGGGGACGTGCGGTCCGTGACTTTGGTACTCGGTGTCCCCCAGACGGTACAGCGGCACTGCTTCGCGCGCCGGCCGTCGACGGATCGAGTGATTGGTCGCTGCCAGTGACTGCATGCGCGCTTCGATGAGGGGCAGGTCTGCCGGGGTCAGCGGTTGCTCGACTGTGAACTCGTAAAAGAAACCGTCACCCAATTCCTTTCCCGCACGCATTTGCGCATGAGGGTGCAGTTGCTTGACCGCCATGGCCAGCATCAACGCGCAGGAGCGGCGCAGGATCTCCAGGCCATCCGGCTCCCGGGGCGTGACAATGCTGACGCGGGCATCCGCCTCGATCAGGTATTCGCAGTCCACCAATACACCATTGACTCGACCCGCTACGGCTGCGCTGGCCAGTTCGGGACCGATGCTGGCGGCCATCTCGTGCACGGACAGTGGCTGGTCGTATTCACGCAATGAACCATCGGGCAGGGTGATCTGGATCATGGTCGGCGTACTCAGTGCTTCTAACGAGCGTTATCGCATAAACCGTTGGGGTAAACATTAAGACGTTTGTCGTGCCAGGCAATTTGTCCTGACACGATGACTGTTTTTGGCCACCCGCGTCAGAACTCGTTTTGCAGGGCTTTGTAGCCGCGCACCAGATCGACGTTGGTGCGCGCCACGTCTTCGGAAAACTCCGAGGCACTGACACTTACCGGCGGGTATTGCGAGAGGTCGGTGTTGGGGCCAATCCGCGTGGTGGAGGGCACGTAGAAGGCTTCAGGCAGGTCACGACCGTCCACCACCGAGTTGTGCCGCACCACGCAACCGTCACCGACCACACAGTTGAACAGTACGCTGTTGAAGCCGATGAACACTCGATTGCCCACGATGCAGGGACCATGCACGATCGAGCGGTGGGCGATGGAACTGAACTCGCCAATGGTCACCGCCGCACCGGATTTGGAATGGATCACCACGCCGTCCTGGATGTTCGAGTTGGCACCGATGGTGATCGGCTGCATGTCGCCTGAGTCATCGACTTCGTCTGCGCGGATCACCGCGTAGGGCCCGACGAACACGTTCTCGCCGATCACCACTTTGCCGCAGATGATCGCCGTCTTGTCGACGTAGGCCGACTCGGCAATCAGCGGTAAATCTCCGGAAGGGTTCTTGCGGATCATGGCTTGCTCAACGCGTTGTACAGGGTGTTGAGGTTGTACTCGAACAACCCGGTGAAGGTGCTGGCCGGACCGCTTGCCGCCAGAGCATCGGAGTACAGCGTGCCGCCGATCTGCGCGCCGCTTTCATCCGCGATCTGCTTGAGCAGGCGCGCGTCCTTGATGTTTTCCATGAACACCGCCTTGACCTTGGCCTGACGAATCTGGGTGATCAGTGCGGCCACTTCGGCGGCTGAAGGTTCGCGCTCGGTGGACAGGCCTTGAGGCGCCATGAACTCGATGCCGTAGGCTTGGCCGAGATAACCGAAGGCATCATGGGACGTGACGATCTTGCGGTTGCCCGGTGGCAGTGAACCGAGCTTGGCCTTGGCTTCGGCGAGCAGGGCATAGACCTGTTTCAGGTACACCTGGCTGTTGCGCTCATAATCGGCGGCGTTCGCCGGGTCGGCGGCAATCAGCGCCTTGGTAATGTTGGCGATGTACAGTTCGGTGTTCGCCAGGTTATGCCAGGCGTGCGGATCAGGAACGGTTGCGCCGTCTTCATCCAGGCTACGCGGGATGACGCCGTGGCTTGCGCTGATGACTGGCACCCGGGTCTCTGTGCTCGTTACCAGGCGATCCAGCCAGGGCTCGAAACCCAGGCCGTTCTTGATGATGAGCCTGGCCTTGAGCAGCGCTTTGGCGTCGTCCGGTGTCGGCTCGTAGGTATGGGCATCCGCGTCCGGGCCGACCATGTTGGTGATCTGGATATGCTCCTTGCCGACCTGGCGGGTCATGTCGGCAAGGATGCTGAAGCTGGTGACCACCTGGAGTTTTTCGGCGGCAGACAGCGACATCGACACCATCAAGCTGAGCAGCACGAGTAAAGCGCGCATCGGGTAACACCTCATTGGGATGTGAGCAAAGGCGGGCGGCGCAGCAAGCCGTGCACCGGCCCGAACACAACGGACAGCAGATACCCGCCGCCGGCCACCAGCACGATTGCCGGGCCACTGGGCAGCGAGTAATAGAACGAGATCAATAAACCGAGCCACACCGAGAGGCTGCCGAGCAAGGCGGCGACGACGATCAGCACCGGCAGACGACGACTCCAGAAGCGCGCCGCGGCGGCAGGCAGCATCATCAGGCCGACCACCATCAACGCGCCGATCGCCTGGAAACCGATGACCAGATTCAACACCACCAGCGTCAGGAATACGCCGTGGGCCAAGGGGCCGAGTCGGCTGACCGTTTGCAGAAAAAGCGGGTCGAGGGTGTCGAGCAGTAGTGGTTTGTAGATCAATGCCATGGCCATCAGGCTCAGGCCCGAGACCCAAAGCATGCCGGTCAAGGTCGGGCCGTCGACCGCCAGCGCCGAGCCAAATAACAGGTGCAACAGGTCCAGGCGTTTGCCGGCGATGCCGAGAATCAGTACGCCACCGGCCAGGGAAATCGGGTAGATCGCCGCGAGGCTGGCGTCCTCTCGCAGGCCGGTGCGCCGCGTAATCCAGGCTGCAAGGCCGGCCATGCTCAGGCCGGCGCCGAGACCGCCGATGGTCAACGCCGGGAGGCTCAAGCCGGCAAACCAGAAGCCCAGGGCCGCACCGGGAAGGATGCCGTGGGCGACCGCATCGCCGATCAGGCTCATGCGCCTGAGGATCAGAAACACTCCAAGAGGCGCCGTACTGCACGCCAGGAGCAAACCGCCCAGCAGCGCCCGACGCATGAACACGAACTCGTGGAACGGTTGCCAAAGATGCGCGGCAGCGATCATCAGGCCACCTGCGTTTGTGGTGGTTGGCTGATCAGTTCGGTGCTCGGACCGTATACGCAACCGCTGCCTTTGATCTGCAACGTGTGTGGGATGTGCTCGCGGACAGCGGCGAGGTCATGGCACACGACCACCTGTGTCCGGCCTTCAAGGTGCCATTGGTGTATGTGCTTCCAAAGCAATGCCTGGCCGATTTCATCGAGGGCCGCGTGGGGTTCATCCAGCAACAGCAAGGGTGCATCGGTCAGGCTCAATCGGGCGAGCAGGGCGCGTTGCAATTCGCCGCCGGAGAGGGCCATCAACGGTCGATCTTCCAGGCCGTTCAGGCACCAGTTTTCAAGGACGGTTTTCAGTCGTTGGCTACGGATCTCCGGTGACTGTTTGCTGCCCCAGAAACCGGCGGCAATCAATGCCTGAAGGCTGATCGGAAATTGCCTGTCCAGGTGTTGTTGCTGGGGCAGGAACGACACACTGCGCTTGAGTGGAACACTCAGTCGAACCTTTCCGGCCAACGGTTTTTGCAGGCCAGCGATGACCTTCAACAGGCTGCTTTTCCCGGAGCCGTTCGCACCGATGATGGCGGTCAGGCTGCCCTGCGACAGTTCGAGGTCCAGCGCTGGCGTGAGTGGCTGCCCCGGTGCGCCCCAACGTAAAGCGTGGCAAGCAATCATGCGAGCTCCCAGTTGAAACGGCTTTCGGCTACAGCGTCATGGGCGTGCAGGCTTTCGGCGTGGGTCACACGAATATGGAAGGCATTGATACCTGTGGAGCGCTTCAGGGCCTGATTCAAACGGCGTGCGGCGTCCTCGCAGAACATCAGGTTCTGACCGTTGGCGAGGGCGAAGGCCTGTTCGTCGGCGCGCTTTACCGCTGTTTGAACGGCGGTGCCGAGCGCGGCTTCGGCGTCGTTGATGATGGCGATCAGAGGCAACTCGTCCAAAAAATCGGCCAACCGTACGCGCAACTTTGCGCTGCTGCGTTGGCTGTGGGGGGTAGCGACGATGCCGTTCGGGGAGCCGAGCCAGGCTAAAACGTCGGCGTGTTGCGGTGGCTTGTTGGCGAAATCATCGATGAACTGCTGCTGAATCAACTGTCGAGAAAGGGCTGCGGAACACGGGCAGGTTGAGGAATAAGGCACGTCGATTTTTAGTTCCACGTGGAACATTGCGTTTTTCAAGCGCGCTTCGATGGTCACTGGATAGCTTTTCCAGCCGGCCAATGGACTGATCAGCGCCGGCCTTTTCAGCAACAAATCGGCGTGAATGCTTAGGTGTGCGCTACTCGACAGCCCTTCATGACTATCAAGAAAGCGCTGCAAAACCCGCCGCAATAAAACCGGTGAAAGGTTTTCCTGCTCCAGCAATTCAAGCGCCAGATAGAGCCGTGACATATGAATGCCGCGCGCGTTGCCATCGTCGAGGCTAACGCCGGCATCGGCTTTTACGTTCAATCGTTGGCCATCAAAAAAAACGGGAAGAGCAATGCCGCACATGCCCACCCACTCGAGTGGAAGGGCTTGGCGTGAGGCCTGCGCGGCGATATCCGGCAGAGTCAGCGCATTCATGAGCAGGTCCATCGTGGGAGTTGATTTGTCATGTTATAGTATAACAATAAAATCGGCGATGCCTTTTTCATGAACGGACTTTCATCACGCGCAACCACCACATGCTCAGCCTGATTTCACGCCATCAACAGAAAAACAAAGAGGCCTAACAGCCAGCGATCCGGCTGCAAGTGAATCTGGCGCTGCTGCCTCCGGAGCTGGAAAACCGGTTGATCGTGGTCCAGCCGACGCGCCGGTTGTAGCCGACCCAGGCCTCACCATCGGAAGCGATACCGGTAAAAAACGTCAGCTGGCCGTAGCGGCTGTTGGTCTGCGCCCAATAGCGTTTTCCGGCCGTTTCGAAGCCCCGCAGATAAAGGGTGTTGCCGACGGTGTTGACGCTGTAGGCGTTGCCCTGCGCATCCACGCAGGCCAGCAGATTGGCGCTGCGGGTGCATTTGGCCAGGGTCGGGACCTGTGCCATCGCGTCGGCAGCCACCAGCAGGGAAAGCATGATCAATGCAGATTTAAGGGCGTTGCGCATGGGCTTTCTCGCGAGGGGAGCGGCGTTCAGCATCCTGTCCTTTGCACTGCCGGGCAAGAGGGGATGGTTTATTTGCATTGTTACAGTATAACATTATGTAGGCCCGACACAGCGACCGGGCATCCCTGTGAGGAATATGCAGATGTCCAATCGACTTCCCGTGACCGTTCTCTCCGGCTTTTTAGGCGCCGGAAAAAGTACACTTCTTAATTACATACTACGTAATCGCGATGGGTTGCGAGTTGCAGTCATCGTCAACGATATGAGCGAAATCAACGTCGATGGCACCGAAGTCCAGCGCGATGTCAGCCTGAATCGCGCTGAAGAACGGTTGGTCGAGATGAGCAACGGGTGTATTTGCTGTACGTTACGTGAAGACTTGCTTGAGGAGGTGAGTCAACTCGCCAGGGAGGGTCGCTTCGACTATCTGCTGATCGAGTCCACCGGTATTTCCGAACCGCTGCCAGTAGCGGAAACCTTCACCTTTCGCGATGAAAGCGGCCAAAGCCTCAACGACATCGCCCGTCTCGACACTATGGTCACGGTTGTCGATGGCATGAACTTCCTGATCGATTACCAGGCTGCCGAAAGCCTGGCTTCCCGAGGAGAAACCCTTGGGGAAGAAGACGAACGTTCGATTACCGATCTGTTGATCGAGCAGGTCGAGTTCGCCGATGTGATTTTGCTCAGCAAGATCGACTTGATCAGTAGCCACCAACGCGAGGAGCTGATCGCGATACTTGAGCGGCTCAACGCCCGGGCGGAGATCATTCCGATGGCGATGGGTGAAATCCCCTTGAACAAGATTCTCAACACCGGTCGTTTTGACTTCGAAAAGGCTGCCCAGGCACCGGGATGGCTGCAGGAACTGCGCGGCGAACACGTGCCGGAAACCGAGGAATACGGTATTGCTTCCAGTGCTTACCGGGCGCGCCGGCCGTTCCATCCGCAGCGTTTCTTCAACTTCATCGACGGTCCTTGGGATAACGGCAAGCTGCTGCGCTCCAAGGGCTTTTTCTGGCTGGCGAGCAAGCACATGGACGCCGGCAGCTGGTCTCAGGCCGGTGGTTTGATGCGCTATGGTTTTGCCGGGCGCTGGTGGCGCTTTGTACCGAAAAACCAATGGCCGCAGGACGAAGAAAGTACCGCCGGGATCATGAAAAACTGGACCGCCGACAGCGGAGACTGCCGCCAGGAACTGGTGTTCATCGGCCAGGACATCGACTTCACGCAACTCACGGCTGAGCTGGACGCATGCCTGCTGACCGATGAGGAAATGGCGCTGGGCGTAGAGGGTTGGCGTTTGCTGCCTGATCCATTCGGCCCTTGGTACGAAGAAGCCGCCTGATCCACTACTGGCGCTTCAAGGCTTGAGCCAGGTGCCCTGGCTCCGGGCCTCGCAGTATGGCTGCAGATACGCCGCGTCGGTGGCAACGCCGTAATAGTGAATATCCTGTCGGTAGGGCATATTGGCGACTTGGGCGTTGCTGCAGATACCAAATGCGCCGCCGGGGCATTGATCGACGTACTGCACATCGACTTTCTGTCCCGCCAGGTTTGGTTGGCAGAAACCATCGGCGAAGAGCTTTGGCGGGATGTTGCGGTTCTGCTGGCAAACCTGGACATCAAGCCGCTCGCCCTGGCTGTGAACCACACAAGCCTGGGCCAGCGCCTCGCCTGAAACGAGTGCCAGGAGCAACGACAAGCCGATCAACCGCATCCACCACCTCCTCAGAAATCATCAACCATGCTGCAGAATATCCCCACTCATGTCATTGCCGGCCCGTTGGGCGCCGGCAAGACCAGCCTGATCAAGCACCTGCTGGCCCAGCGCCCGGCTGGCGAGCGGTGGGCAGTATTGATCAACGAGTTTGGCCAGATCGGTCTCGACGCTGCGCTACTGACCCAGGACGCCGATGGTATCGCACTGGGGGAAGTGGCCGGGGGCTGCTTGTGTTGCGTCAACGGTGCACCGTTTCAGATTGGTCTTGGGCGCTTGTTGCGCAAGGCACAACCGGATCGGCTGTTCATAGAGCCCTCGGGACTGGGGCATCCGGCGCAGTTGCTCAGGCAATTGAACGAAGCGCCGTGGCAAGGCGTGTTGGCCGTCCAGCCTTGTGTGCTGGTGGTGGATGCCCAGGCGCTCGCCGCAGGCAAACCGCTGCCGGATGTTCAGCAGCAAGCGCTGGGCCATGCGGGACTGCTGCTGTTGAACAAGTCTGAAGGTCTCGAAGAAGACATCCGCCAGCGAATCGCCGGGCAATTGCCGCCGCTCCCCCTGTGCTGGACGCAACAGGCGGCTTTACCCTTGAGCGAGTTGCCGGGGTTGAATGCCAAAGCGCGGGCAGGTGTGGATAACTTCGTCGTGCCCAAGGGATTGGCGCAGCTGCCGGCAGTCTGGAGCGATCCCGCGTTGCCCATTTGCCTGCGTCAGGAACAGGACGGAGGCTGGAGCATCGGATGGCGTTGGCACCCAAGCCAGGTGTTTGATGCCGCTCTGGTTGGCCGGTGGCTTGAAAGCCTTGGCTGGAGGCGGGCGAAGCTGGTTATCCACAGTGCCAGCGGCTGGATCTCGGCGAACGCGGTGGATAACTCGGCGCTGGACTGGCAACCCAGTGAATGGCGGCAGGATTCGCGTATCGAGCTGATTTTCAGTGAAGCGCAGAATGCAGAACAGTTGCAGCGTGAGCTGGCTGCGTGCCGATCCGGATCGGGTTAACGGCTCAAGGCCGCCACTTGGTATGGTCCTGACGCCACTGACTCAGCTCGATCACTTCCGCGCGAGGTTTCGCCACGTCGACCACTGGTTCGGTTTCGTCGAACGGGACCGGGTAGGGCGCCAGTTCAATCTGTGCGCTGTGAGCGCCGAACTGGGTGATGGTGCCGTTGTGGCGGCTTTCGCCGGTTACGGTGAATTCGAAGTTATACACACGGGCCAGGCGTCGCCGACCACTGGCATCCTTGATGAAGGCGATTCTTTTCAAGGCCACGTTGCCGTCTAGCAATTCAATCCCGAGCTTGCCGCAATGCTGCTTGACCCGTTCCAGCGCGCGCTCGCGCAAGCCGTGGTTGTGCCATAGCCATGCGCCGGCAGTGGCGAACAGCATCAGCACGAATATATTTCCAAGGGTCAGCATCAACAGGGTGCTCCAACAAGATAGTGTCAGCTTAACTGTGTCGCTGGTCTGTCGTACAGGCTGCGTTTAGTCGCATACTGCGCGGCTAGAATTTCAATCGTTTTACGGAAATCCACCGCATGAAACGTACACCGCATTTGCTCGCTATCCAGTCCCACGTGGTATTCGGTCACGCCGGCAACAGTGCCGCGGTTTTCCCGATGCAACGGGTCGGGGTGAATGTCTGGCCGCTCAACACCGTGCAGTTCTCCAATCACACCCAGTACGGTCAGTGGGCCGGTGAAGTGCTGGCGCCACACCAGATTCCTGACCTGGTCGAAGGCATCGCGGCGATTGGCGAGCTGGGCAACTGCGATGCGGTGCTCTCCGGTTACCTCGGCAGTGCGGCCCAGGGCCGGGCGATCCTGACGGGGGTGGAGCGGATCAAGACGATGAACCCCAAGGCGCTGTACCTGTGTGACCCGGTCATGGGGCATCCGGAGAAGGGCTGCAGTGTTCCGGCGGAAGTCAGTGATTTCCTGCTGGAAGAGGCTGCCGCCGTGGCGGACTTCATGTGCCCGAACCAATTGGAGCTAGACAGCTTCTCCGGGCGCAAGCCGCAATCGCTGTTCGATTGCCTGGCAATGGCGCGTGCATTGCTGGTGCGCGGTCCGAAAGCGGTGCTGGTCAAGCATCTGGACTACCCCGGTAAACCGGCGGAGGTCTTCGAGATGCTGCTGGTGACGGCCGAAGGCGGCTGGCATTTGCAGCGCCCGTTGCTGGCGTTCCCGCGTCAGCCGGTGGGCGTGGGCGATTTGACGTCCGGCCTGTTCCTGGCCCGTGTGCTGTTGGGCGACAGCCTGGTGGCCGCGTTCGAGTTCGCGGCGTCGGCGGTGCATGAAGTGCTGCTGGAAACCCAGGCCTGTGCCAGCTACGAGTTGGAACTGGTTCGGGCTCAGGATCGGATTGCGCATCCGCGGGTGCGGTTCGAGGCGACCTCGATCAGTTTTTAATCAGATTTGGGCAGAAAGATCGCAGCCTGCGGCAGCTCCTACAAGGGAATGTGACCTACTTGTAGGAGCTGCCGCCGGCTGCGATCTTTAGCTTTAAGCGTCGCCCTTGATCTCCTGATAACGCTTTTCCAGCTCTTGACGAATCTGGCGACGCTGCTGAGCCTGGATGAAGCGGCGCTTGCTCTCGCTGTTGTCCGGTTGCAGCGGCGGTACCGATGCAGGTTTACGCTGGTCATCCACCGCAACCATGGTGAAGAAGCAACTGTTGGTGTGACGTACCGAGCGCTCGCGGATGTTCTCGGTCACCACTTTGATGCCCACCTCCATGGAGGTGTTGCCGGTGTAGTTGACCGAGGCGAGAAAAGTCACCAGTTCGCCGACATGGATCGGCTCGCGGAAAATGACCTGGTCCACCGACAGGGTCACCACATAGCGGCCGGCATAACGGCTGGCGCAGGCGTAGGCCACTTCGTCGAGGTATTTGAGCAGGGTGCCGCCGTGGACATTGCCAGAGAAGTTGGCCATGTCGGGGGTCATCAATACCGTCATCGACAGCTGGGCGTTTCCGGGTTCCATAGCATTCTCACGGGTCAAGGCCAGGTTTGAGGGATGCACCTCTGCGGGTGCCTCAGTGGCTTTTTCAAACCAACAGTTATCGGGACGCCGGGTGCAGGGTCGCCGTCACGCCGGATCGATCTGTTTCCATATATTGCACCGCCTTTCTGCCAGAAGTCGCGGTGTTACCCTGCAAAAAGCCCTGTCTCAAGGGCATTTCCTACGTGCAATTCCGATTTTTGTTCTGCTCGATCAGATATTTCCTGCGTCCGGGGATCGAGCAATGCCAGCCAGGGAGTCTCACGCCATGCATGCCATCAGTTTCATTCAGGATCTGGCAGTGATCATGTTGATCGCAGGTGTGGTCACCGTGGTCTTCCATCGCCTGAAACAACCGGTGGTGCTGGGATACATCGTCGCCGGGTTCATCATTGGCCCGCATACCCCGCCGTTCGGCCTGATCCATGACGAAGAAACCATCAAGACCCTTGCCGAACTCGGGGTGATATTCCTGATGTTCTGTCTGGGCCTGGAGTTCAGCCTGCGCAAGTTGTTCAAGGTCGGTGCCACGGCATTCATCGCGGCATTCCTGGAAATCGTGCTGATGATCTGGATCGGCTACGAGATCGGTCGCTGGTTCGACTGGAACACCATGGATTCACTGTTCCTCGGCGCGATCCTGGCGATTTCCTCGACCACCATCATCGTCAAGGCGCTCAATGATCTGAAGCTGAAGAACGAGCGGTTTGCCCAGTTGATATTCGGAGTGCTGATCGTCGAAGACATCCTGGGCATCGGCATCATCGCGCTGCTGTCCAGCATCGCGGTCAGCGGCACGGTCAGCTCCGGTGAAGTGTTTTCCACGGTCGGCAAGCTGTCGCTGTTCATGATCGTCGCGTTGGTCATCGGCATCCTGATGGTGCCGCGGTTGCTGGCCTACGTCGCCAGATTCGACAGCAACGAAATGCTGCTGATCACGGTGCTGGGCCTGTGTTTTGGCTTCTGCCTGCTGGTAGTCAAGCTTGAATACAGCATGGTCCTCGGGGCATTCCTGATCGGCGCGATCATGGCGGAATCCCGGCAACTGCTGAAAATTGAACGACTGATTGAACCGGTCCGCGATCTTTTCAGTGCGATTTTCTTCGTGGCCATCGGGCTGATGCTCGATCCGGCGATCCTGCTTCAGTACGCCTGGCCAATCGCTGTAATCACCGTAGCCGTGGTGCTTGGAAAGATGCTGTCCTGCGGCCTCGGTGCATTTATCGCCGGCAATGACGGACGCACTTCGCTGCGGGTCGGGATGGGTCTTTCTCAGATTGGCGAATTCTCTTTCATCATCGCGGCACTGGGCATGACGTTGCAGGTCACCAGTAACTTTCTGTACCCCGTGGCTGTGGCAGTTTCGGTGATCACGACCCTGCTGACGCCCTATCTGATCCGCGCGGCGGATCCATTGTCGATCAAGCTTGCCAGCGCCATGCCAGAGCGCCTGGGACGGGTGTTGGGGATGTATGGCGAATGGCTGCGCAGCATCCAGCCTCAGGGTGAGGGCGCGTTACTGGCATCCATGATTCGCAGGATTTTGCTGCAGGTGGGAGTCAATCTGGCGCTCGTGATCGCAATCTTCTTTTCGGGCGCGTACTTCGCCGAACGCATGTCGGCTTACCTGCAAGGCTGGATCAGTGATCCGAGCTGGCAAAAGGCGTTGATCTGGGGTGGGGCGCTGCTGTTATCGCTGCCTTTTTTGATTGCGGCGTACCGCAAGCTAAAGGCACTGTCGATGTTGCTGGCGGAAATGGGCGTGAAGCCGGAGATGGCCGGGCGCCATACGCAGCGAGTGCGCCGGGTAATCGCCGAAGTGATCCCGATCCTGTCGCTGCTGGTGATCTTTTTGCTGTTGGCAGCCTTGTCGGCCAGTATTCTGCCGACCAACAAGTTGCTGGTACTGATCGCCGTAGTCGCGGCCGCCGTGGCGGCGCTACTGTGGCGCTGGTTCATTCGCGTGCATACGCGGATGCAGGTGGCGTTGCTGGAAACCCTCGATAATCACAAGGAGTCGTCCGGGCATTGACCACCCAGCGGCGTTGACTGGATCAGCTTTCCAGCCAGACGTCCCGCGCCCAGTGCCATACCGATTCCCAGGTTTCTTCGGCGAGCAGCTCTTCTTCGGCCAACCACAGCACCACGGTGCCGTCTTCTTCGACCAGGTAGTAATTGTCACCGTCCTGGCAGATCGGAATCATGCTGCGATCGACCCCGGCGTCCCAAGCGTTGGCGGCAACGTCGGGCAGGTAAGTGTGGGATTGCGGGTCAGTCACGGTGACCGGTTCCAGGCTGCCGTATACCACGTCGCTGACGGTCAGCAGAAACTCTCTGAAGACGAACGGAATGTCGATGAACAGTTGTTCTTCGATTTCGACCAGCAGGTCTTCGTCGGGCAATTCCAAGGGGACCGGTACCGGTTCGTTGGCTTCACGCAGTTGTTCGATGATTTCTTCCACGTCCGGGATCCTCTTGCTTGTATGGCGCGGTTTATATGGGGCGGTTTATACAGTAGCTTGCTATAGATGCAACCGCGAAATAGAAAACCCCGGCCGAGGCCGGGGTTTTGTTTACTGCAAGTGAAGCGCTGGAGGGAATCAGCCGTTCTGGCGGATACCAGCTACCAGCCAAGGCTGGTTTTCGCCTTGTGCACGTTCCATGTTCCAGCTTTCGCTGAAGACTTCGCCCTGGTCGAAACGCGAGGTTTTCGACACGCCAGTGAAAGTCAGGGTGGCAATGGTCTTGTCGGCGCGATCGTCCACGCCGTCCAGTTGTACATTGAGGTTATCAATGTAGGTGGACTGGAAACCGTCGCCCAGGTCAGCACGCTCACGCTTGAGGAACTCCAGCATTTGCGGGGTCACGAACTCGGCGATCTTGTCCATTTCGTTGGCGTCCCAGTGCTGTTGCAGGGACTGGAAGTGATTGCGCGCCGCTTCGACGAAGTTTGTTTCGTTGAACCAGGCTGGTGCGTTGATCACCGGGCGAGCGGCAACAGGTGCTGCCGAGCCACCGAAGATTGAACCACCGGCGGGCTTTTGTTCGAACGCCTCACGTTGCATCGGCGCGTGGCCGGCCGGGGCGTACTGCTCCTGCTGCTTGCGACGACGGGCGGCGATAAAGCGGAAGACCAGGAACGCAATGACGGCCATGATCAGGATGTCGAAGATCTGCATGCCCTGGAAGCCGTCACCCATGAACATGGATGCCAGCAGGCCACCGGCCGCGATACCGGCGAGCGGGCCGAGCCAGCGCGAAGCGCCACCAGCCTTGGCGGCAGCGCCAGCGGCACCGGCAGCACCAGCGGTCGCCGCAGCGCCGCCCATGCCTGGAGAAGAAGGAGCCATCTGGCTGGTCTGGTGAGTCGGCGCAGCGCCTGCGCTTTTGCCACCACCGAAGCGCTTGGCGGCATTGACGTCGAGACTCATCGTCAGGCCGATGCACAACGCCATGGCGATGCTAAGAAAACGTTTCATAAAGGGAATTCCCATTTGTGGAAGGCACGCGCGCCATGTTGCACAGGTGAAGTGTTACTGGCTAGCGGCAGAGTGTTTCGGGCTTTTGCCTGACAGGTCGTGTTCAGCTCCAGTCAGTGCAATAAGGCCTTTTGACTTTGATCTGTCAGATGAGTGGACAGGGCTTGTAGGACGCTTGCCTGGCGTCGCAGGGAAACCAATGACACCGATGCGGGGAAATAGCAGATCCACGATGCACCGGTGGCAAGGCCCGACAACAGCAGGAACAGATAGCTCTGCGTAGAGATCGATCCCAATGATTGATATTGGCCCGTGGCGTACAAAATCAAGGCCAGGCTCGCTTCCACAGATAAACTGTCAGTGTGACCTTAAATAGCTTCCAGCTTGGCGTAACCCAGCATCAGCCACTTGCTGCCTTCGCTGAAGTTCACCTGCACCCGGGCCTGGGCCCCGGCGCCTTCGAAGTTGAGGATCACGCCATCGCCAAACACCGAGTGGCGTACGGTCTGGCCCAAGCTGAAGCCGGTCTGCGGAATCTCGCTGCCGCTGAACAGGTTGCTGCCACTCATCGACTGGTTGCCACCGAACGGGCGGCTGACGCTGTTGGACAGCCGCACCTCCTGAATCAGGCCTTTCGGAACTTCGCGTACGAAACGCGACACCTTGTTGTAGGTCTCGCTGCCATAGAGGCGTCGGGTCTCGGCATAGGTCATCACCAGGTTCTGCATGGCCCGGGTGATGCCTACGTAGGCCAGACGACGTTCTTCCTCAAGGCGGCCGGGTTCTTCCAGGCTCATCTTGTGCGGGAACAGGCCTTCTTCCATGCCCACCAGGAACACGTAAGGGAATTCCAGGCCTTTGGCGCTGTGCAGGGTCATCAACTGGATGCTGTCTTCGTGCTCGTCGGCCTGGGTGTCGCCGGCCTCCAGCGATGCGTGACCGAGGAACGCTGCCAATGGCGTCAGCTCTTCGTCTTCTTCGCTGTTTTCGAAATTGCGTGCGGCGCTGACCAGTTCCTCAAGGTTTTCTACCCGGGCCTGGCCTTTCTCGCCTTTTTCCGCTTCGTGATAGGCGATCAGCCCCGACTGCTCGATGACGGTCTGGGTCATCAGGTGCAGTGGCATTTCCATGCACTTGGCGGCGAGGTTCTCGATCAGCTCGATAAACGCGCCAAGGGCGCCGGCCGCACGACCGGTCAGGCCTTTGTTGGCCACCAGTTGGCGCATCGCTTCCCACATCGACACATCGCTGTGGCGCGCATGGTCGCGGATCGCTTCGACGGTTTTTTCTCCGATGCCACGGGCCGGCACGTTGATCACCCGTTCCAGCGCGGCGTCGTTGCCACGACCTTCAAGCAAGCGCAGGTAGGCCATGGCGTTCTTGATTTCGGCGCGTTCGAAGAAGCGCTGGCCGCCATAGATACGGTAGGGAATGCGCTCGCGCAGCAAGGCTTCTTCCAGAACCCGCGATTGGGCGTTGGAGCGGTACAAAATCGCGATATCGCTACGAGACAAGCCGGTTTTCAGCGCGCTTTCTATAGTTTCGACAACGTAGCGTGCTTCGTCGTGTTCGTTGAAGGCTGCGTACAGGTTGATCGCTTCGCCTTCGCCGCCGTCTGTCCACAGCTCTTTGCCCAGGCGTCCGGTGTTATTGGCGATCAGGGCGTTGGCAGCTTTCAGGATGCCGGCGGTGGAGCGATAGTTTTGCTCCAGGCGAATGGTTTCGGCGTCCGGGAAGTCTTCGGAATACTGGTAGATGTTCTCGATTTTCGCGCCGCGCCAGCCGTAGATCGACTGGTCATCGTCGCCTACGACCATCAGGCTGTCGCCACCCTTGGCCAGTAGGCGCAACCAGGCGTATTGCACGGCGTTGGTGTCCTGGAACTCGTCCACCAGGATGTGCCGGAAGCGCTTTTGATAGTGAGCGAGCAGGCCTGGGTGATCACGCCACAGATCGAGGGCGCGCAGCAGCAATTCGGAGAAGTCGATGACGCCGGCACGCAGGCAGGCGGCCTCGTAGGCTTCATAGATGCCGCGCATGGTCGCCAGGAACAGGTCGCCGCTGGCCTGGATGTGTTGCGGGCGCAGGCCTTCGTCTTTCTGGCCGTTGATGAACCATTGGGCCTGACGGGCCGGCCAGCGCTGTTCGTCCAGGCCGAGCTCGCGGATCACCCGCTTGACCAGCCGCTGCTGGTCATCGCTGTCGAGAATCTGGAAGGTCTGGCTTAGGCCCGCTTCCTGCCAGTGTGCCCGCAACAAGCGGTGCGCCAGGCCGTGGAAGGTGCCGACCCACATGCCGGCCGGGTTGATACCCATAAGCTGCTCGATGCGCTGGCGCATCTCGGCAGCGGCCTTGTTGGTGAAGGTCACCGACAGGATGGAGTGGGGCGAGGCGTTTTCGACCTGGATCAACCAGGCGATACGGTGCACCAGCACTCGGGTTTTACCGGAACCAGCACCGGCCAGGACCAACTGACGACCCACGGGGGCCGCTACGGCCTGACGTTGGGCATCGTTGAGGGAGTTCAGCAGAAGGGAGAGATCATCGCGCATCGGGGCATTCTAGGGGGCCGCGACACACCGGGCAAACCCCGCTTTGCTTTAACCGATGAAAGTTACGCGAAGGACGACTGGTCAGTCATCGGCTGCAGGCGTTGGCGGGGCGTGCCGTGAGCATTTTCAGCGGCATCGGCAGCCGAAAAATTTGGCGATTTATTGATCAGCAGCAGTTTGGTCCGGGCAATTGCTTGTGTATGCTCCGAGCAGTTTCGGGCACATGCTCATCATTATAAGAACAAGAACATCGCCTATGACCCTCAGCTTCGACCTGTCGGGCCCCACTGTGGAGCCTCGGGTGATCCGTAAACAGTACGCCATGGAAATGGCGGTCGAACGCACGCGCCTGTTGTATCAAGGCTCGCTGCTGCCCACGTTGTTCATGCTGATCAATGGCCTGGTCTGCGCCGGTTTGCTCTGGAGCCCGCAGCGCTATTTTCTGGTCAGTGTCTGGCTGGTGTGGTTGTTGTCGTTGGTGGCATTGCGGGTGATTCAGGTCGCAGCCTTCGACTCGGCCATTCCCAACCGTCAGGCCCATCCCATTTGGCGACGGATGTTTTTGCTGGGCTCCGGTCTCACCGGTCTGACGCTGGCAGGTGCCGGCATTGCCCTGGTTCCTGCCGATAACTTCATTCAGCAAGCCTGGGTCTTCGGCCTCATCGGTGCCGCGGCGCTCTCGGCCAGCGTGGCTTATGCGGTCAGCTTGCCGGCCTTTCTGTCATTCACCTTGCCCTGCCTGTTGCCAGCCATCGCCTATATGTTTTGGGGCGCTGACGAACAGCAGCAAGGTTGGGGCTGGTTCGGGCTGATCCTGCTCGGTGCGTTGAGCGTGGTTGCCTGGCAGGTGAATCGATTGATCGATCGGGGCTTGATGCGACGCTTTCAGAATCAGGCACTGATCGAGCATCTGCAGCAGGCGCAAAGCTGCAGTGATCAGCTCAATCAGAAGCTGGCCACTCAGATAGAGCAGCGCCGACGTGCCGAGGACGAGTTGCGAGAGATCCAGGTCGACCTGGAAAACCGAGTCGCTCAACGCAGCCTGGAACTGGACGCCGCCAACCAGGCGCTGAGCAAGAGTGAGGCGCGTCTGGCGCTGGCGTTGAAAGCCAGCGAATTGGGGTTGTGGGACTGGAATCTGCAAACCGACGAAGTCCATCACACACAGATTCAGGAATTGTTCGGCCTGGAGCCGGAACAGGTCACGGCGATACTGCGTCACCTCAAGCCGCGCCTTCACCCTGAGGATCTTCCTGGGCTGAAAAGGGCGCTGGTCGAGCATTTGAAGGGCCGCACCGAGGACTATCAAATCGAGTATCGCGTGCGGCATGGCGATGGCCACTGGGTCTGGATCGAGGACCGCGGGCGGGCAGTCGAGCGTGCCGACAACGGCCGGGTGATTCGCATGGTCGGCACTCGTCGCGATATCAGCGCCAGCAAAGGCCTGGAAGAGCAGCGGCAACTGGCGGCAACCGTATTCGAGGCGGCCAGCGAAGGGATCGTGATTTTCGATCCGAACTACGTCCTGATCGCGATCAATCAAGCCTTCAGTCAGGTGACCGGCTATGACATCGACGACATGATTGGACGCAATGTCGTTGAGTTGCCATGCAGTCGCGATGCACGTCGGCATTACGCCGCAATACATCAGGCGCTGGAGCAGCAAGGGAGTTGGCAGGGCGAACTGGTGGAGACCCGCAAGAACGGCGAGATGTATCCGCAATGGCTGCAACTGAATGCTGTGCGCGATACCCGGGGAAATGTAAGCCATATTGTGGGCTTCTTCGCCGATCTCTCGGCTCGCCGAGAATCCGAAGAGCGCATGCGCTATCTGACCCATTACGACGAACTTACCGGTCTGGCCAACCGCGCGATGTTTCGCGAGCGACTCAGCGAGGCTCATCAACGAGTGCGACAGGGCGGTTACCGCAGCCTGGCGTTGCTGCACATCAATCTCGACCGGTTCAAGCAACTCAATGACAGCCTGGGGCATGAAGTCGCCGACCAGTTGTTGCAGAAAATGGCCCGGCGACTGGTGAATGCATTGCCTGAAGCAGACACCATCGCACGCCTTTCCGGTGATGAGTTTGCCGTGCTGTTCAATTCCTACGGTAACCTTTCGAGCCTGGCCCGGGTGGCGACTCGTCTGGCGAACAAATTGCGTTTGCCGGTGACCATTGACGGGCATGAGCTGGTGGTCAGCGCGTCGATGGGCATCAGCCTGCTGCCGGACAGCGCGCGGGAAATATCGGCATTGGTCAGTCAGTCGAACATGGCGATGCAGCACGCCAAACATCTGGGTGGCGATAATTTTCAGTTTTACACCGACAGCTTGCAAGCCAGCACGCTGGAGCGTTTACAGTTGGAAAACCATCTGCGCAAAGCCATCGAAGACAAACAACTGAAGGTGTTTTACCAGCCGAAACTGTGCCTGGCCACTGGCCGATTGAATGCCGCCGAAGCCTTGGTACGTTGGGATCATCCGACCATGGGGCGCGTGCCGCCGGGGGATTTCATCGGCCTGGCTGAAGAAACCGGATTGATCGGCCCGATCGGTGAGTTCGTGCTGCGTCAGGCCTGCTGGCAAGCCTGTGAGTGGCAACGGCAGGGGCTGGAAGCGATACGGGTGTCGGTCAATCTGTCGGTGCATCAATTGCGCCAGGGCAAGCTGGTCAGCCTGGTGCGGCAGGTGCTGGAAGAGACCGGGCTGGCGCCGCAACTCCTGGAACTGGAACTCACCGAAAGCCAGTTGCTGGACAGCGTCGAGCACATCATCGCAACCTTCCAGCAATTGCGTGATCTCGGAGTGAAGCTGGCCATTGACGATTTTGGCACCGGTTACTCCTCCCTGAGCTATCTCAAGCGCATCCCGGTGGACTACGTGAAGATTGATCAGGCGTTTATCCGCGGGTTGGGAGAGGGTACCGGGGATGCGGCGATTACCCGGGCAATCATTGCCATGGCTCACGGCCTGAAGCTGAAGGTCGTGGCGGAAGGGGTGGAGCGGGAAGAACAGCTTGAGTTCCTGAAAGCCGAGCGCTGCGATGAAGTACAGGGCTATTTGATCAGCCGTCCAGTTGAGGCTGAGACGTTGGCGGGTTTACTGCGCACGCAAGCCGCAAGCTGAGACGGTGGCGTCCCGTCTATCAGGCAGACGAGGCTGCGGGACGCCTGAATTGCTGGAAGCAGTTTATGCTCTTACCAAGTAAACGTTATTTTATCAATATGGTGCAGCAACTTGCCTTCGTAGTAGATACTGACGCTGGTGAAATTGAAGTCGGAATTGGATTTCCCCCATACGTTATATCTAACACGTTTATCGGTTTCAACCTGCAGTGAAATTTCATTGGAACTTTCCAATTTAAGCTCCAGGCGCGGTTCACAGGGATTGTCCTGCAGTGCGGCCATTTCCAGCTTCGGTGTAATGCCAGTGTGGGCAACGGTTACGGTGCCATTGACGTTGAACGAAGCAGGGCCGGGAGGAAAACGGTCAATATGTGCGAACCAGTCTTTGGTTTTAATAGTCATGATAGGTAGCTCCTTTAAGTGATCTTTTTTGCTTCCTGCGGAATTAATATATCCAACCATGGTTTGTCACGCTTGAGTTAAGTTGGTTGGATTTGTAAGGCGGTGTGTGCAGCTATTGAATTGGTTCGGCAGCAGTGATCCGCCGACGAAACCACGATCTTCAACTTCCGTCGCCTGCTGGAAAAGCACTAGTTGGTGGCTTATGCCGGAGTGGAGAAACGCCCCGAGCATGAAGGTCGCCAGGTCATCTGGAAAATTGCCGCCCGGCGTAGCACCTACCAAAAACTGCGCAAGCGCAGCGTCCTGTACAAAGCCAGGCGCAAGATCGAAAAAGCCGAGGCGCAGGTAAGGGTGAAGGTCGAGCACCCGTTCCGGGTGATCAAGCGCCAGTTCGGTTATGTGAAGACAGGCTTTCGTGGCTGGCCAAGAACACCGCACAGCGGGTGACGCTGTTTGCACTGTCGAATCTTTGGATGGCCCGCCGACATTTACTGAGCCATGCAGTAGAGGTGCGCCTTTAGTGTGGGGAATAGCCGCCGCGAGGTGCTCGCGGCGGCTAAAAAACAGGGATGCGTGAGTGATCTCAGCGTTTTTTGGATCGATGCGTCACTTTCAAAATCGGCGGTGACCGAAGTCAGCCAGAAACACATCGCTACGTCAGACCATTCCCAAGAGAGTAGCGCGCCGAATGAATTATTATCGCAATCCCCACTCCCGTTATTCGTTGCTAGGCGGGAGGCCCGGTATTGCGTAAGAATGACAAGTTATTAGTCAGTTATTATTACTTTGTCAATGTGGTGCAATAATTCTCCGTTATAAAAAATTCCAACGCTGGTTACGGCGTGGATTCCGGGTACTTTGTATTCTACAACTCTGTCTGTTAAGACTGGCAAAATGCCTTTTTGATCCTCAAGGATCAGTTCCAGAGGCAGGAAGGGAGTGTCTTGTACCTGGCTTGGCACAAGCTTTGGCATAATGCCTGAGTCAGTAACGGTTACGGTACCAGACACTCGAAAATAAGTGGCGCCAGGCATACGGTTAATTTGTGCTGTCCAGTTTTTTGTTTGAATGCTCATTGTATTCAGTTCCTTTTGATTAGGTTGTTTTGCTCCTGCGAAATTAATGTAGCAAGGTTGAATGTTTTAATGGTGGTGTTTGTTGCTGGGCTATGTAAAGTTGTATGTTTGATTTTATTTGTTATTTTATTGTTATATGAACTTCCAGTGGCTGGAGCAGAAGCTGTCTTTTTCTCGTGGGCCTGATCGATCACTGGCTTGCATCTGTCGACGGGGGCTACATGAGGTGCCCGCGCGTGAAATCGAGGGATTCGGTAACGCATTGAGCAGGCAAAAAGCCGATTCATGTAGTATAACTACAAGCGTGCTACATCCCCGGCACCTGCCAATAACAAAGAGTCCAGCCCTTTGAATCTGCTGCAACACATCGCCCAGTCTCGCCACCTGTTACGCAAGTCGGAGCTCAAGGTCGCCGACCACGTGCTGCTCGATCCTGCGGCCGTGATGCACAGCTCCATGGCCGACCTGGCCCACAGCGTGGGCATCAGCGAACCGACCATCGTGCGTTTTTGCCGTGCCATCGGTTGTTCCGGCTTTCAGGACCTGAAGCTGAAGCTGGCCCAGAGTCTGGCGGCAGGTGCGAGTTTCGGCCAGTTTGCGATCCATGAGGATGACTCGGTCGCCGACTACAGCCTGAAAATCTTCGACACCACCCTGCATACGCTGATGGAGGTTCGCGAGAAGCTCGATCCGCTGGAGTTGCAGCGGGCGGTGACGCTGATGTCCCAGGCCCAGCGTGTGGAGTTCTACGGCTTTGGCGCCTCGGGTGCGGTCGCCGCGGACGCCCAGCACAAGTTCTTCCGCCTGCTGCTCACCGCTGCGGCGTATTCCGACCCGCACATGCAGGCGATGTCGGCCGTGACGCTCAAGCCAACCGACGTGGCGATCTGCATTTCCCAGTCCGGGCGCTCCAAGGACCTGCTGATCACCGCCAACCTGGTGCGCGAAAGCGGTGCCTCGTTAATCACCTTGTGCCCGAGCCAGACGCCGTTGGCTGAACTGTCTACGGTCAATCTGGCGATCGATGTGCATGAAGACACTGAAATCTATACGCCGCTGACTTCGCGTATCGCCCACCTGGTGGTGATCGACGTGCTGGCGATGGGCGTGGCCATGGCGCGTGGCCCGAGCCTGGTCAACCACCTCAAGAGCGTCAAGCGCAGCCTGCGCAGCTTGCGGCTGTCGCCCAAGTCGGTGAAAGCGCTTGACGACTAAGATCAAGGGATCGCAGCCTTCGGCAGCTCCTACAGGTATTCGCGTTCCTGCATAGGAGCTGCCGAAGGCTGCGATCTTTGCTTCTGAATGTTCATCTCCCTGTAACGCCCAAGCCGCCAAACCGTCATCCCCCGCGCCTATCTTGAAACTCCCGTACTCGCCTTGGGAGACTCGAAATGGCCATGCCCTACGAAGAACGCAACAGCGCTGTCAAAACCCGTCGTCAGCAAGAAGATCAGCGCCGCATGGAATTCCGTCGCGCCATCGAAGATCGCTGCGAACGCCGTCAGCTTCTGGCCGAAATTGGCGACTTTCCGGAGTTGGAACTCAACTTCTGGCAGGCATCTCCCTCGGTGTCCCGTCGAAACGCTCAACCAGCGCGCTGATCTGAATCCGTTCGCTACGGATAAACGCCAGGAAGGCGTGAGCCACCGGTGACAGGCGTTTCGCCTTGGCCTGCACCAGGCACCAACTGCGAAACAGTGGCAGCTCTTCGACCGGTAGCTCGATCAGCCCACCGGTTGCCAGTTCAAGGCTCAGGGCGTGGCGCGTCAACAGCGCAACGCCCAGGCCTGCCAGAACACATTCACGCTGCGCTTCGGCAGACGAGACCTCTTGGGTCTGGTTGAAATGCACGCGCTTCTCTTTGAAGTATTCTTCGCACGCCAGCCGCGTCCCGGAGCCTGGCTCTCGCAGCAGCAGTGTGTAGGGCTCGAGATCCTGCAGGCGCAGCGGCCCTATATGACACAGCGGATGATCCGGTGGCGCCACGGCGACGATCGGGTTGTTCAGGAACGGCAGGAATTCCAGGCCCATGTCCTGGGGCACCATGGACATGATCACCAGGTCGTCGCGGTTGTCCGACAGGCGCCGAATGACCTGACCACGGTTGACCACCGTCAGTTGCAGGTTCACTTCCGGGTGCTGGCGTTTGAACGCGGCAAACAGATGCGGCACGAAGTATTTGGCGCTGGATTCGATCGCCAGTTTCAGCTGCCCCTGCAACGAGCCCTGCATGTCCGACAGCTGCATGTCGAGGTTTTCCAGGCGCCCGAAAATATCCCGGCTGGCCCGCTGTAACGCTTCAGCCGCTTCGGTCATGTAGAGTTTTTTGCCGACGTAATCGAACAAAGGCTGACCAATCAGCTCTTCAAGTTGACGAATCTGCAGGCTGACGGCAGGTTGTGTGAGCGACATTTCCTCGGCCGCGCGGCTGTAGGAGCGCAAATCACAGACCTCGTTGAAGATCTGTAATTGCCGCAAAGTCATACGCATCAATGACTTACGCATTATCTGGTCGCTCTCGTCGCTGGCTGGTGAATCAACTATAAGTCTTTACTTATGCACGACCCAATTTTTATTCATTTTTGTTAATCCCTTGTGGGCGCTAGTGTGGACCTGCGACCAAATTGAAACATTTGGTCACGCGTCGACCTGGGTCTAGCAGGTCGTGGGTACCACCGGCTCAAGGGAACCTCCAAGTGATAACAAAGATCCTGATCGCCAACCGTGGTGAGATTGCCGTACGAATCGTACGTGCCTGCGCCGAAATGGGCATTCGCTCGGTCGCGATCTACTCCGATGCCGACCGTCATGCTCTGCACGTCAAGCGTGCGGACGAGGCCCATAGCATTGGTGCCGAGCCGCTGGCCGGTTACCTGAACCCGCGCAAGCTGGTGAACCTGGCGGTGGAAACCGGTTGCGATGCACTGCACCCAGGCTATGGCTTCCTTTCGGAAAACGCCGAGCTGGCGGAGATCTGCGCCGAACGCGGGATCAAATTCATTGGCCCGTCGGCTGAAGTGATTCGCCGTATGGGCGACAAGACCGAAGCTCGCCGCAGTATGATCAAGGCCGGCGTACCGGTGACCCCGGGCACCGAAGGCAACGTGTCGGGAATTGAAGAAGCCCTGACCGAAGGCGATCGCATCGGTTACCCGGTGATGCTCAAGGCCACTTCCGGTGGTGGCGGCCGCGGCATTCGTCGCTGCAACAGTCGCGAAGAACTCGAACAGGCTTTCCCGCGCGTCATTTCCGAAGCCACCAAGGCGTTCGGTTCGGCGGAAGTGTTCCTGGAAAAGTGCATCGTCAATCCGAAACACATCGAGGCGCAGATCCTCGGCGACAGCTTCGGCAATGTGGTGCACCTGTTCGAGCGTGACTGCTCGATCCAGCGCCGCAACCAGAAGCTGATCGAAATCGCCCCGAGCCCGCAACTGACCCCGGAACAGCGCGCCTACATCGGTGACCTGTCGGTGCGCGCAGCCAAGGCCGTGGGTTACGAGAACGCCGGCACCGTGGAGTTCCTGCTCGCCGAGGGCGAGGTGTACTTCATGGAGATGAACACCCGGGTGCAGGTGGAACACACCATCACCGAAGAAATCACCGGCATCGACATTGTCCGTGAGCAGATTCGCATTGCCTCCGGCCTGCCGCTTTCGGTGAAACAGGAAGACATCCACCACCGTGGTTTCGCCCTGCAGTTCCGGATCAACGCCGAAGACCCGAAGAACAACTTCCTGCCGAGCTTCGGCAAGATCACTCGTTACTACGCGCCCGGCGGTCCTGGCGTGCGTACCGACACGGCGATCTACACCGGCTACACCATCCCGCCGTACTACGACTCCATGTGCCTGAAGCTGGTGGTGTGGGCGTTGACCTGGGAAGAGGCGATGGACCGTGGCTTGCGCGCCCTGGACGACATGCGTCTGCAAGGGGTCAAGACCACCGCCGCGTACTACCAGGAAATCCTGCGTAACCCGGAATTCCGTAGCGGCCAGTTCAACACCAGCTTCGTTGAAAGCCACCCTGAACTGACCAACTACTCGATCAAGCGCAAACCCGAAGAGCTGGCCCTGGCCATCGCCGCCGCCATCGCCGCCCACGCAGGCCTGTGAGGAATAGAACAATGAGCAAACAAATCCACGTTACCGACACAATCCTGCGCGACGCCCACCAATCGCTGCTCGCCACTCGCATGCGCACCGAAGACATGCTGCCGATCTGCGACAAGCTCGACAAAGTCGGCTATTGGTCACTGGAATGCTGGGGCGGCGCGACCTTCGACGCCTGCGTTCGCTTCCTGAAAGAAGACCCGTGGGAGCGTCTGCGCCAACTGCGCGCGGCGCTGCCTAACACCCGTCTGCAAATGCTGCTGCGTGGCCAGAACCTGCTGGGCTACCGCCACTACAGCGACGACGTGGTCAAGGCCTTCGTCGCCAAGGCGGCGGTCAACGGTATCGACGTGTTCCGCATCTTCGACGCCATGAACGACGTGCGTAACCTGCGCGTGGCCATCGAAGCGGTGAAAGCCGCCGGCAAACACGCCCAGGGCACCATCGCCTACACCACCAGCCCGGTGCACACCATCGAGGCCTTCGTGAACCAGGCCAAGCAAATGGAAGCCATGGGTTGCGACTCGGTGGCGATCAAGGACATGGCCGGCCTGCTGACTCCGTACGCCACCGGCGAACTGGTCAAGGCGCTGAAAGCCGAGCAATCGCTGCCAGTGTTCATTCACTCCCACGACACCGCTGGTCTGGCCGCGATGTGCCAAATGAAGGCCATCGAAAACGGCGCCGATCACATCGATACCGCGATCTCCAGCTTCGCCTGGGGCACCAGCCACCCGGGCACCGAGTCGATGGTCGCCGCCCTTAAAGGCAGCGAGTTCGACACCGGCCTGAACCTGGAACTGCTGCAAGAGATCGGGCTGTACTTCTACGCCGTGCGCAAGAAGTACCACCAGTTCGAAAGCGAATTCACCGCCGTCGACACCCGTGTTCAAGTCAACCAGGTACCGGGCGGGATGATTTCCAACCTGGCCAACCAGTTGAAAGAGCAGGGCGCACTCAATCGCATGAGCGAAGTGCTGGCCGAAATCCCGCGTGTTCGTGAAGACCTCGGCTTCCCGCCGCTGGTGACCCCGACTTCGCAGATCGTCGGCACCCAGGCGTTCTTCAACGTGCTGGCCGGCGAGCGCTACAAGACCATCACCAACGAAGTGAAGCTGTACCTGCAAGGCGGTTACGGCAAGGCGCCGGGCACCGTGAACGAACAACTGCGTCGCCAGGCCATCGGCAGCGAAGAAGTGATCGACGTTCGTCCGGCCGATCTGCTCAAGCCGGAAATGGCCAAGCTGCGTGCCGACATCGGTGCACTGGCCAAGTCTGAAGAAGACGTACTGACCTTCGCCATGTTCCCGGACATCGGTCGCAAGTTCCTCGAAGAGCGTGCTGCGGGCACCCTGACGCCAGAAGTGCTGTTGCCGATTCCTGAAGCCGGCGGCGTCGCCTCTGTCGGTGGGGAAGGCGTGCCAACCGAGTTCGTCATTGACGTTCACGGCGAAACCTACCGCGTCGACATCACCGGTGTTGGCGTCAAGGCCGAAGGCAAGCGTCACTTCTACCTGTCCATCGACGGCATGCCGGAAGAAGTAGTGTTCGAGCCGCTCAACGAATTCGTCGGCGGCGGCAGCAGCAAGCGCAAGCAAGCCACTGCACCGGGTCACGTCAGCACCACCATGCCGGGCAACATCGTCGACGTGCTGGTCAAGGAAGGCGACACCGTCAAGGCAGGCCAGGCCGTGCTGATCACCGAAGCGATGAAGATGGAAACCGAAGTCCAGGCAGCCATCGCCGGTAAAGTCACCGCCATTCACGTGGCCAAGGGCGACCGGGTGAACCCGGGCGAGATCCTGATCGAGATCGAAGGCTGAGTTAACAGCCGCGATACAACGCTTTATACCTCGGGGGAGCATGTGCTCCCCTTTTTTTCGCCCGAAATTCAACCCGCGGCCTTCGCCGAAGAATGCGGTTTTATGGATTCAGGACTGTTGCGTTCTGCACTCCACCAACCCTTTAACCTGACCCGAGGCGGTTTGGTTCTCATCGCTCAGCCACTTCTCGAACCCGGCGCCAATCGCCGGCCATTCCGAATCCAGAATCGAGTACCACGCGGTGTCCCGATTTTGTCCTTTGACCACCATGTGCTGACGGAACACTCCCTCAAAACTGAAGCCCAGGCGCTCGGCCGCGTATTTGGAGCGGGCGTTGGCGTTGTTGCATTTCCATTCCAGGCGACGGTAACCCAGGGCAAAGGATTCCTTGGCCAACAGGTAAACCGCCTCGGTGCTTTTCGGCGAGCGCTGCATCGGGGCGCCGAAGGTAACGTGGCCGATTTCGATGCGGCCCTGGGCCGGGACGATGGACATCAGGCTGAGTATGCCCTGGACCTCGCCGCTGGCGCGGTCGATTACGCTGAAGAAATACGGGTCGCTACTGGCCGCGTGGTTGTTCAGCCAGTCGTTGAAGACGCTGCGCTCAGGGAAGGGGCCGTAAGGCAGGTAGTCCCACAGCTTCGGGTCGGCGCCGGGGCCTTGCAGGGCGTTGAACAGGTCGTCGCCGTGGCGCGCCGGGTCGAGTTTTTCCAGGCGGATGTAACGCCCTTCGATCAGTTGAGTCGTGGGGGCCGGGACGCCTTTCCAGTCGGCGAGTGAAATCGACATGCTGTTCTCCTTGAACTTAGATGGCTTTGCGAAACTGGATGAAACCCGGGCGTTCGGCGATGCGCTCGTAGAGCTGGATCGCGGTGGCGTTGGTTTCGTGGGTCAGCCAGTGGACCTTGTTGCAACCGTCGGCCTTGGCCGTGGTGTAGACGAATTCGATCAACTGGCGGCCGACACCGGTGCCACGGGTTTCCGGGACCACCAGCAAGTCCTGCAGGTAGCAGGAGTTCTCGATGGCCCAGTTCGAGCGATGGTAGATGAAATGCACCATGCCCACCGCTTTACCGTCGACCCAGGCGAGGGCGGCGTGGGTTGGCTCGTTCGGATCGAGCATGCGCTGCCAGGTGCTTTGGGTAACGGCCTCCGGCAGTTCGGTTTTATAGAAGCGCAGGTAGGCTTGCCACAGCGGCAACCAGGCCGCGTGATCACCGGCGGTGACTTGGCGAATGTCGATTTGACTCATGGTGACTTCCTTAGCGCATTAATTGGGCGAGGCTTTGGTCGTTGACGTCGGGGCTGGCGGCCAGGCCTTCGCGCACACCGGCGATGTCGGCGGGGCTGCGGTTCTGGCTGAGCTTGCGCTTGCCTTCCAGACGGTCGATGGGGATGGCGAAACCGACAATGGCCTTGAGCATGCCGTCGATGTAATCGGCGGGGGCATCGGCCACTGACCACGGTTGGGCGCGGCCAGCTTCATGACGATCGGTGAGGGTGCTGACGATGTCGAGCAGCCGTCCGCCATCGCTGAAGGTTTCGGCTCGGCCATAGGCGTGTACGGCGACGTAGTTCCAGGTAGGCACGACTTTGCCGTGTTCGGCCTTGCTTGGGTAGAAGCCAGGGCTGACGTAGGCGTCGGCACCGGCAAATATCAGCAGGGCTTCGGCGCCGTCGCGCAGGTCTTTCCATTGTGGATTGGCTTTGGCCAGATGCCCGTACAACGTGCCGTTCGAGCCTTGTTCGCAGTGCAGCAGCACCGGTACATGGCTGGCTTGCAGGCCGCTTTCACCATGGGTCACCAATATGGCGAGACGGGTGGCGAGGATCAGTTCATGCAGTTGGGACAACTCGTCGATGGCAAAAGCACGTGGCGTATACATGGAGATATTTTCCTTGGCGAATGCCTGCATCCTAGGCAGGCTATTGGTCTGTTGTAAGAGCCATTAACGACCAATTTCATAGGTCCATTGCGATGACCAGCGAACCACTGTCCCTGACCTTCAACCCGGCGGGTATCGAACTTGATCGTCGCCAGGGGCTGAGTCGTCAGCTCTATCAGGCATTGCGCACGCGTGTGCTCGACGGACGACTGGCCAGCGGTACGCGTCTGCCGGCCAGTCGTGATCTGGCTGCCGCGCTGGCGATTTCCCGTAACAGCGTGGTGCGCGCCTACGATCAGTTGTACGCCGAAGGGTTTATCGAAGGGCGGGTAGGCGACGGGACTTATGTCGCGCAATTGCCCCAGGCAACCGTGCCGGCAAAAAAACTATCCACAAAAGTATCCACAGGGTTTTCAACAGGGTTACCCACAGCCTTATCCACAAATTGGCTCGATTTACCTGTGGATTCATCCAGCAAAGTTATCCACAACGACCCGTTGACCCGGGTCAAAAACAACCATTTAGCCAATCCTCCGAGCGGTCCGCCCCGGGCATTTCGGGTGGGTGTCCCGGCGTTCGATCTGTTTCCATTCGAGGTCTGGGCCAAGCTGAATGCGGCTTTCTGGCGCAAGCCGGATTTTCAACAGCTGTGCTACGGCGACCCGGCAGGCGATGCACGCCTGCGCGGGATGATCGCCGCGTATTTGCGCAGTTCGCGGGGCATGCAATGCACAGCTGAGCAAATTTTGATCACCAGTGGCGCGCAGCAGGGAATCAGCCTTTGTGCACAGTTGCTGGTGGAGCCCGGCGACGGGGTGGCGATTGAAAATCCGGGGTATCGGGCGGCCGGTCATGCCTTTGCCGTGGCGGGGGCGCGGTTACACGGGGTGGCGGTGGACAGCGAGGGTATCAATTGCAGCGAACTGTCAGCACTCGATGATTGTCGGCTGACCTACGTCACGCCGTCCCACCAGTATCCCACCGGCGTGGTCATGAGCCTGGCGCGACGTCTGGAGCTGCTGGCCTGGGCCGAGCGCACCCAAGGCTGGATCGTCGAGGACGATTACGATGGCGAGTACCGCTACAGCGGCGCGCCACTGGCGCCTTTGGCGGCACTCGATCGTAACGGGCGGGTGTTGTATGTCGGCACGTTCGGCAAGGTCGCGTTTCCGGCATTGCGTCTCGGTTATCTGGTGCTGCCGCCGGGGCTGGTGCAGGCGTTTGCGCAACGACGTGCAGTGGACGTACGGCATTCCGAAGTCAGCACCCAGGCGGTGATGGCCGAGTTCATGGCGGCCGGGCATTTCCAGCGGCACATAAGGCGCATGCGGCGTGCGGCGCTGAGTCGGCGCAATACCTTGCTCAGCGGTTGGCCGCTGGATATTCCAGGCATTGGCAAGCTACCCACCGTCGCCGCAGGGCTGCACATGACGGTGCCGGTCGACAGCGTGGCCCGTGAACGCGAGCTGATCGAGTTGGCGAGCAGTGTCGATGTCGAGGTCAACGGCTTGAGCAGTTATTGGCTGCCGGATTGCGCAACCCCGATGGATCAACGCGCCGGTCTGGTACTGGGATTTGCCGCGGTGCCCGAAAAGGCCATCGAGGCGGCGCTGCAACGGTTGCGGACGGTGTGGCGTGCTGGCTGAAACGTGCGAGGTCTTGATAACGACGGGGGCTGCGGATCGCCGGGTCGACACAGTTCTGTGGTGTCCTTTTTCTGGTCAGGTAACCCACCACGTCGTAGCCAGGCTACATGGTTAAATGTCGAAGTTGTAGTTGTAACAAAGTTATATGAAACACTTTCAGGATTGACCGAGCACATCAATGCGCATAAATAATTTGTGCGTAACGGAGGAAGTGTGCACGCAAGCGAAATCGATAATTTCTGTTGTGTATTCTTATTGCCGTTTTATAAGTTTATTTATCATTCGATTCTATGAAGTCATGACCTGAATTCGGGTGTTTTTTTGCTTGGACTCATCAAGGAATATTACTATGAAACATTTACACGCAAAGTGCCTGAAAGCAGCGCTGGAAGCAACGAGGTGCCAGGGCCTGCGGCAGGTAACGGGCGACCACTTTACTGCAACGATTGATGGTGCGGCCTTTAACGCCGATGACGTTCAAGGATTTATCAGTTTTGGTGTAAAGATTGTGGTGGGAGTCATTAATGAGGGAAATAATCGGCGATATATATCGGTGGCGGCGGATGAAGATCTTGGTGACGGAGAGCATGATGTCAGTCTCGATGGAAAAGTCACCATCGGCTATATGATAGAAAATGCAGGGGAGCCGAATCTGGAATATCCTGCGGAGTCTGGTCGAGCTCATATTTGTGGTGAAGGTAATCAACAGGAGTTCTCTGGCTCATTCAATGTCAAGTTGATTGAAGAGTCGCCTTACAAAGAAATTGAAGCAACTTTCAAGGTGGCCAATTTGCATCGCCTGGCCTGAGTTCTAACAATAAAACCTCCTGCCAGCAACGGCAGGAGGTTTTTCTTATCTCAAGTCCCGGACTTGATCTTGGTCCAGGCCCGGGTGCGCGCACGTTCGGCATCGCGCGGCAGCGGTTGCAGGGTGTAGAGCGTGCCCATCGCCGCGTCGGTCGGATACAGGTTGGGGTTGTTGCGAATCGCCGGATCGACCAGTTCCGTGGCGTCCTTGTTCGGGTTCGGATACCCCACGAAGTCACTGACCGGTGCAATCACTTGCGGCTGCAGCAGGTAGTTGATGAAGGTGTAGGCGTCTTCGGGGTTTTTCGCCCCTTTCGGAATCGCCAGCATGTCGAACCAGATCGGCGCGCCTTCTTTCGGCAGGCGCATGTCGACAACAACACCGTTCTTGGCTTCCTTGGCGCGGTTGGCGGCTTGCGAGAAGCTGCCGGAATAACCGACTGCGACACAGATGTCACCGTTGGCAATGTCGGCCATGTACTTGGACGAGTGGAAGTAAGTGATGTACGGACGGATCTTCATCAGCAGTGCTTCAGCCTTGGCGTAGTCCGCGGGCTTCTTGCTGTTGGGGTCCAGGCCGAGGTGTTGCAGGGCCAGCGGCAAAATCTCGGAAGGCGAGTCGAGCAGGGCGACGCCGCACTGCTTGAGCTTGCTGATGTTCTCTTCCTTGAAGATCAGGTCCCAGCTGTCTACCGGCGCGTCGGCGCCCAGGGCTGCCCTGACCTTGTCCGGGTTGAATCCGATCAGGATGGTCCCGTACATGTACGGCACGGCGAACTTGTTGCCTGGGTCGTTGGCTTCGATCAGCTTCATCAGCTTGGGATCGAGGTGGTTCCAGTTCGGCAGCTTGCTGCGGTCCAGGGGCTGGAATACCCCGGCTTCAATTTGCTTGGCGAGGAACACATTGGACGGCACCACCACGTCGTATCCGGAGTTGCCGGTCAGCAGCTTGGCTTCCAGTGCTTCATTGGTGTCGAAGATGTCGTAGACCAGTTTGGTCTGGGCGTTCTGGGTCTTGAAGTCTTCCAGGGCCTTGGGGGTGATGTAGTCGAACCAGTTGTAGACGCGCAACGTCCGCTCTTCCGCGTGTGCGGTGCCGCTGAGCAGCGTGGCGCACAGGGCTGGAAAAATAAAACGCTTAAGACTTTTCATTCTTCTACTTCCTCATTAAGCGCTTTCAAAACCTTCGAGAACGTTTACGGCATTGATGCCGATTTCTTCCACGGCATAGCCGCCTTCCATGACGAACAGCGTGGGTTTGCCGAGCGCTGCGATGCGCTTGCCCATGGCCAGGTAATCCGGGCTGTCGAGTTTGAATTGCGAGATCGGATCGTCCTTGAAGGTATCGACACCCAGGGACACGACGATGATGTCGGCACCGTAGCTTTCGATCTCTTTGCAGGCTTGTTCCAGCGCTGCGCTCCAAGTATCCCAGCCTGAACCGGCGGCCAACGGATAGTTGAAGTTGAACCCTTCGCCAGCACCTTCGCCGCGTTCATCTTCATAGCCGAGGAAGAACGGGAACTCGGCTTCCGGGTGGCCGTGAATCGAGGTGAACAGCACGTCGCTGCGCTCGTAGAAAATCGATTGGGTGCCGTTGCCGTGGTGGTAATCGACGTCGAGGATCGCAACTTTTTTGTGGCCCTGATCGAGGAACGCCTGGGCGGCGATGGCGGCGTTGTTGAGGTAGCAATAACCACCCATCAAATCGCTGGCGGCGTGGTGTCCCGGTGGGCGGCACAGGGCGAAAGCAGATCGGGCGCCGCGCTGGATTTCCGCTTGGGCGGTGAGGGCGACCTGTGCTGCGCTGTACGCCGCTTGCCAGGTGCCGGCGGTAATCGGGGCGCCGCCGTCGAAGCTGTAATAGCCGAGTTGGCCGTGCAGGCTGGTGGGTTTGATCGGGCGCAAGGTGCGTGCAGGCCAGGTGTAGGGCAGCAGGTCACCGTCGGTGTTGAATTCGGTCCAGCGTGTCCAGGCACCCTTGAAGAAGTCGAGGTAGTCGCGACTGTGGATGCGCGCGATGGGCTCAAGGCCGAAGTCCTTTGGCGCTTCGACTGGGCCAAGGTTCTGGTTCTGCACGCGTTGCAGCACGTGGTCGGCGCGCGAAGGCATCTCGAAGCACGGCTTGAGCTGGCCGTCGATGAGTTCACAGCGGCCATGGTGCAGGTGGTGATCGTCAGAGTAGATCGTCAGCATTTGTTGTTCTCCGCAGGGCTGATTCGGTTGCCCCCAGTGTTGCGGCGCACGACGAATCGGAGAACGGCAGGAAAGGCCAAAAGGGGATCGATACGGCCAAAACATTTGACCGAAATTCGCCCCTTGCTCCCACAGGTTTATCCGTGTGGCCGGAACTGGCTGGGCGCCACACCACTCCAGCGCACAAACGCATGGCGAAAGCTCGCGGTCTCGCTGAAGCCCAGCGCCTCGGCAATTTGATAGATCGGCAACTGATCCTCGCACAGCATTTGCTTGGCCTGCTCGAAGCGCAGTTCGTCGAGCAGTTCCTGATAGCTGCAACCCATGTCCTTGAGATGCCGGCGCAAGGTACGCGCCGAACAGTTCATTTGCTCGGCCAGCCCTTCCAGCCCGGGCGCGGCATTCAGTTGCGCGCTGAGCAATTGGCGGATCCGTCCCAGCCAGGCCTGACGCCCGGTGAACTCGATGTTCTGTTTGCGGCAGCGTTCGGCCATGGCTTGATGGGTGATGACATCGGCCAGCGGCAGTGGCTGGTCGAGCCAGCGCTTGTCGAAGGCGAAGGCATTGTTCCGCGCGTCGAAGTGCACCGGGCAGTTGAAGTGTTCGGCGTAGGTCGCTTCGTAGTCGGGCGCGGCATGTTCGAAGCGTGCGCCGAGCAAGGGCAGGGAATGGCCGAGGAGGTCGTCACAGGTGACTTTCAGCGATACCAGGCAGAACTCGGCGTTGAACACCGCCATGGCCGGGCTCTCGCGGTAATCGGCGGCGGCGAACCAAATGCGCTCGCCATCGTCCTCCAGGCTCAGTTCGAAAAGTGTTCCCAGCAGCGCCGGGTAGCGCATCGCCAGACGCAAAGCGTCACCGAAGGTGGCACTGGTGAGCAGGGCGTAACCGAGCATGCCGTAGCAGGAAACGTGCATCCGCCGGCCCAGTTCCAGGCCGATGTCGCGCTTGAGAGCGACGGCGTTGGCACAGACCTGCATTTCCTGATTGGTGGTGATGCGCGTGTCGGCACGGTTCAGATCCGCCGCACTGATGCCGCTTCCGGCCAGCAGCGCTTCGCTGGACAAGCCTTGTGCCTTGAAGGCATCGAGTACCAGGGAGACGGCGTTGAGCGTGGTGAGGTGGGAGTGGAGCATGAGGACTTCCAGCCTTGGGGTGGCTGGAGCGCAGCAAGTTGTATGCCGGGTGAGAGTCCCACAGGGTTATGTGTTGATTCAGCTCAGTTCGCCGCACAGGTCGAGTTCGACAAGCCGACGGACTTCCTCCGTTTCAAGCCCCGCACCCAACAACCCATGCAACTTGCCGAACGCCGCCTCACGGGTCATGCCGCCACCGGACAACACGCCCACACCGCGCAAGCGACTGCCGGCTTCATAAACATCCAGTTCAACCCCGCCTTCGTGGCATTGCGTGACGGCTACCACGACCACGCCGTTGTCCCGCGCACGCGCGAGACTGGCGAGAAACCCGGGGTTGTCGCTCGGGCCGGTGCCGCTGCCGTAGCACTCCAGCACCAGGCCCTGAATGCCGCTGTCGAGCAAGCCATCCAGCACTTTGGCGCCGATGCCGGGAAACAGCGGCAGCACCGCGACGCTCGCCAATTGTTTGGGCTGGTTGTAATTCAGTTGCGACGGAACCGAAGTCGCCTTCACGCCACCGCCCTGACGCTCCAGTCGCTTGAACGGATGACGGCCAAAACTGCGTACCTTGGCGCAACGGGTCGGTCCCAGCAGTTCGCCATGGAAGTACAGATGCACGCCCGGCGCCAGGCCCTGGCCCAGCGCAACCAGCGCGCCGCCGAGGTTTTCCCAGGCGTCGCTGTCAGTCACGCCAGCTGGCAGCATCGAGCCGGTGAAGCACACGCGGGCATGCAGGCCGAGCAACTGGAAACTCATCGCGGCTGCGCTGTAGGCCAGGGTGTCGGTGCCATGCAGGATAAGCACGCTGTCGCAACCCTGAACATCCACCGCATCGACCACGGCTTCACGCAGCTGCTGCCAATACGTCGGGGTCATGTTGGCGCTGTCGATCAGCGGCGACATTTCACGAAAGCGCCATTGCGGCACCACCAGCTCGGGCTGGCTGTGCAGGTAGTCGCGCATCCGCGCTTCGAAGCCGGATGCCGGGGCCAGGCCGTTGGCGCTGGCCTGCATGCCGATGGTGCCGCCGGTGTAGAGCACCATGACGTGCTGAGCGGCGGGATAGATCGGGGCATTCATGGGAGGTTCTCCAAAAATGATGACAGCTTGTTTCCGAGCATGACGCCGGTTGCAAGCTGTGTCACGTCGGGCGCAGGGGATGCGCCCGGTTTTCTACCGATCAGCGTTGCGCTGCGGTCACGCCTGTCGGAGCAGCTTCAGCTTTGGCGGTGGGTGCTGGCGGGTTCGCCGGCCAGGCTTTCAGGTCCAGATCCAGATCCGGGAATTTGCTCGAATCGAATACCGGCGTGGTGATGCCAGCGGCGCGCTGGTCATCGTAGTCACGCAGGATGCGCATGCCGACCTTGAACAGCAGGAACAGCGCGATCAGGTTGACGAACGCGAGCATGGTCATGGTGATGTCGGCGAAGGCAAATACGGTGCCGAGGTTTTCGATGGCGCCCCAGAAAATCAGCACCAGTACCAGCGCGCGATAGCCCATCAGCGCCTTGCGGTTTTCACCGATCAAAAAGCGCAGGTTGTTCTCGCCCAGGTAGTAGTTGTAGAGGATCGAGGTGAACACGAACAAAGCCAGGGCCACGGAGATGAACATCCGGCCCCAGTCACCGACCACGGCGGCCAGAGAGTTCTGGGTCAGGGCAATGCCGTCGCCTTCGAAGCCCGGGGTGTAGAAGCCGGAGAGCAGGATTAGCAGCGCGGTGCAGGTGCAGATCACGAAGGTATCGAGGAACACGCTGAACGCCTGGACCACACCTTGTGCCACCGGGTGCTCGACCGCCGCGACAGCCGCTACGTTCGGCGCACTGCCCAGGCCGGCTTCGTTGGCGAACACGCCCCGCTTCACGCCCATGACGATGGCGCTGCCGATCAGGCCGCCGAAGGCCTGGTCCAGACCAAAGGCGCTCTTGACGATAGTCATCAGCATGCCCGGCACATGGTCGAACTGCAGCACGATCACGTAGAGGGTCACGCCGATGTACACGAGGGTTTTCACCGGCACCAACAGGTCGGCGACCTTGGCGATGCGCTTGATCCCCCCGATGAACACCAGGCCCAACAGCACGGCCAGGCCGATGCCGGTGTAAGTGGTGTCGAGGCCGAAGGCGTTGTTCAGCGAGTGCGTCACGGCGTGGGCTTGCAGGCCGTTGAAGGCGAAGCCGAACGTTACCAGCAGCAGGAACGCCATCAGCATGCCCAGCCAGCGTTTTTGCAGGCCGTGCTGTATGTAATAGGACGGGCCACCACGGAACTGGCCTTCGGAATCGCAGCGCTTGTAGAGCTGGCCGAGTGAGCATTCGAAGAAGCTGCTGGACATGCCGACCAGCGCGGTCACCCACATCCAGAACACGGCACCGGGGCCGCCGAGGGTCACGGCAATGCCGACACCGGCGATGTTGCCCGCACCGACGCGGCCGGCGAGGCTGAGCATCAGGGCCTGGAACGAACTGAGTTGCCCGGCGCTGCTTTTGAGGCTGTCGCGGAACACCGCGAACATGTGGAAGAAGTGACGCAGTTGAACGAAACGCGAGCGGATCGTGAAGTAGCTACCGAGCCCGACAATGAGCACGATCAGTACTTTCCCTGAGAGGAAGTCGTTAATGACTTCGAGCATGGATTATTCCTCGCTGTTTTTTGTGTAGGCAACAATGCTGGCCGGACAGACACATCGAGTTACACCCCTTGGCGCACGGCACAATGGGCGGTTCGACGTTCGTCCCGGTTTCATATCGCGGGTTTGTTATTAGTTCGGGTTTCGCATGGGTTGTGGCCTCGCTACCGACGACCGCTCATGCGAAGAGGGGCGGCACTATACCGATCAGTGGCGCGCCCGTCTGCACAGTAGTGGTGCAAGCGACGAAACGAGGTGCTGCAGAATCAAAAGATCGCAGCCTTCGGCAGCTCCTACAGGTGTACGTCAAACATGTAGGAGCTGCCGAAGGCTGCGATCTTGGCGGTATCAAATACACAAAACATTTAACGTCCTGCCCGCGAAGAAGTTAAAAAAAAGGGCCTGGGGACTAAATCCCCAAGCCCTCAAAAGGTGAGAGGTGTCTAGTCCCTCGACCTGGTGAGCGGTGCTACAAGTAACGCGTCGGGTTATGCCTTCAGAGGCACCAGGCGCGGAGCAATCATGTTTTCCGGGCGCAGGATGTCGGCGAGCATGGCTTCGTCGAGCAGACCTTCTTCGCGCACCAGTTCCAGCACGCCGCGGCCGCTTTCAAGGGCGAGGCCGGCGATGCGGGTGGCATTCTTGTAGCCGATGTACGGGTTCAGCGCGGTGACCAGGCCGATCGAGTGCTCGACCAGTTCACGGCAGCGTGCTTCGTTGGCGGTGATGCCGACGATGCAGTGTTCGCGCAGCATGTCCATGGCGCGTTGCAGCAGGCGGATCGAGTCGAAGATCTTGAAGGCGATCAGCGGCTCCATCACGTTCAGTTGCAGCTGGCCGCCTTCGGCCGCGATGGTCAGGGCCAGGTCGTTACCGATGATCTGGAACGCCACCTGGTTGACCGCTTCCGGAATAACCGGGTTGACCTTGCCTGGCATGATCGAACTGCCTGGTTGACGCGCCGGCAGGTTGATCTCGTTGATGCCGGTGCGTGGACCGCTGGACAGCAGGCGCAGGTCGTTGCAGATCTTCGACAGCTTGACCGCGGTACGCTTGAGCATGCCGGAGAACAGCACGAAGGCGCCCATGTCGGAGGTGGCTTCGATCAGGTCGGCGGCCGGTACCAGCGGTTGACCGCTGATCACTGCCAGACGCTGAACGGCCAGGTGCTGGTAACGCGGGTCGGCGTTGATGCCGGTGCCGATCGCGGTGCCACCCAGGTTCACTTCGGTCAGCACTTCCGGAGCCAGGGTCTTCAGGCGTGCCAGGTCTTCACCCAGGGTGGTGGCAAACGCACGGAATTCCTGACCCAGGGTCATCGGAACGGCGTCTTGCAGCTGGGTACGACCCATCTTCAGGACGTGGTTGAATTCTTCACCCTTGGCCGCGAACGCTTGAATCAGGCTGTCGAGGCTGGCGAGCAGGGCGTCGTGACCGAGCAACAGGCCCAGACGGATCGCCGTCGGGTACGCGTCGTTGGTCGACTGCGCCATGTTCACGTCATCGTTCGGGTGCAGGTACTGGTACTCGCCTTTCTGGTGACCCATGGCCTCCAGCGCGATGTTGGCGATGACTTCGTTGGCATTCATGTTGGTCGAAGTGCCAGCGCCGCCTTGGATCATGTCCACCACGAATTCTTCGTGGAAGTCGCCGCGGATCAAACGTGCACAGGCTTCGCTGATGGCAGCGTGCTTGGCTTCGCTCAGGTGACCCAATTCACGGTTGGCGTCAGCGGCGGCCTGTTTAACCATCGCCAGGCCGACAACCAGTTTCGGGTAGTGCGAAATCGGAACGCCCGAAAGGCGGAAATTATTCACCGCTCGCAGGGTCTGGATACCGTAATACGCTTGAGCCGGTACTTCGAGGGCGCCAAGCAGGTCATTTTCTGTGCGGAATGATGCAGCGGAGGACATGATAGAAATCATCTCAATATGGACCCGGTCTGTGCCGGAACGTTGTGAATGCTAGGCCTGTGGAGAGTTTTGGGCCAATGCTGTTAAACACTAGGCTATGCATATTCGGCATAATACCCGTGTGACGCCGTCCTGACGGCGAGCGTGTGACCTAAATTGGTGCATGTCCGGGAGGGCGTGATGAATCTGGAAAGCAAATGGCTGGAGGACTTCAGTGCCCTGGCCGCCACCCGCAGTTTCTCCCAGGCCGCCGAGCGGCGTTTTGTGACGCAGCCGGCGTTCAGTCGGCGAATCCGCAGCCTTGAAGCCGCGTTGGGGCTGACCCTGGTCAACCGTTCGCGCACGCCGGTGGAGCTGACGGCGGCAGGGCAATTGTTTCTGGTCACCGCGCGCACCGTAGTCGAACAGCTGGGCGAAGTGCTGCGCCATCTGCATCACCTGGAAGGCGGACAGGGCGAAGTGATGCAGGTCGCTGCCGCGCACTCCCTGGCGCTCGGTTTCTTTCCGCGCTGGATCGCGCAGTTGCGCAACGAAGGCCTGAATATCGCCACGCGGCTGGTGGCGACCAACGTCGGTGACGCGGTGCATGCATTGCGTGAAGGCGGCTGCGACCTGATGCTGGCGTTCTACGACCCGGACGCCGCCATGCAGATGGACCCGGAAATCTTCCCCTCGCTGCACCTTGGGCACACCGAGATGCTGCCGGTCTGCGCCGCCGACGCCGACGGTAAGCCACTGTTCGACCTGGAAGGCGAAGGCAGTGTGCCGTTGCTGGCGTACAGCGCCGGTGCGTTTCTCGGCCGTTCGGTGAACATGCTGTTGCGTCAACGGGCGCTGCGCTTCACCACCATCTACGAAACCGCCATGGCCGACAGCCTGAAAAGCATGGCCCTGGAGGGACTGGGCATCGCCTGGGTTCCGCAGTTGAGCGTGCGTGCCGAGCTGACGCGTGGCGAACTGGTAGTGTGTGGCGGTCCGCAATGGCATGTGCCGCTGGAGATCCGTTTGTACCGCTGTGCGCTGGTGCGCAAAGCGAATGTCCGGTTGTTGTGGCGCAAGCTCGAGAGCGGCGTAGCGGGTGCTACTGTTTGAGAGCCAGGAACTCATGGCCAGTTCTGTGGCCATGAGTTGCAGCAACTGTTCATTCAGCGTAAGCGTGTTAATGGCACAAACACGCCATGCGCGGATTTCAGGTCGCGCGATACCGAAACGAACTTACGCAAAAGTGCTAAGGTGTTTGCGAATGTTTTCCCTGTTTTTTTCACTGTATCGATAAGCGTTTCCACGTACGCCTGAGAATTCGTCCGAGAGCATGATCGTGTCGTGCCACCAGCCGTCATAGATGACTTCACTGTCTTCATGTGTCGCGCCCAACATGTGGCCTATTTCATGTGCTGGGACTTGTTTGGAGGTGATCGCCGCAATTGCGCAATGACCTTTGACTTGGCCGTACCCGCGTATCGATTCGAGGAGACCCCCTGCCTTTGTGTTGATATTGTTTCGGGTCAACAAGAGGACTTTCGTCAGGCCCGGTTCATTTTCTTCATATTTTAATATCTTTGTATACCAGTCCCGTATCAGGTTGCACCACCCTCGCAGCGCAGCTGAACCATCTTCGTTTCTGTAGTTGTATCCTGACAACTCCGGAACTTCATGATGAGCGTGCATCAAAAATCTGACCTTGCGTTCCGAGATGGATTCAAGCTCTGTTTTCAGCCAGGAAAAGTAATCGGTGTATAAATCATTTTTTTGATATTCCTGAAGATCCTTGTGAAGGACAACTATTATGGTAATAGGCTTTTTCATATTTGTACTCCCTGTTCAATTATGATTTTTTGCCGTTTTATATTTGCGTTGTCTGGCGATGTTCGCAATTTTTAAGTGGGTTGAATTGTTTCTGTTGAGAGCTTCAATGAACTTATGATCACCAGATCCGCACATTGAATTGCGAATTGTATTGAGCTACTAAGTTAAGAAATTCACGACATTCAGGCAGTCAAATGACTGACTTGATAGTCAAGAAATACCTATTTTTCGAGCGCGTGACAGATGGTCGCCACAGGGGCTGTTTATCCGCTTCTTTGAGGTATACTGCGCGGCCTTCGGCCGGTTACGACCGGCCATAATTCGTACAATCAAGCCACGCATCCTGCGTGGCTTGTTGTTTTTTGACGCGCCTGCGGGCGCCCAGAGAGAAGAGGCACGACGATGAGTGCACTGGTTGGCGTGATCATGGGCTCCAAGTCCGATTGGTCCACCCTTAGCCACACCGCCGATATGCTGGAAAAGCTCGGCATCCCCTACGAGGTGAAAGTGGTTTCTGCCCACCGCACCCCGGACCTGCTGTTCCAGTACGCTGAAGAAGCCGAGGCGCGTGGCATCGAGGTGATCATCGCCGGTGCCGGTGGCGCGGCCCACTTGCCTGGCATGTGTGCAGCCAAGACTCACCTGCCGGTGCTTGGCGTACCGGTTCAGTCCGCTATGCTGTCGGGCGTTGATTCGCTGCTCTCTATTGTGCAGATGCCAGCGGGCATTCCGGTCGCCACCCTGGCCATCGGCAAGGCGGGCGCGATCAACGCAGCACTGCTGTCGGCGAGTATCCTTGGCGCCAAGCACCCGCAGTTCCACGCGGTGCTGAAAACCTTCCGTGCTGAGCAGACAGACAGCGTCCTGGAAAATCCAGACCCACGCATCGCCTGAGGTTGTTGACGATGAAGATCGGTGTAATCGGTGGCGGCCAGTTGGGCCGCATGTTGGCGCTGGCGGGCACTCCGCTGGGCATGAACTTCGCTTTCCTGGACCCGGCGCCGGATGCTTGCGCAGCAGCGTTGGGCGAACACCTGCGAGCCGATTACGGCGATCAGGATCACCTGCGTCAGCTGGCCGATGAAGTCGATCTGGTGACCTTCGAGTTCGAAAGTGTTCCGGCCGAGACCGTGGCGTTCCTGTCACAATTCGTCCCGGTCTACCCGAGTGCCGAAGCACTGCGTATCGCCCGCGATCGCTGGTTCGAGAAGAGCATGTTCAAGGACCTGGGGATTCCTACCCCGGCGTTCGCCGACATTCAGTCCCAGGCTGATCTGGACGCCGCCGTGGCTTCCATCGGTCTGCCAGCGGTGCTGAAGACCCGTACCCTGGGTTACGACGGCAAGGGTCAGAAAGTCCTGCGCACGCCAGAAGATGTGGTTGGCACCTTTGCCGAACTGGGCAGCGTGGCCTGCCTGCTGGAAGGCTTCGTGCCGTTCACCGGTGAAGTCTCGCTGATCGCCGTGCGTGCCCGCGACGGTGAAACCCGCTTCTATCCGCTGGTACACAACACCCACGAAAGCGGCATTCTCAAGTTGTCCGTGGCCAGCACCGATCACCCGCTGCAAGCCCTGGCCGAAGACTACTCCAGCCGTGTGCTCAAGCAACTGGATTACGTCGGTGTGATGGCGTTCGAGTTCTTTGAAGTCGACGGTGGCCTCAAGGCCAACGAAATCGCCCCGCGGGTACACAACTCAGGGCACTGGACTACCGAAGGCGCCGAGTGCAGCCAGTTCGAAAACCACCTGCGGGCCGTTGCCGGCCTGCCGTTGGGTTCGACTGCCAAGGTTGGCGAGAGCGCGATGCTCAACTTCATCGGCAAAGTGCCAGAGTCCGAGAAGGTCCTGACCATCGCCGATTGCCATCTGCATCACTATGGCAAGGCGTTCAAGGTCGGCCGCAAGGTCGGTCATGCCAACCTTCGTTGTGCAGACCGCGAGACGCTGGCGGCCCAGATTCTCAAGGTGCAAGCACTGATCGCCGAATAGTTTTTTATGTGCAACGGTGGAACCTTCGGGGTGCGCCGTTCTCTCATGGCAGGTTGCGAAAGTCTGACTAGGCTTTCCAATAGCTACTTCATTGAGAGGAGAATGCCATGGGAATTATCGGAACCATCTTTATCGGCTTGATTGTCGGCCTGCTGGCTCGGTTCCTGAAACCTGGCGATGACAGCATGGGCTGGATCATGACGATCCTGCTCGGTATCGGCGGTTCGCTGGCGGCCACTTACGGCGGCCAAGCCCTGGGCATCTATCAGGCTGGTCAAGGTGCAGGTTTCATCGGTGCGCTGGTGGGCGCCGTTGTGTTGCTGGTGATCTACGGGTTGATCAAAAAGAACTGATCCAGGCGACAAAGCCCTCTCCGCCAAGCCGGCCGGGAGGGCTAGAATGCTCGGCGTTTCCTGTTCTTCCCTTTGCCGAGCACCTTCATGCGCCGTCTTTTGTTGACTCTTGTTTTACTGGGTTCGGGCCTTGCCCATGCCGGCGAACTGCCGGAAACCGACTGGCTCGAATTGATGCCCAAGTCGGACCAGAAGGCCCTCGAGGCCATGCCTGAAATCGACCACAACTCCCCTGAAGCCAATGGCACTTTCACCGACAAGGGTGGAATGAAGCAGGCCAAAGGCTTGCCTGCGGTGATGTACTCGACCAAGACCGTTGCGTCGATGAACGACAAGAACATCCGCATTGGCGGTTACCCCGTGCCGCTTGAGTCCGACGCCAAGGGGAACAGCACGTTGTTTTTCCTCGTGCCATACCCGGGCGCCTGCATCCACGTACCGCCTCCGCCTCCCAATCAATTGGTGCTGGTGCGCTATCCAAAGGGCCTGAAGCTGAATGATATCTACACGCCGCTGTGGGTCACCGGCACGCTGAAAGTCGAGAAGGTCAGCAATGACCTGGCCGATGCGGCATATGCGCTGGATGCGCAGAAGGTACGGGTGGTGAAAGAGTCGGATTTGTAACGCCCCGCCAGATGGCTTGGCACAAAAAACTGTGGGAGCGAACTTGCTCGCGATGGCGGTGTAACAGGCAACTTAAATGTTGAATGTTATGGCCTTATCGCGAGCAAGCTCGCTCCCACATTGGTTTTGTGGTGTTGCTTAGAGAGAGTTGCTGCCGATACTCACGCCCAGCGTATGGCTAGCACCTGGTTTCAGGTTCACCACATCACCCATCACATTCGCCGTCTCGATGCACAGCATGCGCTGCCAGCCATCGTCGGCCATGTCGCTGAACGCGGCGGCGCGGTCGATCCACGGGTTCCAGATCACCGCGGTGCGCGAGCCCATGCTGGTCAGTTCGATGCGTCGCTCCCAGGCCGGGTCGACGATGCTCAGCAGTGGCGGGACATTAAGATAGATGCGGTCAGTTTCGCCGCTAAATCGCAGATCGCCGGACTGTTGCTTGGTTTTCCAGTCTTCCAGGGTTTCGATGTAGCTCAAGCCATCCACGCCTTCGACATGCACTTCACGCACATCGCTGACGGCAAAGTAACTGTGCAGCGCCTGGCTGATGCTGACGGTTTCAGCGCCCCGGTTGTGGCTGGTCAGGTGGATGTGCAATTGCTCGTCGAGGCGAATGCTCAGCGTCAAATCCACCTGGTGCGGCCAGCCGGGAAAGCCGCCTTCAGGGTAGGGCAGGAGGAATTCGACCTTCAGGCTTTCGCCCTCGGCTTCGATGCCGCCCAGTTCCCAATCCATCGCTCGCACGAAGCCGTGAGCCGACGGCGCTTCATTGCTGGTGCGCATCGCCTGAACGCTTTGCGGGTTGCGCGCAAAGTTGCCGAACCATGGCCAGCACACCGGCACGCCGGCGCGGATGCTCTTGCCGGTCTTGAACACGGCCTCGTCGTTGAGCCAGATCAGCGGCGGCTGGCCGGCCAATTGATAGCTGAGGATGTGCGCGCCTTGCTGGGCCACCAGTAATTCGGCCTGACCGTGGCGGATGCGCCAGCAGTTCAGTTCATCCAGTTTTACGGCTTCAACATTGGGCGTGCTCATGGGACAGCTCTCGATCAGTAACGTGGACGACTATCGACCGCAAAACGGCTACCAGGTTTAAAAGCTCTTTCAGCGAGCCCGGGGTGGAACCGAACGGGTGCGACCGCTGCCATCGATGGCCACGAACACAAACACCGCTTCGGTTACTTTACGCCACTCGCTGGACAGTGGATCGTCGCTCCAGACCTCGACCATCATCTTGATCGAGCTGCGGCCGATTTCCAGGGCCTGGGTATAAAAGGAGAGCTGAGCGCCCACCGCCACCGGTACCAGAAACGCCATGCGGTCGATTGCAACGGTGGCAACGCGCCCGCCAGCGACCTTGCTGGCCATCGCGGTGCCTGCCAAATCCATCTGCGCCACCAGCCAGCCGCCGAAAATATCGCCAAAGCCGTTGGTTTCGCGAGGAAGCGCGGTGATTTGCAGGGCCAGGTCGCCTTGCGGGATCGGATCTTCTTGTTCGAGTTCTATCATGCCGGGGGGCCTCTGACCCGTGACTCTTCGTTGGTATTGCTGGTGGTAGCCGTCTTCGGGAAAAACGATTCAGCACCGAACATACTACGTTCGTCACGTTTTCCATCAGGCGCCTAAAGGGAAACTCTGCGAAATCGCCTATGAACCTGACAGGCGCTTTCGCACAGCAACCCCTCAAAAACCGGAGCAGGCTTTGAGTATATCGGTCGGTAGACTCCGCGACGACCGTCCGGTTCTCATTTTGACTGTCAAAAACGCACCTCTATGTGCTTTTTCGAACAATTTGCTATCGTGCCGGACCTGCCCAAACCTCAGCCAGCGTTGTTGAGGTTGCAGATCCGACTATAAGAGAAGCCCTTGCCATGACCACAGCGCCCTCGAGCATCGCGCAGCCAGACCAACCCGCACGTCCGCTGACCCGCAACGACTACAAGACTCTATCGCTGTCGGCCCTGGGCGGCGCGCTGGAGTTCTACGATTTCATCATCTTCGTGTTCTTCGCCACGGTGGTGGGCAAGCTGTTCTTCCCGGCGGACATGCCTGAATGGCTACGCCTGATGCAGACCTTCGGCATCTTCGCCGCCGGCTATCTGGCGCGGCCGCTGGGCGGCATCGTGATGGCGCACTTCGGCGACCTGCTGGGCCGCAAGAAAATGTTCACTCTGAGCATTTTCATGATGGCGGTGCCCACCTTGATCATGGGTTTGCTGCCGACTTATGCGCAGATCGGCATGTGGGCGCCGATCCTGTTGCTGTTGATGCGGGTGATCCAGGGCGCGGCCATTGGCGGTGAAGTGCCGGGGGCGTGGGTCTTCGTTTCCGAGCACGTTCCGCAGCGGCATGTCGGCTACGCCTGCGGCACCCTGACCAGCGGCCTGACGGCGGGCATCCTGCTCGGCTCGCTGGTCGCCACGGCGATCAACAGCCTCTACACCCCGGTGGAAGTAGCGGATTACGCCTGGCGGATTCCGTTCCTGCTGGGTGGCGTGTTCGGCCTGTTCTCGGTGTACCTGCGTCGCTGGTTGCACGAAACCCCGGTGTTCGCCGAGTTGCAACAGCGCAAGGCCCTGGCCGAAGAAGTGCCGCTGCGGGCGGTGCTGCGTGACCATCGAGGCGCCATTGCCATTTCGATGTTGCTGACCTGGCTGCTGTCGGCCGCCATCGTGGTGTTGATCCTGATGACCCCGACTGTGTTGCAGACGGTCTATCACTTCTCGCCAACCACGTCCCTGCAGGCGAACAGCGTGGCGATCGTGTTCCTGAGCTTTGGTTGCATCATTGCCGGCGCACTGGCCGATCGCTTCGGTGCGGGACGAGTCTTCGTGATCGGCTGTACCGCGCTGCTGGCCAGTTCCTGGACCTTCTACCACAGCCTGGCCGATCATCCCGACTGGCTGTTCCCGATGTATGCCCTGACCGGTCTGCTGGTCGGCACCATCGGCGCGGTGCCCTATGTGATGGTCAAGGCGTTCCCGCCGGTGGTGCGTTTCAGCGGCCTGTCGTTCTCGTACAACGTCGCCTACGCGATTTTCGGTGGTCTGACACCGATGATCGTCAGCCTGTTGCTCAAGGAGAGTGCGATGGGGCCTGCCTATTATGTGGCGGTGCTATGCGGGGTGGGGATTCTGGTAGGTGCATATCTCTGGAAGAAGGGCCGCTGATAGCGAACGATCACAGCACTCCTCACATCTACAGTTACAACTGAAAGGCCAGCCTTCCAAGCGGAGTGCTGGCCTTTCATCCAATTGTCATATTTCAGCCATAGAGTGTTCACACGGCCTGCTGATACTTGGCCCCGAATAACACACCCTATCTGCTAGGAGTAAGGCATGAAACTGAAGCGTTTGATGGCGGCAATGACTTTTGTCGCTGCTGGCGTTGCGACTGCCAACGCGGTTGCCGCTGTTGACCCTGCTATCCCGAGCTACACCAAGACCACTGGTGTGTCGGGCAACCTGTCCAGCGTTGGTTCCGATACCCTGGCCAACCTCATGACCCTCTGGGCTGAGAACTACAAGAAAGAATACCCGAACGTAAACATCCAGATTCAGGCCGCTGGCTCCGCCACTGCGCCACCTGCGCTGACTGAAGGCACCTCCAACCTGGGCCCGATGAGCCGCAGGATGAAGGACACCGAACTGGCTGCCTTCGAGCAGAAGTACGGCTACAAGCCAACCGCTATCCCGGTTGCCGTGGACGCCCTGGCTGTATTCGTACACAAGGACAACCCGATCCAGCACCTGACCATGGAACAGGTCGATGCGATCTTCTCGTCCACTCGTCTGTGCGGCGCTAAAGCCGACGTGAAAACCTGGGGCGACCTGGGCGTGACCGGCGACCTGGCCAACAAGCCGGTTCAACTGTTCGGTCGTAACTCGGTATCCGGCACCTACGGCTACTTCAAGGAAGAAGCCCTGTGCAAAGGCGACTACAAGCCTAACGTGAACGAGCAGCCAGGTTCGGCTTCGGTCGTGCAGTCGATCAGCTCCTCGCTGAACGGCATCGGTTACTCGGGCATCGGCTACAAGACCGCTAGCGTGAAGACTGTGGCCCTGGCCAAGAAAGGCAGCCAGGACTTCATCGAAGACACTGAAGAAAACGCCCTGAACGGCAAGTACCCGCTGTCCCGCTTCTTGTACGTGTACGTCAACAAAGCCCCGAACAAGCCACTGGCCCCGCTGGAAGCCGAGTTCGTGAAACTGGTTCTGTCTAAACAGGGTCAGGAAGTCGTAGTGAAAGACGGTTACATCCCACTGCCGGCCAAAGTAGCTGCCAAAGCTCTGGCTGACCTGGGTCTGGCGGAAGGCGGCGCTGAAGTCGCAAAAAAGTAACAAATTGAGTCCAGGGTGAACCCCTCGGACTCACATGGGGGCGGCAGGAGCCGCCCCCATGCACCTCTAATTCTCTATTCGCTGCTGGTTACCGCTAGCGGCGGATTTGTTGCGTCACTGCACTGTCATCTTTCTGTCATACAGGATCGCTAGGGTGTGCGAATGAATGATCTGGCCAATTCCAACATGACTACTAATCCCCCCAAGCGAATTGATTTCAATACGCCTGAGTTGCAACGCAAGCGCCGCATTCGCGCGCTCAAAGATCGCCTGACCCGCTGGTACGTCCTCGTTGGCGGCCTCGCTGTACTGGGCGCGATCACCTTGATCTTCTTCTTCCTTGCCTACGTCGTCGCGCCCCTGTTCCAGGGTGCCAGCCTGACCGCCAAGGACGCCATCACACCCGCCTGGATGCAAGACGCCGGCAAGCCGCTGATGATCTCCCTGGAAGAGCAGAACCAGGTTGCGATGCGGGTTTCCGACAAGGGCCAGGCATTGTTCTTCGACATCGACAGCGGCGCTGAATTGAAGCGCGTCGATCTGTCGATCCCGGCCGGCACCACCGTGACTTCCATCGCAGAAGACCAGCCAGGTCACCCGCTGGTGGCGGTGGGTCTGTCCAACGGTCAGGCCCTGGTGTTCCGTCACACCTATAAAGTCAGCTACCCGGACGGCAAGAAGACCATCACCCCGGCCATCGAGTACCCGTATGGCGAAGCGCCAATCGCGGTGAACGAAGCCGGCGGTGCGCTGGAGCACGTCAGCCTCAACGCCAACGATTCGACCCTGATGCTGGTGGGTTCCACCGGTTCGCAACTCAATGTTCTGTCGCTGACCAGCGAAGAGAACATGATGACCGGCGAAGTCACCAACGAGCAGAAGCGCATCGAACTGCCGCAAATGACCGAGCCGGTGAAGAATATTTTCGTCGACCCGCGTCAGCAGTGGCTGTACGTGATCAACGGGCGTGCCCAGGCCGACGTGTTCAGCCTTCGCGACAAAAGTCTCAACGGTCGCTACAAACTGGCGGAAAACGGCGAAACCGAAGTCACCGCCAGCACCCAGTTGGTGGGCGGTATCTCGCTGATCATCGGTGACTCCAAAGGTGGTCTGGCCCAGTGGTTCATGGCGCGCGACCCCGATGGCGAGCAACGCCTGAAGCAGATCCGCACCTTCCAGATGGGCACCACGCCTATCGTTGAAATCACTGCCGAAGAGCGCCGCAAGGGCTTCGTTGCCCTCGACGCTTCCGGCAAGCTCGGCGTGTTCCACAGTACCGCCCACCGTACCTTGCTGGTGGAGTCGGTCGCTGAAGGCCAGGGCATCTTCGGTCTGTCGCCGCGTGCCAACCGCTTGATCGTGGAAGCCGGCGGCAAGTTGCATCCGCTGCTGCTCGACAACCCGCACCCGGAAGTCTCGTGGAGCGCACTGTGGAGCAAGGTCTGGTACGAGAACTACGACGAGCCTAAATACGTCTGGCAATCGACCGCCGCCAACACTGACTTCGAACCCAAGCTGAGCCTGTCGCCGCTGACCTTCGGTACCCTGAAAGCCGCGTTCTACGCCATGCTGCTGGCCGCTCCACTGGCCGTTGCCGCGGCGATCTACACCGCGTACTTCATGGCTCCGGGCATGCGCCGCAAGGTCAAGCCGGTGATCGAGTTGATGGAAGCGATGCCGACGGTGATTCTTGGTTTCTTCGCCGGTCTGTTCCTCGCGCCATATGTGGAAGGGCATTTGCCGGGCATCTTCAGCCTGCTGATGTTGCTGCCGATCGGCATCCTGGTCGCCGGATTCACCTTCAGCCGCCTGCCTGAGTCGATTCGCCTGAAAGTCCCGGATGGCTGGGAAAGTGCGCTGCTGATTCCGGTGATCCTGTTTGTGGGTTGGCTGTCGTTGTACATGAGCCCGTTCATGGAAAACTGGTTCTTCGGCGGCGACATGCGCATGTGGATCTCCCACGACCTGGGCATCACCTACGACCAGCGCAACGCCCTGGTGGTCGGCCTGGCCATGGGCTTCGCGGTCATCCCGAACATCTACTCCATCGCCGAAGACGCCGTGTTCAGCGTGCCTCGCGGCCTGACCCTGGGCTCCCTGGCCCTCGGTGCCACGCCGTGGCAGACCATGACCCGCGTGGTGATCCTCACCGCGAGCCCGGGTATCTTCTCGGCGCTGATGATCGGCATGGGCCGTGCGGTCGGCGAAACCATGATCGTGTTGATGGCCACCGGTAACACCCCTGTCATGGAAATGAACCTGTTCGAAGGCCTGCGCACCCTGGCGGCCAACGTCGCGGTGGAAATGCCCGAATCGGAAGTCGGCGGCAGCCACTACCGCGTGCTGTTCCTCTCGGCGCTGGTGCTGCTGTTGTTCACCTTCGTCATGAACACCCTCGCGGAACTGATTCGTCAGCGTCTGCGCAAGAAATACTCGTCGCTTTAAGCAAAGGTAGAAGTCTGTGAAACAGAACTCCCTGAAAGGATGGTTCAAGAGCGGCGCCCCCGGCGTCTGGATCAGCGGTGGCGCGGTGTCCATCGCGGTCATCATGACCATTGGCCTGCTGGCAGTGATTGCCGTGCGTGGTCTTGGTCACTTCTGGCCGGCTGACCTGGTGCATGCCAGTTACGACGTACCGGGCCAGGCCAATCACTTGGTGATCGGCGAAATCGTACAGAAGGAAGAAGTGCCACGTGCCCGCCTGAAGAGCGCCGGCCTGCCGGTGCCTGACGAAGGCCCGGAGTTCATGACCCGCGAGCTGATCAAGGTCGGCAACCGTGACCTGAACGGCAACGACTTCACCTGGATCGTCGGCGAGTGGCTGACCAGGCAGGCGACGCCGCCGGAGCTGATGGCCATCGAGCGTCGCGAGTGGGGCAACTTCTACGGTTACCTGGTCAACGTCAAACAGGATGGCAAGGTTGTCGCTGAAGGCGAAGCCGCATGGCCTGAGTTGCAGGCCCGTGTTGACCGGGTCAACAAGCTGGCTGCACAACTCAAGAACCTGGAAAAAACCGACATCGGCGCGATCAACGCCGGTCTCGAACGCATCCGCCTGCACGGTCGCAAGCTTGAGCTGGATGGCAAACTCGACGCCACCGCACAAGCGGACATGGAATCCGAGCGCGCCGAACTCAACGCCCGCTATCAGGATGTTGAAGCGCGCCTGAGCGATCTGCATGCGCAGTTCAACCGCGACAGCCTGACCGCCCGCGATGCGAACGGTAAGGAAATCGAAATCGGCATCGGCAAAGTGGTTCACGCCTACCAGCCGAACGCCATGAGCACGACCACCAAGATCGGTTTCTACTTCAGCAAGGTCTGGGAGTTCCTGAGCGACGACCCGCGTGAAGCGAACACCGAAGGCGGGATCTTCCCGGCCATCTTCGGCACCGTGATGATGACCCTGATCATGGCAATGATCGTGACCCCGTTCGGCGTACTGGCGGCGGTGTACCTGCGTGAATACGCCAAGCAGAACGCACTGACCCGGATTATCCGCATCGCAGTGAACAACCTGGCGGGCGTTCCGGCCATCGTTTACGGCGTGTTCGGCCTGGGCTTCTTCGTCTACGTGCTGGGCGGCTCGCTCGACCGTCTGTTCTTCCCGGAAGCACTGCCGGCACCGACCTTCGGTACACCGGGTCTGCTCTGGGCTTCGCTCACCTTGGCTCTGCTGGCGGTGCCGGTGGTGATCGTGGCCACCGAAGAAGGTCTGGCGCGGATTCCTCGCACCGTGCGTGAAGGCTCGTTGGCCCTCGGCGCAACCAAGGCTGAAACCCTGTGGAAGATCGTGCTGCCGATGGCCAGCCCGGCGATGATGACCGGCATGATCCTCGCGGTGGCCCGCGCCGCGGGTGAAGTGGCGCCGCTGATGCTGGTGGGTGTGGTCAAACTGGCGCCGTCGCTGCCGGTGGACGGTAACTACCCGTACCTGCACCTGGACCAGAAGATCATGCACTTGGGCTTCCACATCTATGACGTCGGCTTCCAGAGCCCGAACGTCGAAGCCGCGCGACCGCTGGTGTACGCCACGGCGCTGCTGCTGGTGCTGGTGATCGCGACATTGAACCTGTCGGCGGTGTACATCCGTAACCACCTGCGCGAGAAGTACAAGGCGCTGGATAGCTGATTTCCAATGTGGGAGCGGGCTTGCTCGCGAAAGCGGTGGGTCAGGCAACATTGATGTTGAATGTGCCGGCCTCTTCGCGAGCAAGCCCGCTCCCACACTGGACCGCGTCCACCGGAATATTGATGGGAACTGCAATAAGCAGCGTTCCGAACCGAATTTGTTAGCACAGGGAGCCTCCCATGCAGCACGAAGCACATACCCACGGCATCAACATGTCGGCGCTGGGTCGCGACAAACAGAGCCTGAACCTCGAGCAGGAAACCGTAGCTATCGAAGTACCGGGCCTGAGCCTGTTCTACGGCGAAAAACAAGCGCTGTACGACGTCAGCATGAACATCCCGAAACAGCGCGTGACCGCTTTCATCGGTCCGTCCGGCTGTGGCAAGTCCACGCTGCTGCGTACCTTCAACCGGATGAACGACCTGGTTGACGGCTGCCGCGTTGAAGGCGAGATCAACCTGTACGGCAACAACATCTACCGCAAGGGCGAGGACGTGGCCGAGCTGCGTCGTCGCGTCGGCATGGTGTTCCAGAAGCCCAACCCGTTCCCGAAAACCATCTACGAAAACGTGGTCTACGGCCTGCGCATCCAGGGCATTAACAAGAAGCGCGTGCTCGACGAAGCCGTTGAGTGGGCGTTGAAAGGCGCGGCGCTGTGGGACGAGGTCAAGGACCGTCTGCACGAGTCGGCACTGGGCCTGTCCGGTGGTCAGCAGCAGCGTCTGGTGATCGCTCGCACCATCGCCGTTGAGCCGGAAGTGCTGCTGCTCGACGAACCGTGCTCGGCACTCGACCCGATCTCCACGCTGAAAGTCGAAGAGCTGATCTACGAACTGAAATCCAAGTTCACCATCGTCATCGTGACCCACAACATGCAACAGGCGGCGCGGGTGTCCGACTACACCGCGTTCATGTACATGGGCAAGCTGGTCGAGTTTGGCGACACCGATACCCTGTTCACCAATCCGGCGAAGAAGCAGACCGAAGACTACATCACCGGTCGCTACGGCTAGCAGCAGCCACGAGCCGCGAGCTTCAAGCGGCAAGTCAGGGCGGTTCGGGTACAACACATCAGCTTGCAGCTTGTAGCTTGCAGCTCACAGCTTTTGCGGAGCAGACAACATGATTTCTAAGGAAGGCCTTACACACCACATCTCCCAGCAGTTCAACGCCGAACTGGAGGAAGTGCGCAGCCACCTCCTGGCCATGGGCGGGCTGGTCGAGAAGCAGGTCAACGACGCGGTGACCGCGCTGATCGAGGCCGACTCCGGCCTGGCCCAGCAAGTGCGCGAGATCGATGACCAGATCAACCAGATGGAACGCAACATCGACGAGGAATGCCTGCGCATTCTGGCCCGTCGCCAGCCGGCGGCTTCCGACCTGCGCCTGATCATCAGCATTTCCAAGTCGGTGATCGACCTGGAGCGCATCGGTGACGAAGCGACCAAGATCGCCCGCCGCGCCATCCAGCTGTGCGAAGAAGGCGAAGCGCCGCGCGGATACGTGGAAGTGCGCCACATCGGTGACCAGGTGCGCAACATGGTGCGCGACGCACTGGACGCCTTTGCCCGTTTCGACGCCGAGTTGGCCTTGTCGGTGGCGCAGTACGACAAGATCATCGACCGCGAATACAAGACCGCCCTGCGTGAGCTGGCAACCTACATGATGGAAGATCCGCGTTCCATTTCGCGGGTTCTGAGCATTATCTGGGTGCTGCGTTCGCTGGAACGTATCGGCGACCACGCGCGCAATATCTCCGAGCTGGTGATCTACCTGGTACGCGGCACCGACGTGCGGCACCTGGGTCTCAAGCGCATGAAGGAAGAAGTCGAAGGAACCAGCGGCGAAACAGCTAATGTTCCGGGCAAAACTGACGATAAGTAAGGTTGCCCAAGTAAAGCGCCCGGCCTTTTGGCCGGGCGTTTTTGTTTGCGGCTTACGAATTCGAAAAGCAGCACCCGCGAACGAAAAGTCCGGCGTGACTGAAGATTTTTTGGCAATGTGCCATCAGCAAGGCGGTATGCTGGCCGGGATTTTTTAAAGGGGTTTTGGATGAGTAAGGTCAGTGTGTTGGTCGTGGACGACGCGTCGTTCATTCGTGATCTGGTGAAAAAGTGCCTGCGCAATTATTTCCCGGGCATGCGGATCGAAGATGCGATCAACGGCAGAAAGGCCCAGGCCATGCTGGCCAAGGAAGCCTTCGACCTGGTCCTGTGCGACTGGGAAATGCCGGAAATGTCCGGCCTGGAACTGCTGACCTGGTGCCGCGAGCAAGACAACCTCAGAGCCATGCCTTTCGTGATGGTGACCAGCCGTGGCGACAAAGAGAACGTTGTCCAGGCGATTCAGGCCGGGGTATCCGGCTACGTCAGCAAACCGTTCACCAACGAGCAACTGATCACCAAGGTCAAGCAGGCGCTGCACAAGGTCGGCAAACTCGACGCCTTGATCAACGTCGCCGCGACCAAAACCAGCCCTGCCTTCGCTAACGACTCCCTCGCTGCCCTGACCGGTGGCAAGGCCCCCGTCGCCACGCCAACGGCCGCACCCGCACCGTCCAAAGGCTTGCTCAACAGCCCGCCGATCAAGGCGCCAGCAGCCTCTTCGGCACCCGCCAGTGGCCGTGGCCAGGGTCAACTGCGGTTGCCCAACGGTATCCAGCAATGCGTGATCAAGGCCCTGAGCCTCAAGGAAGCGCTGCTGGTGGTGAAGCGCTCCGAGATCCTGCCGCAGATCCTCGACAGCGCCGTGCTGGACCTGGAGCAGGGCGACAATGCCGAAATCGCCCGCCTCAACGGCTATCTGCACGCCGTCGTGGCCCACGAACCGAAGCCCGACAGTGACTGGCTGCAACTGACCTTCCGCTTTGTCGACCAGGATGCGCAGAAGCTCGATTACATCTCGCGCCTGATTGCGCGGGGTACGGCGCAGAAGCACTTCATTCCTGGTGCTTGATCCAGCGTCGTCTGCGAGTTCGAAGGGTCCATTGGCCTTGCCGAAAATCTTCTGAACGGCCCATTTTGAAACATCTGCCGACTACCCGGGTCCATTGCAGCTGCTAGGCTCAATCCCAGATCTCACTCGACAGAATTCTTGCTCATGTTCTCGCGCCTGCTGCTTATATGTGGCCTGTTCATGGTCGCCAACTCGGCCATGGCCATGACCATCTACAAATCCAAAGATGCCTATGGTGTGGTTTCCTACAGCGACCGCCCTAGCAAAGGCGCCCATGTGTTCGTTTTTCGCGATGGCATGGTCGAGCACCTTGAGCGCCAGGTGCGCCTTATCATCATGAAGAAGAATGGCGTGCACAGCGTGTACGTGCGCAATGACCTGTATGCGCCGGTCGAAGTCGAATTGAGCTTTGCAGGGGTGAAGAACGCCAGCGGTGTGCCGGGCGGGACGATTCGGCGGGTGATCCCGCTACGCAGCAGCGTTCGCCTGGCGCAGCTCACGGCGACTAAAGGTGGGAAGCCCATCGCGTACGTCCCGAAGTTCAACTACTCCCTGGGCGACCCCTCAGGGCCCATGGTTGGCTATCGGTACCCGTTGCCCTGGCGTGGCGGACCGTTCCGGATAAGCCAGGGCGCCAATGGCCCCTACAGCCACTTCGGGCCCAAGAGCCGATACGCCATGGATATCGCGATGCCTGAGGGCACGCCGATCATTGCCGCGCGAGGCGGTGTGGTAGTGAAAACCGAGAACAGACAGAGTGGGCGCGGCACCGACGCATCCGGCAATTTCGTGCGGGTGCTGCACGATGACGGGACCATGGGCGTTTATCTGCACCTGAAGAAAGGCTCGGTCTGCGTTCGGGAAGGTCAGCGGGTAACGGTAGGGAGTGCGCTGGCGTTGTCCGGCAACACCGGCAACAGCACCGGGCCGCATTTGCACTTCGTGGTGCAGCGCAATACCGGGCTGGGGCTGGTCTCGATTCCGTATCAGTTCAGCCAGCCGGTGGGTGCGCTGCCCAACTTTGCGTTGGGCAAGCAGTAAAGCCTTGGGATCAATGCGGTTTAACGAATCGCATCAATCCAGCATCAACACCTTGGCCAGAACGATCTTCGGCCCTTTCATCTTCTTGATGATGATCCGCAGGCCTTCGACTTCCAGCACTTCTTCCTCTTCGGGTACGCGCTTGAGGCTCTCGTAGACCAGTCCGGCAAGGGTTTCGGCTTCGACGTGGTCGAGGTCGATACCCAGCAGTCGTTCAACCTTGAACAGCGGCGTATCGCCCCGCACCAACAGCTTGCCCGGCTGATACGCGAGGATCCCGCGTTCGGCCTTGCGGTGTTCGTCCTGGATGTCGCCCACCAGCACTTCCAGCACATCTTCCATGGTCAGGTAGCCGATGATGTTGCCGTCGGCCTCTTCGACCACGGCGAAGTGCGAGCCGCCCTTGCGGAACTGTTCCAGCAACTGCGACAGCGGCATGTGCCGCGACACCCGCTCCAGTGGGCGGGTCAGTTCGGCCAGGTTGAACGACTCGGGAATGTGGTCCAGTGCCGCCAGTTCCAGCAGCAGATCCTTGATGTGCAGCAGGCCGACGAACTCCTGGCGCTCGCTGTCGTACACCGGGTAACGGCTGAACTTGTGGCGACGGAACATCGCCAGGATCTGCTTGAGCGGCGCGTTGAACTCCAGGGTCACCAGGTCTTCGCGGGAATTGGCCCAGTCGACCACTTCCAGTTCACCCATTTCCACCGCCGAGGCCAGGACGCGCATGCCTTGGTCGCTCGGGTCCTGGCCACGGCTGGAGTGCAGGATCAGTTTCAGTTCTTCACGGCTGTAGTGATGCTCGTGATGCGGGCCGGGCTCACCTTGCCCCGCAATGCGCAGGATGGTGTTGGCGCTGGCGTTGAGCAGGTAGATGGCCGGGTACATGGCCCAATAGAACAGGTACAGCGGCACGGCGGTCCACAGCGACAGCAACTCGGGTTTGCGGATGGCCCAGGATTTGGGGGCCAGTTCGCCGACCACGATGTGCAGGTACGAAATGATGAAGAAGGCGGTGAAGAACGAGATGCCTTTGACCACTTCGGCCGACTCGACGCCGACTGCGCTCAACACCGGCTCAAGAATGTGGGCAAACGCGGGTTCACCGACCCAACCCAGGCCCAGGGAGGCGAGGGTGATACCCAATTGGCAAGCCGACAGGTAAGCATCGAGTTGACTGTGCACGGTGCGCAGGATGTGCCCGCGCCAGCCGTTTTTGTCAGCGATGGCCTCGACCCGGGTCGAGCGCAATTTGACCATGGCAAATTCCGCCGCAACGAAAAATCCGTTGAGCAAAACCAGGATCAGAGCAAAAAGAATCATGCCGAAGTCGGCGAAAATGGTAGCGAGGGTCAAGCCAGGGGAAGGGTCCATGATGGAGTTTTGCGGGTTCCGTATATTCGAGAGGGAAGTAAAAAACCGCGCCTGAAAGGCAGGCACAAGTCAGCCAATGTAGCGGCTGACCGGCCAGTTGCCTAGTGGCGCGTGCTGGCCGGTATCAGTCAGTGGTGCTGATAACCCGTGATTTGGTGACTTGAGCCGGGGCAAAGTGGCAGGTAAAGGTACTGCCGTGGCCCGGTACGCTGCTGATTTCCATCCGTGCCCGATGTCGTAACAAGACGTGTTTGACGATCGCCAGTCCCAGGCCGGTGCCCCCGGTGTTGGAGTTGCGGCTGGAGTCGACGCGATAGAAGCGTTCGGTCAGGCGCGGCAGGTGTTTGGCATCGATGCCGATCCCGGAATCCTGCACGCTCAGGTGCGCCCCCTGGTCATCGCCCCACCAGCGAATGCGGATATTGCCTTCGGCCGGGGTGTATTTCACCGCGTTGAACACCAGGTTGGAAAACGCGCTGCGCAACTCCGCTTCGCTGCCCTTGAGCAGAATCGTCGGGTCGGCTTCCAGGGTGATTTTCTGGTTTTTCTGGCCGGACAACTGCTGCGCATCGCTCTTGATCGATTGCAGCAAGCCGTCGATCGGCACCGGCTGGTTGTCCGACGGATAATCGGTGGCTTCCAGCTTGGCCAGCAACAACAGGTCGTTGAGCAAGGTCTGCATGCGTCCGCCTTGTTGCTGCATCTGCTGCAAGGCGCGGCCCCAGCGCGGGTTCACCTCGTCGACGTTGTCGAGCAAGGTTTCCAGGTAACCGCAGATCACCGTCAACGGTGTACGCAGTTCATGGGAAACGTTGGCGATGAAGTCTTTGCGCATTTGCTCAAGCTGATGGATGCGCGTGACATCGCGCACCAGCATCAAGTGTTCGTTATTGCCGTAGCGGGTGATGTACAGCTGAATGCGCACGCGGTCGTTGGTCGGCGAGGGGATTTCCAGTGGCTCGGCATAACTGTCTTGCTCGAAGTATTCCTTGAAGCGCGGATGGCGCACCAGGTTGGTCACCGGTTGGCCACTGTCCTGTGGCGTCTTGAGGCCCAGCAGGGTTTCGGCGGCGCGGTTCCACCATTCCAGGTTGCCGTCGGTATCGAGCATGATCACCGCATCCTTGAGCGCGGCGGTGGATTCCTGAACCCGGTCGATCACCGCTTGCAGGCGTCCGCGTACCCGTTGGTCGCGGCGTTGCAGGTGGTAGATGCTGTCGAACACCTCGCCCCACAGGCCGTAGCCGTCGGGTGGCGCTTCATCGGGTTTGTGCAGGCGCAGCCACTCGTGCAGACGCAGTAATTGCTTGAGGGTCCAGGCCAGGTAAAGACCCAGGCCTGCAGCGAGGCTCCAGCCGTAATAGCCGGTGATCAGGCCGATCACCAGGCAGGCGGTGACCAGCAGCAGCATGTGGCGAATCAGGGTGCCATGCCAGTTTTGGTTCACGAAAAAAATACGTCCTTGAAAGTGGAACCGCTGCGATCATCAGGCCTTGGTTGAGAACCGGTAGCCAGTGCCGCGCACGGTTTGTACCAGATTTTCGTAAGCATCGCCGAGGGCTTTGCGCAGGCGTCGAATGTGCACGTCGACCGTACGCTCTTCGACGTAGACGTTGCCGCCCCAGACCTGATCCAGCAACTGGCCACGCGTGTAGGCGCGCTCCTGGTGGGTCATGAAGAATTGCAGCAGGCGGTATTCAGTCGGTCCCATCTCGGCAGGACGGCCGTCGATGGTCACGCGGTGGCTGATCGGGTCCAGCAGCAGGCCGCCGACTTCGATTGGCGCCTCGCCATCAGTCGGACCGGCACGGCGCAGCACGGCCTTCAGGCGCGCTACCAGCTCACGGGGGGAAAACGGCTTGGTGATGTAGTCGTCGGCGCCGACTTCCAGGCCCTGGATCTTGTTGTCCTCTTCACCCTTGGCGGTGAGCATGATGATCGGGATGTCCCCGGTCAGTTCATCACGCTTGAGGCGACGGGCCAGTTCGATGCCGGACGTGCCGGGCAGCATCCAGTCGAGCAGGATCAGGTCCGGTTTGCGGTCGACGATAATGGCGTGGGCCTGCTGGGAGTTTTCAGCCTCCAGGCAGTCATAGCCGGCCATTTCCAATGCAACGGCGATCATTTCGCGAATAGGCGCTTCGTCGTCGACGATCAGAATGCTCCTGCCAACCATGCCCTTAATCCTCTTGTCATTTAACTGTCTTGCGCCGCATTAGATAACGGAATTATTGCAGTCGTGTGACAGTATTTTAGTCGGCCGGCGATTGGCTGGATCCTGGGCTAAGCTTTAAGTCCGAATCCTGACAACCACAAAGGAAGGCTTCAAATGAATCTACACTCGCAATCCCTCAAGGCCCTGCTGCTGGCCGCTGCCCTGGCATTGCCTTCGATGGCCTTCGCCGCCGAACCGGGCATGATGAAAGACGGCATGATGACTGACCACAAAGGGATGACCCTGTACACCTTCGACAAGGACGCGGACGGCAAGTCGATGTGCAACGGCGACTGCGCCAAATACTGGCCGCCAATGATGGCGCCGGCGGGTGCCAAGGCCGAAGGTAAATGGACAGTCGTCAAGCGTGACGATGGCAAGATGCAATGGGCTTATGACGGCAAGCCGCTGTACTACTACGAGGACGACAAAAAACCTGGAGACATGACGGGTGACAAGAAAAAAGACGTCTGGCATGTCGTTCGCGAGCATATGTAACAACGCAAAAAGATCGCAGCCTTCGGTAGGAGCTGCCGCAGGCTGCGATCTTTTCAAAGGTCAACGTAGCGCGTAGTCCAGCACAATCCCGACGAAAATCGCCAAACCTGCCCAGTGATTGTGCAAAAACGCCTTGAAGCAACGCATCCGGTCCTTGTCGCGGGTGTACCAGAATTCCCACGCAAAGCAGCCCGCCGCCACCAGTAATCCGAGGTGGAACCAGCCACCAAGGTCGAACTTCGAACCCGCCAGCAACAGGCAACCCAACGCCAGCCCTTGCAAGGTCAGGATGATCGCCCGGTCCGCGTCGCCGAACAGGATTGCCGTGGATTTCACGCCGATCTTCAGGTCGTCATCTCGGTCGGTCATCGCGTAGTACGTGTCGTAACCCACTGTCCACATCAGGTTGGCGATCCATAGCAACCACGCGACGGCCGGCAATTCACCGGTTTCCGCGGTGAACGCCATCGGCATCCCCCACGAAAATGCGGCGCCCAGCACCACTTGCGGGTAATAGGTGTAGCGCTTCATGAACGGGTAACTGAACGCCAGCGCCAGGCCGCCCAACGACAGCCAGATGGTCGCGGCATTGGTGCACAGCACCAGCAGGAAGCTCGCGCCCATCAGCAATGCGAAGAACACCAGCGCCTCTTTGGAGCTGATCTTGCCGCTCACCAGCGGCCGCTGCTCGGTACGCTTCACATGGCCATCGACCTTGCGGTCCGCCCAGTCGTTGATCACACAGCCACCGGCGCGGGTCAGCACCACGCCGAGGACGAAAATCACAATGTTGGCCAGGGACGGCGACCCCTTGCCGGCAATCCACAGCGCCCACAGCGTTGGCCAGAGCAGCAGGTAAATGCCGATCGGCTTGTCCATGCGGGTCAGCTGAATGAAATCCCAGGCCCGAGGATTCAAGCGGTTCAAGGACTTGAGCAGGCTTTGGTACATCAACGGTTCTCCGATCGGGCGCAGGCGGCGTCCCACAGGGAAGGCAGGAAAATTTCGGCCACCAAAACGCTCAAGGCACCGCGGTCGAAGCGCGAGCGGCGGCCCCACAGCCCAGGGGATTGCACCTCGGCGGGCAACCACGATTGCGGATAATGGCAAACCTCGATGGCCCGGCGCTGAAAAGCCTGATCGCAAAACAGCAATTCGCCCAGCGAGCGGCTGCCCAGTTCGTCCATGTGCAGGCCGTCGCCTTGCAATGCACTGCGTGAGGCCACGCTGCGCGCAAACACCCACGCCTGGCCATGACCGCGCAAATACACCTCGCGCACCCAACCCTCACTGCCATCGGCCAGGTCCAGCGCTGTGCACTCGTCGGCACGCAGGGGTTGCCAGCCTTCGAACATCGGCGAGACGCTGAACGCATCATTCGACAGATGAATCAGGCGTCGAGTCAGTGAGCCTTCGTCGAACAGCCAGTCGAGAGTAGAGGCATCGGGGAGTGACGCCAGTTCGCTGCGCGAGAGCCAGAGAGGAGCTGGAGAGGGGGATTCTGTGTGATGCACAATGAGTCATTATTGGCAGCAAATGAGGCGGCGAGCTTAACATGTCAGCCGCCGATATCGATTGAATTGGCCTGCCGTTGCGCCGAACAGGCTTGCATCCGGCGGCTCCGATCAGTACAAAACGCGCTGAGTTGGACGGCAGTGCTGCAACCATCGACCGTCCGGCCGGCAAAACGCCTGAACCTTGAGGAAGTACCTGATGAAAAAGTGGCAATGTATCGTCTGCGGCCTGATCTACAACGAAGCCGACGGTTGGCCGGATGACGGCATTGCGCCGGGCACCCGTTGGGAAGACGTCCCGGCAGACTGGCTGTGCCCGGACTGCGGTGTGGGCAAAATGGATTTTGAAATGATCGAAATCGCTGCCTGAATAATTGAGGAGTAAGGAATGAACGCACCTGTCGTCATCATTGGCACCGGCCTGGCGGGCTACAACGTGGCCCGCGAGTTTCGCAAACTCGATAGCGAAACCCCGCTGCTGCTGATTACCGCCGATGACGGGCGCTCCTACTCCAAGCCGATGCTCTCCACCGGCTTCGGCAAAAACAAGGATGCCGACGGCCTGAGCATGGCCGAACCCGGCGCCATGGCCGAGCAGCTCAAGGCCGAAATACGCACCCACACGCGTATCAGTGGCATCGACCCGGGCCACAAGCGCCTGTGGATCGGTGAAGAAGCGGTGATCTACCGCGGCCTGATCCTGGCCTGGGGCGCCGAAACCGTGCGCGTGCCCATTGAGGGTGATGCGGCGGATTGCGTATTCCCGATCAACGACCTGGAAGACTACGCACGCTTCCGTGCGGCGGCGGCCGGCAAGCGCCGCGTGCTGCTGCTCGGCGCCGGCCTGATCGGCTGCGAATTCGCCAACGACCTGACCCTGGGCGGCTACGAAGTGCAGCTGGTTGCGCCGTGCGAACATGTCATGCCGACCCTGCTGCACCCGGCGGCTGCCGCTGCGGTGCAGGCTGGCCTCGAAAGTCTCGGCGCGCGTTTCCACCTCGGCCCCGTGCTCAATCGCCTGCAACGCGTGGCTGACGGCCTGGAAGCGCACCTGTCCGATGGCCAGGTGATCCCGTGCGACGTGGTGGTCTCGGCCATTGGCCTGCGCCCGCGCGTCGACCTGGCGGCTGCGGCCGGTTTGCAGGTCAACCGCGGCATCATGGTCGATCGGCACTTGAAGACCTCTCATGCCAACATCTACGCCTTGGGCGACTGCGCCGAGGTCGACGGGCTGAACCTGCTGTACGTGATGCCCCTGATGAGCTGTGCGAGGGCGCTGGCGCAAACCCTGGCCGGCAACCCGACCGCCGTCACCTATGGCCCGATGCCAATCACCGTCAAAACTCCGGTCTGCCCGCTGGTGGTGTCCCCGCCGCCACGGGGCGCAGAGGGCATCTGGACAGTCGAAGGGCAGGGCGCCGACATCAAGGTTTTGTGTCGCGATGCCGCGGGCAAGCTGCTCGGTTACGCCCTCACCGGTGCCGCCGTGATGGAAAAACTGGCCCTGAACAAAGAGCTTCCGGCCCTGTTGGCATAAATAGCGGTCGTTCTGTCGGAATCACCCCCCTTTTGCCCCAACAATGGCCGCGCCGATACTGGCGCGGGGCCTCACTGCGTGCCATCCTCACTCCCGTCTGCCGCAGAGTAGAGCACCTGCGGCGCTTTTGGCGCTGCTCCGCGAGAGCAGCACGGACATAACAACAACAAACCGTCAAAGGGGCTTCACTCACATGCGTAAACCAGACCTCGCCGCAGCCATTGCTGAAAAAGCAGACCTCACCAAAGAACAAGCCAACCGCGTTCTCAACGCCGTTCTTGAAGAAATCACCGGTGCCCTGCACCGCAAAGACAGCGTGACGCTGGTGGGTTTCGGCACCTTCCTGCAACGCCATCGCGGTGCCCGCACCGGCAAAAACCCGCAAACCGGTGAACCCGTCAAAATTAAGGCCAGCAACACCGTTGCGTTCAAGCCAGGCAAATCATTGAAAGACAGCGTTAATCCGTAATCCGTTTTCACCTCCCGCGCAGCGGGGGAGTGGAATAAAAAATGGGCACGCCAACCAGGGTTGGGTGCCCATTTTTTGTGGGTGGCGAATCAGCCGAACCCGCTTTGTTGCTTGGCGAGAATCGCCGCCATTTGCGGCTCATCCAGATGATCCAGCGCCCGCTCTACCAGCAAATGCGCCCCCTCAGCCACGCGACTGATCGCCAGGGCTACTGAGCGGCGTGATCCGTCTACATCGTCGGCCAGGTCAGCGGCGATGGCGCTGATGGACAGCAAATCTTCCGAGGCGTTGGCCAGGAGTGCTTCGGTATTGATGTCTGGGCAGACACTGAAGAGTTGGCCGCTGCGTTTCGTTGTTGTTTGTTTTGGTGGGGCGAGATAGTGATCGAGGGCGCGTTCGGCGGCTTCGTGGAGTTTTTTGGAATCGAGGGATTCGTAGGGGGATGTGGCTTCGTTTTCGGATGCGTCGGGTGGCGGAGTCATTGGTGTAAATCCTTGGTTAAGAAGTTTTGCTCCCGATTTCGGACTTGCACATCCGGTCGCCGTTTTTGGCGGTGACGGTCAGAGGTTATCGATGAATCCAAAATTCGCCTAGTTCATGCATAGCGCAGCATTTTGAAGGAAGTTTCCGATAGGTTTGCAGGGTGGGGGGATCAAAAGTTCGCAGCCTTCGGCAGCTCCTACAGAATGTGTTTCTTCAGGTGCAGAAGTGGCGTGTGGAGTGGCCGGAGTGATGTGCTGATAATTGTGACTTAGTAGTCATCGTGCAGGTAATGGTAATGATCTTCTCCTAATGCAGCTGGATACTGGTGTTATCCTCTGAAGCCGTTAAACTGCCCCAGCCGTTCATTTTTCTCTTGAGGCTGTGCGCATGAAATTTCGTTTTCTGCTGTGGATGCTGGGTTTGTTGATGGGTAAGGCCAGTCGGACCAATCCGGCGTTTCAGCAGCAGTTGGGTGACAAGGACCTGGTGTTTCAGCTGCAGACCCTGGACGGGAAAGTGGCGCGGCATTTCCGCGTGAAGGACCAGCGCATCACCAGCCAATCGGGTGTGCATGCCGAGCCTGCGTTTGCGATTGCCTTTAAAGACGCCGCGTACGGCTTTGCCACGATGCAGGCGAAGAACAAGCAGCTGGCGTTCATGACGGGGATTCAGGACAAGTCGATTCAGATCAAGGGCAACCCGGCGCTGGTGATCTGGTTCCAGGGGTTGACCAAGTATTTGAAGCCGAAGAAGGCCAAGCCCAAGGCTTGAGGTCTTTCAGGTAGACCGAGTGATATTCATCGCGGGCAAGCCCGCTCCCACAGGATTCAGGTGATCCATGTGGGAGCGAGGCTGCTCGCGATTGGTTTTCAGCCTTGGGTGAACTGCGAAGCCAGTTCGCGCAGCAGCACTTCGGCCTCGAGGACTTTGCTGACCACGTCGTTGGCTTTTTCGCGGCTCAGGCCAAGGCGTTCGAGCAGGGCGTCGGGGATGTCTTCGTCGGGGCCGGAGCCGATGCCACGGCTGCGCAGCAGGCGCACCGACAGGCACACCAGGTTCGGGTACTCAGCGAATTCGCCGTCGTAATGCGGGTCGTGTTGGAAGCGCAGGGCGGTGGCCAGTTCTTCAGGCATGTCCCAGTAGCGCATCAGCCACGAGCCGATCTGTTCCCGGCTGATGCCCAGCAGGTGCTGTTCCACGAAGCTATGGCACAGGTGCGGGTTGACCTCCAGGTGGCGGCAGATCAGTGAGAAGTGCGGTGGGAACACGTGGGCCAGCAGCAGGTAGCCGAAGTTGTGCAGCAGGCCGGCCAGGTAGGTCAGGCCGGCTTCCGGACGCTGGGCGCGGGGCATGGCGCGGGTCAGGCCTTCGATGACGGCGGCGGTGTAGATCGATTGCTGCCAGTACGGGGTGGAGTGTTGCGGGTGGTCCTTGGGCAGGCTCAGGGTTTTGCCCAGGGCCAGGCCCAGCGCCAGGTTGATCACCAGATCGAAGCCCAGCACGCGCACGATGGCGTCTTCCACCGAACGGATCTTGCCCGGCGAGGCGTAGTACGGCGATGCCGCCCAGCTCACCACTTGTGCGGCCAGCGCCGGGTCGGTTTCGACCACGCCGGTGATGTCGTCGATGGTGGCGTTGGGGTCGACGCGCAGCTTGATGATTTTTTGTGCGGTTTCGGCCAGTGGCGGAATCTCGATGGTCGCTTCCAGACGCTGCTGGATGCGCCGCGCGGTGAACGCCTGGACGGCCTGGGTGATTTCCTCGCGGTCGTCATCGGGACGGTCGAGGTTGGGACGGATGCTGGTCAGGTTTTCGCCGAAGTTGGCGGCGCTGGCCTTGGTCAGCATGGTCGCCTTGAAGTCTTCGCTGGTGATTTCCAGCAGCACGCCCGGCTCACCGGAGTTGATCAGCAACTTCGGCTCGCGCAGCAGGCTTTCGTCGTACAGGCACGGTGAACTGGTCAGCGCCGGCAGGCCCGGCAGCAAGCTGAGGTTGTGCTTGCCGAGCATTTTTGTCAGGCGTTCGGTGGGTACGGCGGCGAGGCGGCGACCGGTGAGTTCGGTCAGGCGATTGAGGTCCAGCAATTGGCTCTGCGGGAACAGCACCATCAGTACGCCTACGCTGTCATCCAGCAGAACGGCCTGCACTTTGCGCGCGGCATTGAGGCCGTGACGGTCAAGCACCTCTTCGTAGGCAATGCCCAACTTGCCCAGCATCAGCCGAATAACCGACGGAGCGTGCGGGGTGTCGGGTGCGAAGGCAACTTCGGTCATGGTCTGTATCCATACTTAAACAATTGCAGGAGTATAACCAGCTTGCTTGGGACCACGCCTCAGAAACCGTGACGGTTGTCACACTTGACCGTATTGTTGGCCATGACGCAGCCATCGGTCGAGCAGCGGGCTGACGTGGGTCGGCCAGCGCTCGAGCAATGCCTGAGCGGCATCTCGCACGGCGGGCAGCAAATCGGCGTCGCGCATCAGGTCGGCGACCTTGAACTGAAGCAAGCCAGTCTGCCGGGTGCCGAGCATTTCGCCGGGGCCGCGCAGTTCCAGATCCTTTTCGGCGATGACGAAACCATCGTTGGTTTCACGCATGATGCCCAGGCGCTGGCGGCCGATCTGCGACAGCGGCGGATGGTAGAGCAGCACGCAATGGCTGACGGCGCTGCCCCGGCCGACGCGGCCGCGCAACTGGTGCAATTGCGCCAGACCCAGGCGCTCGGGGTTCTCGATGATCATCAGGCTGGCGTTGGGCACGTCCACGCCGACTTCGATCACCGTGGTCGCGACCAGCAATTGCAGGTTACCAGCCTTGAACTCGGCCATCACCGCAGCTTTTTCCGCAGGCTTCATGCGGCCGTGGATCAGCCCGACTTTCAACTCGCCGAGGGCGGCGGTGAGATCTTCGTACGTGGTTTCCGCGGCCTGGCAGGTCAGCTCTTCCGACTCTTCGATCAGCGTGCACACCCAATAGGCCTGACGCCCTTCGGCGCAAGCGCTGCGCACCCGCTCGATGACTTCGACCCGCCGGGTGTCGGTGATCAGCACGGTGTTGACCGGGGTTCGGCCGGGCGGCAATTCGTCGAGGATCGAGGTGTCGAGGTCGGCGTAGGCGCTCATGGCCAGCGTGCGCGGAATCGGCGTGGCAGTCATGATCAACTGGTGCGGGCACATGCGTCCGCCGACGCCTTTCTGCCGCAAGGCCAGACGCTGCTGCACGCCGAAACGGTGCTGTTCGTCGATGATCACCAGCGCCAGGTTCTTGAATTGCACTTCGTCCTGGAACAGCGCGTGGGTGCCGACCACCATCGGCGTGCCGCTGGCGATTTGCTCCAGCGCGGCTGCGCGGTTCTTGCCCTTGAGCTTGCCGGCCAGCCAGGCGACTTCAATGCCCAGCGGCTCAAGCCAGCGCTTGAAGGTGATGAAGTGCTGCTCGGCGAGAATTTCGGTGGGTGCCATCAGCGCGACCTGATAACCGGCCTCCAGAGCCTGGAGCGCGGCGAGGGCGGCGACCACGGTTTTGCCTGCGCCTACGTCACCCTGAATCAGCCGCAGCATCGGTTCGTGCTGGCTGAGGTCGTAGGCAATTTCGTTGCCGACCCGTTGTTGGGCGCCGGTCGGGCTGAAGCCGAGGTTGGCCAGGTACTTGGCCGGCAGTTGCGTGGCTTTGGGCATCGCGGGTGCACGCAGGGAGCGCATGCTTTCGCGCAGGCGTTGTTGCGACAGCTGATGGGTCAGCAGTTCTTCGAAAGCCAGACGGTGCTGCGCCCAGTGGTGACCGAGGGCCAGTTCATCGACGTCGGCATCGGCGGGCGGGTTGTGCAGGTAGCGGATCGCATCGGCCAGCGGCGCCAATTGGTAATCGCGGGCCAGTTCGTTCGGCAGCCAGTCGGGCAGGCTGCTGGGGCCGAGCAGGGTGAGGGTCTGCATGCACAACTGGCGCAAGCGCTGTTGGGTCAGGCCTTCGGTGAGCGGGTAGACCGGGGTCAGGGTTTCATCCACCGGCGGCGGTTCGTCGCCGGTGATGGCGCGGTATTCCGGGTGGTAGATCTCCAGCCCCGAAGCGCCGGGCCGCGCCTCGCCGTAGCAGCGAATCCGCGTGCCGCGTTTCAGGCCTTCTTTTTGCGCGTTACTGAAATGATAGAAACGCAGGCTCAAGCCCCCGGTGCCATCCTGCAACCGGACCACCAGGCTGCGTCGCCGGCCCATGACCACATCGGCACCGCTGACGGTGCCTTCGATGACCGCATCTTGCCCGGGCCGCAGTGCGCCGATCGGCACGACACGGGTGCGATCCTGATAGCGTAACGGCAGGTGAAACAACACGTCCTGGAGGTTTTCCAGGCCGACCTTGGCCAGTTTCTCGGCCATGGCTTCACCGACACCCTTGAGTGCCGTCACCGACACTTGCGACAACTCGCTCATGACCGTTGCTTAGCCCGCGGCGACTTGCGCCGCTGGCTTGGCCACCGAGCACAGGCGAATGGAGTCAGCGAGGATTTCAATCGCTTTCGGGCGCGGGAAGCTGGCGCGCCAGGCAATGGCCACGGTGCGGAACGGTACGGGTGCCGACAACGGACGCACCTCGATCACGCCGGGGGCGTAGTGATGACTGTCGACTGCCGACAACGGCAGGATCGAAATCCCGAGACCCGAGGCGACCATGTGGCGAATGGTTTCCAGGGAGCTGGATTCCACCGTGGTGTGCTTGGCGCCGTCGTTGCCTTTGGTCAGGGTCGGGCAGGCTTCCAGCACCTGGTCGCGGAAGCAGTGGCCTTCGCCGAGCAGCAGCAGGCTCTTGTCGTTGAGTAGGCTGGCGTCGATGGATTCCTTTTGTGTCCACGGGTGCTGCGCCGGCATCAGCACGTAGAACGGCTCGTCGTAGAGCTGCAGGGTCAGCACGTCGGCTTCATTGAACGGCAGGGCGATGATGATCGCGTCGAGCTCGCCGTTGCGCAGTTTGTCGCGCAGCACGTGGGTGAAGTTTTCTTCAATGTACAACGGCATCTGCGGGGCGACCCGGTGCAGTTGTGGAATCAGGTGCGGAAACAGGTACGGACCGACGGTGTAGATCGCGCCGACCTTGAGTGGGGCGGTCAGCTGGTTCTTGCCGGCCTGGGCCAGTTCGCGGATGCCTTGGGCCTGTTCCAATACCTTTTGGGCCTGGGCCACGATGCCTTCGCCGACCGGCGTCAGGCGCACGGCGCTTTTGCTGCGCTCGAAAATCAGCACACCGAGTTCGTCTTCAAGCTTTTTCACGCCTACCGACAGGGTCGGCTGGCTGACGTGGCAACGCTCGGCCGCGTGGCCGAAGTGCTGCTCTTGGGCGAGGGTAACGATGTAGCGCAATTCTGTGAGGGTCATAGCAAGCGTCCATGTAGTTGCGGGCCAAGCATACCGGCTGCAATCGATAGACGCACGTTATCAGACTGAGTGCGTCGAGTGACACCGGGCAATGCGAAAGGCAAAAAAAGATCGCAGCCTGCGGCAACTCCTACACGGGTTAATGTGATCCCTGTAGGAGCTGCCGCAGGCTGCGATCTTTTGATCTGCTGCTTTCTACCGCCGGCGTTTTTCCAGCGAATACACAAAGGGTGCAACGATTTCGATGGAGCCATTGGTCAACATGTCGGGCGGTGGCTTGGGCAGCGGTTGAGCGCGGCGGATCATTTCCAGGGTGGCCCGGTCCAGATCGGCAGTGCCCGAGGCGCCTACCAGCTCGAACGACAACACATTGCCTTCGGCATCCACGACGAAACGCAGACGGTTCATGCCTTCCTTGCCCCGCGCCTGGGCACTTGCAGGGTACTTCTTGTACTTCTGCAGGTGTGCCAACAGCGTGCCTTGCCAGCTGGCCTTGGCCGCCATTTGAGCAGGCGACGGACCCGGCGCAGGCTGGGCTGATTTCTCCGTCGGTGCCTGGGTTTGCTGGGTTTCGGCCGGTTTTTCTTCGGCCGGTTTTTCCTTCGGCGGCTCGGGTTTCTTCTCTACCGGCTTGGGCGGTTGCGGCTTCGGCTTGGGTTTGACCGGTTTGGGCACGGCAATTTCAGCTTTCGGTGCTTCAGCGAGCTTGGGTATCGGCAATTCTTCAACCGGAGCCGGTGGCTGCGGCGGAGTGACGACTTTCGGCGGAGCAGGCGGTGGCGGGGCAGGAACCGGCGCCAGTTCGACCATCATTGCCTGAGGGGGCAATTCAATGGGCGGGCGGGCGGACCAGTTCAGCGCCAGCGCGATGGCCAGCGCGTGAACGCCCAGCACCACGGCCAGGCTACCGCTGTAACGCGTCAGCTTATGGCGCGTCGTGATCATTTCTTGGCTGCCGTCTCGAGTCCGACCAGACCTACCTTCAGGTAACCGGCAGAGCGCAGGTTGTCCATCACGCTCATCAGGTCGCCGTAATCCACGCCTTTGTCGGCCTGGAAGAAGATTGTCGTGTCTTTCTTGCCCTGGGTCCTGGCGTCGAGGGTGGCACCGAGTGCTTCGGCCTTCACTTCGTCTTCACCGAGGAACAGGCGCTGGTCAGCCTTGACGCTGAGGAACACCGGTTTCTCTGGCCGCGGCGCCGGTTTGGCGGTGGACGCAGGCAGGTCGACCTTGATGTCCACGGTGGCCAGCGGGGCCGCCACCATGAAGATGATCAACAGCACCAACATCACGTCGATGAACGGCGTTACGTTGATTTCGTGGTTTTCGGACAGATCGTCGTCTGCCCCTTCTTTCAAATGCAGGCCCATGGCCGATTACCCCACTTTCACCATGTGCGGTTGCGAGCTGCGCTCAGGCTGGTGGTCGAGGTCGCGGCTGACCAACAGCAGGACCTGTGCCGACGCGTCGGACACCTGAGCCTTGTAACCGGCGATGGAGCGGGCAAAGACGTTGTAGATCACGACCGCCGGGATCGCTGCAACCAGGCCCAGCGCGGTAGCCAGCAGGGCTTCGGCGATGCCGGGGGCGACGACGGCAAGGTTGGTGGTCTGGGTCTTGGCGATGCCGATGAAGCTGTTCATGATGCCCCATACGGTGCCGAACAGGCCGACGAACGGCGCGGTGGACCCGATGGTGGCCAGCACGCCGGTGCCGCTGCTCATGTTGCGACCGCAGGCCGCGACCAGGCGCTCAAGACGGAAGCTGACGCGTTCCTTGATGCCTTCTTTCTCACGGCTGTTGACCGACAGGCGCATCTCTTCGAGAGCATCATGTACCAGCAGGTTGGCCAGGGTGCCTTCCTTCGCCGCGGTAGCGCTGGCTTCCTTGAGGGAGGCGGATTTTTTCAGTTGGGCGATTTCACCGCGCAGACGACGCTTGGCGCCCATCAGCTCAAGCCCCTTGGCGATCCAGATAGTCCAGGTGATGATCGAGGCGATGGCCAGGCCGATCATCACGATTTTCACGATGATGTCGGCATTCTTGTACATGCCCCATGGCGACAGGTCGTGGGCCATGCCCAGGGTGTTGTCGGCTTCGAGGACTTCAGGGACGTCTTCACCCAGTGTTTCTGCCGGTGCGGCCAGGGCCGGATCGGTCGCAACCGGAGCTACGGCCGGGGCGGCGTGATCGGCCGGAGCCGGCGCGGTGGTGGCAGGTGTGGCTGGCGCCTGGGCATCGGCGAAAGCGGCGACTGGCGCGAGCATCAGGCTGAGGAGCAGGGCGGCCACTGCGCTCCAGGCGCGAGGTCGTTTGGTTGGCGAAGCGGAGAATTGATTGCGTGTCATGCTGGCCGGACCTGAGAGAAAAAACGGGTGATGTTCTTCCAGGCCTCGAAGGCCGAGAACAAAAGTGGGGAGGCATTATTGCAATTAATTCTTGTTAACAAAAGTAATAGCGTCTCTTTTTTTCCTGCATTGCTAGCCGCCTGTCTATTGCCGGCGCTAGTCTGTGGCTTTGCGATGGGAGTTTTCTGATGTCTGCGCCTACTGTTTTGATCGCCGGCTGCGGTGATGTCGGCAGCCGCCTGGCCACACAATTGCTGGCGGCGGGGTGGGAGGTCCATGGCCTGCGACGCGACGTTTCACGCCTGCCCAAGGGCGTCATCGGCGTGGCCGGTGACCTGTTCAACAAAGACTGCCCGGACACTTGGCCAATCGGCGCCGTGGATTACCTGGTGTATTGCGCGGCGGCCACCGATCACGACGAAGCCGGTTACCGCGCTGCGTATGTCCAGGGCCTGGAGCATGTGCTGGAGTGGCTGGACGACTACGGGCAGGTGCCCAACCGCCTGCTGTTCGTGTCCAGCAGCAGTGTCTACGGTCAGCAGAACGGCGAATGGGTCGACGAGGCCTCACCGGCCGTGGCGGCGGGCTATTCCGGGCGTGTGATGCTCGAAGCCGAGCAACTTGCCCTCAAAAGCGGCATTCCGGCGAGCATCGTGCGTCTGACCGGCATTTATGGTCCGGGCCGTGAGTGGCTGCTGACACAGGTTCGTCGGGGGTATCGCGTGGTAACCGATCCGCCGTTGTATGCCAATCGGATTCATGCCGACGACGCCGCGGGATTGATGGCATGCCTGCTTGAGGCGGATCGGCGTGGCGTAGCGCTGGATGATGTCTACATCGGCGTCGATGACGCGCCGGCAGCGCTGGCGGATGTGGTGGGCTGGTTGCGTGAGTATCTGGGTGTGACCGAGTGGGCCGATGACGACAGCGTGCGTCGCACCGGCAGCAAACGCTGCAGCAATGCACGGGCAAAAGCGTTGGGCTGGACGCCGAAGTACCCGAGTTTCCGCGAGGGGTATGCGGCGATTCTTGAGGGGCGCTGCTGATAGCAAAAGATCGCAGCCTGCAGCAGCTCCTACAGGTGTACATATAACCTTTGTAGGAGCTGCCGAAGGCTGCGATCTTTTCAGGGATTTATTGCTTTTCCAGCAGCCACTTGCGCTCACCCGGGGTGAACGAGGGCATCTCGTCCGCCTGCGCCGTGTTCACGGTCTGGAAAATCTCCAGCTCCTTGCCCTTGCGCGCAAAGATCCAGGCGTTGCCCTGGCCATTGAGTTGCAGCCACATGTTGTCATTGCCGCCACTCATGGATGCGCAATCGCCGGCCAGGCACAACGCATAGCGGTCGCTGCCTGGCAGGCCGGTTACCTGGCCGTCGGCCTGGAATTGAACCGTGTTGCCTTCGCCCGGGCCGTTCACGATTGTCCAGCCGCCGCCCATGTAGGCGGAATACAGCGCACGTTCGAAGCTGGCGCCCATGGGTGCGCCATCCGGTACCTGGATCTGTACGCGGTCGAAGACTTGCTCGGGCTCGTTGTCGCTGGCGGACTGGCTCAGTTGCTTGCCGTCACGCTTGAGCTCACTGGCCGAGCTGCCATAAAAGTCGACTTTCCAGGCGCCGGACTGTTCACCCAGCAGCTTGCCGTCGACATTTTCAAAACCGTTGGTGTAGCGGGCCTGACCGGCCTTGGTGTTGATGTCCCATTCCAGGTTCGGGCCATAGGCCTGGAGCGCTTCACGCAGGGGGACGCCTTTGGCGGCAGCATCGATCGCCACCTGGTTGATCCAGGTGCCGCTGATGTCGCGGTCGGCAGGGTTGCTGGCACATCCGCCCAGGAACAGGGCGAGCAGCGAGAGAGCAAGCGCGTTGCGCATGGGTGGAATCCTTTCAAGCATTCTTTTACAGCAGAGCAGTCGGCGCAGCCCGTGGCTGCGCCGTACGCTTTACTCGATGACCAGGATGGCATCCATTTCAACCTGCGAACCCTTTGGCAGGGCTGCTACGCCGATGGCGGCGCGGGCAGGGTAAGGCTGGTCGAAGTACTTGCCCATGATCTCGTTGACCTTGGCGAAGTGGCTCAGGTCGGTGAGGAAGATGTTCAGCTTGACGATGTCCTTGAACGAACCGCCAGCAGCTTCAGCCACGGCCTTGAGGTTCTCGAACACCTGGACGGTCTGGGCTTCGAAGCCTTCGACCAGCTCCATGGTTTTTGGGTCCAGGGGAATCTGACCCGACATGTAAACGGTGTTGCCAGCCTTGATCGCCTGGGAGTAAGTACCGATGGCGGCCGGGGCCTTGTCGCTGGTGATAACAGTCTTGGTCATTGATGACTCCTTGTAATGAGGTGGCTACGTTTGCGAGCTATGCACGCATGCGGGTGATGCGAATCACCCCGGTCAGGGCGCGCAGTTTCTTGATCACGCGGGCCAGGTGCACACGGTCGTGTACGCTGACCACCAACTGGACCACGCTGATGCGACCATCGCGTTCGTCCATGCTGATTTTCTCGATGTTGCCGTCGGCGGCGTTGACGCTGCTGGCCAACAGGGCGATCAGGCCGCGCTGGTGTTCCAGCTCGACGCGCAGTTCGACGTTGAATTCGCCGGTGACATCCTTGGCCCACGAGAGCTGGATGCATTTTTCCGGGTTGTGGCGGATTTCGCTGATGTTGCGGCAGTTGTCCAGGTGCACGACCATGCCTTTGCCGGCGGACAGGTGGCCGACGATCGGGTCGCCCGGGATCGGCGTGCAACACTTGGCGTAGCTGAGCACCAGGCCTTCGGTGCCGCGAATCGCCAGCGGGCCTTCAGGGCTGGGTAGCTGCTCGCCTTCGCCCAGCAACCGGCGGGCCACCACATAGGCCATGCGATTGCCCAGGCCGATGTCTTCGAGCAAATCTTCGATCAGCTCCAGGCGGTACTCGACGAGCATGGCCTTGACGCGCTCGGCCGGGATTTTCTCCAGCGAGCTGTCGAAGCCGTTGAGGACCTTGTTCAGCAGGCGCTCGCCCAGGCTGATGGATTCGGAGCGGCGCTGCAGTTTCAGGGCATGGCGAATGTGCGTGCGCGCCTTGCCGGTGACCACGAAGTTGAGCCAGGCCGGGTTCGGCCGCGCGCCGGGAGCGCTGACGATCTCGACCGTGGAGCCGCTTTGCAGCGGTTCGGACAGCGGCGCGAGACGACGATTGATCCGGCAGGCAATGCAGCTGTTGCCCACGTCGGTGTGAACCGCGTAAGCGAAGTCGACCGCCGTGGAGCCCTTGGGCAGTTCCATGATCCGGCCTTTGGGCGTGAACACGTAGACCTCGTCCGGGAACAGGTCGATCTTCACGCTTTCGATGAATTCCAGCGAGTTGCCGGCGCGTTGCTGCATCTCCAGCACGCCCTTGACCCACTGGCGGGCGCGGGCATGGGTGCCTTTGGGCTGCTCGTCGCCGCTGGATTTGTACAGCCAATGGGCGGCGATGCCGTTGTTGGCCATCTCTTCCATTTCACGGGTGCGGATCTGGATCTCGATCGGAACACCGTGCATGCCGAACAGCGTGGTGTGCAGCGACTGATAGCCGTTGGCCTTGGGGATCGCGATGTAATCCTTGAAACGCCCTGGCAGTGGTTTATATAAGTTATGTACAGCACCCAGCACGCGGTAGCAGGTATCGACCTTGTCTACGATGATCCGGAACGCGTAGACGTCCATGATCTCGTTGAAGGCCCGACGCTTGCCGCGCATTTTCTTGTAGATGCCGTAGAGGTGTTTCTGGCGACCGCTGACCTCGCCCTGGATGCCATCGATGGCCAGGCAGTGGCTTAAGGATTCTTCGATCTTGTTGACGATTTCCTTGCGGTTGCCCCGGGCGCGTTTGACCGCCTGGTAGATCCGCGCGGAACGCATCGGGTGCATGGCCTTGAAGCCAAGGTCTTCGAACTCTATGCGGATGGCGTGCATGCCCAGCCGGTTGGCGATGGGTGCATAGATTTCCAGGGTTTCCTTGGCGATGCGCCGGCGTTTTTCGCCGGACAGCACTTCCAGCGTGCGCATGTTGTGCAGGCGGTCGGCCAGCTTGACCAGGATCACGCGAATGTCGCGGGCCATGGCCATGGCCATTTTCTGGAAGTTTTCGGCTTGGGCTTCGGCCTTGGTCTCGAAGTTCATCTGGGTCAGTTTGCTGACCCCGTCGACCAGTTCGGCCACGGTTTCACCGAACTGCGCTTGCAGCGCTTCCTTGGCAATACCGGTGTCTTCGATCACGTCATGCAGCATCGCGGCCATCAGGCTCTGATGGTCCATGTGCATGTCGGCAAGAATATTCGCAACCGCGAGTGGGTGCGTGACGTACGCCTCGCCGCTACGGCGGCGTTGGCCGTCGTGGGCTTGCTCGGCGTAGAAATACGCTCGGCGGACCAGGTTTACCTGGTCCTTGCCGAGGTAGGCCGATAAGCGATCGGCGAGGGCGTCTATGCTCGGCATGATGTCTCCTGCCGTAAGCTTTTATCCCGCGCCGTGCTACGTCGACCAGGCATAGGCTTAGACGGCCTCGTTGGACTCGTCCTCGAATGCAGCAAAAAGCGGTTCATCTTCAACGATTTCGGCTTCGGCGATAGCTGCGTAGTCGATCAGGCCTTCAGCGATTTCACGCAGGGCGACGACGGTAGGCTTGTCGTTTTCCCATGCTACTTTCGGCTCTTTGCCGCCGGTGGCCAGTTGACGGGCACGCTTGGTAGAGAGCATGACCAGCTCAAAGCGGTTATCCACGTGTTCTAGGCAGTCTTCAACGGTTACGCGGGCCATGGTCTTCCTCGTAGCAAATGCAATATGCGCGCTGCCCGGATGGGCGAGCGGACTCGACAGTTTAAAAAATCACCAGCGTTTAGGGAAGCGCTGATTTTTTGACCAAGCCCTTCAACGCGCTGCAAGTGCCAATGTAAAGCCCTTGCAGCGGTTTTGGGAAGAGCTGATTAACCGAGCAATTCGGCCAGCAATTTGCCGTGACGCTGCTGCTGACGCTTCTGAATCAGCTGATTGGCGCGGAAAATCGCCTTCAGGTCGTGCAGTGCGTGGGCGAAATCGTCGTTGATGATCAGGTAATCGTAGTCGACGTAATGGCTCATTTCGCTGACGGCTTCGCGCATCCGGCCGTCAATGACTTCGTCACTGTCCTGGCCGCGATTGGTCAGGCGCTGGTGCAGGGCCTGCAATGACGGCGGCAGAATGAAGATCGAACGGGCCTGAGGCATCAGCTTGCGCACTTGCTCGGCACCTTGCCAGTCAATTTCCAGAATCAGGTCGTGGCCTTCGTCCAGGGTCTGCTGCAGGTGGCTTTGCGAAGTACCGTAGAGATTGCCGAACACTTCAGCGCGCTCGAGGAAATCCCCGTGTTCGATCATCTTCACGAACTCGCTGCGGTCGACGAAGTGATAGTTCACGCCATTCACTTCACCGGGGCGCATGGCGCGGGTAGTGTGGGAGACCGAGACGCGGATCTCCGGGTTTGCATCGGTCAGGGCCTTGACCAGGCTGCTCTTGCCCGCACCCGAAGGGGCGGAAATGATGTACAGGGTGCCGGTGCTGTGTGTCATGTCGGGGGTAGCCTTACTCAATGTTCTGCACTTGTTCGCGCATCTGCTCGATCAACACCTTGAGGTTGACCGCAGCCTGGGTGCTGCGCGGGTCGAAGGCTTTGGAGCCCAGTGTATTGGCTTCGCGGTTGAGTTCCTGCATCAGGAAGTCCAGGCGCCGACCGGCGGCACCGCCGGATTTGAGCACCCGGCGAACTTCGATGATGTGAGTGCTCAGGCGATCCAGTTCTTCGGCGACGTCGCTTTTTTGCGCGAGCATGACCATTTCCTGCTCCAGGCGCTGCGGATCCATCTCGGCCTTCATGTCGGCGAAGCGGTCGAGGACTTTCTGGCGCTGGGTGGCGAGCATTTGCGGGACCAGTTCGCGCAAGGTCACCACGTCTTCCTCGATGGAGCTCAGGCGCTCGTTGATCAGCCGCGCCAGCTCCGCGCCTTCGCGTTCGCGGCCGGCTTTCAGTTCCTTGAGGCCCTGGTTGAACAGTGCCAACGCTTCGGCGTTCAAGGCTTGCGGGTCGGTGGCGTCGCCTACCAGGACGCCGGGCCAGGCCAGGACTTCCAGCGGGTTCAGCGCTGCCGGGTTCTTGATCAGGCTGGCGATGGTCTCGGCGGCGGCGACCAGTTGCGCGGCGCGCTCCTGATCGATTTGCAGCGCCTTGCCGGTATTTTCTTCGGTGAAGCGCAGGGTGCATTCGAGCTTGCCCCGCGATACTCCCTGGCGCAGGGCTTCACGAACAGCGCCCTCGAGGTCGCGAAAGGATTCCGGCAGGCGCAGGTGGGGTTCCAGGTAGCGGCTGTTGACCGAGCGCAGTTCCCAGCTCAGGGTGCCCTGTACGCCGGCTTTCTCGACGCGGGCGAAGGCGGTCATGCTGTGCACCATGGAGGTACCTCGCAGGCAGATCGGCACAGAACCGAGGTTCCGGGAATCCGATATCAATGAATTAAAGCCGACTGGCAGCAAAGGCGCAGGATTGTAGCGCAGTGGCGCGGATGCGCCCAAACACACAGTGTGACAAAGAGCGGCAGGCCTGCACCGACGCGCGGTGCAGAGCCCTCGGTCGTCGGCGGATTTTTTTAGAAGTGCCCAGTGGCGGCCGTCGGCTCTATAATGCTCCGCAGTTTTCCGTCCCCAGTACAGGTACTCCCTATGATACGTCCAAGTGGTCGCGCTGCCGATCAGCTCCGCTCGATCCGCATCACCCGCAACTACACCAAACACGCCGAGGGTTCTGTGCTGGTCGAGTTCGGCGATACCAAGGTCATTTGCACCGTCAGCGTTGAACCGGGCGTACCGCGTTTCCTGAAGGGCCAGGGCCAGGGCTGGCTGACCGCCGAGTACGGCATGCTGCCGCGCGCTACCGGCGAGCGTAACCAGCGTGAAGCCAGCCGTGGCAAGCAAGGCGGCCGCACCCTGGAAATCCAGCGTCTGATCGGCCGCTCCCTGCGCGCTGCGCTGGACATGTCCAAGCTCGGTGACGTCACCCTGTACGTCGACTGTGACGTGATCCAGGCTGATGGCGGCACCCGCACCGCGTCGATCACCGGTTCCATGGTTGCGCTGATCGATGCCTTGAAAGTGATCAAGAAGCGTGGCGGCCTGAAGGGCGGTGACCCGATCAAGCAGATGATCGCTGCGGTTTCCGTGGGCATGTACAAGGGTGAGCCTGTGCTTGACCTCGATTATCTGGAAGACTCGGCCGCCGAGACCGACCTGAACGTGGTGATGACCAGCGCTGGCGGTTTCATCGAAGTCCAGGGCACTGCCGAAGGCGCGCCGTTCCAGCCTGAAGAGCTGAACGCGATGCTTGAGTTGGCGAAGAAAGGCATGAACGAGATCTTCGAATTGCAAAAGGCCGCACTGGCCGACTGACTGGAATGCCCCAGACAAGGAGGACACCATGAGTGACGAGCAACTGCCGCTGCCTACGCCGAGCCAAGAGGTGCGTCAGTGGGCCATGTTTTGCCACTTGTCCGCCTTGCTGGGGATCTGGATTCCGTTCGGCACGATCATAGGCCCGCTGATTCTCTGGCAGATGAAGCGCGAGATGGACCCGTTCATCGACGCTCAGGGCAAGGAAGCTCTGAACTTTCAGTTAACCGTGGCGATCGCCTCGGCTATCTGCTTCCTGCTGATGCTGGTGATTATCGGGTTCTTCCTGTTTGGCCTGATCGCGATCGGTGCGCTGGTGCTGACGATCATTGCCGGGGTGAAGGCCAATGAGGGGCAGCCTTATCGGTACCCGTTCACATGGCGGTTGATCAAGTAAGCCCAGGACGCTGATGCTGCTTTAAGCGCAGTTCAATACAAATGCCCTGACATGTTGGGGCATTTGTTTTTTGCAATCAGATTAATCTCTAATGTTGCGAAATTGTTCGATCGCTATTCAATCGACGTCCACTAGTGTAAGTAATATTTCTTACACGTTTAGTCACAAACTGTAAGCCTCAGTACGGCTTGCAGGCTTGGCAATGGGACTTGGCGGTTGATAAGGTTGCTCCAAGTAATATTCATCAAGAAATATTTCGATATATTCGGACCATTGACGGCTTCTGAATCCAATACCAATCAGTGTTGAGATCCTCAACCTGTTCAAAAGGCGTGCCCAGGTAAAAAGTTCGCCACTGAATATATAAACAAGAATACCCAGAATGCTTCAGCTTGATTTTTACGGAACACTTGTCGCTGCCTCTTTAGTGCTTTTGCTGGGGCGCGCGCTTGTCTCTCGTGTCGGTTTTTTACGCACTTATAATATCCCTGAACCTGTAGCCGGCGGCCTGGTGGTTGCCTTGGCTCTTCTCGCCTTGAGAACCCTCGATATTGAAGTTCGCTTTGATACTTCGCTCCAAACGCCCTTGATGCTGGCGTTTTTTGCCACCATCGGTTTGAGTGCAGACTTCGCCAGCCTGAAGAAGGGCGGGCGCGTCGTGGGGATCTTTCTGCTGGCGGTTGTCGGACTTCTGGTGCTCCAGAATGCGATGGGCATCGGGCTTGCCACGGCGTTGGGACTCGATCCCTTGATGGGCTTGCTGACAGGCTCGATCACCTTGGCAGGCGGCCACGGTACAGGTGCTGCATGGGGGGCGACGTTCAGCGAGAAGTTCGGTCTGGCCTCTGCCTCTGAACTGGCCATGGCCTCTGCAACGTTTGGCCTGGTGCTGGGCGGCTTGATTGGTGGGCCTGTTGCCCGCCTGCTCATCAGTCGTGTCCAGACACCCGGCTGCGAGCAGGAAAAGCCACGGCTGCCCAAGGGCTTTGAACAACCGAACAAAGAACGCTCGATCACGTCGTTTTCGCTAGTCGAGACACTGGCTTTGATTGCTGTCAGCCTGCTGGCGGGCTCACTCCTGAATGGGTGGCTTCAGGGAACCGCATTTGAGTTGCCGACGTTTGTTTGCGTGTTGTTCGTGGGCGTGCTTTTACGGAATGGGCTTTCGGCGCTTGGCGTGTATCAGGTGTTTGAGCGAGAAGTTTCCGTGCTGGGGAATGTCAGCTTGTCGCTGTTTTTGGCAATCGCTCTGATGTCGCTCAAGTTGTGGGATCTGGCTGCACTGGCGTTGCCGATCTTTATCATCCTGGCTGCGCAAACGTTGGTCATGGCTCTGTTTGCGATTGTTGTGACATTCAGGATGATGGGCAGTAACTACGACGCGGCTGTATTGGCGGCAGGGCATTGCGGTTTTGGACTGGGTGCCACGCCAACGGCCATCGCCAATATGCAAGCGGTGACACAGCGCTATGGGCCTTCTCAGATAGCGTTCCTGGTGGTGCCAATGGTGGGCGCTTTCTTCATCGACATCATTAATGTCATCGTGATCAAGTTGTACCTTGCACTGCCGTTTTTCGCCGCGGTTTGAGGTTCGGGTCGCTGGGAACCCTCTGAATGGAGCGCATAAAAATGCCCGTATCTTGCGATACGGGCATTTTTTCGACCGTCTATCAGACTGCTCAGTGAAAAATCACTTAGATCGTCAGCGTCCAGTCGTAGTCCACGATCAGCGGCGCGTGTTGTGAGAACCGCGGCTGGCGTGGCAGGCGTGCGCTGCGTACAAAGCGGCGCAGGCCCGGCGTCAGCAGCTGGTAGTCGAAGCGCCAACCGAGGTTGAGCATCTCCGCCTGTTCGTTGTCCGGCCACCAGCTGTACTGGTCGCCTTCACGGCTGACTTCACGCAGGGCGTCGACATAACCCATGTTGCCGACAATCTCGTCCATCCAGGCACGTTCAGGTGCCAGGAAGCCCGGAGATTGCTGGCTGTCACGCCAGTTCTTGATATCCAGCTTCTGTTGCGCCACGTACAGCGAGCCACAATAAATGTACTCGCGGCGTTTGCGTCGCTGTTTATCCAGATAACGGGCGAAGTCGTCCATTAGCTTGAACTTCTGGTTCAAGTCTTCATCGCCGTTCTGCCCCGAAGGGAGCAGCAAGGTCGCGATGCTGACCTTGTCGAAATCGGCTTGCAGGTAGCGCCCGTAGCGGTCGGCCGTCTCGAAACCGAGACCGCTGATGACAGCCTTCGGTTGCAGCCGCGAATACAAAGCCACGCCACCTTGGGCGGGAACTTCGGCATCGCAGGCATAAAGGAAGTATCCATCCAGTTGGAAGGCTGGATCGTCCAGTTCAAAGGCGGAGGCGCGGGTGTCCTGCAGGCAGATGACGTCGGCATTCTGTGCCTGCAGCCAACTGAGCAAACCACGCTCGACTGCAGCCTGAATACCATTGACGTTCACACTGATGATCCGCATAAATGGCCCCAAAAATCGCGTGCGTGTATGATACACGGCGTCAAGCTAATTAGCTAAATCCGTGGTATTTGGGGTTTTTCATGCAAGCGTATCAGCGCGATTTCATCCGTTTTGCCATCGATCGCGGCGTTTTGCGCTTCGGTGAGTTCACCCTGAAGTCCGGGCGCACCAGTCCTTACTTCTTCAATGCGGGCCTGTTCAACTCGGGTTCGGCCCTGGCGCAGTTGGGACGTTTCTACGCTGCTGCCATTGCCGAGAGCGGCATTCCCTTCGACGTGCTGTTTGGCCCGGCCTACAAGGGCATCCCGTTGGCGGCGACCACCGCCGTGGCCCTGGCCGAGCATCACAACCGTGACCTGCCATGGTGCTTCAACCGCAAGGAAGCCAAGGCCCACGGCGAAGGTGGCAGCCTGGTTGGCGCACCGCTGACCGGCGACGTTCTGATCATCGACGACGTGATCACCGCTGGCACCGCGATTCGTGAAGTGATGCAGATCATTGCCTCCCAGGACGGCGCCAAGGCCGCCGGCGTGTTGATCGCCCTGAACCGTCAGGAGCGTGGCAATGGCGAGTTGTCGGCGATCCAGGAAGTCGAGCGTGACTTCGGTATCCCGGTCATCAGCATCGTCTCGCTGAACCAGGTGCTGGAATTCCTGGCGGACGACCCGCAACTCAAGCAGCATTTGCCAGCCGTGGAAGCCTATCGCGCGCAGTTCGGCGTTTAGCGAGCTCGTCGCAATTCCCGCGTAGGAGCTGCCATAGGCTGCGATCTTTTGATTTTTATTCAAGATCAAAGGATCGCAGCCTTCGGCAGCTCCTACACAGGTGGTGTGCAATGTTCGGGGATCGCAGGCAAAAAAAGACCCCGCTCAGCCAGGCCGAGCGGGGTCTTTTTGTTTGCGCTATCGCTTAAGGACGCTTGCGATTGCTGATCAGGGTGCCCACGCCGGTATCGGTGAAGATTTCCAGCAGGATCGCGTTCGGCACACGCCCGTCGATGATCAGCGAGCTGCCAACGCCGCCCTGGACCGCCTCCAGTGCGCAACGGATCTTCGGCAGCATGCCGCCGTAGATAGTGCCGTCGGCGATCAGGTCGTCGACTTGCTGGGTTGTCAGGCCGGTCAGGACCGTGCCCGACTTGTCCATCAGGCCGGCGATGTTGGTCAGCAGCATCAGCTTCTCGGCTTTCAGCGCTTCGGCGACTTTACCGGCCACCAGGTCAGCGTTGATGTTGTACGACTCGCCGTTGGCACCGACGCCGATGGGCGCGATCACCGGGATGAAATCGCCCTTGACCAGCAGGTTCAGCAGGTCGGTGTTGATGCCGACCACTTCGCCCACGTGGCCGATGTCGATGATCTCCGGGGTGGTCATTTCCGGGGTCTGACGGGTAACGGTGAGCTTCTTCGCGCGAATCAGCTCGGCATCTTTACCGGTCAGGCCGATGGCGCTGCCGCCATGACGGTTGATCAGGTTGACGATGTCTTTGTTGACCTGGCCGCCGAGGACCATTTCCACCACGTCCATGGTCGCGGCGTCGGTGACGCGCATGCCGTCGACGAAATGGCTCTCGATCGACAGGCGCTTGAGCAGGTCACCGATTTGCGGGCCGCCACCGTGAACCACCACCGGGTTGATGCCCACGGCCTTCATCAGCACGATGTCGCGGGCGAAGCCGGTTTTCAGCTCCTCGCTTTCCATCGCGTTGCCGCCGTATTTGATCACCAGTGTCTTGCCGACATAACGGCGGATGTAAGGCAACGCTTCGGACAGGACCTTGGCGGTGTTGGCGGCGGCTTCGCGTTCGAGGGTCATTCAGGGCTCCGGGTGAATCAGAACGGTAGTTGGAGATCAGGTGCAACACGCTTCAACTGGACTTTGAATACGTCCTTGATGCGCTGCAATTCAGCCTCGTCATCGGCCTCGAAACGCAGCACCAGCACCGGAGTGGTGTTGGAGGCGCGTACCAGGCCCCAGCCTTTGGCATAGTCGACTCGCACGCCGTCAATGGTGGTCAGGTCAGCGCCTTCGCCCCACTGCGCATCGTGCAATGCATCAATGATGCTGAATTTGCTCTCTTCGGTCACATGGATATTGATTTCCGGCGTAGAAATATCGTTCGGGAAGGTCGCGAACAGCTCTTCGGCCGATGATTTTTCCTTGCTGAGGATCTCCAGCAGCCGCGCGGCGCTGTAGATGCCGTCGTCGAAACCGAACCAGCGCTCCTTGAAGAAGATGTGCCCGCTCATTTCGCCAGCCAGCAGGGCGCCGGATTGTTTCATTTTCTTTTTGATCAACGAGTGACCGGTCTTCCACATTAACGACCGGCCGCCGTATTCCTTGATCAACGGAATCAGGCGACGGGTGCATTTCACGTCGAAGATGATTTCGGCGCCCGGATTGCGCGCAACGACGTCGCGGGCGAACAGCATCAGCAGGCGGTCCGGGTAGACGATGCTGCCGGTGTTGGTCACCACGCCGACGCGGTCGCCATCGCCGTCGAAGGCCAGGCCGATGTCAGCGTTGGTTTCCTTGACCTTGGCGATCAGGTCCACGAGGTTTTCAGGCTTGCCCGGGTCCGGATGGTGGTTCGGGAAGTTGCCGTCCACTTCGCAGAACAGCGGGATGACTTCGCAGTTCAGCGCTTCGATCAGTTGCGGGGCGATCACGCCGGCCGCGCCGTTACCGCAGTCGACGACCACTTTCAGGCGCCGGGCCAGCTTGATGTCCTGGACGATTTCGGTGGTGTAGCGGTCGAGGATCTCGACCTGGGTGATGCTGCCCTGGCCGCTGCTCAGGTTGTTGGTCTTGAGGCGGTCGTGCAGGGCCTGGATCTGTTCGTTGGCCAGGGTGTCGCCAGCGATGACGATCTTGAAGCCGTTGTAGTTCGACGGATTGTGGCTGCCGGTGAGCATCACGCCGGATTTTCCGGCCAGTACGTTGGCGGCGTAGTAGAGCGCCGGAGTCGGGACCAGGCCGACATCACTGACGTGGCAGCCGCTGTCGGCGATGCCTTTGATCAGTTGTGCGACCAGTTCCGGGCCGGACAGACGGCCATCGCGACCGACGGACACGTTTGGCTCGCCCTGGGCCAGGCTTTGGGAGCCGACGGCGCGGCCGATCCAGTAAGCGGTTTCGGCGTTCAGGAATTCCGGGACTGTGCCGCGGATGTCGTAGGCGCGGAAGATGCTGTCAGGGAACTTGGGTGCGACTTTGGCCGGGGTGTTCATCTGTGGAAATGCTCCATCTCGAAAGTGGCTGGACAGGCCGCCAATTCATTCGGCGGCAGGTTCAAACTGAAGGGTATGACGGCGTTTTCCACAGAGAGTTCGTGGTATGAAAGGGCCATGACGCCCCGACGGCAGGGGGTTGACCGGGCAATGCCTTGATTTTCGGAGCTAAACCTTGCAGATGGCAATTTGAATTTTGTGGTGAGGGAGCCAGATCCCCCACCACAGAAGAGGGCGTCCGGATCAGCGGGTACCGGTATGGCCGAAACCGCCAGTGCCGCGCTCGGTTTCAACAAACTCTTCAACCATCTCGAAGTGAGCCTGCACCACCGGCACCAGCACCAGTTGCGCCAGGCGCTCGCCGACCGGCATGGTGAATTCGGTCTGACCACGGTTCCAGCAGGAAACCTGCAACTGGCCCTGGTAATCGGAATCGATCAGGCCAACCAGATTGCCCAGTACGATGCCGTGCTTATGACCCATTCCCGAGCGTGGCAGGATCAGCGCCGCGAGGTTCGGATCGCCGATGTAGATCGACAGGCCGGTGGGAATCAGCACGGTTTCACCCGGCTTGATCACGGTGTCCTGTTCCAGCATGGCGCGCAGGTCGAGGCCGGCGGAGCCCGGTGTGGCGTATTGCGGCAGCGGGAATTCGGTACCGATGCGGGGGTCGAGGATCTTGGCTTGCAAAGCGTGCATGTAAATTAAACCTGGTTCAGACGTTCGGCGATAAAGGTGACCAGCTGGCGAGCAATCTTGCTCTTGCTGGTCTGGGCGAAAAGTGTGGCGTGAAGCTCGCGGTCGATGACGCTGCAGGCATTTTCTTCGCTGTTGAAGCCAATGCTTGGGTTGGCGACGTCGTTGGCGACGATCAGATCGAGATTCTTGTCTTTCAACTTGCGTGCAGCGTAATCGAGCAGGTGTTCGGTCTCGGCGGCGAAACCGACGCTGAACGGGCGGTCGGGGCGGGTGGCGATGGTGGCCAGGATGTCCGGGTTACGCACCATCTGTAGCAACAAGCCGTCGCCGTTCGTAGGATCTTTCTTGAGTTTCTGCGGGGCAACAACCTCCGGACGGTAATCCGCGACCGCTGCCGAGGCGATGAACAGGTCGCAAGGGATCGCCGCTTCACACGCTGCCAGCATGTCGCGGGCGCTGACCACGTCGATGCGGGTGACTCGATCCGGAGTCGGCAGGTTCACGGGGCCAGTGATCAGTGTTACGCGGGCACCGGCCTCCACAGCGGCTTCGGCCAGGGCAAAGCCCATTTTTCCGGAGCTGTGGTTGGTGATATAGCGCACCGGGTCGATGTTTTCCTGGGTCGGGCCGGCGGTAATCAGCACGTGTTTGCCGGTCAGTGCCTGACGCTGGAAGCAGTCGGCGGCGCACTGGGCCAGTTCAAGGGCTTCGAGCATGCGCCCCAGGCCGACATCGCCGCAGGCCTGGCTGCCGGAGGCCGGGCCGAAAGCCTTGATGTCGCGGCTTTCGAGGGTTTGCAGGTTGGCCTGGGTCGCCGGATCGCGCCACATCGCCTGGTTCATTGCCGGTGCAACGGCGACCACGGCGTCGGTGGCCAGCACCAGCGTGGTCAGCAGATCGTCGGCAATGCCTTGGGCCAGGCGGGCGATCAGGTCTGCCGTGGCGGGGGCGATCAGCACCAGGTCGGCCCATTTGGCCAGTTCGATGTGGCCCATGGCCGCTTCGGCCGCCGGGTCCAGCAGGTCCAGGTGGACCGGGTGCCCGGACAGGGCCTGCATGGTCAGCGGGGTGATGAACTCTGCGCCGCCACGGGTCATGACCACGCGCACTTCGGCGCCCTGATCGATCAGGCGGCGAACCAGGTCGGCGCTCTTGTAGGCAGCGATACCGCCGCCTACGCCCAGAACAATGCGTTTCCGATACAGCCGCTGCATAGGCCTGCCTTTCAATTCGTTGGTGACATACGTGGCGAAACCCCCTCCCCAGGATGAATTCGCCCGCAAAAAAGATGGGCTACGATATCACAGCGACCGCTACGGAACAGCGGTGCCCACAGACAGGGAGGTGCTATGAGTATTCGCGATTGGCCGGCGGCGGAACGGCCGCGGGAGAAGTTGCTTGAGCAGGGTTCGGAGAGTCTTTCCGATGCCGAGTTGCTGGCTATCTTTCTACGAACCGGCGTGGCCGGAAAAAGTGCGGTGGACCTGGCGCGACATCTACTGAGTCAATTTGGCGGTCTGCGTTCGTTGTTGGAAGCCGATCTCAAAACGTTCAGTAAGCACTTGGGGCTGGGGCCGGCAAAATTCGCGCAGTTACAGGCAGTACTGGAAATGGGCCGGCGCCATCTGGCCGAACGTTTGCGTCATAGATCGGTGCTGGAAAATCCGCATGCAGTACGTGAGTACCTCAAATCGATGCTGCGCCATGAGCCTCATGAAGTATTCGGTTGCCTGTTTCTGGATTCCAGGCATCAGGTGCTCACGTTTGAGGTGCTGTTCCGCGGTTCTATCGACAACACCAGCGTTCACCCTCGTCAGGTCGTCAAGCGGGCCTTGGCCCACAACGCAGCGGCATTGATCCTCTGCCACAACCATCCTTCGGGCAACACCGACCCCAGTCAGTCCGACCGGGTGCTGACCAAGCGCCTGCAAAAGGCGCTGGAGTTGATTGACGTGCGGGTGCTTGACCATTTCATCATCGGCGACGGCGATCCGTTGTCGATGGCGGAGTATGGGTGGATGTAGGGGTTGTGAAGTTAGCGAAACCCATGTGGGAGCGGGCTTGCTCCGGGCGGCGTTCCGACGAAAGCGGTGTATCAGTCGGCATTGATGGCGACTGACACTCCCTCTTCGCGAGCAAGCCCGCTCCCACAGGGTTTTGTGTGTGGCGGGTTATTTGATGTTGACCTTGGAATAGTCCTGTCGGCCGAACGGGCTGACCGAATACCCCTCGACATCCTTGCGCGTCAGCGCGAACGCAGTCGGATGGGCCAGGGGCAACCACAGCGCCTGCTGCTGGATCTGCGCCTGGGCCTGTTCGTAGAGTTTGCTGCGCACACCTTGCTCGCCGGTGGTCTTGCCGGCGCTGATCAGCTTGTCCAGGTCCTGATTGCAGTAGCGGGCGAAGTTGGTGCCGGACTTGACCGCGGCGCAGGAAAACTGCGGTGTGAGGAAGTTGTCCGGGTCACCGTTGTCACCGGCCCAACCCATGAACAGCAAGTCGTGCTCACCGGCCTTGGCACGGCGGATCAGTTCGCCCCATTCGATCACGCGGATTTCGGCCTGGATGCCGATTTCCGCGAGATCAGACTGAAGCAGTTGAGCGCCCAGGCTTGGGTTGGGGTTAAGCAGGCTGCCGGAAGGGCGAGTCCAGATGGTGGTCTGGAAGCCGTCCTTGAGTCCGGCCTTGGCCATCAAGGCTTTGGCCTTGGCGATGTCGTGAGGGTAACCCGGCAGGCCTTTCGCGTAGCTCCAGGTGTTGGGCGGATACGGACCGTTGGCCGCCTCGGCGGTGTCTTCGAACACGGCTTTGACATAGTTGGCCTTGTCGAAGGCAAGGTTGATGGCTTGGCGGACTTCAGGTTTGTCCAGTGGCGGATGCTGACTGTTGATGCCGACGAATGCGGTCATGAACGCGTCAGTCTTTTCGACTTTCAGCGTCGGCTCTTTCAGCGCTTCCTGTACGTCCAGAGGCTTGGGCGACAGGGCGATCTGGCATTCGTTGCGGCGCAATTTCTGCAGGCGCACGTTGGCGTCCGGGGTGATGGCGAAGATCAGCGGATCTACAGAGGGTTTGCCACCGAAGTATTCGGGGTTGGCTTTGTAGCGAACCGAAGCGTCCTTCTGGAAGCGGGTGAAAACGAACGGACCTGTGCCGATCGGCTGGCTGTTGAGCTTCTCGGGTGTGCCTGCCTTCATCAGTTTGTCGGCGTATTCGGCCGAATAGATCGAGGCGAAGCCCATGCTCAGGGTCGCCAGGAAGGTCGAATCCGGGTGGTCGAGGGTGAAGCGCACGGTCTGCGGATCAAGGGCGTCGATCTTCTTGATCAATGCAGGCAACTGCATCGATTGCGCATGAGGGAATCCGCTCTGGGCGACTTTGTGCCACTCATTGGCCGGGTCGAGCATGCGGTCGAAGCTGAAAATCACGTCTTCGGCGCTCAGGTCGCGCGTTGGGTTGAAATACTCGGTGCGATGGAATTTCACCTGCGGGTGCAACTTGAAGACATACGTCAGGCCGTCGGGGCTGACTTCCCAGCTATCGGCGAGGCTGGCGACCACTTTGCCACTGGCCGTGTCAAAGTCCACCAGGCGGTTCATCAACACATCGGCCGAGGCGTTGGTGGTGGTCAGCGAGTTGTACTGCACCACGTCGAAGCCTTCAGGGCTGGCCTCGGTGCAGACGCTCAGGGCGGCGGCAAAGGCGTGTGGGCTCAGCAGAAGCGGGGCGAGCAACAGCGGTAGGGCAGCGAGGCGCATGGTCGGCTTCCTTTACAGATCGAAGGCCCATCTGCAAGTGCAGTCTGGAAAAGTCTTACCCTAGTGGGCTCTTTTGCAAATGACTATCCCCTTTTTCATTTTGAGGGGACTATAGCGCCTCAATTTGCTGTGAGGCGGGCGAGCAAAATCCTGATTTGGCCGGTTGGCCGATTCTCTGCGACGAGCGGTCGCCATCGACGATAGCCTTTGTCCAAGGCGCTCGGAGCCCGGAAAATGGGGTTTTTGTGAATTCAACGCACACTGAATGTTGTTGCTCTTCAGTCTTTCTGGTATAAAGCAGCGCTCTTTTCTAGGGGCCCGGTTCCTTCACTGTAGGTGTAGCCGGTAAGACCTCTAAAGAAACGCGGCGCCTGGCGCCAAATGACTGAGAGATTAAGCGGCCAACCCATGCCGGGTTGGGCATGTGGTTTTAGAGGGCTGAGGCATGTCTAGAGTATGTCAAGTTACCGGTAAGGGTCCGGTGACTGGGAATAACATTTCCCACGCAAACAACAAAACCCGTCGTCGTTTCCTGCCGAACCTGCAGCATCACCGCTTCTGGGTTGAAGAAGAGAAACGTTTTGTGCGTCTGCGCGTATCTGCCAAAGGCATGCGTATCATCGACAAGCGTGGCATCACTGTCGTGCTGGCCGAACTTCGCCGCGATGGCAAGGTTTAAGGGAGCTAATCATGCGTGAATTGATTCGTTTGATTTCGAGCGCCGGTACTGGTCACTTCTACACTACCGACAAGAACAAGCGTACTACTCCGGACAAAATCGAGATCAAGAAATATGATCCGGTTGTTCGCAAGCACGTGATCTACAAAGAAGGCAAAATCAAGTAATTGATTTTTCCCTCTTACGAAAAAGGCCCGTATCGCGAGATACGGGCCTTTTTTGTTGTGCTTGAAAAACGGACAGCTTTTCAGCCTGATCAAGTCACAGCGTTTCAGTGCTGAGTAGTGCGATGCATGGTTGAGCGCAAATCAATTGCCCATGGTGACATGGGTGATGATTTCGTTTTCAACCAGCAGATTGATCCGTGCGGGATTGTAGTCTTTGGTCATGATGAACCCGATGCCCCTCGGACGTACCGCCAGCCCGGTCTTGTTGGCGAGCTCTCCACGCAGCTCTTCGGAGTATTGCCGGCCGATGTACTGAATGGCTGTATCCAGGTGTTGTTTCAAGTCAATGGTCATTTACCGCTTCCTTGCAATTGGTGAGTGAGCGAAATTGCTCCCGTCATCCGTCTTGGATGCCGTGAAGAAATACTGGAGCAGCTCCGGTCATTTATCACCTGTTGTACTGTGTCGCGATGTATGCCGGGGCCCGCCCATGAAAAAGCCCGTCACCAGGGACGGGCTTTGGGGTATTTCGATGATCTTGCTTCAAGCCTTCTGTTCAAACGCCACGTAGATCTTGCGGCACGGCTCCAGCACCTCCCAGGTGCCTTTGAACCCGGCCGGAATCACGAAGCGGTCGCCTGCGCGCAGGGTCTTGGCATTGCCGTCGCTGTCACGCAGCACCGAAACCCCCTGCACGATCTCGCAGTATTCGTGCTCGGTGAAGTTCACTGTCCACTGCCCGACTGCACCTTCCCACACACCGGCGTTCAACTGGCCACAAGGGCTGTTGTAGTGGTTGTAGACCGCTTGTTCGGGGTCGCCCTTGAGCACTTTGGCTGCGTCCGGGCGGTAGCGTTCGGCGGCGGTGGTGGCTTGGCTGAAGTCGACGACGTTCTGGATGTTCATTGTTGTTATCCCCCGTGATTACGGCGCGAGTGGTAGATGAACTCAAAGTCTATGTTTATTAAAATGAACATCGCAAGGCCGTTTGCCAGCGTTTTGTCAAATATATTGAAACTTCATATGCGGCTGGTTTAGGGTGGTGGATGCCTTGGGCCGAAAAGCAGGCTGGCCGGGCAGAATTCCTGACAGCGCCCGCGAAGAACGCGGGTGTCGTATCAATAAGAGGAGGACACTCGCATGACCACCCTGACCCGTGCCGACTGGGAACAACGTGCCCGCGACCTGAAAATCGAAGGCCGTGCCTATATCAATGGCGAATACACCGACGCCGTCTCTGGCGAGACCTTCGAGTGCATCAGCCCGGTCGATGGCCGTCTGCTGGGCAAGATTGCCAGCTGTGACGCCGCCGATGCCCAGCGCGCCGTGGAAAACGCTCGCGCCACCTTCAATTCCGGTGTCTGGTCGCGCCTGGCGCCGACCAAGCGCAAGTCCACCATGATTCGTTTCGCCGGCCTGCTGAAGCAGCACGCCGAGGAGCTGGCCCTGCTTGAAACCCTGGACATGGGCAAGCCGATCAGCGATTCCCTGTACATCGACGTTCCCGGCGCGGCGCAAGCCCTGAGCTGGAGCGGCGAAGCCATCGACAAGATCTACGACGAAGTGGCAGCCACTCCGCACGATCAACTGGGTCTTGTGACCCGTGAACCGGTGGGTGTTGTTGGCGCCATCGTGCCGTGGAACTTCCCGCTGATGATGGCGTGCTGGAAACTCGGTCCTGCGCTGTCCACCGGTAACTCGGTGATCCTCAAGCCGTCCGAAAAATCGCCGCTGACGGCGATTCGCATCGCCGAGCTGGCTGTCGAAGCCGGCATCCCGAAAGGCGTGCTGAACGTGCTGCCAGGTTATGGCCACACCGTCGGCAAGGCCCTGGCCCTGCATAACGATGTCGACACTCTGGTGTTCACCGGTTCGACCAAGATCGCCAAGCAACTGCTGATCTACTCGGGCGAATCGAACATGAAACGCGTCTGGCTCGAAGCCGGCGGCAAGAGCCCGAACATCGTGTTCGCCGATGCGCCGAACCTGCAAGACGCTGCCGAAGCCGCAGCCGGTGCCATCGCCTTCAACCAGGGCGAGGTTTGCACCGCCGGTTCGCGCCTGCTGGTGGAGCGTTCGATCAAGGACAAATTTCTGCCGCTGGTGATCGAAGCACTGAAAACCTGGAAGCCGGGCAACCCGCTGGACCCGGCGACCAACGTCGGTGCGCTGGTGGATACCCAGCAGATGAACACTGTGCTGTCTTACATCGAGTCGGGTCACACCGACGGCGCCAAACTGGTAGCCGGTGGCAAGCGCATCCTCCAGGAAACCGGCGGCACGTATGTTGAGCCGACGATTTTCGACGGTGTGAGCAACGCGATGAAAATCGCTCAGGAAGAAATCTTCGGGCCAGTGTTGTCGGTCATCACGTTCGATAGCGCTGAAGAAGCCATCGCCATCGCCAACGACACGCCTTACGGCCTGGCCGCGGCGGTGTGGACTGCCGATATTTCCAAGGCTCACCTCACCGCCCGTGCGCTGCGCGCCGGTAGCGTGTGGGTCAACCAGTACGATGGCGGCGACATGACGGCACCGTTCGGTGGATTCAAACAGTCCGGCAACGGTCGCGACAAATCGCTGCACGCGTTCGACAAGTACACCGAGCTGAAGGCGACCTGGATCAAGTTGTAAGCCTGTGAAGGAAGCCTGTTGAGAAGCAGGCTTCCCTATCGACGCAAACCCCTTGTGGGAGCGGGCTTGCTCGCGAATGCGGTGTATCAGCCAACATTGATGTTGGATGTGATGGCCTCTTCGCGAGCAAGCCCGCTCCCACATTTGTTTGTATGGCCTGAAAAATAATTATCCACAGGAGCGTGGAGCATGCGTTGGGCGACTTATTTCGCCGTTTTGGCATCTGTCCTGAGTGTCGGCCTGGCCCTGGGGGTCAGCATGCCGCTGGTGTCGTTTCGCCTGGAAAGCTGGGGCTACGGCTCGTTTGCCATTGGCGTGATGGCGGCGATGCCGGCCATCGGCGTTCTGTTGGGGGCGAAAATCTCCAGCCATCTTGCGGCACGATTCGGCACGGCCAACCTGATGCGCCTGTGCCTGTGGGCCGGGGCGGTTTCGATCGGTTTGCTGGCGCTGTTGCCGAGCTATCCGGTCTGGTTGGTGCTGCGGCTGATGATCGGGGTGATCCTGACCCTCGTATTCATCATCGGTGAAAGCTGGATCAATCAACTGGTGGTCGAGCAATGGCGCGGGCGGCTGGTGGCGCTGTATGGCAGCAGCTACGCCTTGAGTCAGCTGGCAGGACCGGTGTTGCTGGGCTTGCTCGGTACCGAGCATGACTATGGCTTTTGGGTGGGCGTCGGTTTGCTGATGGCTGCTCCGTTCCTGTTGCTGGGCCGCAGTGGCGCGCCGAGCAGTGAAGCCAGTAGCGTGACCCTGCGTGATTTGCTTGAGTTCTGTCGTGGCCTGCCGGCGATTGCCTGGGCGGTGTCGCTGTTTGCCGCGTTCGAGGCGATGATCCTGACGCTGTTGCCGGTTTATTGCTTGCGCCAGGGCTTCACCGCGGAGATCGCCCTGGCGATGGTCAGTACGGTGGTGGTCGGTGATGCGGTGCTGCAATTGCCGATTGGTGCGTTGGCCGATCGCTTGTCGCGACGGGCGTTGTTCACCGGCTGTGCGGTGGTCCTGCTGATATCGAGCCTGGCCATTCCGCTGCTGATCGACACGCTGCTGATCTGGCCGTTGTGGGTGCTGTTCGGCGCCAGCGCTGGCGGGTTGTTCACCTTGTCGTTGATCCTGATCGGCGAGCGTTATCGCGATGATGCGCTGGTACGGGCTAACGCGCACATTGCCCAGCTATGGGGGGTCGGTTGTCTGATCGGGCCGCTGCTGGCGGGTGCTGGCAGCCAGTGGATCAGCGGCCATGCGTTGCCGTTGCTGATGGCGGTAGGGGCCTTGGGCGTGTTGATTGTGGTGTCGCGGCAAGGGGCGTTTGGTACCGCTCAGCCAGCCTGATGAGCACCGGAGAGCTATGGCGGTCGAGTCTTACAGCATCTTCTCCAGCCCAACCGTATTGCTCAGCCAGGCATTGAAGCGCCGCCACCAACTCCCTGGCTCCTTGCTCAGTGTGTGCATTTTTCCGTCGTCTTCGGTGGTCCAGACGATCTGATCGTTTTCCAGTTCCACCTGATAACTCAGGGCCGGTTCCATACCCTGCAGCGCCAGTTCGCGGACCCGTGCGGCCAATTCCGGGCTGTCCACCAGCACGCCGACTTCGGTGTTCCAGAGCACCGAGCGCGGATCGAAATTGAACGAGCCGATAAAGGATTTCTGCTGGTCGAAGATCATCGCCTTGCTGTGCAGGCTGGAGTCAGAGCTGTGATAGGCGCTGCCGGAAAACAGATGTGGCCCGCTACCGCTACCGCTGCCGCCTCCCTCGCCGGGCTGGCTACGCAACTCGTACAGCTTCACGCCGTGCTCCAGCAGCGCCCTGCGATAGGGCGAGTAGCCACCGTGTACGGCGGGAACGTCCGTGGCTTCCAGTGAGTTGGTCAGCAAACTCACGGAAACGCCGGCATCGGCACGCCCGGTCAGGTACACCAGTCCCGGCTGGCCGGGCACAAAGTAGGCCGAGATCATGATCAGCTCTTTGCTGACGCTGTTGAGTTCAGGTGCCAGTTGCGTGGTCAGCAGCAACTGCGGATCGGGCTCACCCTTGGCCAGTACCTTGCTCGGCGCATCCCACAATGCCTGGTTCCAGGCCCAGATCAGTTCACTGCGCCAGATGTCCAGTCGTGGGTGGGTGGTGAAGGTCATCAGGTGTTTGTAAAGTGTGTGATTCTGTTTGCGCGTTTCCGCCAGGGACTCTTCCAGTCGGGTGCGGGTGTTTTCCAGGTCTTGGGGTGTGGGTTTGCTCGACAGGAATTCGTCGATCGGTTTGCTCAGGGCGCTGTTCCAGTACTGGTCGAAACTGTGCCCGAGTTGCTCGGCGACCGGGCCGACACCGAGCATGTCGATGTCGGTGAAATTCATGTTGGGCTTGGCATCGAAATACTCGTCCCCGAGATTGCGGCCGCCGACAATGGCCATGCAGTTGTCCGCCAGCCACAGCTTATTGTGCATGCGTCGATGCTGTTGCGACAGGTTGAACAGCCGGCCCACGGTGCGCGTCACCCCTGTGCTGCGGCCCAGATTCAGCGGGTTGAACACACGGATCTGGATGTTCGGGTGTGCGGCGAGAGTCGCGATGACCCGGTCCAGGCCATCGCTGGCAGTATCGTCGAGCAGTACCCGCACCCGCACGCCCCGGTCGGCGGCCTTGAGCAACTCCTCGATCAACATGCGCGTGCTGATGCCGTCGTGCACGATGTAGTACTGCAAGTCGAGGCTGCTTTGGGCGTTACGGATCAGTTCGGCGCGGGCGGTGAAGGCCTCGGTGCTGTCCGATAACAGGCGAAAGCCCGATTGTCCCTTGTAGGGAGCGGCTTGCGCCTGGACCGAGCGACCGAATGCGGAGTCTGAGGCCGGCAACGCCTGACTCGGTACGCGCTGTACGTCGAGGTTGGCGCAACCGCTCAGGAACGCGGCGAGTAGCAGAAGAGCAAGCAGGGGCTGTCTGACTCTCACGTAGGATCGTTCCGTTTGGCGGCGCAGATAGGCATATGGACGCTGATTCCCGAAGAAAAGTCAGTCGCTGAGCTGATCGGTTTCCGCCAACAGTTTGATCGCTGTCGCACCGACCTTGCGCACCGCGTCTTCGATCTGCGGTGTTGGCTTGGCAGCGTAGTTCATGCGCAGGCAATTGCGGTACTTGCCCGAGGCGGAAAAAATACTGCCCACGGCAATCTGTACGCCCTGGTCGTGCAATGCACGATTCAGTTTCAGGGTGTCGAAAGCTTCCGGCAGTTCAACCCACAGCATGAAGCTGCCTTGTGGGCGACTGGCGCGGGTGCCGGCCGGAAAGTAGCGGGTCACCCAATCAATCATCGCGTCGCGATTGCGTTGGTATTGCGTGCGCATCCGCCGCAAATGCGGTTCGAAGTGGCCGCCCTTGAGAAATTCGGCGATGGCGATCTGCGGTTGTGGCGCGGTGGATCCGGTGCTGATGTACTTCATGTGCAGCACCCGCTCCAGATAGCGGCCGGGCGCGACCCAGCCGATACGCAGTCCCGGCGCCAGGGTCTTGGAAAACGAGCTGCACAACAGGACGCGACCGTCCTCGTCGAAGGACTTGATCGTGCGCGGACGCGGGTAGGTGTAGGCCAGTTCACCATACACATCGTCCTCGATGATCGCCACGTCATAGCGCTGCGCAAGCGTCAACAGCGCGCGTTTGCGCGACTCGGGCATGATGTAGCCCAGCGGGTTGTTGCAGTTGGGGGTCAACTGTATGACCTTGATCGGCCACTGTTCCAGGGCCAGTTCCAGCGCTTCGAGGCTGATGCCGGTCAGCGGGTCGGTGGGGATTTCCAGGGCTTTCATGCCCAGGCCCTTGAGGGTCTGCATCGCGCCGTGAAAACTCGGCGAGTCCACTGCGACAATGTCGCCGGGTTCGCAGATCGCGCGAATGCTGGTGGACAGCGCTTCGTGGCAACCGGTGGTGACCACCAGTTCGCTGGCGCTCAGCTGGCAGCCGGAATCGAGCATCAGGCGAGCGATCTGTTCGCGCAGTTCGAGGTTGCCGTGGATGTTGTCGTAATACAGGCCGGGCATGTCCTGCCGCCGGCTGATTCGCGCCAGGTCACGCAGCAGCGGTTTCATGGTCGGACTGTTGATATCCGGCATGCCGCGGCCCAGTTGCACCACGTCTTTGCGCGGTACGGCGCGAATCAGCTCCAGCACTTGATCCCATTGGGAAATGTCCACCGGCCGTTGGGCCGGGCGGCCGACTGCCGGCAAGTCCGGCAGTTCGCGGCTGGCCGGGACGAAGTACCCGGATTTCGGCCGTGGCATGGCCAGCCCGCTGTCTTCCAGCACCCGATAGGCCTGTTGCACTGTGCTCAGGCTGACGCCGTGCTCGACGCTCAGCGCCCGTACCGAAGGCAGCCGGTCACCGGGGCGATAGAAGCCCTGTTCGATACGTGTGCCGAGCAATTCGGCGAGGTTGACGTAAAGGGTCATGGTGCAGCCTCGATAGGGGTGATTCGGTTAACCAGTACAGATCGGGCAAAAAATCGGGATTCAGTGGCGGAATCGGCAGAACTGTATGGGGTTAATACAGTTGCTTTGAATCTGTAATGCTTTTGCGCGCACACGCATCATGGAACCTCTGGCTACCCAAGTAAACAGGAGCATCCAAGATGAACGGTTTGAGCGATGTGCGGCTGACGTTACACAGTCAGGAACTGGCGACCGGACAGAACAACGGCACGCGGGAGGCGGGCATGGGCAATGCGTCGTCCGACCTGAGTCGCTGGGACCGGTTCTGGCGTCGCCTGCACACGCGCAAGGCCTTGCTGGCCCTGACGGCTGACCAGCTCAAGGATATCGGGCTGACACGGGAGCAGGCGCGGGAGGAGGGGCTGAAGCCTTTCTGGCGGATCTGAAATCCATGGTGATTTTCAGGCTCATTCGCGAGCAGGCTCGCTCTCACAGGGGATTTGCGTATGACCACAAATCCAATGTGGGAGCGAGCCTGCTCGCGATGGCGTCAGAACTGCCACAAACAATCCTTCAGACCAACTCTTTAAGCCGATGCCACAACATCCCCAGCGCCAGCAACGGCGAGCGCAAATGCTTGCCGCCGGGGAAAGTGATGTGCGGCACCCTGGCAAACAAATCAAAGCCACCACTGTGCTGCCCGCTGATGGCTTCGGCCAGCAGCTTGCCGGCCAGGTGCGTGGCATTCACGCCATGACCGGAATAGGCCTGGGCGTAGTACACGTTTGGCTGGTCCTTGAGTCGTCCGATCTGCGGCAGGCGATTGGCGCCGATGCCGATCATTCCGCCCCATTGGTAATCGATCTTCACTGCGCTCAGTTGCGGGAAAACCTCGAGCATTTTCGGGCGCATGTACGCGCAGATGTCTTTCGGATCGCGGCCCGAGTAATGGCAGGCACCGCCAAACAGCAGGCGCCGGTCCGCCGAGAGTCGGTAGTAGTCCAGTGCCACCCGTTGGTCACAGACCGCCATGTTCTGCGGCAGCAGGGCGTGAGCCAGTTCTTCGCTCAACGGTTCGGTGGCGATGATGTAGCTGCCGGCGGGCAGGACTTTGCCGCTGAGCTCCAGGTTGAGGTTATTGAGGTAGGCATTGCAACCCAGTACCAGGGTCTTGGCGCGCACCGAGCCCTCGGCGGTATGGACCTTGACCTCTGGGCCATAGTCGATGCGGGTCACGGCCGAGTGCTCGAACAGCCGGACCCCCAGTCGTTGTGCCGCTGCGGCTTCGCCCAAGGCCAGGTTCAGTGGATGCAGGTGCCCCGAGCCCATGTCGATCAGGCCGCCGACGTAACGCGTTGAGCCGACCACGGTGTGCATCTCGTTGGCTTGCAGCAAACGGGTTTCGTAGCGATAGCCGAGGCTGCGCAGTTCTTCGGCATCCTCGGCGAAGCCTTCAAGGTCACGGGGCTTGTTGGCGAGGTCGCAGTAACCCCAGGTCAGGTCGCAGGGGATCTGGAAGCGCTCGACCCGTTGCCGGACGATTTCCACGGCTTCCAGGCCCATGAGTTTCATTTGCCGAACGCCTTCGGCACCGATGACGCTGGTGAACTGATCGAGGCCGTGGCCGACGCCACGAATCAGCTGCCCGCCATTGCGTCCACTGGCACCCCAGCCTATTTTGTGGGCCTCAAGCAGCACCACGCTGAGGCCGCGTTCGGCCAGCTCAAGCGCCGTGTTCAACCCCGAAAACCCGCCGCCAACCACACAGACATCGGCCAGCACTTCGCCTTTGAGCGCCGCAAGTTCGGGCTGCGGCAGGCTGCTGGCGGCGTAGTAGGACGCGGTGTGGTTCAGGGCAGGCTGTTGAGCACGGGCATTCATGTGCGTGTTCCTGGTTCTTGCGTTTGGAAAACCTGACGGAGCATAAGCCGGACCTTCCCGGGCGGGCAACATTGGTCGGCTGGTGCTGTCTGGATCGGTGCTTTTGCGTCAGAATCGCGCTCTATTCCGCTATTGGTCACCGCTTCAATGAGCTGCAACAGCCAGACAATCCGCACATTGCGACAGCAGATTCCCTCGTTCGAGTGCGTTCCCGGCTGCCATGATTGCTGCGGGCCGGTGACCACCTCGCCGGAAGAAATGTCGCGCCTGCCGCGCAAGTCCCGCGCCGAACAGGATGCCGCCATGGAAGAGCTCAACTGTGTGCATCTGGGGCCGAATGGTTGCACGGTGTATGACGAGCGGCCGCTGATCTGCCGGTTGTTCGGCACCACCAAGACCTTGCCGTGTCCCAATGGACGCGGGCCGGTGGAGCTGATTCATCCGCGGGTGGAGAAGCAGGTATTCGAGTACATGGCCAGCACTCGGCAGGTGTTGGTTTAAGAGATCGCAGCCTGCGGCAGCTCCTACAAAAAGCGTGTGTACACCTGTAGGAGCTGCCGCAGGCTGCGATATTTTGATTTTCAATCCGGAATCGGCAAAGTCAGGCTCTCCTTCACCTCTTCCATCACGATATAGCTCTTGGATTCCCGTACATGAGGAAGTTTGAGCAGGATGTCGCCCAGCAACTTGCGGTACGAGGCCATCTCGGAAATCCGCGCTTTCACCAGGTAGTCGAAATCCCCTGACACCAGATGACACTCCAGCACATGGGGCAATTTCAGCACCGCGCGTCGGAACTCTTCAAAAGTATCGCCGGATTTGTAGTCCAGGCTGATTTCGACGAACACCAGCAGACTACCCTTCAGGTGCTGCGGATTGAGCCTGGCGTTGTAGCCCATGATGATCCCTTCGCGCTCCAGACGCCGGACCCGCTCAGTACAGGGCGTGGTCGAGAGCCCGACCTTTTCTCCAAGCTCCGTAAAGGAAATCCGCCCGTCCGCTTGCAGGATCCGCAGGATGTTGCGGTCGATCTTGTCCAGCTCACGTTTGGTCTGAGTGTTGGTACGCATAGGGGATGCGCCTCCGTGAAAAGGGTTTTTGCCGAGAATTGTCGCCAAATATAGGCGCTTATATAGTGAAAAGCACTGGCAAATCTTTTTTACACTGCGCGCATCTAAAGCTCTGAATAACAAACGTCAGCGGTTAGCCGCGATGAGGGATATGAAAATGCGCGTCATGGTCTTGGGTAGCGGCGTCATCGGTACCACCAGTGCTTATTATCTGGCCCGTGCCGGGTTTGAAGTGGTGGTTGTGGACCGGCAGCCAGCTGCTGCCATGGAGACCAGTTTCGCCAACGCCGGGCAGGTTTCGCCGGGTTATGCCTCGCCGTGGGCCGCGCCGGGTGTGCCGCTCAAGGCCATCAAGTGGCTGTTGCAGCGCCACGCCCCCCTGGCGATCAAGGCCACTGCCGACATCGACCAGTACCTGTGGATGGCACAGATGCTGCGCAACTGCACCGCCAGCCGTTATGCGGTGAACAAGGAACGCATGGTCCGTCTGTCCGAGTACAGCCGCGACTGCCTCGATGAACTGCGGGCCGAAACCGGCATCGCCTACGAAGGCCGCAGCCTGGGCACCACCCAACTGTTCCGCACCCAGGCTCAACTCGACGGCGCCGCGAAAGACATCGCCGTGCTGAAAGAGTCCGGCGTGCCGTTCGAACTGCTCGACCGCGACGGCATTGCCCGCGTTGAGCCGGCGCTGGCCAGTGTCACCGACATCCTCGCCGGTGCCCTGCGCCTGCCGAACGACCAGACTGGCGACTGCCAGATGTTCACCACCAAGCTCGCCGAGATGGCCGCGAGCCTCGGTGTGCAGTTCCGTTTCGGCCAGGACATCCAGCGCCTCGACTTCGCCGGTGATCGCATCAACGGTGTATGGATCGACGGCAAGCTGGAAACCGCCGACCGCTACGTGCTGGCCCTCGGCAGCTACTCGCCGCAACTGCTCAAGCCACTGGGGATCAAGGCGCCGGTGTACCCGCTCAAGGGCTACTCTCTGACCGTGCCGATCACCAACCCGGCGATGGCCCCGACTTCGACCATTCTCGACGAGACCTACAAAGTCGCGATCACCCGTTTCGACAACCGCATCCGCGTTGGCGGCATGGCTGAAATCGCCGGTTTTGACCTGTCGCTGAACCCGCGTCGCCGGGAAACCCTGGAGATGATCGTCAACGACCTTTATCCTCAGGGCGGTGATCTGGCCCAGGCCAGTTTCTGGACCGGCCTGCGTCCGACCACCCCGGACGGTACCCCGATCGTCGGTGCCACACCATTCAAGAACCTGTTCCTGAACACCGGTCACGGCACGCTCGGCTGGACCATGGCCTGTGGCTCCGGTCGCTTGCTGGCAGACCTGATGGCGAAGAAAAAGCCGCAGATCAGCGCCGAAGGCCTCGATATTTCCCGTTATGGCAAAAAAACCCAGGAGTCTGCAAAGCATGTCAGTCCAGCGCCAGCTCACCAATGAGCGCATGAGTCAGATCGTCACCCATAACGGTACGGTTTACCTGGCCGGACAGGTCGGCGATGACATGAATGCCGGGATTGAACAGCAGACCCGCGAAACACTGGCCAACATCGAGCGTTTGCTCGACCTGGCCGGTACCGACAAGCATCATCTGCTGTCGGTGACGATTTACCTGAAAGACATCGACGCGCATTTCGAAGGCATGAACGCGGTATGGGATCAGTGGCTGCCAAAAGGCGTCGCCCCGGCCCGTGCCACCGTTGAATCGAAATTGTGCGAACCGGAAATCCTGGTCGAGCTGTCGGTTGTAGCCGCTCTGCCATAAAGCTTGTCAGAAAGATCCCTCTCCCGGTGCTGTTGGCGGTTCACGCTACCAGCCAGCGCCGGTTTTTCTTCCCGAAAACCCGACCAGAAGTCTGCCGCCATGCGTCCTGCCCGTGCCCTGATCGACCTTCAAGCCTTGCGCAACAACTACCGAATCGCCCGTGAACTCACGGGGGCCAAGGCCCTCGCTGTGATCAAGGCCGATGCCTATGGCCATGGCGCGGTGCGTTGCGCCCAGGCGCTGGAAGCCGAGGCGGACGGGTTTGCAGTAGCCTGCATCGAAGAGGCGTTGGAGCTGCGGGCGGCGGGCATTCGCGCGCCGATCCTGCTGCTGGAAGGTTTTTTCGAAGCCGATGAGCTGGCGCTGATTGTCGAGCATGATTTCTGGTGCGTGGTGCATTCGTTGTGGCAACTCGAAGCCATCGAGAAAGCGGCGTTGAGCAAACCGATCACCGTGTGGCTGAAGCTCGATTCGGGCATGCACCGCGTGGGGCTGCACCCGGCGGATTATCAGGCGGCCTACCAGCGACTGTTGGCCAGCGGCAAGGTCGCGAAAGTGGTGCTGATGAGCCACTTTGCGCGTGCCGATGAACTGCACGAGCAAGCCAGTGCCGATCAGGTGGCGGTATTTGAAGCCGCGCGCAAGGGCTTGTCCGCCGAGGTCAGCCTGCGCAACTCGCCGGCGGTGCTCGGTTGGCCGCAGATTCCGAGCGATTGGGTGCGCCCAGGCATCATGCTTTATGGCGCGACGCCCTTCGAAGAGGCCAACGAAGCAGCATCGCGGCTGCAACCGGTCATGACCCTGGAATCGAAAGTGATCAGTGTGCGCGAGTTGCCGGCTGGCGAGCCCGTCGGTTACGGCGCCAAATTCATCACCCCTAAACCGATGCGCATTGGTGTCGTGGCCATGGGTTACGCCGATGGCTACCCGCGTTTGGCACCGACCGGCACGCCAGTGCTGGTTGCCGGGCAGCGCAGCCAGTTGATCGGCCGGGTATCGATGGACATGCTCTGCATCGACCTGACCGATGTCCCGCAGGCCGGCCTCGGTTCGACCGTCGAGTTGTGGGGCAAAAACATCCTCGCCAGTGATGTGGCCATGGCTGCCGGCACGATTCCTTACCAGATCTTTTGCAACCTGCGCCGGGTGCCACTGCTCTATTCCGGGGCTTAGTGCGCAGGGCTCCAGACCGGAAGTCGCCTCGCTGAGCAGGATTCAGGTCAAGGTGTTGTAAATACTGAACGCTGTCGCCATGATAACGCTCACTATTCCAACAATCTGAATCCTGGAGGCGCAAGCTTTGGACGTCGGTGAACGACTGCAATCCATCCGTAGGCTCAAAGGCCTTTCCCAGCGTGAGCTCGCCAAACGGGCGGGGGTCACCAACAGCACGATTTCGATGATCGAGAAGAACAGCGTCAGTCCCTCGATCAGTTCGCTGCGCAAAGTGCTGGGCGGGATTCCCATGTCCATGGTCGAGTTCTTTTCCGAAGAAATCCTGCAGGAAAAACCGACCCAGATTGTCTACAAGGCCAACGAGCTGATCGATATTTCCGATGGCGCGGTGACCATGAAGCTGGTCGGTCGGGCGCACCCGAGCCGGGCCATCGCATTCCTCAATGAAATCTATCCGCCAGGCGCCGACACCGGTGACGAGATGCTCACCCATGAGGGCGAGGAAACCGGCATCCTGGTCGAAGGAAAACTGGAACTGGTGGTCGGTCTCGAAACTTTTGTCCTTGAAGCCGGCGATAGCTACTACTTTGAAAGTACCAAGCCACACCGTTTTCGTAATCCGTTCGATGTGCCGGCGCGACTAATCAGCGCAGCCACACCGGCGAATTTCTAAGAAAAGAGGCGTCCTGCCAGCATCGCAGAGGCGCCCGGGCTGTTTTTCCGTCGCGGCCTAAGACCCCTTCGACTTTGGGGTTGTTTCAGTGCGACGGGCTTACCGCTATACTTGCGCCCGCCTGCGAACCGTGGCCGTAGGCGTGACTAGCCACCATTGAGGGTGAACGCGTGAACCTAATTATGAAAATGCTGGCTGCACCAGCAACCGTATTGGCCCTATGGGCTGTCAGTGTCAGCGCTCAAGCTGCGACCAATGACGATATCGCCAAACGCCTTGAGCCAGTCGGCCAGGTTTGTGTTCAGGGTAAAGAGTGCAAGGGCATGGAAGTGGCCGCTTCCGCTGGCGGCGGTGGTGGTGCGAAAACTCCGGATGAAGTGATTGCAAAACATTGCAACGCTTGCCACGGTTCAGGCCTGCTGGGCGCACCGAAAATCGGTGATGCCGCTGCCTGGAAAGAGCGTGCCGATCACCAGGGCGGCCTTGACGGCATCCTGGCCAAAGCCATTACCGGTATCAACTCGATGCCGCCTAAAGGTACCTGCGCCGATTGCTCCGACGCCGAGCTCAAAGGCGCCATCCAGAAGATGTCCGGCTTGAAATAAGCCTGAGTCTTGCTGCTGGAAAAGCCGCTTTCGAGCGGCTTTTTTGTGCCTGTGATTTAACCCGGATGGCTGTTCATTGCAGCAAAGACCCGGCAAGCTCGGTCCAGGCCCAAGTCATGGAACGTGAGGGAGGATCCGATGGTTCAGTTGTGCTCTATCGAACAGGCAGTCGATGACGTCTTGGCACGGTTGCCGGCGCATATCCACATGGGCCTGCCTCTGGGGTTGGGCAAACCCAATCACTTCGTCAACGCGCTGTATCGGCGGATCGCACAGTCGCCCGAACGACGGCTGACGATCTACACCGCGTTGTGCCTGGGGCGCCCGCCCTTGGGCGATGGTTTGCAAAAGCGCTTTCTCGAACCCTTTGTCGAACGGGTCTTCGGCGACTATCCGGAGCTGGAATTTCTCGCCGACCTGCGCCGCGATAGTCTGCCGGACAACATCCACATCCAGCAGTTCTTCATGCAGCCCGGCAGCCTGCTCAACAGTGCCGCGGCGCAACAGGATTACGTCAGCAGCAATTACAGCCATGCGGCGCGGGACATCAATGCCGCCGGGTTGAATCTGGTGGCGCAGCTGGTGGCCAGCCACGCCGAGCATCCTGACCGTTTGAGCCTGAGCTGCAACCCGGACATCACCCTCGACCTGTTGCCGATGATCGCCAGGCGCCGCGCCGCCGGAGAAACCATCCTGATGGTCGGCCAGGTGCACAACGATCTGCCTTACATGCCCGGCGATGCGGAAGTCGGCATCGACACCTTTGACCTGCTGATCGATGAGAAGGACAACACCACGCTGTTTTCCACGCCAAACATGCCGGTGGGGTGTCAGGACCATTTCATCGGGGTGCACGCCAGCACCCTGGTGCGTGATGGCGGTACCTTGCAGATCGGCATCGGCTCCATGGGCGATGCGCTGACAGCGGCGCTGCTGGCGCGGCAAGCCGACAACGACGGATACAGGGCTTTACTGGCAGACGTAAACCTCAGCCACTGGGCGCAACTGATCGAGCGCGAAGGCGGCATCGCCCCCTTCGCCAAAGGCCTGTATGGCTGTAGCGAAATGTTCGTCAACGGCTTGCTGGTGCTGGCCGATGCCGGGATCGTGCAACGCAAGGTTTATCCGGATGTGGCGACCCAGCAGCAGGCGAATGCCGGCACCCTCGACGAGGCTGCACAAACTGATGGCATCTCGGTGCACGGTGGTTTCTTTCTCGGTCCGCGTAGCTACTACGAGCGCTTGCGCGAATTGCCGCAAAGCAAGCGGCTCGAATTCAACATGACCCGCATCAGCTACATCAACGAGCTCTACGGCCAGGAAGAACTCAAGCGCTTGCAGCGCCTGGATGCGCGGTTCATCAACACCGCGTTCACCGTGACCTTGCTCGGTGCCGCGGTGGCGGATCAGCTCGAAGACGGACGTGTGCTCAGTGGCGTAGGCGGGCAGTACAACTTCGTGGTGCAGGGGCATGCGCTGGCAGGTGCGCGCTCGGTGTTGCTACTGCGCAGCTGGCGTGAGTCCGGCGGCGACGTCAGCTCGAACATCGTCTGGGAGTATGGTCACTGCACGATTCCCCGGCACTTGCGGGACATCGTGGTCACCGAATACGGCATCGCCGATCTTCGTGGCAAGACCGATGCGGCAGTGATCGAGGCCTTGCTCAATATCAGCGACTCGCGTTTTCAGCCGGGATTGATCGAGCAGGCGCAGAAAGTCGGCAAACTGCCCAAGGACTTCCGTCTCGATCCGCGCTTCAGCTATAACAATCCGCAGCGTTTGTTGGCGATTCAGGCGCGGCATCCGCAGCTGTTTCCGGAGTATCCGCTGGGCTGTGATTTCACCGAGGTCGAGCAGGATCTGTTGCGGGCGCTGAACTGGCTCAAGAGCAAGTTCAAGCTGAGTGAGGTGCTGGAGTTGGGCAAGGCAGCGCTGGACGCGCCGGAGCCTGCGTTGTTCCAGGAGCATCTGCAACGCATGCAACTGGCCAGCCCGGAGGGGATGAAGGAGGATTTGTATCAGCGCCTGCTGCTCACAGGCCTCAAGGCGACTGGGCAGTAACTGGTCACCGAAAACAACTGTGGGAGCGAGCTTGCTCGCGATAGCGGTGTATCAGTCAACGAAGATGTCGACTGACACTATGCAATCGCGAGCAAGCTCGCTCCCACAGGGGGATGTGCGTTGTGGCGGCTTTATTCGATAAAGGTCACAACACCATCGGCCAGCGACTTCACTCGGGCCAGGGATTCTACGCGATAACCCTGCGAGTCCAGTTCCGCACGGCCGCCCTGGAACGACTTCTCGATCACGATGCCCAGGCCCGCCACGGTGGCGCCAGCCTGCTTGATGATCGAAATCAGTGCCTGGGACGCCTTACCGTTGGCCAGGAAGTCATCGATGATCAGCACGCGGTCGCTACTGGTCAGGTGGCGCGGGGAAATGGCCACGGTGCTTTCGGTCTGCTTGGTGAACGAGTACACGGTCGCCGACAGCAGGTTTTCGGTCAGGGTCAGGGACTGGTGCTTGCGGGCGAAAATCACCGGCACACCCAGGTTCAGACCGGTCATGATCGCCGGGGCGATGCCCGAGGCTTCGATGGTGACAATCTTGGTGATGCCCGAATCCTTGAACAGCGTGGCGAATTCGTCGCCGATCAGCTTCATCAGGGCCGGGTCGATCTGGTGGTTCAGAAAGGCGTCGACTTTCAGGACCTGGTCGGAAAGCACGATGCCTTCTTCGCGAATTTTCTTGTGCAATGCTTCCATGAAGCTGTCCTCAGTTGGCTCCAGACACTGTGAAAACTACTGCGCTCGGTAATCCTGCGTTAAAAACAGGCTCGGAATGCTCATTTACAGCCAGTAAACTCCGCTTCCTCGCCTGTTTTTGCCTTGTCTTACCTTCGCTCGCTACGTTTTTACAGCGCCTGGCTATGCCGATGTTCAATTAAAAAGTGGTCAATTCTAGCGCTTTAACATCGCGCGTATATCCGCCAATGCATTGTTGCCACGCACGGCTTTGACTTCGGTCGGTGTGTCGTCGTTGCCTTCCCAGGCCAGATCGTCCGGCGGCAGTTCATCGAGGAAGCGGCTTGGTGCGCAGTCGATGATCTCGCCGTACTGCTTGCGCTTGGCGGCGAAGGTGAAGGCCAGGGTCTGACGCGCGCGGGTAATGCCCACGTAGGCCAGGCGACGTTCTTCTTCGATGGTGTCGGCTTCGATGCTGGAACGGTGCGGGAGGATTTCCTCTTCCATGCCCATGATGAACACGTAGGGGAATTCCAGGCCCTTGGAGGCGTGCAAGGTCATCATCTGCACGCCTTCGGCGCCATCTTCCTCTTCCTGCTGACGCTCGAGCATGTCGCGCAGGACGAGTTTGCCGATGGCGTCCTCGACGGTCATTTCGCCTTCTTCGTCTTTTTCCAGGGTGTTCTTCAGCGCCTCGATCAGGAACCAGACGTTACCCATGCGGTAGTCGGCGGCCTTGTCGCTGGAGCTGTTGGTGCGCAGCCAGTTCTCGTAGTCGATGTCCATGACCATGCTGCGCAGGGCCGAGATCGGGTCTTCGCCGGCGCACTGCTCGCGCACCCGGTCCATGAAACGCTTGAAGCGCGACAGGCGATCGGTGAAGCGGCTGTCCAGATGCTCGCCCAAACCCATCTCGTCGGTGGCGGCGTACATCGAGATCTTGCGCTCGGTGGCGTAGTTGCCCAGCTTCTCCAGCGTGGTCGAGCCGATCTCGCGGCGCGGCACGTTGATCACCCGCAGGAACGCGTTGTCGTCGTCCGGGTTCACGATCAGACGGAAGTAAGCCATCAGATCTTTCACTTCCTGACGTCCGAAGAAGCTGTTGCCGCCGGAGAGGCGATACGGCACCTGGTGATGCTGCAACTTCAGCTCGATCAACTTGGCCTGGTAGTTGCCGCGATACAGGATCGCGAAATCGCTGTACGGGCGGTCGGTGCGCAAGTGCAGGCTGAGGATTTCCATGGCCACGCGCTCGGCCTCGGCGTCTTCGTTGCGGCAACGGATCACGCGGATCTCGTCGCCGTGACCCATTTCACTCCACAACTGCTTTTCGAACTCGTGGGGATTGTTCGAGATCAGTACGTTGGCGCAACGCAGGATGCGGCTGGTGGAGCGGTAGTTCTGCTCCAGCATCACCACTTTCAAGGACGGGTAGTCGTCCTTGAGCAGCATCAGGTTTTCCGGGCGAGCACCGCGCCAGGCGTAGATCGACTGGTCGTCGTCGCCTACCACGGTGAACTGGTTGCGTTTGCCGATGAGCATTTTCACCAGCAGGTATTGGCTGGCGTTGGTGTCCTGGTATTCGTCGACCAGCAGGTAGCGCACCTTGTTCTGCCACTTTTCCAGGATGTCGGCGTGCTCTTCGAACAGCTTCACCGGCAGCAGGATCAGGTCGTCGAAGTCCACCGCGTTGAACGCCTTGAGCGTGCGCTGGTAGTGGGTGTAGACGATGGCGGCGGTCTGTTCCTTGGGGTTGCGCGCGTTTTCCAGGGCCTGGGCCGGCAGGATCAGGTCGTTTTTCCAGGCGCCGATCATGTTCTTGATCTCGTCGACGCCGTCGTCGCCCGAGTATTCCTTCTGCATGATGTCGGTCATCAGGGCCTTGACGTCGGTCTCGTCGAAGATCGAGAAGCCCGGTTTGTAGCCCAGCCGCACGTGTTCCTTGCGGATGATGTTCAGGCCCAGGTTGTGGAACGTGCAGACCGTCAGCCCGCGCCCTTCACCGGCACGCAGCAGGGTGCCGACCCGTTCCTTCATTTCGCGGGCGGCCTTGTTGGTAAAGGTCATGGCGACGATGTACTGGGCGCGAATGCCACAGTTCTGGATCAGGTGCGCGATTTTGCGCGTGATCACGCTGGTCTTGCCGGAGCCTGCGCCGGCGAGCACCAATAGAGGGCCGCCGACGTAGTTCACGGCTTCTTGCTGCCGGGGATTGAGTCGGGACATAGGTAAATTCAGGAGTCAGTCACGAAATGGGCCGGCATTTTAACAGGCTCAGCGAATTGTGCTGCTCTGTCCGACTTGTGACGTAGCGCGCTATCTGTAATTGCCGGTTTTGTTACTTTCACGCAGGATGCGCAACGAATTTGCGGCTAATGTTCGTAATTGCGGATACAAAGGGTTCGTTTTGCTCACTGATGCCATTGTCATTGGTCATCGGAACGGCATAATGCCCGTCGCCTACATCTTTGCAGAGTCTAGGGAGCTAGCTTGTCTACGCCTGTCGAACCCTTGCGTTTGCTGCTACTGGCCGAAGAGCCAGCGTGGGCAGCGTTGTTGCGCGAGTGTCTGGCTCCTATGGGGAGCTCGGCCGTGCTCATCAGCGCGCCGAGTTGGGAGTCGGTCAGCAGCCTGTTCGATGACAACCACAGCGCGGTGTTATTGACCATCCCGCAACTTCAACCGGCGCCGGGTCGTTGCAGCCTGCCGACGGTGTTGTTGCTCGACCATGAGCCGCTGACCCCGCCCGACGGCGTGAGTGACTGGCTGGTGCGCGACCTGCTCGATCCCGGCATGTTGCGCCGTTGCCTGCGCCATGTGCGCGAACGCGGCGTCCTGGAAAACACGCTGCAACGCCTGGCCGAGCAAGATCCGCTGACCGGCATCGCCAACCGTCAGGGCTTCCAGACCCTGTTGACGGCACGCCTGGCGGAAAACGACGGTCGTGGCCTGGCCCTCGGTCATCTCGACCTCGACAACTTTCGTTATGCCAACGACGCCCTCGGCCATCAGGCCGGTGACCGCCTGATCCTGCAAGTGGTGGCGCGGCTCAAGAGCCAGCTTGAGGTCGGCGATCAACTGGCGCGCCTGGGCAGTGATGAATTCGCTCTGCTGATCGACACCCGTCGCGCTCCCCAGCGTGCGGAGTGGATGGCCGAGCGCATCAGCGAAGCGCTGGCCGAGCCTTATTGGGTCGATGGCGAAAGCCTGCTGATCGGCTCCAGCCTGGGCATCGCCTACGCCCGGGCCCAGACCGGCGCGGATCCGCTGATGTGGCATGCGCACATCGCAATGCAGCAGGCCAAAAGCACCCAGGGCTGCACCTTTCACATTTTCAACGAGCGTATCAACCGCAATGCCCGCAGCATCGCCGACCTGGAAACCGAGCTGCGCCGGGCACTGCGTCGCGATGAGCTGGAGCTGCATTACCAGCCACGGCTGAACCTCGAAGACGGGCAAATCGTCGGCCTCGAAGCTTTGGTGCGCTGGCGGCATGCCGAGCGCGGCTTGCTGCCACCGAGCGAATTCGTGCCGCTGGCCGAGCAAAGTGGTCTGATTGTGCCGCTGGGCTACTGGGTGATTTCCCGCGCCTTGCGCGACATGCAGGCGTTGCTTGAACTTGGAATGCCGCCGTTGCACATGGCAATCAACCTGTCGTTCCGGCAGTTCCAGGACAGCCAGTTGCTGTCGACCCTGAGTCGCCTGATTGCCGAGCGCGGTGTCGAGGCGCAGTGGCTGGAGTTCGAGCTGACCGAGACCGCCGTGATGCGCCGCAGCGATCTGGTCAAGCAGACCATGGACGCCCTAGGGCGCCTCGGCGTGCGCTTCTCCCTCGACGACTTCGGTACCGGGTTCTCGTCGTTTGTGCACCTCAACAGCCTGCCGATCACTTTGCTGAAGATCGACAAGAGCTTTGTCGGCGGTATGGAGCAGCGTGAGGAAAACCGCAAACTGGTCCACGCGATGATCAACCTGGCGCACAACCTCAACCTCGAGGTGGTCGCAGAAGGCGTGGAAACGCCGGAGCAACTGGATCTGCTGCGCGGGTTTGAATGCGATCAGGTGCAGGGGTATTTGATCAGCAAACCATTGCCGCTGGCCGAGCTGGTGGAGTACCTGACGTTTGGCTCCAGTCAGCAGCCGATGCTGGAAGTCGTGAGCTGACCGCAGACCGATGTGGGAGGGCTTCTGTGGCGAGGGGGCTTGCCCCCGTTGGGTCGCGAAGCGACCCCAAATCCTGCAACCGGGTTATGTCAGGTACATTGCATTTTCTGGCTTTGCGGTTGCTGCGCAACCGAGCGGGGGCAAGCCCCCTCGCCACAGGGCTCGCTCCCACAGGGGGATCTCAATCTGGCTGAGCGACTGTGAAGCCATTCTGTGACGTCGACTCGCGCCGAATCATCCGCTTCATCTTCCACTCAAACCCCAGCGTCAGGCTCACCGCCGCACACGCCAGCCCCAGCGCAAGGCCCCACCAGACGCCCGTTGGCCCCCAGTCCAGGTGGAACGCCATCCACCACGCCGCCGGTGCGCCAATCAGCCAATAGCAGCCCAGGCCGACGAGGAAGGTGGTCTTGGCATCCTTGAGCCCACGAATGCAGCCCATGGCAATGGTTTGCACGCCGTCGAACAGCTCGAACCATGCCGCCACCGCCAGCAGGCTCACGGCAAGGTTGATGACATCGCGAAACGCCGGGTCGTTGTGGTCGAGAAACAGGCCGACCAACTGGTTTGGCAGTAGCCAGAAGACCATGGCGAAACACAGCATCGCCGCCGCCCCGAACGCAATGCCGACCCGCCCGGCCAGCCGTGCATCCAGCAATTGTCCGGCACCGTAGTGCTGGCCGATGCGCATGGTGATCGCATAAGAAATCCCCGCCGGGACCATGAACGCCACCGAGACGATTTGCAGGGCAATCTGATGCGCCCCCAACTGCGTGCTGCCCATGGTGCCCATGCACAGCGCGGCGAAAGCAAACAGCCCGACTTCCACCGCGTAGGTGCCGCCAATCGGTAGGCCCAGGCGCCACAGTTCCTTCAGGTACGGGCGGTTCAGCCGCGACAGACCCTGGCGTAGCGGATAGGCGTTGTAGGCCGGATGCCGACGAATGTGCCAGGCCAGCGCCAGCGCCATGAGATTGGCGACAATCGCAGTCACGAGCCCGATACCCATCAGCCCCGGTTTCGGCAGACCGAACATGCCGGTGATCAACGCATAGTTGAGCAAAAAGTTGGCAACCGTCCCGCCCACGCTGATCACCATTACCGGTGTTGCGCGGCCGATGGCGCTGGTGAACCCGCGCAGGGCCATGAAGCTCAGATAGCCGGGCAGGGCGAACGGCAGGAAGATCAAAAATTGACCGGCCGCGTTGACGTTGGTTTCGGTCTGCCCGAACAGCAGCAAGACCGGTTTGAGGTTCCACAGCAGCAAACCGGCAACCAGCGCCATCAACCACGCCAGCCACAGCCCGGCCTGGGTCAGCCGGGTAGCCCCGACAATATCGCCAGCACCCTGACGGATCGCCACCAGAGTGCCGACTGCTGCAATCACGCCGATGCAGAAAATCGACACGAACGAATAGGTTGCCGCACCGAGCCCACCACCGGCCAATGCCTCGGGACTCAGGCGCGCCATCATCAGGGTGTCGGTGAGGACCATCAGCATGTGTGCCAACTGCGAGGCAATCAGCGGCCCCGCCAGCCGCAGGATGGCCCAGAGTTCAGTACGTGCTGGATGCTGCATGGTCATCACGCTCGATTATCAAAGGGAACAGGAAAGACCGATTCTCGGCGCTTTGCGGGGTTTGCACAAAGGGATAAAAAGGATGGATAGCATGATTCAAACTCATGCTGGAGAGTTTCTGCTAGGGTGGGCGAACCCCGCAGTAGGAGCTTTCCCAATGTCCCGTCGTCTTCCTCCCTTGTATGCTCTGCGCGCATTCGAAGCGGCGGCGCGACACAGCTCGTTTACCCGTGCGGCCGAAGAACTGTCGATTACCCAAAGTGCAGTCAGTCGGCATATTCGTACGCTCGAAGAGCATTTTGCCTGCCGCTTGTTTCACCGCAGTGGCCGCAACCTGCAACTGACCGAGTCGGCCCGTTTGTTGTTGCCGGGCATTCGCGAAGGCTTCACCGCCCTGGAGCGGGCCTGCAATACCTTGCGCGCCGAAGACGACATCCTGCGCATGAAAGCTCCCTCGACCCTGACCATGCGCTGGTTGCTGGCGCGCCTCAGTCGCTTCCGTCATCTGCAGCCGGGCAACGAAGTGCAATTGACCAGCGCGTGGATGGACGTCGATTCGGTGGATTTCAACCATGAACCTTTCGACTGCGCCGTCATACTCAGCAACGGGCATTTTCCACCGGACTGGGAAGCGACTTTCCTGTTCCCCGAAGAGTTGATTCCCGTGGGCGCGCCAAATCTTCTGAAGGATCAACCGTGGGACGTTGCGCGTCTGGCCAGTACTGAGCTGCTGCATCCGACTCCGGACCGCCGCGACTGGCGCAACTGGCTGGAGCGCATGGGGCTGGCCGATGAGGTGTCGCTCAAGGGCGGACAGGTATTCGATACCCTGGAGCTGGGCATGATCGCCGCCGCGCGGGGCTATGGCGTGTCCATGGGCGATCTGCTGATGGTGGCGGAAGATGTAGCCCAGGGACGCCTGAGTTTGCCTTGGCCGACCGCCGTCGCCAGTGGTGAGAATTATTACCTGGTCTGGCCGAAAACCCGCCCTGGCGGCGAGCGTTTGCGTCGCCTCAGCGATTTCCTGCAAGGCGAGGTCCGGGCCATGGAGTTACCGGATGTCGAACGCCTTGGCTGAATCGATGGCATCGACTCAATTCCGTTTGCCCCCCCATCTACGGATCAATTGTCTTTCTTGGCATTTTCTCGACTTATGTTCTTGCTGAAACGTTTCATCAAGTTTATAAAAATGGCACAACTCCAACAAAGGCGATTGCCATGACCCCACTCAAACTCGTCGTTGCCCTCAGCGCACTGTCCGCTGCCTCCCAAGCACTAGCCTGGGATTACGTCCTGCTCGACACCGACAAGGCCGCCCAGAACTGGCAAGTCACCAGCCAGCAACTCGGCATAAAAACCGATAAACCTTTCAGCGTGACCCTGCGCACCTTGCACGGCGGTCGGCAGGAAGGCGTCAGCATCGTCGACATCGATAACGGCACGATGAAACTTTCGGTAGTTCCAACTCGCGGCATGAACGTCCTGCAGGCCTCGGTCGGTAACGTGCGCATGGGTTGGGATTCACCAGTCAAGGAAGTGGTCAATCCGTCCTTCATCGAGCTCAACGGCCGTGGTGGCCTGGGCTGGCTGGAAGGCTTCAATGAGCTGGTCACCCGCTGCGGTTACGAGTGGGTCGGCCACCCCGGCATCGACAACGGCGAACTGCTGACCCTGCACGGTCGCGCTGCCAATATCCCGGCCAACAAAGTCACCTTGCACATTGATGAAAAACCGCCGTACGCCATCAGCCTGCGCGGCGAGCTGAAAGAGCAGGCTTTCAAGAAAGTCGACTTCTCGGTCGCGACCGAACTGGTCACCGAGCCCGGCAGCGTAGCGTTCGCCCTCAACGACACCCTGACCAACAACGGCGACTATCCGAAGGAATACCAGGCGCTGTATCACAGTAACTTCAGCACCCCATTCCTGGAGCAAGGCGCCCGCTTCGCTGCGCCGGTGAAACAGGTGTCGCCGTTCAACGATAAAGCCAAAAGCGATTTGCCGGACTGGCAAACCTATCGCGGACCGACCAAGGACTACGACGAAACGGTTTACAACGTAGTGCCTTACGCCGATGCCAAGGGCGATACATTGACCGTCCTGCATAACAAGGCCGGCAGCCTGGGCGTCTCGGTTGGTTTCAACACTCAAACACTGCCCGTGTTCTCCCTGTGGAAAAACACCGATACCCAAGGGCAGGGCTATGTCACGGGACTGGAGCCAGGCACGAGTTTTTCCTACAACCGCCGGTATCAGCGGCCACTGAACCTGGTGCCAATCATTGGGCCGAAGGAGCAGAAACAGTTCCGCATCAGCTACGGCTTGCTGGCGGATAAGACCGCTGTGGATAAGGCGTTGAAGCAGGTCAGCGAGATTCAAGGTGGGCGGGAGACTGAGGTGCGGCAGACGCCGTTGGTTGACCTTACCAAGGGTTGATTTTCGCCGTCTTTGCGAAAAGCCGCTTATTGGCCGGAAAAACGCTTACAAATTTGAGCTACTGGCTTGTTGGCCGATATTGCAGTGCTTCGGCCAAGTGCTCGCGTCTGATTTCATCGACTTGTTCAAGGTCCGCAAGAGTGCGCGCTACTTTGAGCAGTCGATGGGCCGCTCGCAGTGACAAGGTCAGTCGTTCACACGCCGTCTCCAGCCAGGTTTCGTCTGTTGTGGATAACTTGCAGTGTCTGCGCAGGCCCGGCAAGTCGAGAAAGGCATTGGCACAGCCTTGGCGCTTTTGTTGCCGTTCGCGTGCATCGGCAACCAACCCGGCGGCGGTGGCAGTGTCGTCGCCGGGTTTTAACGCAGGATTCAATGCCGTGGCTTCGCGAGCAACCGTCAGGTGCAGATCAATACGATCCAGCAGTGGCCCCGACAGTTTGTTGCGATAGCGCTGAACCATGTCCGGCGTACAGGAACAACGGCCACTCGGTTCGCCAAGATATCCACAGGGGCAGGGATTCATCGCGGCGACCAGTTGAAAGCGCGCCGGAAAGCGTACGCGGTCCTTGGCGCGAGAAATCACGATGTGGCCGGATTCCAGTGGCTCTCTCAACACCTCCAATACCTTGCGATCAAATTCCGGGAGTTCATCGAGGAACAGCACGCCATGGTGAGCGAGGGTGATTTCGCCCGGTTGCGGTTTTGAGCCACCGCCCACCAGTGCCGGTCCTGAGGCGGAGTGGTGTGGCTGTCGGAAGGGGCGCTGTGGCCAGTGGCTCAGTGGTACACAACTGGCGACGGATTGAATCGCTGCGACTTCCAGTGCTTCGCTCTCGGCCAGGGGTGGCAGCAGCCCTGGCAATCGGCTCGCCAATAGCGTCTTGCCTGTACCCGGTGGCCCGCTGAATAGCAGGTTGTGCGCACCCGCCGCTGCAATCAGCAGTGCGCGTTTGGCTGCCATTTGCCCCTGGACTTCATTCAAGTCGGGATAGGGTTTGCTGGCGTAGAGCAAACCATTGGAGGCGTAAGGCTCGATGGGTGTGTGCCCATTGAAATGCGCCACCGCCTGCAGCAGATGGTCCACTGCGATGACCTTCAACCCTGACGCCAGGCAGGCCTCTTCGGCATTCGCCTGCGGCACCATCAACCAGCGCCCGGCCTTGCGCGCCGCCAATGCCGCCGGCAGCACTCCACGGACCGGCCGCACTGCACCGGAAAGCGCCAACTCCCCCAGGCACTCCACGTCATCCAGCGTCAGCGTCGGCACCTGCACACTGGCCGAGAGAATCCCCAGGGCAATCGCCAGATCGAATCGCCCGCCATCCTTGGGCAAATCAGCGGGCGCCAGATTCAGCGTGATCCGACGCGCAGGAAACTGCAGCCCCGAATTGATGATCGCACTGCGCACCCGGTCTTTGCTTTCCTTCACCGCCGCCTCGGGCAGGCCGACCATGGTCAGCGACGGCAAACCATTGGCCAGATGGACTTCAACAGTGACGGCTGGCGCCTCCACGCCGACCTGGGCGCGGCTGTGGACGATGGAGAGAGACATGGTCGTTCCTTGAGTTAAACGGGGCCGCTTCCTGCGGGTTGTTGAAGGGTAGTCGTGGAGTCTGGCCGGAGAGTAGGGAAACGTTCGCAGAATGTTGCCGAAGCCACGATCTTTAACAGCAGCCAAACACTGCGTTCGGCTGCGGTCATTTATTCCGTGTGTAAAATATTATGTTGCGACAGATTCTTTGGGAGAGGTTTTGTTGGCAAACAAGCTGCTGTCACCCTTAATGATTTTACTGACGAAGTTTTCAGTATCCTTATTCTTATTGCCTTCTGCGATATGCGTAAAATAGTTGAAGTCTAAATCTATCCAGCCCTTAAGTTTGGTTTCGTAGTCGCTTGGATACTGTGCTTGCACCACTGGAGGCAGACCCTTGTAATGCTCAAGGACATTTTGGAAGAGTGTGGTGAGTTTTCCGGTACTGTTATATTCATATTCTGCTTCGGCCGCCACTTTCTGCTGCCATGCAAACTCTTGTTTGGCTGATTCTTCCAATGCTGCCCGTCTTTCATTGACGGTAAAGGTGCCGCTGTCATCGTAAGTTATTAAGTCCAGTTGATCCATGGGCATCCCCGAAAACGGATTTTTGCCGACTCCGTTTGTATACTGTGTCGCACTTTTGGCGCGCGCTAATAATGTGGGGTTGTCCGAGTCGGGAACTTCAGAGTCGTATTTTGATTTATTGACAGTATAATTAGCGCCCTCCAATTCGTTGAATGTGTTTTTAGCCATCGAGCTGAGTTCCATTCTAGTTAGGCGTGCATCCCGGGCCTGTGCACGTACTGAGGCTTCGCTCAATTGGCTCGCTAGCGTGGAAACGGTACTGCTATCTCGTGCGTTGCCAAATGGACCTTGGGGCGTGCTTTGGTTGATACCTGGGTTTTTGTTGGGAGTCGCTGTCAATTTTTTTGTTCCTGCCAGCGCATGGTTGCTGTTAGCTGCAGAATTGTTTAGTAAATTGACCATTTTTTGAAACTCCCTGTTCGATGACTAGAATATGATATATCACTTGATAATGTTGATGTTTCAGCAAAGTCTTACAAGCTCCTTAAGGCCCGCTAAATGCTTACTTCATGGTGATTTTTACTGACCAGGCATAGGAGGACGGATTTGTTTTAGTTACTTTTATGGTGCAGGTGGCCCCGCCACCAGGCGTGGCTGTATTATTCCACTTTGGAATTTTACTCGCGCCATAGCCAGGAGCAGTCACAAATGTAGCTAAGTAAACACATTTTTTGTTGCCAATCTGATATCGAAAATTAGCATGGTTGTAATCAGGTGATATCTGGCTTTGTATGGTGTACGTATTCGAGCCATTTGCAATCACGGAGGCTTGTGGAGTAGGTGATGCGTTTACTTTTGTTATAGCTTCGTTGTTAGTTATGGGGGTGTACGTAGCAGTCTGTGTTCCAAGGTTCATGAATGTGACCGTTACAGGTGGTCCCGCGACAACTGGGCCTGTATAAAGTGCAGTCAATGCGAAAGTGGCAATCAGAGCCTTATAGGTTTCCAAGGGTATTGCTCCTTGTGGTGTTATGAATATTCCTTTGGGTGTATCGCACTCGTCATAATCCATTATTCAAGCTGGACTGAGTTTTTTTCCGAGCGAGTGCAGCGCTCGCGCTTTGAGAAGTGAGATTAGAAAGGGTGGATTTGAGGCGCAATCAGACCGCGGACGAGAACGTTGTAGGGTGTTGCCGGGATTACTGCGGGCGGAAAGATCGCAGGCTCGGCAATTCCTACAGGTAAATCTGAAGGTCGTTCTGACTTTATCGCGAGCAGGCTCAGATGCGGGCTTGAGATCGAGCCTGGGGCAGGTCCTACAGATGAAGCGCAAGGTCGTTCCGACCTTCAATCGCCAGCAGGCTCGCTCCCACAGGGGGCTGCATTTCACATCAGAATTTATTCGGTCGGCGGATTCAGCTTCGCTTCCAGCTCCGCCACCTTCGCCTCAAGGCTCTCCAGTCGCGCCCGGGTGCGTGCCAATACAACCATCTGACTATCGAATTCTTCCCGACTCACCAGATCCAGTTTGCTGAAGCCGCTTTGCAGCAACATTTTGAACTGGCTTTCGATTTCGGCTTTCGGCAGAGGCGTATCGCCGCTGAAGAGGCGGGAGGCGGTGCCGGTGAGGGCGTCGAGGAAGTCTTTTGGCGCGAGCATGGGCAATGTCCTGGAAACAATGACGGGCAGTGTATCACGCAGTGTCTATAGTCATTTGCGCGGGCAAGGGATGCACACTTTTCGCGCATTGGGACGGACGGTGCCGCACCGTTGTTGTGCGTAACCCGGCGAGTGTTGTTGCGATATGGCGGACATCTGCCGGCAAAAGATTGAAAACTATGAGTTTTGTGGAGATGGCAAGGTTTCTGCTTAGATGCTGGTGACCCATGCACTGATGCAGTCACTGTGACGAACGCAGTGCGCCAAGCGAAGCGGGGGAGTGTTTCGTGAGGAGCGTCGGACGGGCAGGTCAGGGCCGACGATGCGTTACAAAGCCAGGCACTGCGCTTAGACTTGAGTCGGGTTTGTTTTCCTGGGGCAAGTCCACCAATTCGGGAGAGAGTTTTCATGAAGCTAGTCACTGCCATCATCAAGCCGTTCAAGCTGGACGACGTACGCGAGTCGCTGTCCGAGATCGGCGTGCAGGGCATTACCGTCACTGAAGTCAAAGGCTTTGGTCGGCAGAAGGGTCACACCGAGCTGTATCGCGGCGCGGAATACGTGGTCGATTTCCTGCCCAAGGTGAAGATCGACGTCGCCATCGACGACAAGGATCTGGACCGGGTAATCGAGGCCATCACCAAGGCTGCCAACACCGGCAAGATCGGTGACGGCAAGATCTTCGTGGTCAATCTGGAACAGGCGATTCGCATCCGTACCGGCGAAACCGATACCGACGCAATCTAAGCCGCCACAAACCCAACGCCCCAGGAGAAAACAATATGACTCTGCGTAAATTCGCAGGGCTAGGAGCCCTGTTGTCCATCGTAATGCCCAGCCTTGCTCTGGCGGCAGACGAAGTGGCGGCCCCAGTCCTCAACTCCGGCGACACCGCCTGGATGATGACCTCGACGGCCTTGGTGCTGTTCATGACCATTCCCGGCCTCGCGCTGTTCTACGGCGGCATGGTTCGGTCGAAAAACATTCTTTCCGTGATGATGCAGTGCTTCGCCATTACCGGTCTGATCAGCGTCCTGTGGGTCATTTATGGCTACAGCATCGCGTTCGACACCACGGGCATGGAGCAGGGCGTCGTCAACTTCAACTCGTTCTTCGGCGGCATGGGCAAGGCATTCCTCGCCGGCATCACGCCAGCCAGTCTGACCGGCCCTGCGGCGCTGTTCCCTGAGGCGGTATTCGTCACCTTCCAGATGACCTTCGCGATCATCACCCCGGCGCTGATCGTCGGTGCGTTCGCCGAGCGGATGAAGTTCTCCGCGATGCTGGTGTTCATGGGCATCTGGTTCACCCTGGTGTATGCGCCGATCGCGCACATGGTCTGGTCCGGCAACGGCGGCCTGATGTGGGACTGGGGCGTGCTCGATTTCGCCGGTGGCACAGTGGTGCACATCAACGCCGGTGTGGCTGGTCTGGTTGCCTGCCTGGTGCTGGGCAAGCGCAAGGGCTTCCCGACCACGCCGATGGCTCCGCACAACCTCGGTTACACCCTGATGGGCGCGGCCATGCTGTGGGTTGGCTGGTTCGGTTTCAACGCCGGTTCCGCCGCTGCGGCCAATGGCACCGCCGGCATGGCGATGCTGGTAACTCAGATTGCTACCGCCGCTGCCGCACTGGGCTGGATGTTTGCCGAGTGGCTCACCCACGGCAAGCCTAGCGCACTGGGCATCGCTTCGGGCGTGGTTGCCGGTCTGGTGGCAATCACCCCGGCTGCCGGCACTGTCGGCCCGATGGGCGCGCTGGTAATCGGTCTGGCGGCTGGCGTGGTGTGCTTCTTCTGCGCCACCACCCTCAAGCGCAAGCTCGGCTATGACGACTCCCTGGACGCCTTCGGTGTGCACGGTATCGGCGGTATCCTCGGCGCAATCCTGACCGGTGTGTTCGCTGCTCCGTCCCTGGGCGGCTTCGGCACCGTGACCGACATCGCCGCGCAAGTGTGGATTCAGTGCAAAGGCGTGGGCTTCACGGTGATCTACACCGCGATCGCTACATACATCATCCTCAAGGTGCTGGATGCGGTCATGGGCTTGCGTATCAACGAAGAAGAAGAGGCGGTCGGCATCGATCTGGCGCTTCACAACGAACGCGGCTACAACTTGTAAGCAAGCGCTAAAAAAACTGCCCGGCTTGCCGGGCATTTTTTTGTCTGGAATTTGTCGTTGAAGGCTGGGCTGAAAGGTTTTTTCCTACAGGTTTTACGATGTTTACATCGGGTGTTTTTGTGCAGCCAAAGGCTTACAGGATTGAAGGAATATTAGGGCCTTTGTTTTTTCCCAGAGCGCGCTAGAATGCGCCCCGAACGTGCGGAGAACTGTATGTGGCAACAGACTCTGATTACCTTGCGGGCGAGGCCCCGGGGCTTTCATCTGGTAACGGATGAGTTACTCGCCGGCCTGCCTGAACTCAAGGCGTGTCGGGTCGGTCTGTTGCATTTGTTGCTGCAGCATACCTCGGCGTCGTTGACCATCAACGAGAACGCCGATCCGGCGGTACGTCGCGACTTCGAACGATTTTTCAATCGTCTGATCCCACAAGGAACAGACGGCTATGAGCATAACGACGAAGGCCTGGACGACCTCCCGGCGCACTTCAAGGCCAGCGTGCTTGGCTGTCAGCTCAGTTTGCCGATTTCGGCAGGCCAGCTGGCGTTGGGGACCTGGCAAGGCGTTTATCTGGGCGAGCACCGTGATCATGGCGGTGCCCGTAAAGTCCTCGCCACCGTACACGGTGAAGAGGCATAGCCGCTGGTCAGCAGCGGCTGTTGAATTTTTTCCTGCTGCCTTCGACAGAGGGCAAAGCTGGGCTATAACTAATCTGCTTTTCGCAAGTCATGAGGTAGAACATGAGCGACGATGATCTGGAAAACGACGACCTCGAAGTAGGCGACGACGAAACCGAAGAAGGTCTGGAAGCAGCGGCGGAAGACGTCGCTGAAGACGACGGCGGTGATGCGCCGGTTCCGGCTGCCAAAGGCAAGGCCAAGGCAGCGGTATCGGTCGATGAATTGCCAAGCGTCGAAGCCAAGAACAAGGAACGCGATGCTCTCGCGCGGGCCATGGAGGAGTTTTTGGCCAAGGGTGGCAAGGTGCAGGAAGTGGAGGCCAATGTGGTCGCCGATCCGCCCAAGAAACCGGACAACAAGTACGGCAGCCGGCCTATCTGAGCCTGCTACCCGCTTGCTGAAAAAGCCCGCCGTCGCTGCGGGCTTTTTCATGCCTGAAACAAAAAAATGAAACCTGTGGTGATCCCTGTGGGAGCGGCGGTGCGGCGATCCCACATTGGTTCTGTGTCAGGCTGAGGCCTTGTTCCACCGCGCCAACAGCGCCGGCAAATCGGTCAGGCTGCGAATCTCCGCATCCGGCAACCGTTCGGCTTCCCAGACCTTGCCCGCCGGGTTGAACCAGATTGCCCGCATTCCCGCCTGCTGCGCACCGGCAATGTCATCGCCCGGATGATCGCCAATGTGCACCGCCGTTTCAGCAGTCGCGCCACCGCGCTGCAAGGCCTCCTGAAACAATCGCGCATCGGGTTTGGCGATGCCGATGTCTTCGGCGCACAACGCAAACTTGAAGTAATCCGCCAGGCCCAGCCGACGCACATCGGCGTTGCCATTGGTGATCACGCCGAGAGCGTAATGGTTGGCGAGAATTTCCAGGGTCGGTTCGACCTCTGGAAACACTTCGATCTGATGCCGGGCATGCAGGAACACTTCAAAGCTCTTGTCCGCCAGATCCGAGGCTTCTGCATGGGTGTAGCCAGACTCTTCGAGTGCATGGAACAGCACCCGCCGACGCAATGCGCTGATGCGGTGCTTGAGGCCAGGCTCGTTGCTCAACACGCGCTCACGAATGGTCCACAGATGCTCCACCGGCACCGCCCCAAGGTTGGGTGCGTACTCGGTCAGCCATTCACGCAAAACGGCTTCGGCGCTGACGATGACGGGGGCGGTGTCCCACAAGGTGTCGTCGAGGTCGAAGGTGATCAACTGAATGCTCATGAATCGTCGCCCTTAATGCGTTTGGCCCTTGGGTGGGCGTTGTCGTAGACCGTGGCCAGGTGCTGGAAGTCCAGGTGGGTGTAGATCTGCGTAGTCTTGATGTCCGAGTGGCCGAGCAGTTCCTGTACTGCGCGCAGGTCCTGGGAGGATTCCAGCAAATGGCTGGCGAAGGAGTGCCGCAACATGTGCGGGTGCAGGTTCTGCCCCAGTTCGCGCTCGCCGGCAGCCTTGACCCGCACCTGGATCGCCCGGGGGCCGAGGCGGCGGCCTTGCTGGCTGACAAACACCGCATCGTCTGCCGGGTTGGCCATCGCCCGCAGCGGCAACCATTGTTCCAGTGCTTCGCGAGCCTTTTTACCCACCGGCAACAGTCGGGTCTTGCTGCCCTTGCCGAGCACCTGGACCATGCCGTCGGCCAGGTCGAGCTGATCGAGATTGAGTCCGGTCAGCTCCGACAGGCGCAGCCCCGAGGAGTAGAACAGTTCCAGAATCGCCTGGTCCCGGCGTGCGAGAAAGTCGTCCTCCACACCACCTTCCAGCAGTTGCAGGGCGCGGTCGGTATCGAGGGTTTTCGGCAGGCGGCGTTCGCCTTTGGGCGGCGCGAGGCCATTGGCTGGATCGTGGTCGCACAGGCCTTCACGGTTCAGGTAGTGATAGAGCCCGCGAACGGCTGACAGCAATCGCGCCAGGCTACGGGACGAGTGGCCTTGGGCATGCAGGCGGGCAACCAGGCTGCGCAGGCGCTGGATGTCCAGCGCCGTCCAGCTGCCGATGTTCTGTTTGATGCACCAGCCCAGCACTTTATCGAGGTCGCGGCGGTAGGCCGACAGCGTGTGTGGCGACACCTGCCGCTCACTGCGCAGGTGTTCGCAGTAAGCGTCCAGTTGTCGTTCCATGTTCAGCGTACCGAGCGCAGGGAGTTGTTGACCCGTGGCAGCACGCGACCCATGACTTCAGCGATGTAGCTCAGGAACAAAGTGCCCACCGAGCTTTTGTAGTGTTGCGGATCACGGCTGGCGATGGCCAGGATGCCGTGGATGCCTTGATGGCTGATGGCAACGACCGCGGTGGAGCCGATCTGCTTGCGCTGTTCTTCGCCGAACAGGAAGTCCAGCTCATGCTCGCGCAGGCTGCCACTGACACTTTTGTCTTCCGAGAGCAAACCGCCGATGGCCACCTGGGCTTCCGCGTGAGTGACCCAGCGGCCCACCGGCATGGCGTTGTCGCCGAGCAGGATGAGGCTGACGAAGGGCACCTGGAATTCCTGGCGCAGGCTGTCTTCGACGCACATCACCACATCTTCCAGGCTGGCGGCGTCCATCAGCGCCAGGATCAGGCGACGGGTCTTTTCGAACAATCGGTCGTTGTCCCGGGCCACGTCCATCAAATGCGACAGGCGATGACGCAGTTCAATGTTGCGGTCGCGCAGGATGGTCATCTGACGCTCCACCAGCGACACGGTATCACCGCGACGATGGGGAATACGCAGGGACGGGAGCAGCTCTTCGTGCTCGACGAAGAAGTCCGGATGAGCCTCCAGGTACGCGGCAATAGCCGCCGCCTCCAGGCTTTCGGCCGGTGATTCGTCAGCTTGTCGCGCGGGTACCTGAGGCTTGTCGGTCATAGGTTTCGCTCACTCAAAGACGCACTTGTCCTTCATATACGCGCACTGCCGGGCCGGTCATCATCACCGGTTGGCCAGGGCCTGCCCACTCTATGGACAAGCGCCCGCCAGGCAGGTCGATCAATAGCGGCGAATCCATCCACCCCTGGCTGATCGCGGCCACTGCGGCGGCGCAGGCGCCGGTTCCGCAAGCCTGGGTTTCCCCGGCTCCACGCTCCCAGACTCGCAACTGCGCGCGGCTCCGGTCGATGACCTGGAGAAAACCGACATTGACCCGTGCCGGGAAGCGCGGGTGATGTTCGATTTTCGGCCCCAGTTCATGCACCGGCGCGTTGTTGATATCGCTGACCCGCAGCACGGCATGGGGGTTGCCCATGGACACGGCAGCCAGATCGACCGGGGTGCCGTCGACGTCGACCTGATAACTCGTGGCCTGCTCCGGTGCCTGGAACGGAATATCCGCCGGCACCAGGCGCGGGGCGCCCATGTTGACGCTGATCTGGCCATCGTTACGCACGTCGAGCTCGATGACGCCGCTTTTGGTCTCGACGCGAATCAGCCGCTTTGCGGTCAGGCGCTTGTCGAGCACGAAGCGGGCGAAACAGCGCGCACCGTTGCCGCATTGTTCCACTTCGGAACCGTCGGAGTTGAAGATCCGATAGCGGAAATCCACGTCCGGGTTGCTCGGCGCCTCGACGATCAGCAATTGGTCGAAACCGATGCCGGTGTGCCGGTCGCCCCATTGCTTGGCATGCTTGGGCAGGATGTGCGCGTGCTGGCTGACCAGGTCGAGGACCATGAAATCATTGCCCAGGCCGTGCATCTTGGTAAAACGCAGCAGCATGGTTTTACTCCGGCAGCAGGCTTTCGCCAGCAAACAACTCGGCTACCGTTTCACGGCGACGCACTTCAAATGCCTGATCACCGTCCACCAACACTTCTGCGGTACGGCCGCGGGTGTTGTAGTTGGAGCTCATGACAAACCCGTAGGCACCGGCCGAATGCACGGCCAGCAGGTCACCTTCTTCCAGCGCCAGCTGACGGTCCTTGGCCAGGAAGTCGCCGGTCTCGCAGATCGGGCCGACGATGTCGTAGGCGCGGGCAGCGGAGGTGCGCGGGCGCACGGCAGTGACGTCCATCCAGGCCTGGTACAGCGCCGGGCGGATCAGGTCGTTCATGGCCGCGTCGACGATGGCGAAGTCTTTGTGCTCGGTGTGCTTGAGGTATTCGACCTGGGTCAGCAATACACCGGCGTTGGCGACGATGAAGCGGCCCGGCTCGAACACCAGCGCCAGGTCACGGCCGTCGAGGCGCTCGCGCACGGCCTTGATGTAGTCGGCAGCCAGTGGCGGCTCCTCGTCCTTGTATCGCACGCCCAGGCCACCACCGAGATCGATGTGGCGCAGGTAGATGCCGCAATCGCCAAGGCGGTCGACCAGGCCCAGCAGGCGGTCGAGAGCGTCGATGAACGGTGGCAGGGTGGTCAGTTGCGAGCCGATGTGGCAATCGACGCCGACCACTTCCAGGTTCGGCAGCTGCGCGGCACGCACGTACACATCTTCGGCGTCGGCGATGGCGATGCCGAACTTGTTCTCTTTGAGTCCGGTGGAGATGTACGGGTGGGTACCGGCATCGACGTCCGGGTTCACGCGCAGCGAAACCGGCGCGCGAACGCCCAGTTCGGCGGCGACCACTTGCAGGCGTTCCAGCTCGTCGGTGGATTCGACGTTGAAGCAGTGCACGCCGACTTCCAGGGCGCGACGCATGTCGTCACGGGTCTTGCCGACACCGGAGAACACGATCTTGTCGGCGCTGCCGCCAGCGGCCAGTACACGTTCCAGTTCGCCACGGGAGACGATGTCGAAACCGGCGCCCAGGCGCGCCAGGACATTCAGTACGCCCAGGTTGGAGTTGGCCTTTACAGCAAAGCACACCAGGTGCGGCATGCCGGCCAGTGCATCGGCGTAAGCCAGGTATTGGGCTTCGATGTGCGCGCGCGAGTAAACGTAGGTCGGTGTACCAAAGCGTTCGGCGATGGCAGACAGGGCAACACCTTCCGCGAACAGTTCACCGTCACGGTAGTTAAAAGCGTCCATGAGGTTCCCTTATTATTGGTAGACGTCGTGCTTGTGTGCTTTGGAGGCAGGCTGCTGCTGCGACGACTTGGCTTGCTCGACAGGGTCCTGGTCTTCATCGGGCAGGTACAGCGGGCCTTTTTGACCGCAGGCCGACACAAGGCAGGCAACCGCGAGGAGCGCAGCAAGGGAAGAGATCAGGCGCTTCATGGCGAAATCCTTGAAAATGCATTAATTGCGCCGGAGTATACCGGCCACCCGGCAGCTTGCCTATGCAACGGACCGCCCGTCCGGCGGGGCTTGGCCGCAAGCACATCGAACCCACGGGTAGGGCAACTGGTCGTTATCCTTTGCAATCGACGGGGCTCGGTCGTATCTTGCGGCGCTTGAGCCTGATCAGACACTTTTTGAGGTTGCCGTAATGAGTTTGTCCGAAGCGCGTTTCCATGACCTTGTCGATGCCACCCAGCAAACCCTGGAGGACATCTTTGACGAGAGCGACCTGGATATCGACCTCGAAAGCTCGGCCGGTGTGCTGACCGTCAAGTTCGAGAACGGCAGCCAGTTGATCTTCAGTCGCCAGGAGCCGCTGCGTCAGCTGTGGCTGGCGGCGGTTTCCGGTGGTTTTCACTTCGACTACGACGAAGAAAGCGAGCGCTGGATGTGCGACAAGAGCGAAGAGCAGTTGGGTGAAATGCTTGAGCGTATCGTCCAGCAGCAGGCCGGTGTCGAGCTCGATTTCGAAGGCCTGTGAGATCGTGACCCAGCCTGCGCCTGTTCGTGCTCCCAAGCCGCTCTACAGTAACGTCAGTCCGGCGGTGCCATCGCCCTGCAGCGGTGTGTGCCGGCTGGACGAGCAGAAAGTCTGCCTGGGCTGCTTCCGTCACGTCGAAGACATCCGCGAATGGCGTTCGGCCGATGACGAACGTCGGCGGGTGATTTGCGTGCAGGCCTCGAATCGCAAGGCTGGCGCTCTGTAGGAGCTGCCGAAGGCTGCGATCTTTTGGCAGCGCTGAAGATTGCCGAAGAACAAGATCAAGAGATCGCAGCCTGCGGCAGCTCCTACGCCGCCGTGTGGCGGCTTGTATATTTTTTGAGCTGTGATAGTGTCCAGAAACGCCTCAACCCATCGAGGCTGATGAAAACCCCGCCTTTTTCTGGCGGGGTTTTGCTTTTTTCGTGCAGAAGAAAGGAGTCTGCCCAGATCATGACCGCACCTTCCATCACCCTTACCCGTCTGGACGTACAGCGTCTGGAGCGTCTGATCGACAGCCTGGACGACACGCTGCCGGGCGTTATTGCGCTGCAAACCGAACTGGATCGCGCCGATACCCTGGTCGGCCACGATGAAGTGCCGGCGGATGTCGTGACCATGAATTCCCGAGTGCATTGCCGCGAAGAAGGCAGTGGCAAGGACTACCACCTGACCCTGGTGTACCCCAAGGATGCAAATGCCGACGAAGGCAAGGTCTCGATCCTGGCGCCCGTGGGCAGCGCGTTGCTGGGCCTGAAGGTTGGCCAGCACATCGATTGGCCGGCTCCGGGCGGCAAGACCCTGAAGCTGACGTTGCTGGAAGTCGAATCGCAGCCGGCCAATGGCGGCGCGTTCCCGGAGTGAGACCCCTCAGGCCTGATCGAGCGCCTCGTTCAACGCGTGCTCCAGGTCTGCCTTGTAGCGCAGGTACAGATGGGTGGAACTCTGCCCTTCGCCCAGCAGGCCTGACAGGTCGAGATCGGTGATGTAGCAGCGGTAGCGTTCGGTTTCCCGGCGCTGCCCGACGATTTCCCGGGCGACCACGCGGAACAACTGGTCGCCATGTTCCAGCTCGGAAAACTCCCGTTGATTGCAATACAACGTCACCTGCACCTGACTCGGTGCGGCTTTGCCGACGATCGCCTGCACGTCGTAGAACGGCTTGTTCACCGGCGTCTGCGGTGCCGGCCGGGCTTCGATGCGGCGCGCCCGGCCAGGGCCTGACGGCAGCAGCTGGCAATACAGGGTGTCGAGGTTCAAGGGGTGGGCCGCGTCCATCGGCAACAGGGCATCGCGACGGTACTGGATCGATTGCAGGAAACGCTGCAGCGGCACCAGCAGGCTTTGCTCATCGTGCCAGGGCAGGCGTTGCTGCCACAGGGCGTTGAACTCATCGAGCACGTACAGATCAGCCTGATCTTCATTGACCCGGTAGAACACTTGAATGCAGTCCGGCTGGCCCGTTGGCAGGAACAGCGCGAGGTCGTGGTCTTCCAGTGCCTTCGGATCGAGGTGCAACGGACTGTAGCTAGCCATTTCCTTGCCCAGGTAATCGATCAGTGCCGGCAGAGTGGCCAGTGCTATGTGCTGGACCTGGCCTGGCACCAACTCCAGCACGTGGTAGTGCTGCTGGACCTGGATCAGGTAGCGATGATTGAGCCGGCTCAGCAGCAGGTTCTGCGCGGTATCGAGGATTTCCTCGACCCGTTGGGCAATGAACTGCGCGCGGTTATGGCAGAAGCAGCGCACCCTCAGCTTCGGCTGTTGTGATCCGGTTGGCAGGTTGTTGAGGTAGTCGCGGATGCAGTCGAGCAGGGCGTGGGGGCCGTCGTAGCGACCAACCAGCACTTCATTCCAGCTGTTGAGCGTGACTTGGTCCAGGGTCAGCACCAGATTTTCCCGGACACCGGCGTAGCTCAGGGAGTCGGTGCGTTCGGTGGTCATGAGGATGTTCAGGTCGCGATGGTGCTTGAGCGGATCGATGCCGACATTCACCAGGATCAGCACTTCACTCGGTACGCTTGCGCGCAACAGAGGTTCCTCGGCGACGGTGGGCAAGGGCAGGGCGATGGTCTGTTGCAGGCTGCCAAGCAGATTGAACAGTTCGAATTCACTCAAGTCGCTGGTGCCGGGGTGCAAGGCCAGGCGGGTGCTGCTGTCGATCACGCCATTGCGGTGGCACCAGGTCAGCAGTTCGAGCAGGTGACGGCTGCGTTTGATCGGCGCGAAATGTTCCCACTCCAGTGCCGTCAGGCTGCCGTTGTACAAGCCCCACTGGCTTTGCCCCGGTTCTTTCTTGTTCGGTGCGTGCACTAGCGTCAGGGTGTCTTCAGCCAGATCCGGGGCGATGCCAGGGTTGATGAATTCGACTTTGCCGGCCTTGCGCTCGAAAGCGGCATACAGGCGACGGCCGAGGACGCTCAGGTCGCGTTTGTTGATACGGCTGACCGTTTGTTCGTGACGGGCAAACTGGGTGAGGAAGCGGTAGCTGTAGTTCAGCTCGTTGACCAGTGCCCGCCGCTCGGAGCCGACCTGGCGGACTTTCCACTGGCTGCGGCTGTCGAGCAGGGTCAGTTGGCGCTGGTCCCAGTGCCATTCATGGGCCAGGCGCTCGAGCAAAGAGCGCTGCCAGCTCTGGGTGCGGCTGTTGCCGGTGAGTTTGCGATTGACCTTCAGGTACAACGCGCGACGCACCAGTTCCAGGCGTTCCGGTTCGTTGCGGGCAATCAGGTATTCCTCGATGCGCCGGTACACCACGACGTATGGATCCAGCTCGTCGAGGTCGAGCCGGTTGGCGAACACCGCCTGCTTGAAGCGCAGGCTCAGGCAATGGACCCTGGGGTGTTCACTGGCATAAACCTCAGTCAGCAGCAGCTTGAGAACCGACTTGTAGGGCGACTCGATGCCCTTGAACAGCTGCCAGAGCCCGGCACCGATAAATTCGCCGGGAGGGATGTAGGCCAGGTTGCCGAGGTCGAGGGTTTCATCGGCACGGATGAAGCGTTTGGAGATCAAGGCATGGGTGTAGCGGTCGTAGCTCGACTCTTCGTAGACCGGCACCAGCCACCAGATCGGTGTGCGCCCGGCGAGCCAGATCGCGGTGCGGTAAAACTCGTCCAGCAACAGGTAGTGCTGGGTAGTGCCGCAATCCTCCGAGCTCAGTTGGGTATCACGCTCACCGCGGACGAAACGGCTCGGATCGATCAAGAAAAAATGCGCTTCGGCGCCCTGGCTGGCGGCCCAGGCTTCCAGCAACTGGCATTTCTTGCGCAGCTCGACGAGTTCGTTTTCGCTCAGGTCCGGCCCATGGCAGACCCACACATCCATGTCGCTCTGGTCAGCCTGCGCCAGGGTACCGAGGCTGCCCATCAGGAACAGACCATGAATAGGTCTTGGCGGGTTGCTGCCGTGGCGCGGCTTATAGGAAAACGAGCGGGTCAGGCGCTGGGCTTCAGCGAGGACATTGGCATCCGGTTCGAAATTCGACAGCCCGGCCGGCGTACCGCCCGAAACATAACCGGGCAAGAGCGGATGGTTAACGTGGAAAAACAGCGGCAGCAAGGTCAGGACCCCTTGCTGGCGGGTCGACAACCCTTCCATGGCGCGAGCCATGCGTCCTTCGTTGAGTTTCAGAAAGCGTGCGCGCAGCTGGCTGAGAACCTTGCGATCGATTCCCTCGTCCAGATCAGGGCGGATTTCGTGGGTGCGCGTCATGTCAGCTCAAACCGGCTCGCAGGGCTCGGACGTGGGGCTCTTCGGATGAGGGGCAGTTTAGCGCCTTGGGGCGAGGACTTTTAAGCTGATTTTGTTTTTCTGGCGTCAGATTTCTAACGATTGGGGGCAGGCATCAGGGGAATGTGCCCGCGGAAATCCCTGGGTCGGGGTCTCCGTGGGCGATGCGGCAGAATTCAGGCTGTTACTTCGGCGTTAAGAATGGTCAGCACGGATTGCACATTTTGCGCGGCGTCACGACCCAGGCTGGTCAGGTAACCGCCGTCAGGTTGGTCGGTCAGTTCTTTTTCAAAGAGGCGTTTGGCGGCGGCAATGTGTTTCGGGGCAGCGGTCTGATGAATTTTCAGACCTTCCTGGGAACTGTCCAGGTTGAAGAGTGCGAGGACTTCCAGTTCGGCAACCAACTCAGGGGTAAGCGACATAAGGACTCCAGACTTTCTAGGAATTGGACGACAGCGTGCCTAAGGTGATCCCACTTGCGCGGCATGTCCAGTGCTCGCGACAGGGTTTTTTGCCTCGGGTAGCCTTCCCCCGGCGGATGGTGGGGCAGCGGGGTGTTTCCAGTGTAGTCAGGTGTAGGGAGACGGCAGGCGGGATTGGCAACAAAATGTGTGTAGCTTGCTTTCCTGTGGCGAGGGAGCTTGTCGGATCGCCGCACCGTCCCGCTCGGCTGCGAAGCAGTCGCAAAGCTTTTGGGGCCGCTTCGCGACCCAGCGGAAGCAAGCTCCCTCGCCACAAGAATCGATTTCGATGCTTACTGCTTTTCCGGCGGCAACTCAGGCAAGGCGCGCAGGGCAGCTTCGTACCATTCGGTGTTGAACGCGCGGTCTTCTTCGAGGATCGCGTCGATTTCTACCGCCAAAACGTGAGCCATCAGGTTGAGAATTTCTTCGCGTTCGTAACCCACCAGTGTCAGCTTGTTGAACGTCGCCTTGGCAGCCGGCGGGTTGTCGCTTTCGATCTGGTTTTCGATGGCCTGGATCAGGGTGCTTTCGGCGAACTCTTCTTCGTCGTTGTCGATATCGGTTGGCTCGCTCATGGCTGGCTCCTAAGGGAAAGGCGGCCAGTTTACCCGCATTCAGCGGCGTGATGCTGCTGGCAAGAATCCCGGCAGCGTTCTATAAACAGGCACTGCCCACCCCGCACGGCCTGGAGGCTATGTGATGTTTAAACTTTATGGATTTTGTGTCAGCAACTACTACAACATGGTCAAACTGGCGTTGCTGGAAAAAGGCCTGCCATTCGAGGAGGTCATGTTCGTCCCGACCCAGACCCCGGAGTCATTGGCGATCAGCCCGCGGGGCAAGGTCCCGGTGCTGGGTGTCGAGCAGGGCTACATCAACGAAACCAGCGTGATTCTCGAGTACATCGAACAAGCTCAAAAGGGCAAGCCACTGCTGCCGAATGAGCCGTTCGAGCGCGCGCAGGTGCTGGCGTTAGCCAAGGAAATCGAGCTGTACATCGAACTGCCGGCGCGTGCCTGCTTCCCGGAAGCATTTTTTGGCATGACGGTGTCGGAGGCGATCAAGGAAAAGAGCAAGGCTGAGTTGCTACTGGGGTTTGCCTCCCTTGCCAGGCACGGCAAATTCGCCCCTTATGTGGCTGGAGAAAGCTTGAGCATTGCCGATCTGTACTTCCAGTACAGCGTGTCATTGGCCAGTGCGGTCGGGCAGAAGGTGTTCGGGATTGATCTGCTGGCAGAAATGCCGGCGGCCAGGGCGTTGCTGGAACGTCTGGGACAGAACCCCAACGTTCAGCGAATTGCGGCGGACCGGGAGGCGGCGATGCCAGCGTTCATGGCGATGATCGCTGCCAAGAAGTAGTTCTGTGGGGTTTTGAAGTCAGGCATCGTCGGAACGCCGCCCGGAGCCGGCTCGCTCCCACAGGATTGGATGTGCGAACACTATCCAGTATGGGGGCGAGCCTGCTCGCGAAGTTTTTGGCGATTTAGCGGCTGGCGAGCAGCGCCTGACCACGAGCCACGGCAGCCTTCACCTGCGCCGGCGCGGTGCCGCCGATGTGGTTACGGGCATTGACCGAGCCTTCCAGGGTCAGCACGGCGAACACGTCCTGATCGATCTGGTCGCTGAACTTGCGCAGTTCTTCCAGGCTCATTTCCGCCAGGTCCTTGCCGCTGTCCACGCCGTACTTCACGGCATGGCCAACGATTTCGTGGCAATCACGGAATGGCAGGCCGCGACGCACCAGGTAGTCGGCCAGGTCGGTGGCGGTGGAGAAACCGCGCAGGGCTGCTTCGCGCATCATCGCGTGCTTTGGCTTGATCGCCGGCACCATGTCGGCAAAGGCCCGCAGCGAGTCGCGCAGGGTGTCGGCGGCGTCGAACAGCGGTTCCTTGTCTTCCTGGTTGTCCTTGTTGTAGGCCAGGGGCTGGCCTTTCATCAGGGTCAGCAGGCCCATCAGTGCGCCGAACACGCGACCGGTCTTGCCACGCACGAGCTCCGGCACGTCCGGGTTTTTCTTTTGCGGCATGATCGAGCTGCCGGTGCAGAAACGGTCGGGCAAATCGATAAACTGGAACTGCGCGCTGGTCCACAGCACCAGCTCTTCGGAGAAGCGCGACAGGTGCATCATCGCGATACTGGCCGCCGAGCAGAATTCGATGGCGAAATCACGATCGGAGACGTTGTCCAGCGAATTGCCGCCAACCGCGTCGAAACCCAGGAGTTGGGCGGTGTATTCACGATCGATCGGATAGGTGGTGCCGGCCAGCGCCGCGCTGCCCAATGGCATGCGGTTGGTGCGTTTGCGGCAGTCGACCAGGCGTTCATAGTCGCGGCTGAGCATTTCGAACCAGGCCAGCATGTGATGCCCGAACGTCACCGGCTGTGCGGTCTGCAGGTGGGTGAACCCCGGCATGATGCTGGCGGCTTCGCGCTCGGCCTGCTCCAGCAGGCCTTTTTGCAGGCGGGTGATTTCGGCCAGGATCAGGTCGATCTCGTCACGCAGCCACAGACGGATGTCGGTGGCGACCTGATCGTTACGGCTGCGGCCGGTGTGCAACTTTTTACCGGTCACGCCGATGCGGTCGGTCAGGCGTGCCTCGATGTTCATGTGAACGTCTTCGAGGTCGATGCGCCAGTCGAACTGACCGGCCTCGATTTCACCCTGGATGGTGTTCAGGCCATCGATGATGCTGTCGCGCTCGGCATCGGTCAGCACGCCGACCTTGGCCAGCATGGTGGCGTGGGCGATCGAGCCCATGATGTCGTGGCGATACAGGCGCTGGTCGAAGGTGACGGAGGCGGTGAAGCGGGCGACGAAGGCGTCGACGGGTTCACTGAAGCGGCCGCCCCAGGACTGATTGGTCTTGTCAGTGCTCATGAATTCGCTCGTATCGGCTTGAAGTAAGAAGGCGTGGAACGCTGGCGCGGATAATAACAGGGTTGCCAATCCTGTCGCTGACACTGGTCGATACGTTTTTTTGGGGGGCGAGAGCCCGGGCCCGGGCAATATCCGCGTATTTTTGCAGAACGATATTTTCCAATTGAGCAATATCGTCCCGGCAACCGTCTACAGTTGGACAGTAGGATCAGCGCACTTCTCGGTGCAGCCGCTGGCTATAAGAAGAGTGGGGTGTTCATATTGCGTATCAGCAAACCCTGTGGCGATGCATCGCCAACGCGGGCCTGGGCCGCCAATCGCCCGGCAGATGAAAATTTAGCCGCCGGACCAACGGCACTTTTTGGCGCTCGCGCTAGTCTTAGCGTGGATCGCGGTGACGGATGTCACTTCACCTGTCTACGCTATCCTTGTGCGAGACTCACGCAGGAATCCAGCGCAATATGAATGTCCTGATCGTTGATGACGAACCCTTGGCCCGAGAGCGCCTGAGCCGCATGGTTGGCGAACTCGAGGGATACAGTGTCCTGGAGCCTAGTGCCACGAATGGCGAAGAGGCGTTGGCACTGATCGACAGCCACAAGCCGGATATCGTGCTGCTCGATATCCGCATGCCCGGCCTGGATGGCCTGCAAGTGGCTGCTCGGTTATGCGAACGCGAAACTCCGCCCGCCGTGGTGTTCTGCGCCGGGCCCGATGAATTTGCCGTGGAAGCCTTACAGGCCAGCGCCGTAGGCTATCTGGTGAAACCTGTGAGAACTGAACAATTACATGACGCATTAAAGAGAGCCGAGCGCCCCAATCGTGCCCAGCTCGCCGCCCTGACCCGCCCTGCCGCCGAAAGCGGCAACGGCCCGCGCAGCCATATCAGCGCCCGAACCCGTAAGGGGATCGAGCTGATTCCGCTGGATCAGGTGGTGTATTTCATTGCCGACCACAAATACGTGACCTTGCGCCACGAAAGCGGCGAAGTGCTGCTCGATGAGCCGCTCAAGGCCCTCGAAGATGAATTCGGTGACCGTTTCGTGCGTATCCATCGCAATGCACTGGTCGCCCGTGAGCGTATCGAGCGATTGCAACGCACACCCTTGGGACATTTTCAGCTATTCCTGAAAGGCCTCAACGGTGATGCGCTGATCGTCAGCCGTCGTCATGTGGCTGGGGTACGCAAAATGATGCAACAGCTTTAAACAGCTGTTCGCAGGCCAATTTTACACCCGATTGCCGGACATCCGGGGCCAGGGAGGCCGAGTAGTATCTGATACAAGTCAAAGTGGATTTGGCTGAGCTGTTATTATCCGCCGTATCTATTCAGTACGGATTGATCCATGTCCTCTCGCCAGATCCGCATCGCCACCCGCAAAAGCGCTCTCGCCCTTTGGCAGGCCGAATACGTCAAAGCCCGTCTTGAAGCGGCTCATCCGGGCCTGCTGGTGACCCTCGTCCCCATGGTCAGCCGTGGTGACAAGCTGCTTGACTCACCGCTGTCGAAAATCGGCGGCAAAGGCCTGTTCGTCAAGGAGCTCGAAACCGCGCTGCTGGAAAATGAAGCCGACATCGCCGTGCACTCGATGAAGGACGTGCCGATGGACTTCCCCGAAGGCCTCGGCCTGTTCTGCATCTGCGAGCGGGAAGACCCGCGCGATGCCTTCGTTTCCAACACCTACACCCGTCTGGATGAGTTGCCCCAAGGCAGCATCGTCGGCACCTCCAGCTTGCGTCGCCAGGCTCAATTGCTGACCCGCCGCCCGGACCTGGAAATCCGTTTCCTGCGCGGCAACGTCAACACTCGCCTGGCCAAGCTCGATGCCGGCGAATACGACGCCATCATCCTCGCCGCCGCCGGCCTGATCCGCCTGGGATTCGAAGATCGCATCAGCTCGGCCATCAGCGTCGACGACAGCCTTCCGGCCGGTGGCCAGGGCGCGGTGGGTATCGAATGCCGCAGCGGCGACAGTGAAATCCATGCGTTGTTGACACCCCTGCATCACCAGGATACCGCCACTCGCGTGACCGCTGAACGAGCCCTCAACAAGCACCTCAATGGTGGCTGCCAGGTGCCGATCGCCTGCTACGCCGTGCTGGAGGGCGAGCAAGTCTGGTTGCGCGGGCTGGTGGGCGATCCGGCCGGTGGCCTGCTGCTCAGCGCACAGGCCCGGGCTCCTCGCGACGATGCCGAGGCGCTGGGTGTGCGAGTCGCCGAAGACCTGCTCAGCCAGGGTGCCGGCGCCATCCTCAAGGCGGTCTATGGCGAGGCTGGTCACGAGTGATCGGCTGGCGCTTGCTGCTGACGCGTCCCGCCGAAGAAGCGGCGGCGCTGAGCAGCCTTTTGGCCGAGCAGGGGATATTCAGTAACAGCCTGCCGCTTTTGGACATCATGCCCATTGCGACCACTGACACAATGCGCCAGGTGATTCAGGCGCTGGATCAGTTCTGCGCCGCCATCGTGGTCAGCAAGCCGGCAGCCCGGATCGGCGTCGAACTGCTCGAGCGGTATTGGCCAACACCGCCCGGTGTGAAGTGGTTCAGCGTCGGCGCGGCGACTGCGCGGATCCTCGAGGATCACGGGCTGGACGTGAGCTTCCCGGCAGAAGGCGATGACAGTGAAGCCTTGCTCGAACTTTCCCGTCTGCGCGAGGCTATCGCACAACCCGATGCGCGAGTGCTGATCCTGCGCGGGGAGGGCGGGCGCGAGTTGCTGGCTGAGCGTTTGCGTGAGCTTGGTGCTAGTGTCGAGTATCTGGAGTTGTACCGCCGGGGGGTGCCGATTTATCCGCCGACACTGCTGCCGCAACGGATCCAGGCGGAACGCCTGAACGGGTTGGTGGTCAGCAGTGGACAAGGTTTTGAGCACCTGCACCAATTGGCCGGCGATGCCTGGCCGCAGTTGGCGCGGTTGCCGTTGTTTGTACCGAGCCCCAGGGTTGCCGAGATGGCGCGTGCCGCCGGGGCCAAAACAGTTGTGGATTGTCGCGGCGCCAGTGCCGCGGCCTTGCTGACGGCGTTGCGGGAGCATCCCGTACCCGTTTTCTGATGCAAAGGATGGATACGTGAGCGAAACAGCCTTGCCTAAAGATGACTCGCGACCGGTGCTTGATGCACCTGTTGATGCTCCTGTTGATGAAGTGTCGCCGCCGCCACCTGCTGCCGAGCAGCGTCGAGGCAATGGTCTGGCCATCATCGCGCTGCTGTTGGGCGCAGCCGGTGTAGCCGTGGGCGGTTGGGGTGTCTGGCAGGTGCGTCACCTGCAGGCCAATAATCAGCAGCAACTGAGCCAGGTGCAGGCGCTGAATGACCAGGCGCAAAGCCTCAAGCTCAACGAAGAGCGCCTGAGCGCACGCCTGGCGCAATTGCCTCCCGCCGATGAGCTGGAAGCACGCAGTCGCCTGGTGATTCAGCTGCAAGGTGATCAGCAGCGGTTGAACCAACGGCTGGAAACCGTTCTCGGCGCCAGCCGCAAGGACTGGCGTCTGGCCGAGGCCGAGCACCTGCTACGTCTGGCCAGCCTGCGACTGTCCGCGTTGCAGGACATCAGCAGTGCCCAGGCACTGGTCCAGGGTGCCGACGAGATACTGCGCGAGCAAAACGACCCGGGCTCCTTTGCCGCTCGCGAGCAGGTGGCCAAGACCCTGATCGCCTTGCGCAGCACCGAACAACCGGATCGCACCGGGCTGTTCCTGCGTCTTGGCGCGCTGCGTGATCAAGTGGCCAGCCTCACCGAGCTGGCACCGGAGTACAAGGACCGAGGTGATTCGTTACTGGGCCTGACTGCCGATGGCGACGGTGCCAGTCGCTGGGCGCAATGGTGGGATCAGATTTCGCGCTACATCCGCATCGATTTCAATGCTGACAAAAACGTTCGCCCACTGTTGGCCGGCCAGAGCCTGAGTCAGGTACGCCTGGCCCTGAGCCTGGCGCTGGAGCAGGCGCAGTGGGCCGCACTCAATGGCCAGGCGGCGGTTTACTCCCAGGTGCTGGACGAGGCGCGGGACATCCTCAAGGGCAACTTCAACCCGGACAACGCGCAAAGCAAAGTCATGCTTGAGCAGGTCGCCGAGTTGAGCAAGCAACCTGTCACCGTCGTCACTCCGGACATGACCGGCACCCTGAGCGCGGTGCAGGGGTATCTGGAGCGGCGCAACGTCAACGCTGAAGATTCGGTCAAGCCACTGGCCAGGCCTGCCGCGAACGCCGCGCCGGAGGCCACGCCATGAGACGCCTCTATGTGATCGTGTTCTTCGTGATCGCTGCTACCGCTGCGCTCGGGTTGGCGATTGCCGAACACTCCGGCTATGTGCTGATTGCCTACAAGACCTTCCGTTACGAGTCGAGCCTGTGGGCTACCTTGGCGCTGGTGGCTGTGCTCTGGCTGGTGATCTGGGGCATCAAGTCGCTGGTCGAACTGGTGATGGCTTCCAGTGGCGTGGTCAATCCGTGGTCGCGGCGCAACCGCAGCCGTCGGGTGCAGGTGGCGATCGAACACGGTCAGCTGGACCTGGCCGAGGGACGCTGGGCCAACGCGCAACGGCACTTGTATCGGGCTGCCGAAGCCGAGCGCCAGCCGCTGCTTTACTACCTCGGCGCTGCCCGTGCCGCGAACGAACTGGGTAATTACGAAGAAAGCGACAACTTGCTGGAGCGCGCCCTGGAGCGTCAGCCTCAGGCCGAGTTGGCGATTGCCTTGAGCCACGCCCAGTTGCAGACCGACCGCGGTGATACCGAAGGCGCCCTCGCCACCCTGCAAGCCATGCGTGAACGCCATCCTCATAACGCACAGACCCTGCGTCAGTTGCAGCGCCTGCTTGCGCAGCGTGGTGACTGGTCGGCAGTGATTCGCCTGTTGCCGGAACTGCGCAAGGACAAAATCCTGCCGGCTGCCGAACTCGCCGAGCTGGAGCGTCGGGCCTGGGGGGCGAACCTGTCCCTGGCGGCGCAACGGGAAGCAGACGGAACTGTGGGGAAGCAATCGCTGGAACGTGCCTGGCAGCAACTGACTTCGGCACAGCGTCAGGAGCCGCAACTGGTGCTCGCGTATGCCGAACAGCTGCGGCAACTGGGGGCTCAGGTCGAGGCCGAAGAAGTGCTGCGCACTGCGCTCAAGCGCAGCTACGACAGTCATCTGGCACGACTCTACGGACTGGTTCGCGGCAATGATCCGGTCCGCCAGTTGCAGGCCGCCGAAGGCTGGCTCAAGGACCATCCGGCTGATCCGGGCCTGCTGCTGACTCTGGGGCGTCTATGCCTGCAAAACAGTTTGTGGGGCAAGGCCCGGGACTATCTGGAAAGCAGCCTGCGTGTACAACGCAATCCGGAAGCCTGTGCCGAGCTGGCACGCTTGCTGGCGCAAATGGGCGATGCCGAGCGTAGCAACCAGCTGTTTCAGGAAGGCCTGGGGTTGTTGGATGAGCGCTTGCTCGCGGCCCCTCTGCCAGCGCCGGTCCGCGCTTGAGCCATTCGTTGGCGCCGGGCTCCGGCGCCTGAGCGATGACCTGTGGCGAGGGAGCAATCGCCCTCGCCGCAGTACGATGATCAGTTGAAATTCAGTCGCCAAATTTCGTCGCAGGAAAAGTCCTACAGCGGGCTACATTTTATCCTCTCGCCTGCGTCGGGATTTCCCTACTCCTGTGCTGAAGTCTCTGTGGGCACTTGCCTTGAAAGGCTGTCGCGCTTTCCTCTACCGTAATGGTCTGTCACTACTTTTACGGAAAAGCCATGTCTTTGGCCTGCTCACGCTCCTTGTTTTTCATGGCTTTCATTGCGGGTGCCCTGGCGATGGGCGTTTCCTACTACCTGGAATATGCAGTCGGCCTGCGACCTTGTGGCTTGTGTCTTGTGCAGCGGTTTTGCCTGGCGCTCCTTACCGGCGTCTGCCTGATGGCTTCGGTCCATGGCCCCGGTCGCATCGGAAACGTTCTGTATTGGTTGCTCAGTCTTTGTTGCAGCCTGGCCGGCACTGTCACGGCATGGCGACAAGTCCTGCTGCAAACCCTGCCGGCGGAACAGGTCGCAGTGTGCTCGACGCATCTGGCGGACCTGTTGTCCAACTCGCCGTGGCTATCGGTCGTACAGCAAATGTTCAAGGGCGCTGCCGATTGTGTGGAAATTTCCTGGACGCTGTTCGATCTGAGTCTCACTGAGTGGAGCCTGCTGTTCTTCGTCGCGATGATGATTCTGGCCATTTACCAGTCGCTGCGACTGGTCTGGAGCGGCTATCAGCGACCACTCAGCGGCGAGTCGTCGCACCGGGCCTTTGCGGGCGATTAAACACTTGTATGAACTTTATCGCCTGCGTACCTTGAAGCCAGTGTCGCGCGGGCATAATCTGGCCCGCACGTGTCATTGGAATTATGTTGCTCGATGACGCTCTGCCTGACCGCCCACCGATGTTACAAGAGGCGAGCGGGCATAGAGCAGCTGACCCACAAGGGAAGAGAGATCACCATGCTCGAAAGTTGTCAGAATGCTCAGGAACGCTGGGGCGGAGTGCACCTGCTGATTGATCGCTGGTTGCAGGAACGACACGAACTGATCGGGGCCTATGACGCTCTCGGCGCAAAGCCTGAGGCGCTGGGTGAGAACCGCAAGCCCTTGCAGGAATTCTGCGGCGTGCTTGTCGATTATGTATCGGCCGGGCATTTCGAGATCTACGAGCAGCTGACGGGGGAGGCCAAGGCCTTCAACGATCAGCGTGGCCTGGAGCTCGCCGAGACGATCTATCCGCGTATCGACGTCATCACCGAAAAGCTGCTCGCCTTCAATGACCTGTGTGATGCAGGAAAGTGTGTTGCCGAAGAGTTCAAGACACTCGGCGGACTGTTGCATGAGCGCTTTGAACTGGAAGACTGCCTGATCGAAGTGCTGCATACCGCCCACAAGGAAACTGATTCGGTTCAGGCCTGAAACACTTCCCTGCAAGATCCCGAAACGGCGTGCCAAGGCACGCCGTTTTCTGTTTGCGTTGTCAGCTGGTGGCTCCGCGCAATTCAACTTCGAACACCAGTGGAGTGAACGGAGCAATCACGTCGCCGGCACCGTCGGCGCCATAGGCTTGAGCCGATGGAATCACCAGTCGCCATTTCGCCCCAACCGGCATGTTCTGCAGCGCGCTGCGCCATCCGGCGATCACGCTGTCGAGACTGAACCATTGTGGCTGACTGCTCTGATCGAACACCGTACCGTCGGGCAAGCGACCGATGTACAGCACCTGCACCTTGCCGTTCGGTCCGGGCTTGGCGCCAGTGCCTGGCGTCAACTCGGTCAGCAACACGCCATCGGCCAGTTCGCGCACGCCGGGTCTGGCTTTTTCCGTGGCGAGAAATCGCTGTTCTTTTTCCAGTGCCATTTCGCTTTGCGGCTCGTCTGACTGCATGGCGATCCGGGCTTCATGCTCGTTCAGTATCTGCTGGATCTGCTCGTCCTTCAGCGCTAGCGGCTTGCCCTGATAGGCCTGCTGCAATCCTTCGACCAGTGCCTGGAGCTGCAGGTCGGGAGCCTCCTGGCGCAAGCGTTCGCCAAGGCTTGCGCCCAGGCTGTAAGCGAGATCGTGGGCTTCATTTTCCTGCGTTTTTTCGGCGGCCTGGGCCACCGAAAAAAACACACACAGCGATAAAAAAAGGTAGCGCGACATGAGCTCTCTCCGACCTGAATTGCGGGCGATTATGCCAGCGAGAATATGCGCAACGGTGAACTGCTTTTGCGCCGAGGCAGAAGTTTTTCAAACCTTTGCAACACAGCGCTTTCGATAGTGTCAACATGCCCTAGCGGCGGTTGCTGCAGAGGTCTAGTATGAGCCGCACTCACTTCAGCCAGGAGGTAAACCATGTCGGCCACCAAGAAGCCAGTAAACACTCCGTTGCACTTGCTCCAACAACTCTCGAGCAGCCTGCTCGAGCATCTGGAAACCGCTTGTTCCGAAGCCTTGGCTGATGCTGAAAAGTTGCTCGCCAAACTGGAAAAGCAGCGCGGAAAAGCGCAAGAAAAACTGCACAAGTCCCGTACTAAATTGCAGGACGCTGCGGCAGCCGGAAAAGCCAAGGCGCAAGCCAAGGCCAAGGGCGCAGTGGCCGATCTTGAGGAACTGCTCGATGCCCTCAAGGATCGTCAATCGGAAACCCGCGGCTACATTCTGCAACTCAAGCGCGATGCTCAGGAAAGCCTGAAACTGGCCCAGGGCGTCGGTCGTGTACAAGAGGCTGTCGGCAAGGTGTTGTCCCTGCGTGCGGCCAAGCCTGCTGCGGCACCTGCGAAGAAAGCCGCTGCCAAACCGGCTGCTGCAAAAGCACCGGCCAAGCCTGCTGCTGCAAAACCTGCAGCTGCAAAGCCAGTCGCTAAAACTGCCGCGGCCAAACCTGCTGCCAAACCGGCTGCGAGAAAACCGGCTGCTGCCAGCGCTGCAAAACCTGCGGCTAAAACCACGGCTGCCAAACCAGCCGCCGCACGATCTGCCGCTGCAAGAACCGCTGCTGGCAAACCAGCCGTAGCTAAAACCGCCGCTGCAAAACCAGCAGCTAAACCAGCAGCTAAACCGGCTGCAAAACCAGTAGCCAAAGCAGCTGCAAAACCGGCCGCTAAACCAGCTGCCCGGACCGCTGCGGCGAAACCTGCTGCCAAGCCGGCGGCCAAACCCGTCGCTGCAAAACCAGCAGCCAAGCCCGCTGCCAAACCTGCTGTAAAAGCGGCTGCCAAACCAGCCGCCAAACCAGCTGCAGCGAAACCAGCAGTCGCCGCCAAGCCGGCCGCTGCCAAGCCAGTTGCCGCCAAACCTGCTGCGGCAAAACCCGCTGCAAAACCAGCGGCCAAACCTGCAGTGAAAAAGCCGGTTGCCGCCAAGCCAGCCACCGCACCGGTTGCCAAGCCAGCCAACCCGACTCCGGCAGCAACGTCTGCTTTAGCAGCAGCCACCTCGACAGCCACGCCAGCGCCAACGCCGGCCGCCGCATCGATCGCAGCAACCACCCCAACCAGCGCTTCCTAAGTGCCGGTTACCGCGACGCGCAGCTGATGCAGCGCGTCGCGGTGCAGGTGGGCGGCACCCGCCGCCGCACCTTCCAGCCAGGCCGATAGATCGGTCTCGGCATCTTGCGGCCAACTCTGCGCTGCTCTCTCGAGCCGCAACAACAGATGCCGCTCGGCTTCCAGCTCCAGTGCCTTCACTTGTTCACGCAGGTTGTGCAAATCGGCGTCTGCCGTGGCAGCGGCCTTCCAGTGTGTGCGCAAGGCGCGTAACGGCCGCACGACATCGGCGTCCCAAGGAACGGCCACACTTCGCAGTTGTTGCAAGCGCTGCTCATCGCAGGCCACGCCTCGCTGTCCCAACCAGGCAGCACACAGCAACAGACACACGTTGATACCCGCCGACTGCAATTGCAGGCATGCCTGCTCAATACCCGGTCGAGCGTAAGTGTTCAGGGAAAAGCTCCACAGGTCAGAGGACATAGTGCTACTCGCGCCAGTTGCGAGCGAAGCTGGTAGACTCCGCCGCCATTATGATTCGACTTCAGAACCTGACTTTACAGCGTGGCCCGCAACGTCTGCTAGAAGACGCCGAGCTGACCCTGCACGCCGGCCAGAAAGCCGGCCTCATCGGTGCCAACGGCGCCGGCAAATCGAGCCTGTTCGCCTTGCTTCGGGGCGAACTGCACCCGGACTCGGGTGATTGCTTCCTGCCGGCCGACTGGCGTATCGCCCACATGCGCCAGGAGGTCGACACCCTCGAGCGCCTGGCGGTCGACTACGTGCTCGATGGCGACCTGCGCCTGCGCCAGGTGCAACGCGACCTGGCGGCAGCCGAAGCGGCCCATGACGGTGCCGCACAGGCCCGCCTGCACTCGGAGCTCGACAGCGCCGACGGTTACACCGCCGACGCCCGGGCGCGCAAGTTGCTGGCCGGCCTGGGGTTCACCAACGAGCAGATGGATCGCCAGGTCGGGGATTTCTCCGGTGGCTGGCGGATGCGCCTGAACCTGGCGCAGGCCTTGATGTGCCCGTCGGACCTGCTGCTGCTCGACGAACCGACCAACCACCTCGACCTCGACGCCATCATCTGGCTCGAAGAGTGGCTCAAGAGTTATCCCGGCACCTTGATGCTGATTTCCCACGATCGGGATTTCCTCGATGCCGTGGTCGACCACATAGCCCACGTCGATCAGCGCAAGATCACCCTGTACCGCGGTGGCTACAGCGCCTTCGAGCGCGCCCGTGCCGAACGCCTGGCCCAGCAACAGCAGGCGTACGAGAAGCAGCAGGTGCAACGTGCGCACATGGAAAGCTACATCGCCCGCTTCAAGGCCCAGGCCACCAAGGCCCGTCAGGCCCAGAGCCGGATCAAGGCACTGGAGCGGATGGAAGAGCTGACCGCTGCCCATGTCGATTCGCCGTTCGACTTTGTCTTTCGTGAATCGCAGAAGATTTCCAGCCCGCTGATCGACCTGTCCGATGCCCGCTTGGGTTACGGCGACAAAGCCGTGCTGGAGAAGGTCAAGCTGCAACTGACCCCGGGTGCGCGAATCGGTCTGCTCGGCCCGAACGGTGCCGGTAAGTCGACCCTGATCAAGAACCTTGCCGGTGAGCTTTCGCCTCTGGCCGGCCGCTTGACCCGTGGCGAGAACACCGTGGTCGGTTACTTCGCCCAGCATCAACTCGATTCTCTGGACTCCAAGGCCAGCCCGTTGCTGCACCTGCAGCGCCTGGCACCAACCGAGCGCGAACAGACCCTGCGCGACTTCCTCGGTGGTTTCGACTTCCGTGGCGCGCGAATCGACGAGCCGGTACTGAATTTTTCCGGTGGCGAGAAAGCCCGCCTGGCGTTGGCCTTGATTGCCTGGGACCGACCGAACCTGTTGCTGCTCGACGAACCGACCAACCATCTGGACCTGGAAATGCGCCTGGCGCTGACCATGGCCCTGCAAGAGTTCAGTGGTGCGGTATTGGTGGTTTCTCACGATCGCCACTTGCTCAAAAGCACCACCGACAATTTCTATCTGGTGGCGGACGGCAAGGTCGAGGCGTTCGACGGCGACCTGGAGGACTACACCCGCTGGCTGGTGGAGTATCGCCAGCGCAACGCCCCGGTCAGCAACACGCCGGTCAACCCGGACAAGACCGACAAGAAAGCCCAGCGTCAGGCCGCTGCTGCGTTGCGTCAGCAACTGGCGCCGCACAAGCGCGAGGCTGACAAGCTCGAAGCCGAACTCGGCAAGCTCCACGAAAAGCTGGCGAAGATCGATGCCAGCCTCGGCGACAGTGACATCTACGAGCCGGCGCGCAAGAACGAATTGCGTGACCTGTTGGCCGAACAGGCCAGGCTGAAGGTGCGTGAGGCAGAGCTGGAAGAAGCGTGGATGGAAGCCCTGGAATTGCTGGAAAGCATGCAGGCGGAGCTGGAGGCACTGTCCTGATGGACGCCTTCAAGATGCCGCTACCGGCGGTGTGGGCCGAGCCGATCTGGCTTGGGGTGCAAATCCTGCTGATCCTTCTGGCCGGCTACATCGCCCAGCGTTTCGTCGCCAAATGCCTGACCCGTCTCGGTGAGCGCTATCCGTTTCCGCCGCAGTTGCTGATGCCGCTGCGCGGTGGTCTGCGCTGGCTGATCATGGGTAGTGCGCTGATTTTCGTCCTGGAGCGACTCGGTGTCTCGGCTACGGTGCTCTGGACCGCGTTGTCTGGTTTCGTCGCGGTCGCGGCGGTGGCGTTTTTCGCCATGTGGAGCGTGTTGTCGAACCTGCTGTGCGCGATCCTGATCTTCACCGTCGGCCCGTTTCGCATCGGTGACGTGGTCGAGTTGGTGGACACCACCGACAAGCCCGGCGTCAAAGGCCGGGTGGTGGCGATCAATCTTCTTTACACCACGCTGGTCGAGGCCGAAGAGCTCGGCACCGGCAGCGCGATGGTGCAGGTGCCCAACAGTTTGTTCTTCCAGCGTTCGGTACGGCGCTGGCGCGGGACGGATGTGTTTCCTTCCAGCGGGTTTGAGAAGTAAGGCTTCTGCTGCCTGATACACCGCGATCGCGAGCAAGTCGGCAGTCGCCATGTCCTACAAAAAATCGGTAGTCATTGGCCCAAAGCCGCATTAGCTTAGACGTCTGTCACGAATCTGAGTCGAGGTGTGCAATGGAGCTTCAAACATGGCTGGCGTTTTTTGCCGCCTGCTGGGTCATCAGCCTGTCTCCCGGTGCCGGCGCCATTGCGTCGATGTCCAGCGGCCTGCAATACGGTTTCTGGCGCGGCTACTGGAACGCCCTGGGCCTGCAACTGGGCCTGGCTTTGCAGATCGCCATCGTCGGTGCCGGTGTCGGCGCCATTCTCACGGCTTCGGCCACGGCCTTCTACGCCATCAAGTGGTTTGGCGTGGCGTATCTGGTTTACCTCGCGATCAAGCAATGGCGTGCGCTGCCCAGCGATATGAGCGATGACGCGGCCCTGCGCCAGATCGGCAAGCCGATGGCCCTGGTGTTCCGTGGGTTTCTGGTGAACATCAGCAACCCGAAGGCGCTGGTGTTCATGCTGGCGGTGCTGCCGCAGTTCATCGACCCCCATGCTCCGCTGCTGATTCAGTATCTGGTGATCGGCGTGACCATGGTATGCGTCGACCTGATTGTCATGGCCGGCTACACCGGCCTGGCGTCCAAAGTGCTTCGTATGTTGCGAACGCCGAAACAGCAAAAACGCATGAACCGCACCTTTGCCGGGCTGTTCATCGGTGCGGCGGCGTTCATGGCGACGTTGCGCAGGGCTGCCGTTTAAAACGGCGACTTACAAGGAAGGCGACCCTGGAGGTCGCCTTTTTCGTTTGGGGAGCAATTTCAGAAACCAATGCAATTACGAAGAAGTATCAACAAAGCTTGAGCGAAACCCGTCTGGCGTTAACAATATGTAACTTCGTATTTCCAATTGAGATTCATTCATGATTGCCCCCCCACGTTTCCTGGCCTGGCTGTTGCTGCCGCTGTTGGCTGCGTGCAGCTTTCAACTGCTGGCCGCACCCGCCGAGGGTGCACCGCAGGCGTTGCACTTGCTCGATTACATCGGCACCGATTACCCGGACACGGTGCAGGCGGGCAGCATCACGGACCAGGCAGGATTTCGCGCGCAGCAAGAATCGGTCAAGACGCTGGGAAGTCTGATTACAGCCATGCCGGCCAAGCCGGAAAAAGCTGCGCTGGAGCAAAGCCTGGCCGCGCTGGGAAATTCCATCGGCGCCCGGCAGGAGGGTACCGAGGTCACTCGCCAGGCCAGGCAACTGGGCGCGAAGCTGGCCGTGGCCTATGAAGTCAGCCAGGCCCCGGTGATTACGCCGGACCCAGCGCGTGGCGCGCCGCTGTATGCTCAGCACTGCTCGGTCTGCCATGGCGATGCAGGGGCCGGCGATGGCCCGGCAGGTGTCGGCATGACGCCGCCGCCTTCTGATCTGCGTGACACTACACGATTGGATCGCCTGAGCCTCTACGCGATCTACAGCACCTTGGGCTTGGGCGTCGAAGGGACTGACATGCCGGCCTTTGCCGATCAATTGGATGATCGTCAGCGTTGGGACCTGGCCACCTATATCGCCAGCTTCAGCGTCGACCCGGCGACGGTCAAGGCTGAAAAGACCTACAACATCGCCGACCTGGCTCGTCAGACCCCGGCCGAAGTACAGGCCGTCGAAGGCCCGCAAGCCGCCGCGACCTTCCGTGCCCAGCGGGCGCAACCGCCGCAGGTCAAGCGTGGCCCGGGGCAACTGCTCGACTACACTGCAGCCACTCTGGACAAAAGCATCGCGGCGTATCGTGCCGGTGAGCATGATCAGGCTTATGACTTATCGGTAGCAGCGTATCTGGAAGGCTTTGAGCTGGTTGAGAGTTCGCTGGATAACATTGACGCCAACGTGCGTAAAGACACTGAAAAATCCCTGATGGCCTACCGTCAGTCGTTGCAGGATGGCCTGCCGGTGAGCGAGGTCGAGCAGCGCCTGGAAGTGGCCAAGGACAAGTTGAAGGCATCGGCCGGCCTGTTGGGCAACGAGGGTTTGAGCTGGTCGCTGAGTTACATTTCCGGTCTGCTGATTCTGCTGCGCGAAGGTCTGGAAGCGATCCTGGTGCTGGCGGCGATCCTTGCTTTCCTGCGTAACACGGATCAACAGGCGGCAGTGCGCAGCGTTAACGTCGGTTGGGGCCTGGCGTTTGTGGCGGGGCTGGGCACCTGGGCGCTGGCAGCCTATGTGATTGATGTCAGCGGTTCACAACGCGAATTGCTGGAAGGTGCGACGGCGTTGTTTGCCAGCGTCATGGTGCTGTGGCTGGGCGTGTGGATGCATGACCGTCGTCACGCGGCGGCCTGGCAGGATTACATCAAGACCAGCCTGGTGGGCGGCGGCGGGCGTTTCGGGTTTGCGACCCTGGCGTTCTTCTCGGTGTATCGCGAGCTGTTCGAAGTGATTCTGTTCTACGAAACCCTGTGGTTGCAGGCGGGGCCCGCGGGGCACAACGCGGTGCTGGCCGGTGGGGCCACGGCGCTGGTGTTGCTGATAGGCCTGGCCTGGGTAATTTTGCGCGGTTCGGCGAAGCTGCCGCTGGCGCTGTTCTTCAGCATCAATGCCGGCCTTTTGTGCGCCTTGTCGGTGGTGTTTGCCGGGCATGGCGTGAAAGCGCTGCAGGAAGCCGGGATCTTCGGTACGCGGCCGGTACCGTTCTTTGACTTTGAATGGCTGGGGATCCATGCCGACGCCTATTCGTTGAGTGCCCAGGCTGTGGCGATCATTGCGATTGTCGTGTTGTACGGTCGTAGCCGGGTGGTTGAGAGGCAGCGGGTGCAGGTTTCTTAAACGGCATTCGCTTCGCTCACTTTCGCGGGCAAGCCACGCTCCCACAGGTTTAGCGTTAACCTGTGGGAGCGTGGCTTGCCTCGGGCGGCGTTCCGACGATGCTTTTAAACAGAGGAAAAACCAATGCGTGTGTGGATCGATGCCGACGCCTGTCCGCGGGCAGCCAAGGATCTGGTGGTGAAGTTCGCCCTCAAGCGCCAGTTCGAAGTGGTGCTGGTGGCCGGGCAGCCGCAGACCAAGCCGGGGCTGGCCCTGGTCAAGCTGATCGTGGTGCCGAGCGGCCCGGATGCGGCCGATGACTACCTGGTGGAACACGCGGTACCCGGTGAGTTGGTGATCTGCAGCGATGTGCCGCTGGCCGATCGTCTGGTGAAGAAGGGCGTGGCAGCGCTTGACCCGAGGGGCAAGGAGTTTGATGCGCAGAACATGGGCGAGCGGCTGGCGGTTCGCAACCTGTTCACTGATTTGCGCGAACAGGGGCAAATGGGCGGTGGCCCGGCACCCTTTGGCGAGCGTGAGAAGCAGGCGTTCGCCAATGCGCTGGACCGGATTTTGACTCGGCTCACACGCAAAGCCTGACCTTTGCCAAGAACCCTGTGGGAGCGAGCTTGCTCGCGAATGGGCCAGTACATTCAACATTAATGTTGGCTGTCACACCGCTTTCGCGAGCAAGCCCGCTCCCACATTTTTGAACCGTGTCAGGCGTCGTTTTCGTGGGTCAGTTCGAGCACGCGGTCCACGAGTTTGTTGATGCCGGATGCCACCTCACTGATCGATTGCGCCAGCATGTAGGCCGGGGTGCTCACCAGTTTGCGTGCCTTGTCCTCGACGATGTCACTGACCGCGCAATCGGTATGGGTCGCGCCCATCTTGTTCATCGCAGCTGCCGTGTCGGTGTCGTTGCCTATGGTGCAGGTGACGCCAGGGCCGTAGATCTTTGCCGCCAGGGCAGGGGAGATGCACATCAACCCCACCGGTTTTCCGGCCTCGGCAAAGGCTTCGGTCAGTGCCAGGACATCCGGTTGAACGCTGCAGCCGGCGCCTTCGATGGCGAAGTTGGACAGGTTCTTGGCCGAGCCGAAGCCGCCGGGCACGATCAGCGCATCGAACTCATCGACGTTCGCGTCACGGATATCCTTGATGTTGCCCCGGGCAATCCGCGCCGATTCCACCAGCACGTTGCGCGATTCGGGCATTTCTTCGCCGGTCAGGTGGTTGATCACATGCAACTGCGCGATGTTCGGTGCGAAACACTGCACCTGGGCACCGCGCTGGTCCAGGCGCAGCAGGGTGATGACGCTCTCGTGGAGCTCGGCGCCGTCGTACACGCCACAACCGGAAAGGATCACTGCAACTTTTTTGCTCATGGGCTTTTCTCCAGATTCATGGCGTTAAATGTCCACTAATTTGTCCTGCGTTGCCATAGGGTTAATTCACGGCTGCACATAGCATCTGTCCTCAAGATTCCGATCAGGGCGCGTCATGGACTTCATTCTGTATGCGGTGCCATTTTTCTTTGTGCTGATCGCTGCCGAGCTGCTGGCCGACCGTTGGCGCGGGGTGAGCAATTATCGGGTGGCGGACGCGATCAACAGCATCAGCACCGGCGTGCTGTCGACCACCACGGGTCTGTTGACCAAGGGGGTGGGGCTGGTGACCTATGGGTTTGCCCTCAAGCACCTGGCACTGTTCGAACTGTCGGCCGACAGCGCCTGGACATGGGTGTTTGCCTTTGTCTTCTACGATTTCTGCTACTACTGGCTGCACCGCATGGGCCACGAGCGCAACATCCTCTGGGCCGCCCATTCGGTGCATCACCAGAGCGAGGACTACAACCTGTCCACGGCGTTGCGCCAGACCAGTACCGGCTTCCTGCTGGGCTGGATCTTCTATCTGCCGATGGCGGTGTCCGGCGTGCCGCTGCTGGTGTTCGTCAGCGTCGCGGCGCTGAACCTGCTGTACCAGTTCTGGGTGCACACCCGGCACATTCCCAAGATTGGCTGGTTCGAATGGTTCTTTGTCACACCGTCCAATCATCGGGCCCACCATGCACAGAACGCTCTCTACATGGATCGCAACTACGGCGGTGTGTTCATTATTTGGGACCGTCTGTTCGGTTCGTTCCAGGAAGAAGACGAAAACGAGCCGGTGATCTTCGGCGTGACCACGCCGCTGGCGAGCTGGAACCCCGTGTGGGCGAACGTGCAGTTCTACGCGCAGTTGTGGGCCGATGCGCGGCGTGCCGAAAGCACCTGGGACAAGCTGCGGATCTGGTTCATGCGCACCGGCTGGCGCCCGGCGGACGTGGCGGCCAGATACCCGATGAACAAGCCGGACCTGAGCCAGTTTCGCAAATTCGAGGTAGCACTGGACGGGCGTCAGCAGCTCTACGTCCTCTTGCAGTTCTGCATCTACATCGCGCTGGGCAGTTACCTGATGAATCTTGAGTCGAAGCTGCCAGTCGCCGCCCTGGTGTCGGGCTGGGGAACGGTGGCGTTCGGTCTGTTTGTGCTGGGCGTGGCCCTGGAGAATCGCCCGTGGGCGTTGAAGCTGGAACTGGTGCGGCTGGCGTCGAATCTGCCATTGGCATGGCTGGCCCCGATGGTGGGGCTGTGGCCGGCCAGCGCGCTGGGCTGGGTCGGCCTGCTCAGTTACAGCCTGTTGAGCGGCGTCGGTCTCTACTGTTGCAGGAGCCGCATCACTCGGTTGGCGTCGTAGGGCCTTCGGTGTTGGTTCGCACAGCTTTCAGGGCTTGTTCGTCGGCGTAGACCTGCTTGGCCAGGCGGGCATTCTTGAAGCGCCGACGCAGCCACAGCACGAAGCCCAGGACCAGCAGCGCACCGAGTACCCATAGCTCGTACTTCTTCACACTGCCGAGCATGCCTTCGAGCACGGCGCCGAAATGGTATGCGGCGGCCGCCAGGGCTGTGGCCCAGATCGCTGCGCCAATGCCGTTGAGCAGCAGGTAACGGCCCGGCGGATAACCTGACAGCCCGATGGCCACCGGCATGACCGTGCGCAAACCGTAGACGAAGCGGAAGCTCAGCACCCAGATGTCCGGGTGCTTGCGAATGTGTTCCAGCGCCCGGTCACCCATCATCTGCCAGCGCGGTTTGCGCGCCAGCAGTTTGCGGCCGTGCTTGCGCCCCAGGAAATACCACAGCTGGTCGCCGGCATAGCTGCCGAAGAAGGCCACGACCACCACCAGGTTGATGTCCATGTATCCACGGAACGCGAGGAAGCCCGCGAGTACCAGGATGGTTTCGCCTTCGAAGAACGTGCCTAGAAAAAGGGCAAAGTAGCCGAAGTCATGCAGAAATTGTTGGAGCATTGTCTGGGTGCTGGCGAAATGAACGCGCAGCCTAACCCTTCGGGCACATTCAGGAAAGTGTCCAAATGTGTCTCGACGTGAACATTTCCTACAACGACAATGGAATGCGGCTATAGGGGGCGTTCTCAATTAGTTTCCCCGCCGCGCCGGGTCTGCTGTTGTGCAGGGCAAGGCGCGAGAAGCGTAGTTTGGTCATTCCAAATCAGCTTCGAGCAACGCAGCCCTGCACAACAGCAGGCCCGGCCCTTCGGGTTGTGCCTTAAAGCGGGCCAGGCTGCGTTGCAGGCCTTGGAAAGGGAACAACCATTCCCAGCGGCCTGCGCCTTGCCTGGCCCGCTTTAAGGCGACAACGCGGCGGGGAAACTAATTGAGAACGCCCCCTAGTCACAGGGATGCACACAACTGTAATACGTTCGTCATAATGGCCGCTTATAACTGTCACGCTCGCCCGTAAGCGCGGGCTCAGGAGTCTGCCGTGAGCTTTACCCCCGCCAACCGTTTGTTCCCCGCAACCCGCCTGCGCCGCAATCGTCGTGACGACTTTTCGCGTCGCCTGGTGCGTGAAAACGTCCTGACCGTCGATGACCTGATCCTGCCGGTGTTCGTACTGGACGGTGAAAACCGTCGCGAAGCGGTGGCTTCGATGCCGGGCGTCGAACGCCTGACCATCGACCTGTTGCTGGAAGAAGCGGCCAAGTGGGTCGAGCTGGGGATTGCGGCGCTGGCGCTGTTCCCGGTGACACCCGCGGAACTCAAGTCCCTGGACGCCGCCGAAGCGTGGAACCCCGAAGGCATCGCCCAGCGCGCGACCCGTGCGCTGCGTGCGCGATTCCCTGAGCTGGGCGTGATCACCGACGTTGCCCTGGACCCGTTCACCACCCACGGCCAGGACGGCATTCTTGATGAAGAAGGCTACGTGCAGAACGACATCACCGTCGACGCACTGGTCAGGCAAGCCCTGTCCCACGCCGAAGCCGGCGCTCAGGTCGTGGCGCCATCGGACATGATGGACGGTCGCATCCAGGCGATCCGCGAAGCCCTCGAAGTGGCCGGTCACGTCAACGTGCGGATCATGGCCTACTCGGCCAAGTACGCCAGTGCCTATTACGGGCCGTTCCGCGATGCGGTCGGTTCGGCGCTGAACCTGGGCAAGGCCAACAAGGCCTCCTATCAGATGGACCCGGCCAACAGCAACGAAGCCTTGCACGAAGTGGCGGCGGACTTGTCAGAAGGTGCAGACATGGTCATGGTCAAGCCGGGCATGCCGTACCTGGACATCCTGTGCCGGGTAAAAGAAGAATTCAAAGTGCCGACGTTTGTTTATCAAGTCAGCGGCGAATACGCCATGCACATGGCGGCGATCCAGAATGGCTGGTTGAGCGAAGGGGTTATCCTCGAGTCCTTGACCGCTTTCAAACGTGCAGGGGCTGATGGCATCCTGACGTACTTTGCCGTTCGTGCCGCTCAATTGTTACGAGAGCAAAAATAGCCCTCCCAGGAACATTCGATGAATACCGAAGTACTCACTGAAGTTGCCGTAAAAGACGCTCAACCTGTGGTGGAGCAAGTCGACGAGACCCCGCCGGAGCTGGAGCCAGCTCCGCCCGCGGCGGTCGTCGAAACCGCCGTGACAGCGCCAGCGCCAGCGCTGGCCATTCCCGGCCTGGATGACAGCAGCCTGTACATCCACCGCGAGCTCTCGCAACTGCAGTTCAACATCCGCGTGCTGGAGCAGGCGCTGGACGAGTCCTATCCATTGCTGGAGCGGCTGAAGTTTCTGTTGATCTTCTCCAGCAACCTGGACGAGTTCTTCGAAATTCGGGTCGCCGGCCTCAAGAAGCAGATCACCTTCGCCCGTGAACAGGCCGGCGCCGATGGTCTGCAACCGCATCAGGCGCTGGCGCGCATCAGCGAACTGGTCCACGGTCACGTCGATCGCCAGTACGCGATCCTCAACGACATTCTGTTGCCGGAACTGGAAAAACATCAGGTCCGCTTCATCCGTCGCCGTAACTGGACGACCAAGCTCAAGACCTGGGTCCGCCGCTATTTCCGTGACGAGATCGCACCGATCATCACCCCGATCGGCCTCGACCCGACGCACCCGTTCCCGTTGCTGGTGAACAAGAGCCTGAACTTCATCGTCGAACTCGAAGGCATCGATGCCTTTGGCCGCGATTCCGGCCTGGCGATCATCCCGGCGCCACGCCTGCTGCCGCGCATCATCAAGGTGCCGGAAGAAGTTGGCGGCGCTGGCGACAACTATGTATTCCTGTCGTCGATGATCCACGCTCACGCCGATGACCTGTTCCAGGGCATGAAGGTCAAGGGTTGCTACCAGTTCCGCCTGACCCGTAACGCCGACCTGGCGCTGGACTCCGAAGACGTCGAAGACCTGGCCCGCGCCTTGCGCGGCGAACTGTTCTCCCGTCGCTATGGCGATGCGGTGCGTCTGGAAGTGGCCGACACCTGCCCGAAGCACCTGTCCGATTACCTGCTCAAGCAATTCAACCTGAGCGAGTCGGAGTTGTATCAGGTCAACGGTCCGGTGAACCTGACGCGACTGTTCAGCATCACTGGCCTGGACAGCCAGCGCGAGCTGCAATACCTGCCGTTCACCCCGCAGATTCCGAAACTGTTGCAGAACAGCGAGAACATTTTCAGTGTGATCAGCAAGCAGGACATCCTGCTGCTGCACCCGTTCGAGTCGTTCACCCCGGTAGTCGACCTGCTGCGCCAGGCCGCCAAGGACCCACACGTTCTGGCGGTGCGCCAGACCCTGTACCGTTCCGGCGCCAACTCGGAAATCGTCGATGCGCTGGTGGATGCTGCGCGTAACGGCAAGGAAGTCACGGCGGTGATCGAATTGCGTGCGCGGTTCGACGAGGAATCCAACCTGCAACTGGCCAGCCGTCTGCAAGCGGCCGGTGCGGTGGTGATCTACGGCGTGGTCGGCTTCAAGACCCACGCCAAGATGATGCTGATTTTGCGGCGCGAGGCCGGTGAAATCGTGCGTTACGCGCACCTCGGCACCGGTAACTACCACGCCGGCAACGCCCGCCTGTATACCGACTACAGCCTGCTGACCTCCGACGACGCCTTGTGCGAAGACGTCGGCAAACTGTTCAGCCAGTTGATCGGCATGGGTAAGACGCTGCGCATGAAGAAACTGCTGCACGCGCCGTTCACCCTGAAGAAGGGCATGCTCGACATGATTGCCCGGGAAACCCAGTTCGCCCTCGACGGCAAACCGGCGCACATCATTGCCAAGTTCAACTCGCTGACCGATCCGAAGATCATCCGCGCGCTGTACAAGGCCAGCCAGTCAGGCGTGCGCATCGATCTGGTGGTGCGTGGCATGTGCTGCCTGCGGCCGGGCATCGCCGGGGTTTCCCACAACATCCATGTGCGCTCGATCATCGGCCGCTTCCTGGAGCACACCCGGGTCTTCTATTTCCTCAACGGTGGCGACGAGCAGATGTTCCTGTCCAGTGCCGACTGGATGGAACGCAACCTCGACAAGCGCGTCGAGACTTGCTTCCCGGTGGAGGGCAAGAAGCTGATCATGCGGGTCAAGAAAGAGCTGGAGTTGTATCTGACCGATAACACCCACAGTTGGAGCCTGCAGTCGGACGGTCGTTACATCCGTAACACACCGACCGGCAACCAGAACCCGCGCAGCGCCCAGGCGACGTTGCTGGAGCGTTTGGGCAGTCCGATCCTGGCGGTTCGTTAACGCCATCAACCTGTGGGAGCGAGCTTGCTCCCACAGGGTTAGTTGGCGTTTGCAGAATCGCAGACAAAAAAAGGCCTTCCGAAGAAGGCCTTTTTCAATTTCAGCGAGCGGTCAACACGATGTCGACGCGGGTCAGCCATTGCGCTTCGATTTCGAAGTCGGCCTGGGTCAGCTGGTTTTCATCCAGCCAGTTCTCCGGGAACACCACTTCGAGGCTATTGCCGTGGGCGTTCAGCTCCACCTGGGGCATTTGCTGGGTGCCACGGATGTGGTGGAACAGGATCGCAAAGCGCAGCAGCACGCACAGGCGAATCAGCTTGATGCCGTCATCGCCGAAATCGGCGAACTTGTCCTTGGGAATGTTGCGTCGGTGGCCGCGTACCAGCAGTGCGAGCATCAACTGGTCTTCGCGGGAGAACCCGGCGAGGTCCGAGTGCTCGATCAGGTAGGCGCCGTGCTTGTGGTACTGGTAGTGAGCGATGTCCAGGCCCACCTCATGGACCTTGGCCGCCCAGCCGAGCAGTTCGCGCCAGACGCCGTCTTCCAGGTCCCAGTCCTCGGCCACCTGGTCGAACGCATGTAGTGCCTTGCGCTCGACCCGTACCGCTTGTTCCTGATCGACGTGGTAGCGCTCCATCAGCGAAGTGAGCGTACGTTCGCGCACGTCTTCGTGATGATGACGGCCCAGCAGGTCATAGAGCACGCCTTCGCGCAGGGCGCCTTCGCAGTGGTCCATGCGTTGCAGTTCGAGGGAGTCGAAGATGGCTTCGAGGATCGCCAGGCCCGCTGGAAAAATTGCCCGGCGATCCGGTTTGATACCTTCGAAATCGATTTTTTCGACGTCGCCCAGCTTGATCAGTTTGCGCTTGAGCCAGGCCAGGCCTTCGGCGTTGACCTCGCCGGTACCATGGCCGCCGGCCTTCAACGCCAGACCGATGGCGCGGATGGTGCCCGAGGAGCCGATGGCTTCATCCCAGGTCAGGCGGTGCAGGGCGTGCTCGATGCTCATGATCTCCAGCCGCGCCGCAGTGTACGCCTGGGCGTAACGGGCCGGGGTGATCTTGCCGTCCTTGAAATAGCGCTGGGTGTAGCTGACGCAACCCATCTGCAGGCTTTCGCGCAGCAGCGGTTCGAAGCGCTGGCCAATGATGAATTCGGTACTGCCGCCACCGATATCGGCCACCAGGCGCTTGCCGGGGGTATCGGCGAGGGTGTGGGACACGCCGAGGTAGATCAGGCGCGCTTCTTCACGGCCGGAAATGACTTCCACCGGGTGGCCGAGAATTTCTTCGGCGCGACGGATGAATTCGGCGCGGTTGCGGGCTTCACGCAGGGCGTTGGTACCCACGATTCGCACGGCGCCGGTGGGCATGCCGCTGATCAGTTGGGCGAAGCGCTTGAGGCAGTCGAGCCCGCGCTGCATCGATTCTTCGTTGAGATGGCGCTCTTCGTCGATGCCGGCGGCCAGCTGAACCTTCTCCCCGAGACGCTCGAGAATACGGATCTCGCCGTTCTGGGCCTTGGCCACGACCATGTGAAAACTGTTGGAGCCCAGGTCGATTGCGGCGATCAGGGACAGATTCTTGGCTTTGGATTGCGGCATGGTCTGGGGTCTCGGTCGATAACCTCGACATCGTGCCACGATCAAAGGCTGGCGCCAACGCGTAGGAGCTGCCGAAGGCTGCGATCTTTTACCTCAGGGGCATTCGTGGCGTTGCAGATGGCCTCTTCGCGGGCAAGCCCGCTCCCACAGGTTTTGCGTCGAACACATGATCGCGTTCTAACAGAGAACCCTGTGGGAGCGGGCAAGCCCGCGAAGGCGGCCTCAAAGGCACTCAATATCCTTCAGCCTGCTGCTTCCACCGTCCCGATGAAATTCGCCAGTTCCGCCGTCTGGGGGTTGGCGAACAGTAGTTTCGGATCCCCAACCTCATGCACCTTGCCCTGGTGCATGAACACCAACTTGTCCCCAACCTCCCGGGCGAAGCGCATTTCGTGGGTGACCATGATAAGCGTCATGCCTTCGCTGGCCAGTTGCCGGACCACGCTCAGCACTTCATTGACCAGTTCCGGGTCCAGCGCCGAGGTGATTTCGTCGCACAGCAAAACCTTCGGCGACATCGCCAGTGCCCGGGCAATCGCCACCCGCTGTTGCTGCCCACCGGACAGCCGATCAGGAAAGGCATCGAACTTTTCCCCCAGCCCGACCCTTTCCAGCATCTGCCGCGCCAATTCGGCGGCCTTGGCTTTCGGCACTTTCTGCACCACTTGCGGCGCGAGCATGACGTTCTCACCCACGGTCAGGTGCGGGAACAGGTTGAACTGCTGGAACACCATGCCGACTTTCTGCCGCAGGCTGCGCAGGTCGGCGCGGGCGGCGTCGAGGTACTCGCCGTCGACTTCGATCACGCCGTCGTTGATCGACTCCAGGCCGTTGAGGGTGCGCAGCAAAGTGGACTTGCCCGAGCCGCTGCGACCGATGATCGCCACCACCTGGCCTTCCTCGATGCTCAGGTCGATGCCTTTGAGCACATGGTGATCGCCATAATATTTATGCAGGGCGGAAATTCTAAGCAGAGGCATGCAGTCTCCTTTCCAGGTAGCGCGCACTGAGCGACAAGGGGTAGCAGAGCAGGAAATAGCCGAGGGCGACGAGGCCGTAGACCATGAAGGGTTCGAAGGTGGCGTTGGCGAGCATGCCGCCGGTCTTGGTCAACTCGGTGAAGCCGATGATCGAGGTCACGGCGGTGCCTTTGACCACCTGCACCGAAAACCCCACTGTCGGCGCCACGGCGATGCGCAGGGCCTGAGGCAGGATCACATGGCGCAATTGCTCCAGAGGGGTCAGCGCCAGACTCGATGAGGCTTCCCATTGGCCGTTTGGAATCGAATCGACGCAACCGCGCCAGATCTCCGCCAGATAAGCGCTGGTGAACAACGTCAGTGCAATCGCCGCCGCCATCCACGGCGAAATCTCTATCCCGGCCAATGCCACGCCGAAAAACACCAGGAACAGCTGCATCAATAGCGGTGTGCCCTGGAACAGTTCGATGTAGGTACGGGCGAAACTACGCGGCAGGGATTTTTTCGAGATACGCATGACCATGATCAGCAAGCCAATCAGCCCTCCGCCAATGAACGCCACCAGCGACAGCGCCAGCGTCCATTGCAGTCCCATGAGCAGGTTGCGCACGATGTCCCAGAAGGTGAAGTCGCTCATCGGCTGCTCCTTGCAATGAAGCGGTGGCCTATCCAGTTCAGCAACTGGCGGATCAGCAGCGCCATGCACAGATAGAGCAAGGTAGTCAGGGCATAGGTTTCAAAGGCGCGGAAGTTGCGCGATTGAATGAAGTTGGCGGCGAAGCTCAGCTCCTCCGTCGCAATCTGCGAACACACCGCCGAGCCGAGCATGACGATGATGATCTGGCTGCTCAGGGCCGGCCAGACCTTGCCCAGGGCCGGTAGCAGCACCACATGGCGGAACGCCTCGAAGCGCGTCATCGCCAGTGCCGCCGCGGCTTCCAGCTGACCCCGGGGGATCGCCTGGATGCCGGCGCGGATGATCTCGGTGGAATAGGCGCCGAGGTTGATGACCATCGCCAGCACCGCCGCCTGCCATTCGGAAATTTGCACGCCCAGGGACGGCAAGCCGAAGAAGATGAAAAACAACTGCACCAGGAATGGCGTGTTGCGGATCAACTCGACGTAGACCGCGAAAATTCCCGCGAAAGGCCGAATGTTCCACGCCCGCACCAGCGCCCCGACGATGCCCAGTCCCACGCCGAGCACAGCGCCGATGGCGGTCAGCTCAAGGGTGAACAACGCACCGCGCAGCAACAGGTCGGTGTTGTTCACCACCGGCAGGAAATCGAACTGATAAGCCATAAAACGTCTCCAGCACGCCGAATCAGAGATCGGCCGGCAACGGCTCTTTCAGCCAGGTCAGGGCGTTCTTTTCCAGCGCGCCGTCACTCTTGGCGGTCACGAGGATCTGGTTGACCTTGTCCAGCAGCGCCGGCTCGTTCTTGTTGACGCCGACGTAGACCGGCGAATCCTTGAGCTTCACTTTCAGCGCCGGCACGCGTTTCGGGCTTTTCTCGCTGATCGCGACCATCACCACGTTGCCGCTGGCGATCAGGTCGACTTGCCCGGCCAGGTACGCGGCAATGGTCGAGTTGTTGTCTTCGAAACGCTTGATGGTCACGCCTTCGGGGGCGACCTTGGTCAGTTCGATGTCTTCGATGGCACCACGGGTGACGCTGATGGTCTTGCCCTTGAGATCGTCCAGGCCCTTGATGTCGGCGTCTGGCGGACCGAACACGGCGAGGTAGAACGGCGCGTAGGCACGGGAGAAGTCGATGACTTTTTCGCGTTCCGGGTTCTTGCCGAGGCTGGAGATCACCAGGTCGACCTTGCCGGTGGTGAGGAAGGGGATGCGGTTGGTGCTGTTGACCGGGGTCAGTTCGAGTTTGACCTTGAGCTGGTCGGCCAGCAGTTTCGCGGTGTCGATATCGAGGCCGCGGGGTTTCATGTCCGGGCCGACCGAGCCGAAGGGCGGGAAGTCCTGGGGCACGGCCACCTTGAGGACGCCGCGCTTGACCACATCCTCCAGACCGTCGGCGTGGGCGGGTGCCTGGTTCAGCATCAGGCTGGCAAACAGGGCGGCGAGGAGGGCGCTGTAACGCTGGGTCATGGCAAATCTCCGGATCGGCAAGAAGTGATTTCTGCGGATCGACAGAGCATGGGCCATGCCAACATGGGGTCTTGAGGGCGCCAGGGCGCGGTTTTGCTGGTGTCGTACGGTCTTACTGGTCTGAACAGTCGGGTTGCGTTTCGCACCCCGATGGCGCAGCCGTGAAAATCACCGAACCCCCATGGGGCACGACTTGCCGGGCGTCGCGAATAGCTTTACAACTGAGCGCACATTGGCCTGGTTCGTCTGGAAAACCATGAACTCGATCTCCCGCGCCGTACCTGAAGTGGCGCTGCAAGCCATCCGTAAACTGATTACCGAACAGGGCTTCGGGCCGGGGGATGCCTTGCCTTCGCAACGGGACCTGGCGGTGCAACTGGGGGTCAGTCGGGCGTCGCTGCGCGAGGCGTTGTCATCGCTGAGTGCGCTGGGGGTCATCAGCATCCAGCCGGGCAAAGGCGTATTCGTGCAGTCGCCGGTGGAGCTGCCGCGTGGCGATGCAGCGCCGGGCTGGCCGTTCGCGGCGCAGGCTGCGCCGCTGGACATCTTCCAGTTGCGCTATGCGCTGGAAGGGTTTGCGGCGGGGTTGGCGGCCGTAACCTTGAGCACCGACGAACTGGATGCGCTGGAAGACAATGTCGCCGCCATGCGTAACGAACTGAAGTCCGGCGACTTCGAAGCCGCGGCCCGCCTGGATTTCGAATTCCACCGCCGCATCCTGCTGGCCAGCGGCAATCAGGCGATGCTGAGCATCCTGACTGCCAGCGCCGACATCTTCCTGGAGAGTCAGAAGCTACCGTTCATCCGGGTCGAACGTGCCATGGAAACCTGGCAGGAACACCGTAAAATCCTTCGTGCGCTGGCCCGTCGAGCGTCTGGCTCCGCGCAAAAGGCTATGCAAGAGCACGTACGCAATGCCGCGCTGCGTACCGGAATCGCGTTCATCGCTCCCGTCGCCTCATGACCTGAGCTATACCCAAACTCATGAATCACCATAGCGAGACTCAATCATCTGCACCTTCCTGAACGAGGGAAGGACCGCTATGATGGGCCACGTTTTTTTGCTTACAACCTGGAGAATTCCATGAGCAGCGATCTTATCAAACACGTTAGCGACGCTAGCTTCGAGGCCGACGTACTCAAGGCCGAAGGCGCTGTACTGGTCGACTACTGGGCTGAATGGTGCGGCCCTTGCAAAATGATCGCTCCGGTTCTGGACGAAATTGCCGAGACTTACAAAGGCAAGCTGACCGTTGCCAAGCTGAACATCGACGAGAACCAGGAAACCCCGGCCAAGCACGGCGTGCGCGGTATCCCGACCCTGATGCTGTTCAAGAACGGCAACGTTGAAGCGACCAAGGTCGGCGCACTGTCGAAGTCGCAACTGGCTGCCTTCCTCGACGCCAACATCTAAGCGTCGCTGCAAAGTGTCCTGAAAAAGCCCCGCAAATAGCGGGGCTTTTTGCGTATTCAGGGCTAGACGCTCCTAAACTCAGGTGGTACATTCGGCCCCGCACTGGTTTCTCCATTGCCCCCTGCTAGCCGTCGCCGACGCACTCCTTTTCGAATAAGTACGCGATCCTGTCGCCTTCTCTGCGGCGCGGCCTCATTAAGCCAAAAGCTTAATTTCCCCCCTCCATAAATGATTACGTCATTCCTATATGAATCTGACTGAACTCAAGCAAAAGCCGATTACCGAACTGCTCGAATTGGCCGAACAGATGGGCATAGAAAATATGGCCCGTTCGCGCAAGCAGGACGTGATTTTCTCCCTGCTCAAGAAGCACGCGAAAAGCGGTGAGGAAATCTCCGGTGATGGCGTGCTGGAGATTCTCCAGGACGGCTTCGGCTTCCTGCGCTCCGCTGACGCTTCCTATCTCGCCGGCCCAGACGATATCTACGTCTCGCCGAGCCAGATCCGTCGCTTCAACTTGCGCACCGGTGACACCATCGTTGGCAAGATCCGCCCTCCAAAGGAAGGCGAGCGTTATTTCGCGCTGCTCAAGGTCGACACGATCAACTACGACCGTCCGGAAAACGCGAAGAACAAGATTCTCTTCGAGAACCTGACCCCGCTGTTCCCGACCGTGCGCATGAAGATGGAAGCCGGTAACGGCTCCACCGAAGACTTGACCGGTCGTGTCATCGACCTGTGCGCCCCGATCGGCAAAGGCCAGCGCGGCCTGATCGTTGCACCGCCGAAAGCCGGCAAGACGATCATGCTGCAGAACATCGCGGCGAACATCGCACGTAACAACCCTGAAGTTCATCTGATCGTATTGCTGATCGATGAACGTCCGGAAGAAGTGACCGAAATGCAGCGCACCGTGCGCGGCGAAGTGGTTGCCTCGACGTTCGACGAGCCGCCAACCCGCCACGTGCAGGTTGCCGAAATGGTGATCGAGAAGGCCAAGCGCCTGGTCGAGCACAAGAAAGACGTGGTGATCCTGCTCGACTCCATCACCCGTCTGGCCCGTGCCTACAACACCGTGATCCCGAGCTCCGGCAAGGTACTGACCGGTGGTGTCGATGCCCACGCCCTGGAGAAACCGAAACGTTTCTTCGGCGCCGCGCGGAACATCGAAGAAGGCGGCTCGCTGACCATCATCGCCACCGCGCTGGTTGAAACCGGCTCGAAGATGGACGAAGTGATCTACGAGGAATTCAAAGGCACCGGCAACATGGAACTGCCGCTGGATCGCCGTATCGCTGAAAAGCGCGTCTTCCCGGCCATCAACATCAACCGTTCCGGCACCCGCCGCGAAGAGTTGCTGACTGCCGACGACGAGCTGCAGCGCATGTGGATCCTGCGCAAGCTGCTGCACCCGATGGATGAAGTGGCTGCCATCGAGTTCCTGGTCGACAAGCTGAAAACGACCAAGACCAACGACGAATTCTTCCTGTCGATGAAACGCAAGTAACATCGCCCGTTGAGTTCAAGAGAATGGCGCCCCGGTGGGGCGCCATTTTTTTTGCCCGCACTTTTTTGCCCGGGCCATGGGAGGTTTTTGATTGGCCAAGGTCAGTTACTTGGCAATTCAACCAGGCGCGTTTGCAGTCATCTCCGGGGACGATGCCCAAGCGCGCCGAAAACAACGATCTGAATGGTTTAATGTTTATGAGCTCACTGGCTTATCGACGGGATATCGACGGCTTGCGCGCAGTGGCGGTGATCGCTGTCGTGCTGTTTCATTTTGGTGTTCCGGGGTTTACCGGCGGCTTTGTCGGCGTGGACGTGTTTTTCGTGATTTCCGGTTACCTGATCACCTCGATCATCTGGAATCAGCGCCAGGCCGGGCAATTCAGCTTTGTCGATTTCTGGGCCCGGCGTGCGCGGCGGATTTTGCCGGCGTTGTTCGCGATGATCATCGCGGTGCTGGCGGTCGGCTGGTTTTTGCTGGCACCGAAGGATTACGAAGAGCTGGGGCGATCGGTGCGTTACCAGGTGATGTTCGTGTCCAACATCCTGTTCATGCGCCAGGACGGCTATTTCGATGTCGCCTCCGATCTCAAACCCCTGCTGCACACCTGGTCGCTGGCCGTGGAGGAGCAGTTTTACATCGTCTTCCCGTTGCTGCTGACACTGCTGTCGAGCCGTCTCAAGCATCGGCGACTGACGCTGTTCGGCGTATTGCTGCTGTCCTTTGGCTTGAGCGTGTGGGCCGTCGCCCATCATCCGGAAAAAGCCTTCTTCCTGTTGCCGATGCGTGCGTGGGAGCTGTTGGCCGGAGCGATGCTGGCGGTCGCGCCCAAGTCTGCGTGGCGTCTCAAGCCGATGGCGGCGCAGTGGCTGAGCCTGCTGGGCATGGTGCTGATCCTGCTGGCGGTGTTCGGTTATGACAAGGCCACGCCATTCCCGGGCGTCGCGGCGTTGTTGCCGGTGCTGGGTGTGGTGCTGCTGATTCTGGCCAACGGTCATCGTGAAACCTGGATTGGTCAGTTTTTGAGCAGTCGGATAATGGTCGGCCTCGGCCTGGTTTCTTATTCCTGGTACCTGTGGCACTGGCCGGTGTTCGTATTCTCCCGCTATGCCAGCATCGGTGAGCCGAGTGCTTTCGACAGTGCCGGGTTGATTCTGCTGACGCTGTTGCTGGGTTATCTGTCCTGGAAATTTGTCGAAACCCCGTTTCGTGAGCGTCGCCTGCTTGCCGGACGCCGGCAGATCCTGCTCGCCAGTGCATGCGGTGTCCTGGTGCTCGGCCTGGCCGGGCAGACCTTGCGCTGGACCGACGGCTTGCCGTGGCGTCTGTCTGACCAGGCCTTGCAATACGCCAAGGCTCGCGAATGGCGACCGGAGCTGATGGCCTGCCTGGCCGATGACAAGACGCCGGATGACAAGTTGTTCTGCCGTTATGGCGCACAAAATCGCCTGCCCCCAGCGCTTGTCTGGGGCGATAGCCATGCCACGGCGTTGATTCCGGTTTTCGACGAGGGTGCCAAGGCCCATGGCGTCAACGTGATCCTCGCCAGTTCTGCTGGTTGTTTGCCAGTCGATGGCCTGGAGCACGATGCGCGTTGTGCGCGGTTCAACCGGCGCGTTGAACAGGCCTTGATGCCGCAAGCTGTCGGCGATGTGGTGTTGGTCGCGCACTGGAGCCTGTACCTCTATGGCGACGGCAAAGGTGACTTGGGCCACGCACTGAAAAGCGCTGACGGGCACTACGACCGCGCCAGCGCCGAACAACGTCTGGCCGATGGCTTGCGTGCGCGAGTCGCGCAATTGCGTGCCGGCGGGCATCGGGTCTGGCTGGTAAAAGAGGTGCCGTTGCAGGCCTTCAGCCCTCCGTATCGCCTCACCCGTCTGGCAATGCTGGACCGTCCGGTCGACGATGTCGGGCTGGCGCTCGCAGAGCACCACAAGCGCCAGGCATTCATCAGTCGATTGTTTGCACAACTGGCGCAAGACCCGGCGGTACAGGTGCTGGATCCGGCGCCAAGGCTGTGTGACGCGAGCGGCCTGTGCCGCGCCGAACGCAGCGGCTACTCGTTGTACACCGATAACAATCACCTCTCGGAAGTCGGTGCGCGGTTCGTGGCGCCGATCCTCGAACCGCTGTTTGTCAGTCTGCAACCGGGGCAAACCCGGGGTAATGCATCCAGATAAGCAGCGATAAGCTGCCAGCGGCCAGCAGAGCAGGTAGGATGTACGCCTATTTTTCGGGTGCCATCATCAAATGAAATTCAAGGATCTTCGGGATTTCGTGCAGCAGCTTGAGCAGCGCGGAGAGTTGAAACGCATCCAGATCCCCGTCTCTCCAGTGCTGGAGATGACCGAGGTGTGTGATCGCACACTGCGTGCCAAAGGCCCGGCGCTGTTGTTCGAAAAGCCGACAGGCTATGACATCCCGGTGCTCGGCAACCTGTTCGGCACCCCCGAGCGGGTCGCCATGGGCATGGGTGCCGAGTCGGTCAGCGAGCTGCGCGAAATCGGCAAGCTGCTTGCGTTCCTCAAGGAGCCCGAGCCGCCGAAAGGCTTGAAGGATGCCTGGTCCAAGCTGCCGATCTTCCGCAAGATCATTTCGATGGCGCCGAAAGTCGTCAAGGACGCGGTGTGCCAGGAAGTGGTCATCGAAGGCGACGACGTCGACCTGGCCATGCTGCCGGTACAGACCTGCTGGCCGGGCGATGTCGGTCCGCTGATCACCTGGGGCCTGACCGTCACCAAAGGCCCGAACAAGGATCGCCAGAACCTCGGCATTTATCGTCAGCAGGTGATTGGTCGCAACAAAGTCATCATGCGCTGGCTGAGCCACCGTGGCGGCGCGCTGGATTACCGCGAGTGGTGCGAGAAGCACCCGGGCCAGCCGTTCCCGGTTTCCGTGGCCCTGGGTGCGGACCCGGCGACCATCCTCGGTGCCGTGACCCCGGTGCCCGACAGCCTTTCCGAATACGCCTTCGCCGGCCTGTTGCGCGGTAACCGCACTGAGCTGGTGAAGTGCCGCGGCAACGACCTGCAAGTGCCGGCCACCGCCGAAATCATCCTCGAAGGCGTAATCCATCCGGGCGAGATGGCCGATGAAGGCCCATACGGCGACCACACCGGTTACTACAATGAAGTCGACAGCTTCCCGGTGTTCACCGTCGAGCGCATCACCCATCGGATCAAGCCGATCTATCACAGCACCTACACCGGCCGTCCGCCGGATGAGCCGGCGATCCTCGGCGTGGCGTTGAACGAAGTGTTTGTGCCGATCCTGCAGAAGCAGTTCCCGGAGATCACCGATTTCTACCTGCCACCCGAAGGCTGCTCGTACCGCATGGCCATCGTGACCATGAAGAAGTCGTATCCGGGCCACGCCAAGCGGGTAATGCTGGGTGTCTGGTCGTTTTTGCGACAGTTCATGTACACCAAATTCGTTATCGTCACCGACGACGATATCAACGCCCGGGACTGGAACGACGTGGTCTGGGCCATCACCACGCGCATGGATCCCAAGCGCGACACGGTGATGATCGACAACACGCCGATCGACTACCTGGACTTTGCCTCGCCGGTGTCCGGCCTGGGGTCGAAAATGGGCCTCGATGCCACGCATAAATGGCCGGGCGAAACTACCCGCGAATGGGGCCGGGTCATCGTCAAGGACGATGCCGTGACCCAGCGGATCGATGCCATCTGGAATCAGTTAGGAATAGATTGATGCGTGTAACCTTGCAGCCCTCCGGAGCAGTGCTTGAGATATTGCCCGGCGAGCGGATTCTCGATGGCGCACGACGTCTGGGCTACGAATGCCCGCAAAGCTGCCGCAACGGCAATTGCCATGTGTGCGCGGCGCTGCTGGTGGAAGGCCGGGTCGAGCAGACCGGCGATGTGCGCGACCATGGCGAGTTCTACACTTGCATAGCGGAGCCGCTGGAAGACTGCATCGTGCTGTGGGATGGCGTGCTCGCGCTGGGAGAACTGCCGGTGCGCAGCGTGTCGTGTCAGGTCATTGAGTGCAAGGAAGTGGGCGGCGACACCTGGCGCGTGCGTCTGCGGGCTCCGGCCGGTAAACCACCGCGCTACCACGCCGGCCAGTACTTGATGATCGAGCGCGAGAACGGCGAAAAGTCCGCCTTCTCCCTCGCCTCGGCCCCGCATGCGGGGCGCGACCTGGAAATCCACGTACTGGCGCGCGAATCCAGTGCGCTGAGCCTGATCGAACAGCTCCAGCGCAACAGCATGGTGCGGGTCGAATTGCCGTTTGGCGATACTCACCTGGAGGAGTTGCCGGACGGTCCTCTCGTGCTGATCGCCGCTGGTACCGGCATGGGCCAGATCCACAGTCTGATCGAGCATTGCCGGGCCTCGGGGTTCAAGCACCCGGTGCATCTGTATTGGGGCGTGCGTCGTCCTGAAGATTTTTATCAAATCGAGCATTGGGACGAATGGCTGAAGCTGCCCAACCTGTTCCTGCACAAGGTCGTCAGCGATCAATGCGGTTGGGGAGGGCGGTGCGGCATGTTGCATGAAGCGGTCTGTGAAGACTTCCCTGACCTCAAGCCGCTGCACGTGTACGCCAGCGGCTCTCCGGCCATGGTCTACGGCACGCTGGATGCGCTGGTGGAAGCGGGGATGGACGCCCACCAGATGCGCGCCGACGTTTTTGCGTATGCGCCGCGGTCTTGAGCCGCGCTCTTGATCCGCGCTCTTTCGTTATAACTCTATATATAGCCAATCGGCGTTTATAAACTTTTATAAATGTCGGTAGGTTATATGTCGTACAGGCATTTAAATAAGTACGGTGCCATGGCATTCAAATTGCCTTAAAACTTATGTGCCTTATTGTTACAGCTGTGCGTTCTATTAAGTAATTCTTCACTCGCGGGGAGCTGAACGCTATTCGCCATGAGCGCCATTGAATCTGCTTTTTTGAATCTGGCTTACCCTCCGCGGCTCGATCTGGGGCCGCAGCTCACGCACGAACAACTGCTCGGCTCGATGCAATCGACCATGGCGCGCCACAAAGGTGGGCCGGTCTGGTTGTTTGCGTATGGTTCGCTGATCTGGCGCCCTGAGTGCACGGCGGTTGAGCGGGTTCGCGGCCGGGTGCATGGCTACCATCGCGGGTTGTACCTGTGGTCCCACGAACATCGCGGCACACCGGAAATGCCTGGCCTGGTGTTTGGCCTGGATCGCGGCGGTTCTTGCAGCGGTTTCGCCTATCGCTTGCCCGAAGAGCAACTCGAAGCCTCGCTCTACGCACTATGGCAGCGCGAGATGCCTTTCCCTTCCTACCGCCCGCACTGGCTCAACTGCCGTCTCGAAGATGGCAGTCAGGTTCAGGCATTGGGATTCGTTCTGGAGCGACACCTGCCCAGCTATGCCGGCAACCTGCCGGACCATGTGCTGAGCCATGTGTTCGAAAACGCCTGCGGGCGCTACGGCACCACTCGCGATTATGTCGAGCAGACCGCGCACGCCCTGCGCAGCCACGCCATGCCAGACCGGAATCTGGAGGCGCGGCTCAAGCGCTGTAAATCAACGGCCGATCAAGCGAGTGCTTCGCGGCCCTGACTGGCGATTTGTTTGTGCCGTAGCGTCGGGGCCAGGAAGGCCATCGCCAGCAGGCAGGCGCCGACCAGCAGCACGAAGCCGCCGTCCCAGCCGAAATGGTCCACGGTGTAGCCCATCGCTGCACTGGCCGCGACCGAACCGCCCAAGTAGCCGAACAGACCGGTAAAGCCCGCCGCCGTACCGGCAGCTTTCTTCGGTGCCAGTTCCAGCGCCTGCAGGCCGATCAGCATTACCGGGCCGTAGATCAGGAAGCCGATGGAAAGCAGCGCGATCATGTCGACCATCGGATTACCGGCAGGGTTGAGCCAGTAAACCAGCGTCGCAACCGTCACCAGCGCCATGAACACCATGCCGGTCAGGCCACGGTTGCCCCGGAAGATCTTGTCCGACATCCAGCCGCACAGCAGCGTGCCCGGGATACCTGCCCACTCGTAGAAGAAGTACGCCCACGAGGTTTTATCCACAGTGAAACCCTTGGCCTCCTTGAGGTAGGTTGGCGCCCAGTCCAGCACGCCGTAACGCAGCAGATAGACAAAGACGTTGGCCAGGGCGATGTACCAGAGCATTTTGTTGCGCAGCACGTATTTGACGAAAATTTCCTTGGCGCTGAATTCCTCTTCGTGGCTGGCGTCGTAGCCTTCCGGGTAGTCGTTCTTGTATTGCTCGATCGGCGGCAGGCCAACCGATTGCGGGGTGTCGCGCATGGTCACAAAGGCAAACACCGCTACTGCCAGCGCCACGGCTGCCGGCACGTAGAACGCGGCGTGCCAGTCATTGAACAGGCCCATGCCGATCAGGAACAACGGGCCGATCAGGCCACCACCGACGTTATGCGCCACGTTCCATACGGACACCACGCCGCCACGTTCCTTCTGCGACCACCAGTGCACCATGGTTCGACCACTCGGCGGCCAACCCATGCCCTGCGCCCAGCCGTTGATGAACAGCAGAATGAACATCATGGTCACGCTGGACGTCGCCCAGGGTGCGAAACCGAAAATGAACATCACTCCGGCCGACACCAATAGGCCGAACGGCAGGAAGAAGCGCGGGTTGGAACGGTCGGACACCAGGCCCATCAGAAACTTCGACAGGCCGTAGGCAATCGCGATGGCAGACATCGCCAGGCCCAGCTGGCCACGGGAGTAACCCTCGTCGATCAGGTACGGCATGGCCAGGGAGAAGTTCTTGCGCAGCAGGTAGTAACCGGCATAGCCGATGAAGATACCGGCGAAAATCTGCCAGCGCAGGCGTCGGTAGGTGCTGTCTATTTTTTCTTCAGGCAATGGAGCCTGATGTGCGGCAGGACGAAAGAAAGCAAACATTCAAGAGCTCCAGGTTTCTTGTTTTGACTGCGGATACGAATGTTACAGTTTCGTTACCGAAAATAGCACCGGTTCTCATCGGCAAAACAGCGGAAATGTTGGATATCGCGCGTTCCTTTATGAACATGTCGGTCAGATGTAAGTGAGGGGCGTTGTAGGAAGCGTTACCTGTTTGGTTGGCAGGCGCTTGATGTGCCTGAAATAGGGCAGGTCTTTAGGAAAGGCCCTTCGTTTAAAGCAGAAGTCATGGCGTTATGCCGAATGACTCAGCGCCTTAACCTTTGTGCTGTTGCCAGGTCTGGCGTTGCAGGCGAAGGGAGAGGGACATGCGGTGGTGGGTATGCGTGCTGTTGTTGGTGGTGTCCCTGGATGTCAGGGCCGGGGAGGTGTTCCTGATACCCGAGAATAATCCGAAGCCGGTTTATCCAATGGCGCTGCATAGGGCGGGTGTCACCGGCATGGTGCGTATCAGCATGACTGTGAAGGCCGATGGATCAGTCAGTAATGCCGTGATTGCGCAAAGTGCGCATCCCGAACTCGAAGAGGCGTCATTGGCCGCAGTCAACCAATGGCGATTCAAGCCGTGGACAATTACCAAGGATCAGCCTGCACAAATCATCGTGGTCGCACCTATGGAGTACAGGCTGGACAGAGATCATCCCTTCCACGTCAACAAGGAATTGGAGCGGCTGAAATGCAGTGCTATCGCACGGGCATCGTTGAACATCGCCACTTCCTCGTGGGTGGACCTGCCGGTTTTCAGCTGGACTCGCAGTTACCTGACCCACTCGCTTTCACCGACGCAATTGCCGGAAGAGAAACGTCTGGCTCTGATCGCCAGGCTCAATGCCAGCGTGCGTTCGATTGTGCAGCGGTGTAGCGCACATCCGGCGAGTCGGTATGTGCGGTTTTTGCCGGAGGAGATTCGGGTGTTGCTTTGACGGCAAGAAAGAGCGCGGCTAAATGGCCGCGCTTTTATTGCAGATAGAGATTCAGCGAACCTGCACCACCACTTTCCCCACCGCTTTACGCTGGCCAAGGTCATTGATCGCCTGCGCCGCATTGCTCAGCGGATACACCTGAGACACCAGCGGCTTGAGCTTGCCTTCGGCAAACCAGCCAAACAACTGTTGGAAGTTTGCCGCATTGTCTTGCGGCTGACGTTGGGCGAACGAGCCCCAGAACACGCCGAGCACCGCCGCGCCCTTGAGCAGGGCCAGATTGACCGGCAATTCGGGAATGCGCCCGCTGGCGAAGCCGACCACCAGCAGGCGGCCGTTCCAGGCGATGGCGCGGATCGCCTGGTCGAACAGGTCGCCGCCGACCGGGTCGTAGATCACGTCGGCACCCTGGCCGTCGGTCAGGCGCTTGATTTCGTCCTTGAGACTGGTTTCGCTGTAGTTGATCAGTTCGTCGGCACCGGCGGCCTTGGCCACGGCGAGTTTCTCTGCGCTGCTGGCCGCGGCGATCACCCGGGCGCCCATGGCTTTGCCGATTTCCACCGCCGCCAGGCCGACACCACCGGAGGCACCAAGCACCAGCAGGGTTTCGCCCGGCTGCAGGTTGCCGCGCTGCTTGAGGGCGTGCATCGAGGTGCCGTAGGTCATGCTGAAGGCGGCGGCAGTGTTGAAGTCCATCGATGGCGGGATCGGCAGCGCGTTGTAACCCGGCACAGCGACCTGCTCGGCAAAGCTGCCCCAGCCGGTCAGGGCCATGACCCGGTCACCGACTTTCAGGTGGCTGACCTTTTCGCCCACTGCGCTGACCACGCCGGCTGCTTCACCGCCCGGTGAAAACGGGAAGGGCGGCTTGAACTGGTATTTACCCTCGATGATCAACGTGTCGGGGAAGTTCACCCCGGCGGCGTGCACGTCCAGCAGGATTTCGTTCTTCTTTGCGACAGGACTGGCGACGTCTTCCAGCACCAGCGATTCGGCAGGGCCGAAGGCTTTGCACAGCACGGCTTTCATCAGGGCTATTCCTTTGGGAGTGATGGCCGATAAGTGTAGGTGTGTGGGTCGATGGGTCAACGAGCATGCCCGACCCTGATAGTCAGCCATAAGCTTGTGCTGGCGTGGCGGGTCGTTATGCTAGGCCGCAAACCGGATAAGGAGCGAATTGTGAAAGCGTGGATCATGTTGATGCTGGCCCTGTCTCTGCCTGTGGCAGCGGTGGCCGAAGAAGCCAGGGAAGATGCAGCGCCGAAAGTCAGTTACATCACCCTGAGCCCGCCGTTCGTGGGTAACTACGGGCTGGATGGCACGCCGAAACTGAAGGTCTACAAGGCCGATGTGGCGTTGCGGGTAACCGGTGACGAAGCCGCCAAGGCGGTGAAGGCCAATGAGCCGTTGATCCGCAATCAATTGGTCGCGCTGTTCGCCCAGCAGACCACCGAGACGATGAACAATGTCGAGGCCAAGGAAAAGCTGCGTCAGGAAGCGCTGAAGCAGACCCAGCAGATCATGAGTGATGAAACCGGTAAGCCGGTGGTTGAGGATTTGTTGTTCAACAACCTGATCATCCAATAAGACTCTCGCTGTCCTGACGGGCCTCTTCGCGAGCAAGCCCGCTCCCACAGGGTTCCGTGGTGGACTTATGATCATGTTCCAACACAAATCCACTGTGGGAGCGGGCTTGCCCGCGAAGGCGTTCTGAAAGACGCTGCAAATCCTACGGCTTGAGCGCAACCACCGCTGCCCACTGCTCCGCCGTCACCGGCATCACCGACAGCCGCGAGCCTTTCTGCACCAGCGGCAAGCCGGCCAGCGCCGTCTGCTGTTTCAGATAATCCAGTTTCAGCACCCGGGCAAAGGTCTCGACATGCTCGACATCGATCGCGCTCCAGGCGTTTTTGTCCGGGGTGGCCTTAGGGTCGAAATAATGGCTCTCTGGCTCCAGCGCCGTCGGGTCCGGGTACGCGGCTTCGACAATCTTGCCGATTCCGGCGATGCCCGGCTCAGGGCAGCTGGAATGATAGAAAAAGAACTCATCCCCCACCGCCATGGTCCGCAGGAAATTGCGTGCCTGATAGTTGCGAACCCCGTCCCAGCGCGCTTTGCCGAGCTTTTCCAGCCCCTTGATCGAGAGTTCGTCGGGCTCGGACTTCATCAGCCAATAGGCCATGTCTGTTGCTCCTTGCGTGGTGATTGAGCAGCTTGTAGGCGATTTTATGACAAACCGACAGTCGGTTGACGTCAGCATTTGCGCAGCGGTTCACGTTGTCGCAAAATGCCGGCCTTTAGAGCTTGACGCTGCTGCACGGCCTACAAACGGAAACCGCTGCTGTCATCGTGTTGATGTGCCTTTGGGGGGCAATCGATGAAACGCAAACCGGATTTACTATGGATTTTGGTCATTTTGTTTGGCCTTGGCGTCGTGACCACTGGCTATGCCCAAAGCCTGTGGGCCAACAAGACCGATGCACCGGTCGAACTCGCCCAATTGCAGCAACAGTCGACCGCCTTCAAGCGCTGATCCTGTTGCCTCGGCGCCACTGATCGAAGTGGCGTCTAGCCTGCGTAATACCAGGCCTTGTCTGTCACCGTTCCTTGCAGCGGCACATCCCAGCTCGCCTGAGCCAATCGCGCCACTTTCTGACATTCATGGGCCAGCCCCAACAGCGTCGGCTTGCGCCAGTCGTTTCGTCGCGCCAGGTAGGCCAGGCTGCGGTCGTAGAAGCCACCGCCCATCCCCAGGCGCCCGCCGACATCGTCAAAACCCACCAATGGCAACAGCACCAGATCCAGTGCCCAGATCTTGCGCTGCCGGGCGAGGTTGGCCCGTGGTTCGAGAATACGGAAGCGGTTGGGTTTGAGTTTTTCCCCGGGTCGGATGCGCTGGAACACCATTTTGGTTCGCGGCCAGGCGCTCAGCACCGGTAGATAGGTGGCCTTGCCCCGGCGTTGCGCGGCGCGCAGCAACAGGCGCGGATCGATTTCACCGTCGGTGGGCAGGTAGAGCGAGATGTGCCGGGCGCGGCGGAACAGCGGTTGCTGGGCCAATTGCTTGTACAGTCCGCGAGCGGCCTGGCGTTGCTGACTGGGAGTCAGTGCGCGGCGGGCCTTGCGCAGCATGCGTCGAAGTTGCGGGCGGGGGAGCAGCGCAGGTTCGGTCATGTATTCGGGCTTCAACAATGCGGATACGTGAAGCGTACCCGTAAAAACGCCAATGCCGGTATCAAAACCGGCATTGGACTGAAATCAGGCTCCCCGAATGTGCCGCTGTCGACTTAGCCCTTGAACCCGAAAGTTCAAGGTGGAAGATGCAGTAGGCTTTAAGGCTTTCCGTCTAGCGGACATGCACACCAGCCCAACGTGCAACCTCCAGGGTATAGCAAATCGGCTCAGGGACATCGCCAACTGGCAAGCACCCCAGGGAGTGAGGGGATTATACCGCAAGCGGCGGCGCGAATCAGCCTTTGGTGACGTCCGGATCGGTGGCGAGCGCCAGATCGACGCGATCGAGCAGGTCACGCACCTGTTCGCGGGTCGATCCGCTGGCCTGGATATCCGGGCGTTCTTCCTTGTGCAGCAAGTCGTGGGTGATGTTCAGCGCGGCCATCACGGCGATACGGTCGGCACCGATGACCTTGCCGCTGCTGCGGATCTCGCGCATCTTGCCGTCCAGATAACGGGCTGCGCTGACCAGGTTACTGCGCTCTTCCTGAGGGCAGATGATCGAATACTCTTTGTCGAGGATCTGCACGGTGACGCTATTGCTTGAACTCATGAGTCTTGCTCCAGGGCCTTGAGGCGCGAAATCATCGATTCGACCTTACGCCGGGCGATTTCGTTTTTTTCAATGAGGTGCGCGCGTTCCTCGCGCCAGGTCTTTTCCTGAGCTAGTAAGAGTGCGTTTTGACTCTTAAGTTGCTCGACTCGGGTAATCAGCAGCTCGAGTCTGGCCATCAGCGCTTGCAGGTCGGTGTCTTCCATATTGTCCACTGTGTCTGACGGGGTAGCTGGCGGACAGCCTTTAATAGTCTTGGCGAGTCTGTCGATGTAGGATACAAGGCCTTCATTCTAGACATAGCGCCGTCTGGCGCCTAGCTGCCCATGACCATTCAGAATTCCCCGTACCAAGCCTTCGCCACCCTGCTGACTTCCAGCGGTCACAACGTCTCGCCCGCTGAACTGCACGGGCTGTTGCTCGGCCGCAGCTGCGCCGGCGCCGGTTTCGACGCCGAAGGCTGGCTGATCGACGCCGCTGAACTGCTCGAAAGCGAGCCGCAGGACAACGTTCGCAACGCCCTGACCGGCCTGCAAGAGATGGTAAAAGGCGAACTCACCGGCGATGACGTGACCGTCGTTCTGCTGCTGCCGACTGACGACGCCCCGCTCACCGAGCGTGCCGCTGCACTGGGCGAGTGGTGCCAGGGCTTCCTCAGTGGCTTTGGCTTGAACTGCCGTGACAGCAGCGCCCTGAGCACCGAGGCCACCGAGGTGTTGCAGGATCTGGCGGCCATTTCCCAGGTGCAAGATGCCCTGGAAGAGTCCGACGACGGCGAAAACGACTACATGGAAGTCATGGAGTACCTGCGCGTCGCACCGCTGCTGCTGTTCTCCGAGACCAAAAAAGACGTGCAGGTCGCTGCCAAACCGTCTTTGCACTAATCGTAAGACAGGGAAAACCATCTGCCCATGATTCATATCCCGAAATCGGAATACAGCCGTCGCCGCAAGGCCCTGATGGCGCAGATGGAACCCAACAGCATCGCCATCCTGCCCGCCGCCGCGGTCGCAATTCGTAACCGCGACGTCGAGCACGTCTACCGCCAGGACAGCGACTTCCAGTACCTCAGCGGTTTTCCCGAGCCTCAGGCCGTACTGGTGCTGATGCCGGGGCGCGTGCATGGCGAATACATCCTGTTCTGCCGCGAACGCAATGCCGAGCGCGAGCTGTGGGATGGCCTGCGTGCCGGGCAGGAAGGCGCAATTCACGACTTCGGCGCCGACGACGCCTTTCCAATCACTGATATCGACGACATCCTGCCAGGCCTGATCGAAGGCCGTGACCGGGTGTATTCGGCGATGGGCAGCAACCCCGAATTCGATCGCCACCTGATGGAGTGGATCAACGTGATCCGCTCCAAGGCCAACCTCGGTGCCCAGCCGCCGAACGAATTCGTTGCCCTGGATCATCTGCTGCACGACATGCGCCTGTATAAATCGGCGGCAGAAGTGAAAGTGATGCGCGAGGCGGCGCGGATTTCCGCCCAGGCGCATGTACGGGCCATGCAGGCCTGTCGCGCCGGGTTGCACGAATTCAGCCTGGAAGCCGAGCTCGATTACGAATTTCGCAAGGGCGGGGCGAAGATGCCAGCCTACGGGTCGATCGTCGCGGCGGGGCGTAACAGCTGCATCCTGCATTACCAGCAGAATGACGCGTTGCTCAAGGATGGGGATATGGTGCTGATCGACGCCGGTTGCGAGATCGACTGCTACGCCAGTGACATCACCCGGACCTTTCCGGTCAGCGGTAAGTATTCTGCGGAACAGAAAGCGATTTACGAATTGGTGCTGGCTTCCCAGGAAGCCGCCTTTGCCGAAATCGCCCCGAACAAGCACTGGAATCAGGCACACGAAGCAACGGTCCGGGTCATTACCGCCGGGCTGGTCAAACTGGGCCTGCTGCGGGGCGACGTTGATGAACTGATCGCCAGCGAAGCCTACAAGGCGTTTTACATGCACCGCGCCGGCCATTGGTTGGGCATGGATGTGCATGACGTCGGCGAATACAAGGTCGGCGGCGAGTGGCGCGTACTGGAAGTCGGCATGGCGCTGACCGTGGAGCCGGGGATCTATATTGCCCCGGACAACCAGAATGTTGCGAAGAAATGGCGTGGCATTGGCGTGCGCATCGAGGACGACGTAGTGGTCACCAAAACCGGCTGTGAAATATTGACGAACGGCGTGCCGAAAACCGTCGCCGAGATCGAGGCCCTGATGGCCGCCGCGCGGACACAGGCAGCATGAGTCGAGTCAACCTGGCAATCATTGGTGGCGGGCTGGTCGGTGCAAGCCTGGCGCTGGCGCTTCAGGCCGGGGCCAAGGCCCGGGGCTGGAAGATCGTGTTGATCGAACCGTTCGCCCCTGGCGACAGCTATCAACCGAGTTACGATGCCCGTTCCTCGGCGTTGTCCTTCGGCTCGCGGCAGATCTATCAACGGCTGGGCGTCTGGCAGGAAGTCTCGCGCCGCGCCGAGCCGATCAAGCAGATTCATGTTTCCGACCGTGGTCGGTTCTCGACGGCGCGGCTGTCGGCGATGGAAGAGGGTGTTCCAGCGCTGGGCTATGTCGTTGAAAACGCCTGGCTCGGCCAATGCCTGTGGCAAGGCCTGGACAAGGACGTGATCAGTTGGCGCTGCCCGGCGGAAGTCACCCGCATGGAGCCGCTGAGCGATGGCTATCGCCTGACCCTGAATGATGAAACCACCCTGGAATGCGACCTCGCGGTGCTCGCCGATGGCGGCCGTTCCGGCTTGCGCGAGCAGTTGGGGATCGGTATCCGCAAGCGTCCGTACAACCAGAGCGCGCTGATCGCCAACATCACCCCGAGCGAAGCCCACAACGGCATGGCCTTCGAGCGTTTCACCGACGAAGGCCCGATGGCGTTGCTGCCGCTTCCGGATAATCGCTGCGCACTGGTCTGGACCCGCCTGGGCATGGACGCGCAACGCCTGGCGGCCCTGGATGAGCGCAGCTTCCTCAGCGAGTTGCAGGGTGTGTTCGGTTATCGCCTCGGCACATTGAAGCAGGTGGGTGCGCGGCATCTGTATCCACTGACGCTGGTCGAGGCTGAAGAACAGGTGCGCCCGCATCTGGCGATTCTCGGCAACGCAGCGCACAGCCTGCATCCGATCGCCGGCCAAGGGTTCAACCTGTCCCTGCGCGATGCCCAGGCTTTGGCCGATGCCTTGCTCGCCAGCGAAAACCCTTTGGGCGACTTCGCCACGTTGCAGGCCTATCGCGAACGCCAGCGACTCGATCAGGACCTCACCGTGGGTTTCTCCGATCAGGTTACGCGCCTGTTCGGCAGCACCCAGCCGCTGGTGTCCCTGGGGCGCAACATCGGCTTGCTCGGCCTGGATCTGCTGCCACCGGCCAAACGCTGGTTTGCCCGGCAGGCGATGGGGTTGGGTACGCGACCGGATGCGTGACTGGCTGATCCGCGGATTCGGCAAGGCACGATCGATAAAAATACCTGCCTGCAGGTTCGGCATTCATGACGGCTCTTGCCACTTGGTGGCGTGGGTCGGGAAAACCCTTTACGTGCGGCTCAAGCCGCAAGAGAGACAGGCTTAAAGCATGGAAATGCGCGCAGATCTGCTGATTGTCGGGGCCGGAATGGTCGGCAGCGCCCTGGCGCTGGCGTTGCAGGACAGCGGGCTGGAAGTCCTGCTGCTGGACGGCAGCCCCTTGAGCGTCAAACCGTTCAACGCTCAGGCTGCGTTTGAACCGCGGGTGAGCGCCTTGTCGGCCGCCAGCCAGCGGATTCTCGAGCGCCTGGGCGTGTGGGACGGCATCGCCGGGCGGCGCAGCAGCCCCTACACCGACATGCAGGTCTGGGATGGCAGCGGCACCGGGCAAATCCACTTCTCGGCGACCAGCGTGCATGCCGAGGTACTGGGACATATAGTCGAGAACCGCGTGGTGCAGGATGCCTTGCTCGAGCGCCTGCACGATTGCGACCTGGGGTTGCTGGCCAATGCTCGCCTGGAGCAGATGCGCCGCTCCGGCGATGATTGGCTGCTGACCCTGGCCGACGGCCGCACCCTGCGCGCGCCGCTGGTGATCGCGGCGGATGGCGCCAACTCGGCGGTGCGACGCCTGGCCGGTGTGGCGACCCGCGAATGGGATTATCTGCACCATGCCATCGTTACCAGCGTGCGTTGCGCCAGGCCGCATCAGATGACGGCCTGGCAGCGCTTCACCGATAACGGTCCGTTGGCGTTTCTGCCCCTTGAGCGCGACGGCCAACAGGATTGGTGTTCGATCGTCTGGTCGACCACACCCGGCGAAGCCGAACGCCTGATGGCGATGGATGAACAAGGTTTCCGCAAGGAGCTGGAGCGGGCCTTTGAAGGTCGGCTCGGCGAGGTGCTTAGCGCTGACCCGCGCCTGTGTGTGCCTCTGCGCCAGCGGCATGCCAAGCGTTATGTGGCTGAAGGCCTGGCATTGATCGGCGACGCGGCCCACACCATTCACCCGTTGGCCGGGCAGGGGGTGAATCTCGGGTTCCTTGATGCCGCCGTGCTGGCCGAAGTGTTGCTGCAAGCGACAACACGTGGCGAACGCCTGGCGGATGTGAAGGTCCTCAGCCGTTACGAACGTCGGCGCATGCCCCACAACCTGGCGCTGATGGCGGCGATGGAAGGCTTCGAGCGCTTGTTCCAGGCCGATCCGTTGCCGGTGCGCTGGTTGCGTAATACCGGGTTGAAAATTGTGGAGAAGATGCCGGAAGCCAAGGCGTTGTTCGTGCGTGAAGCGCTGGGGTTGACCGGGGATTTGCCGGCACTCGCCAAACTCTGAGATTTTCGTTGAGGCTTATGGCCTCATCGCGAGCAAGCTTGCTCGCGATGGCGGCAGTTCAGTCACCTCATATTCCAGCTCAAGCAACATCTGGTAACTCCTCCACGGCCAGCTTCGATTGAGAAGCTAAATGTGAGTCCTTATCATTTGTCCTCATTTTTCAATCGAGAGACCGCTCCCATGTTGGCACCGAAGCGTCTACTGACTGCACTGGCCTTGACCCTGATCGGCAGCACCGCCGCCCAGGCCGCTGACGAAGTGGTGGTCTACTCCTCGCGAATCGACGAGCTGATCAAGCCAGTATTCGATGCCTACACCGCCAAGACCGGCGTGAAGGTGAAGTTCATCACCGACAAGGAAGCGCCGCTGATGCAGCGGCTCAAGGCCGAGGGCGCGAATACACCGGCCGACCTGCTGCTGACCGTCGATGCCGGTAACCTCTGGCAAGCCGAGCAGATGGGCATACTCCAGCCGTTCACCTCGAAAACCATCGACACCAATATTCCGCTGCAATACCGGGCTGCCTCCCATGCCTGGACCGGCCTGAGCCTGCGGGCGCGGACCATCGCCTACTCCACTGATCGGGTGAAGCCGGGTGAACTGACCACCTACGAAGCGCTGGCCGACAAGCAATGGGAAGGCCGCCTGTGCCTGCGCACGGCGAAGAAGGTCTACAACCAGTCCCTGACCGCGACCATGATCGAAGTGCACGGCGCCGGGAAGACCGAGGAAATCCTCAAGGGCTGGGTCAGGAACCTGTCCACTGACGTGTTCTCCGACGACACCGCCGTGCTGGAAGCGATCAACGCCGGCCAGTGCGACGTCGGTATCGTCAACACCTACTACTACGGCCGCCTGCACAAGCAGAAGCCAGACCTGCCGGTGAAGCTGTTCTGGCCGAACCAGGCTGACCGTGGCGTACACATCAACCTGTCGGGTATCGGCTTGACCCAACACGCGCCACACCCGGAAGCGGCCAAGGCCCTGGTGGAGTGGATGACCACCCCTGAAGCACAGAAAATCTTTGCCGACGTGAACCAGGAGTTCCCGGCGAACCCGGCCGTGCAGCCATCGGCTGAAGTCGCCGCATGGGGCAAGTTCATCGCGGATACCTTGCCTGTGGAAATCGCCGGCAAGCGCCAGGCCGAGGCGATTCGCCTGATGGACAAGGCTGGCTGGAACTGAGCCTGCTGTTTTAAAAGGTCAAAAGATCGCAGCCTCCGGCAGCTCCTACAGGGTGATCACCAACCCAATGCAGGAGCTGCCGGAGGCTGCGATCTTTTTGCGTTTTCTCTACTCTTCAAAATTTCGCGAGAGATTTTCCTTGGCCCATCCCGCCCAACGCCGCTGGTATCCCGTCGTCTTCGCCATCGCTGCGCTGGTCCTGTTGCCCCTGAGCGTCCTGCTGCTTTCCTGGCAAACCATCGATCAACAGATCTGGTCCCATCTCTGGGACACACAGATGCCGCGGTTGCTGGGCAATACACTGACCCTGGTGCTAGGCGTCGGTGTCGGCGTGACCGCCCTGGGTGTCAGCCTGGCCTGGCTCACCAGCCTTTGCGAATTCCCCGGCCGGCGCTGGCTGGACTGGGCGCTGATGCTGCCCTTCGCGATCCCTGCCTATGTGTTGGCCTTCGTCTTCGTTGGCCTGCTGGATTTCGCCGGCCCCGTGCAAACCCTGCTGCGCGAGTGGTTTGGCAGTGGTCTGCGGCTGCCGCGCGTGCGCTCCACAGGTGGGGTGATTGTGGTGCTGGTGCTGGTTTTCTATCCCTATGTCTATCTGCTGGCGCGCACCGCCTTCCTCGCCCAGGGCAAGGGCCTGATGGAAGCCGCGCGAGTCCTTGGCCAGTCGCCCTGGCAAGCGTTCTGGCGGGTGGCGTTGCCCATGGCGCGACCAGCCATCGGTGCGGGCGTGGCATTGGCTTTGATGGAAACCCTGGCGGACTTCGGCGCCGTGTCGGTGTTCAACTTCGATACCTTCACCACGGCCATCTACAAGACCTGGTACGGTTTTTTCAGCCTGTCGTCCGCCGCGCAACTGGCCAGCCTGTTACTGCTGGTGGTGATGCTCGTGCTCTACGGCGAACGGCGTGCCCGTGGGGCCAACCGGGCGAGCAACGAGCGACCACGGGTCAAGGCGCTGTATCACCTGCGAGGCATCAAGGCACTGGCGGCCACGACGTGGTGCGGTCTGGTGTTCGCCTGCGCCTTCGTTATCCCGATGCTGCAATTGGCGGTGTGGTTCTGGTTGCGCGGGCGCTTCGATCTCGACGAGCGCTACACCGGGTTGATCGTCCATACCTTGTACCTGGGGGCGATGGCGGCGTTGATCACCGTCAGCGTCGCCTTGTTACTGGCGTTTGCCCGACGACTGGCACCCACCCGGGTCATTCGTTCCGGGATCAGTCTGGCCAATCTGGGTTATGCCTTGCCTGGTTCGGTGCTGGCGGTGTCGATCATGCTGGCGTTCAGTTACCTGGATCGCGAGCTGGTGATCCCGTTCTCGAGCTGGCTCGGTGGCGCGGGCAAGCCACTGCTGCTGGGCAGCCTGTCGGCGTTGTTGCTGGCCTATCTGGTGCGTTTCATTGCGGTGGCCTACGGTCCGCTGGAAAGCAGCCTGGCGCGTATAAGGCCATCTTTGCCCGAAGCGGCACGTAGCCTTGGCGTCAGTGGGCCACGACTGTTTTTCAAAGTGTATCTGCCATTATTGCTACCCGGCACGTTGAGCGCCGCGCTGCTGGTGTTCGTCGACGTGCTCAAGGAAATGCCCGCGACCTTGCTGATGCGCCCGTTTGGTTGGGACACGCTGGCAGTGCGAATCTTCGAAATGACCAGCGAAGGCGAATGGGCGCGGGCGTCTTTGCCGGCCTTGACCCTGGTGCTGGTCGGGCTGTTGCCGGTCATCGGATTGATCCGGCGCTCGGCGCATCGAAACAGCTAGGTGTCAGTCCTACACCTTGCGGCTACAATGCGCGGCATTCGGTGCGGTCAGTCTGACAGACCAGGTAGCTGAAATCGGCTGAAGGCCCTTTGTTTCAAGGCATTCAGTCCGTGCAGCACTTGCCCGCGCCTTCGCCACGCCCGGAAGGAGAAACCCATGGGACAGCGTACGCCTCTGTATGACCTTCATCTCGCACTCGGCGCGAAGATGGTCGATTTTGGCGGTTGGGACATGCCTCTGCATTATGGATCGCAGGTCGAGGAGCACCATCAGGTGCGCCGCGATTGCGGTGTCTTCGATGTATCCCACATGACCGTAATCGATGTCGGCGGCACCCAGGCCAAAGCCTGGCTCCGGCATTTGCTGGCCAATGATGTCGAACGCCTGCACAGCCCCGGCCGTGCTTTGTACAGCACCATGCTCAACGAGCAGGGCGGGATCGTCGATGACATGATCGTCTACCGTCTCGATGAGGGTTATCGCCTGGTGGTCAACGCCTCCACCCGCGATCAGGACATGGCCTGGATGCAAGCGCATCTCGACGGTTTCGACGTGCAACTTCGCGAGCGTTCCGAATTGGCGATGCTGGCCATCCAGGGCCCTCACGCCCGGCAGAAAATTGCCGAACTGGTCAGCCAGTCCCGCGGCAACCTGATCCAGCTCCTCAAGCCCTTCGAAGGCCTGCCCGATGGTGACTGGTTCATCGCGCGCACCGGTTATACCGGCGAAGACGGCCTGGAAATCATTCTGCCGGCCGATCAGGCGCCAGGCTTTTTCAACGATCTGGTCGGTGCCGGGATTTCTCCCATCGGCCTTGGCGCGCGGGATACCTTGCGGGTCGAAGCCGGCATGAACCTTTATGGTCAAGACATCCAGCAGGATATTTCACCCTTGGCCTCCAATATGGCCTGGAGCATTGCCTGGGAGCCCGCCACCCGGAAGTTCATCGGGCGCAAGGCGCTGGAAGCCGAGCAGGCCGCCGGCATACAGCACAAACTGGTAGGGCTGGTCCTTGAGGAGCGCGGTGTTTTGCGTGCTCATCAGGTGGTTCGTATCGCTGATGTTGGCGAAGGGGAGATCACCAGTGGTAGTTTCTCTCCTACGCTAAGCAAGTCGATTGCACTGGCGCGCGTGCCGATGGCAACAGCCGACCGCGCTGAAGTGGAAATCCGTGGCAAGTGGTACCCGGTCCGGGTGGTCAAGCCGACCTTCGTACGCCACGGCAAAACCTTGATCTAATCTTTTCCAGCGGTTAACGACCGCTGACAATTTCCTGAGGACACAGAACATGAGCAATATCCCTGCCGACCTGCGTTTTGCCGAAAGTCACGAATGGGCACGTCTGGAAGCCGATGGCACCGTCACCGTGGGCATCAGCGATCACGCGCAGGAAGCGCTGGGTGATGTGGTGTTCGTCGAGCTGACTGAAGTTGGTAAAGTCTTCAGCGCTGGCGATCAATCTGGTGTGGTGGAGTCGGTTAAAGCCGCTTCCGACATTTACGCTCCGATCAGCGGCGAAGTGATTGCAATCAACGAAGAACTGGGTGGTTCGCCAGAATTGCTCAACACCGACCCGTACGGCGCGTGGATCTTCAAGCTCAAGCCAAGCGACAAGGCAGATCTGGACAAGCTGCTGGATGCCGCCGGCTACAAGGCTGCCATCGGCGAATAAGCCTGACGCAACATCCCAAAGCCCCGATCCGTCGGGGCTTTTTCATTTGCGGGCTCAGGCGTCGCGCAAAACCGCTTTCACCGCCGCCACCGAACGCTCGACATCCGCTTTGCTCATCGCCGTGAACATCGGCAGCGAGACAATCAGCCGACCGACCCGCTCAGCGAGCGGGAACATGCCCTCCTTGAAGCCGCACTCGCGGTACAGGCTCAACAGGTGAATCGGCGGGTAGTGATAGCCGATCCCGACACCCAATGCCTGCATCTGCTCCATGAAAGTCGCCCGCGCCGGTTTGCCATCCGTGCGTTCCGGTAATACCAGCTGGAACAGATGCCAGTTACTGTTCTCGAAATCCGCTGGCGGCAGTTGCGCTCCGTACTGCGCTTCGAAATCCTCGCCAAAACAGGCGAAATAGTGCCGGGCCAGGTCACGGCGATGAGCGGTGATGGCTTCGATATGAGCAAATTGCCCCAGGCCAATGGCTGCGGCGACGTCGGTCATGTTGAACTTGCCACCCAGCACGTCGACATCCAGGCCATCGAAGCCGTTGCGGGTAACGCCCTGCAGCCGGTATTTCTCCGCCAGTCGTACTTCTTCGGCCGTATTCAGCACCAGGCAACCGCCCTCGGAGGAGGTGACGTTTTTGTTCGCCTGGAAACTGAAGGACACGAAATCCCCCGTCGAGCCAATGCGTTGACCGTTCCAGCTGGAGCCCAATGCCTGGGCCGCATCTTCGACAATCCGCAGGCCGTGCTTTTTCGCCAGGGCGTACAACCGCGTCATGTCCACCGGCAAACCGGCGAGGTACACCGGGATGATGGCTTTGGTGCGGGGGGTAATCGCCGCTTCCAGTTGATCGAGATCGATGTTGCGGGTTACCGGGTCGATGTCGGCAAACACCGGGGTGGCGCCGACTTCCAGGATGACGTTGGCGGTGGCCACCCAGGAAATCGGCGTGGTGATCACTTCATCGCCCGGCCCGACCCCGGCAATCCGCAAGGCGATTTCCATGGTGCAGGTGCCGGAATTGAAGGTGCGCACCGGGCGCCCGCCAAAATACTCCGAGAGTTGCGCTTCGAAGGCCTGGACCTTTGGGCCGCTGGTGATCCAGCCCGAGCGCAATACGTCGCCGACGGCGGCAATCGTGGCTTCATCGATAGTAGGTTTGGAAAACGGCAGGAAAGGCAGTTGGCTCATGGATACAGTCACCGATCAGCGGACATTGGGCAGGCGGCGGACATGATGATCCGGATTGCTCGAGCGCGCTACGCCATCCACCGGGAGATCGACTGCTATGCTGGTTTGACCGTGTTGCATCGACGCTGAGCGCCAGTCAAGAGAGAGCCCGTCATGTCCCAGTTGCCGTCCCTGAGCCAGTTACGCGACCCCAATGCCTTTCTGCGCCGCCACCTCGGGCCCGATGCCGCCGAGCAGCAGGCGATGCTCGACAGCCTCGGCCTGGGCAGTCGGGTCGAATTGATCGAGCAGACGGTGCCGCCGGGCATCCGTCTCAACCGGGCGCTGGATCTGCCCCCGGCACTCGATGAAGAGGCCGCGCTGGCCAAGCTGCGCGGTTATGCCGAACAGAACCAGGTCTGGACCAGCCTGATCGGCATGGGCTACCACGGCACCCTCACACCGGCCGTCATTCTGCGCAACGTGCTGGAAAATCCCGGCTGGTACACCGCGTACACCCCTTATCAACCTGAGATCGCCCAAGGGCGGCTCGAAGCGCTGCTTAACTTCCAGCAACTGACCATTGACCTGACCGGCCTGGAACTGGCCAATGCCTCACTGCTTGATGAGGCCACCGCCGCGGCGGAGGCCATGGCCCTGGCCAAGCGGGTCGCCAAGTCCAAAAGCAACCTGTTCTTTGTCGACGAAAACTGCCACCCGCAAACCATTTCCGTGGTGCAGACCCGTGCTGAAGGTTTCGGCTTCGAGCTGATCGTTGACGCTGTGGATAACTTGAAGCAGCACCAGGTGTTCGGCGCATTGCTGCAATACCCCGACACCCACGGTGAAATCCACGACCTGCGGCCGCTGATCGATCATCTGCACGCGCAACAGGCCCTGGCCTGCGTCGCCACGGATTTGCTGAGCCTGTTGATGCTGACCCCGCCAGGTGAACTGGGTGCCGATGTGGTGTTCGGTTCGTCCCAGCGATTTGGCGTGCCCATGGGCTACGGCGGGCCTCACGCGGCATTTTTTGCCAGCCGCGATGAATACAAACGGGCAATTCCCGGGCGGATCATCGGTGTTTCGAAAGATGCGCGGGGCAACACCGCCTTGCGCATGGCCCTGCAAACCCGCGAGCAACACATCCGCCGGGAGAAGGCCAACTCCAACATCTGCACGGCCCAGGTGCTGCTGGCCAATATCGCCAGTTTCTATGCGGTCTACCACGGCCCCGAAGGGCTCAAGCGGATCGCCCAGCGGGTTCATCGGCTGACCTGCATCCTGGCCGCCGGGCTAGAGCGCAACGGTATCACCCGGATCAACCGGCACTTCTTCGACACCCTGACGCTGGAAGTCGGCGGAGCCCAGACCGCGATCATCGAAAGTGCCCGGGCCGCACAGATCAACCTGCGCATTCTCGGGCGCGGCCAACTGGGCTTGAGCCTTGACGAGACCTGCGACGAAGGCACCGTGGCGAAGCTGTTCGATGTGTTCCTGGGGGCCGATCACGGGCTCAGCGTCGATGACCTGGATGCCGAGGTCTTGCCTGGCGGTATTCCCGAAGGGCTGGTGCGAACTTCGCCTTATCTGCGCCATCCCGTGTTCAGCGCCCATCACAGCGAAACCGAGATGCTGCGCTACCTCAAGCAACTGGAAAACAAGGACCTGGCGCTCAATCAATCGATGATCCCGCTGGGCTCCTGCACCATGAAGCTCAATGCCACCAGCGAGATGATCCCGATTACCTGGCCGCAGTTCGCCAACCTGCACCCGTTCGTGCCCAAGGAACAGGCCGCCGGTTATGGGCTGATGATCGAAGAGCTGGAGCGCTGGTTGTGTGCGATCACCGGTTTCGACGCGATCTGCATGCAACCCAACTCCGGTGCCCAGGGTGAATACGCCGGGCTACTGGCAATCCGCAAATACAATGAGAGCCGGCAACAGGGCGGCCGCGATATTTGCCTGATTCCTTCGTCGGCTCATGGCACCAATCCCGCGTCGGCGCAGATGGCCGGGATGCGCGTGGTGATCGTCGAGTGTGACGAGGCGGGCAACGTCGACCTGGATGACCTCAAGGAAAAAGCCGCGCAGGCCGCAGACAAACTCGCCTGCCTGATGGCGACCTATCCTTCGACCCATGGCGTGTATGAGGAGGGAATCAGCGAAATCTGTGAAGTGATCCACCATCACGGGGGGCAGGTGTACATGGATGGCGCCAACCTCAATGCTCAGGTCGGGTTGGCACGACCGGCCGATATTGGCGCCGATGTCTCGCACATGAACCTGCACAAGACCTTCTGCATTCCCCATGGTGGCGGTGGGCCGGGCATGGGGCCGATTGGTGTTCGGGCGCATCTGGCGCCGTTCGTGGCCAACCATCCGGTGGTGCCGATCGACGGCCCGCTTCCGCAAAATGGCGCCGTCAGCGCAGCACCCTGGGGCAGCGCAAGCATTCTGCCGATCAGCTGGATGTACATCGCGATGATGGGGCCGCAGTTGGCGGACGCCAGCGAAGTGGCGATCCTCGCCGCGAATTACCTGGCGCGGCATTTGTCCGGTGCCTTTCCTGTGCTCTACACCGGGCGCAACGAGCGGGTGGCCCATGAATGCATCCTCGACCTGCGTCCGCTCAAGGCGTTGACCGGCATTACCGAGGAGGACGTGGCCAAGCGCTTGATGGATTACGGCTTCCATGCCCCGACCATGTCGTTTCCGGTGCCGGGGACGCTGATGGTTGAACCGACCGAAAGTGAGTCGAAGGCGGAGCTGGACCGGTTCATCGGGGCAATGCTGAGCATCCGCGCGGAAATCAACGAGGTGCAGAACGGCAATTGGCCGGCTGAAGAAAACCCGTTGAAAGGTGCGCCGCATACGTTGGCCGATATCACCGGCGTGTGGGAGCGGCCATACAGCATCGTGCAAGCGGTCACGCCAGACGCGCACACCAAGGCGCACAAATACTGGCCGGTGGTGAACCGGGTGGACAACGTGTATGGAGACCGGAACCTGTTTTGTGCCTGTGTGCCGGTGGATGATTACCGCTGACATTTCAGGTTGCTCCCACAGGGGTATCAGTGAACATGAGGTTGTGTTCGCAAGGCAAAAAAAATGCCGCTCATATAGCGGCATTTTTCATTCGCAACGCTTACTCCGAAGCCACGGCATTCTTCGCCAGGATCGCGTTTGCCAGCTCCATGTCCGTGGCTTGCAGGCCCGGGTTGTCGGCGCGGACTTTCTGCATGGCCGCTTCCAGGTACGGGCCGCGGATACTGCCATCACTGGCGACGAAGCTGCTGGCATCGTCCTGGGCTGCGACAACCAGCTTGTTATCCTTGGATGTCAGATAGCTCGAACCGGTGGTTGCACCGGAGGTGAGAACGTTACGCCAAAAAGTATCGGCCATCGCCGAACCGACAGGCAAAGACAACAGCGCGACGGTAGCGACAGCAAGTTTGAAACGCATGACAGGGTGACTCCACTGGGTTGACTACGCGGTTGGATTGCCAACCCCCAATCGAGTTCCGTGGTCGCCTAATCCGCCGCTTCGACCAGCAGGATTGCGCCTTGCTGGCCGACCACCCGCACGCGACTGCCAATGCCAGCATCCGGCCCTCGGGCCATCCACACGCCGTCGGCCACCTTGATTTTGCCGCGACCGTCGACAATCGCTTCATGCACCACAAAGGTTTTGCCGATCAGATCCTGACCGCGCAGGTTCAGGTGCGGCTGATCGCTCGGGCGCGCCGCCGTGCGCTGACGTCGCCACCAGTACAACGCGGTGGTGATCGATAGCAGGCCGAACAGCAGAAACTGCCATTCCCAGGACAGGTCCGGCAGCAGGAAGGTCAAGACGCCCACGGCGGCCGCAGCCATGCCGATCCACAGCAGGTAACCGCCGGCGCCGAACACCTCAAGAATCAACAGCACCGTGCCCAGCGCCAACCAGTCCCAGAACGAAAGGTGCTGCAAAAATGCCCACATGGCGCGCCTCAGGCTTTCTTGTTATCGAAAGTGGCCTTGACGATTTCGCCAATGCCGCCCACCGCGCCAATCATCGAACTGGCCTCCAGCGGCATCAGGATCACCTTGCTGTTGTTGGCCGAAGCCAGCTTGCCCAGCGCATCGATGTACTTTTGCGCGACGAAGTAGTTGACCGCCTGCACGTTGCCGCTGGCGATGGCTTCGGACACCACTTTGGTCGCCTGTGCTTCTGCCGCGGCTTGCCGCTCGCGGGCTTCGGATTCCAGGAACGCGGCCTGGCGACTGCCTTCGGCTTCGAGGATCTGTGCCTGCTTCTTGCCTTCCGCGGTCAGGATCGCTGCGGCGCGCAGGCCCTCGGCTTCGAGGATCTGTGCACGCTTGATCCGTTCGGCTTTCATTTGCCCCGACATCGCCGCCATCAGGTCGGCGGGTGGGCTGATGTCCTTGATCTCGATCCGGGTGATCTTGATGCCCCACGGTGCGGTCGCTTCGTCGACAGTGCGCAGCAGTTTTTCGTTGATCCCGTCACGCTGGCTGAGCATGGCGTCGAGTTCCATCGAGCCGAGCACGGTGCGGATGTTGGTTTGCAGCAGGTTGCGGATGGCGTGTTCGAGGTTGTTGACCTCATAGGCCGCCTGGGCCGTGTTGACCACCTGGAAGAAGCACACGGCGTCGATTTGCACCGTGGCGTTGTCGGCGGTGATGACTTCCTGCGGCGGAATATCCAGCACGCTTTCCATCACATTCATCTTGCGGCCGATGCGGTCCATGACCGGAATGATGACGTTCAGACCCGGCTTGAGCGTGTTGGTGTAGCGACCGAAACGCTCGACTGTCCATTCAAAGCCCTGGGGCACGACCTTGAAACCCATGAACAGAATGGCGACCACCAGGCCGACAAAAAGCAAAAGCACACTACCGATCTGCATAACGATTCCTTGTTGATGTGTGGATCTGTGGAGTTTCAATCGCTGGAGTGTAGCTGTGCCGATGCCGGATAAGTACAGCCGGGTCTCAGTTCTGCTCGCTCTGGGGTGTCACGCGCAGAACCTCCTCGATGGTCGTCAGCCCGGCGCCGATTTTTTGCGCTCCTGACAGCCGCAGGCTGCGCATGCCTTCCTTGAATGCCTGGCGCCGCACCGCCAGCAGGTCGGTATCAGGACTGATCAGCGCTTTGATGCCATCGCTTAACTGCATGATTTCGTAGACCCCGGCGCGACCGCGATAACCGGTGTCGCGGCACTCCACGCAACCGATGGCTCGCTGGGCATTGGTCGGCAAGGGTGCTTGCCAGGGGCGGGTCAGGGTTTGCCAGTCGTCTTCGCCCAACGTCAGCGGCGCCTTGCAGTGCGAGCACAGGGTTCGCACCAGTCGCTGGGCCATGACGCCAAGCACCGTGGCCTTGATCAGGTAGTGCGGCACGCCGAGCTCCAGCAGGCGGCTGATGGCGCTGGGTGCGTCGTTGGTGTGCAGGGTCGACAGCACGAGGTGCCCGGTGAGCGCGGCCTGGATCGCCATCTCTGCAGTTTCGAGGTCGCGGATCTCGCCGATCATGATGATGTCCGGGTCTTGCCGCATCAGCGCGCGCACGCCGGCGGCGAAGGTCAGGTCGATGTTGTGCTGGACCTGCATTTGGTTGAACGCAGGCTCGACCATTTCGATCGGGTCTTCAATGGTGCAGAGGTTGACCTCCGGCGTCGCCAGTTTTTTCAGGGTGGTATAGAGGGTGGTGGTCTTGCCCGAACCCGTCGGCCCGGTGACGAGGATGATGCCGTGGGGCTGGCGGGTCATGTCTTGCCAGCGGCGCAGGTCGTCGGCGGAGAAACCAAGCTGGTCGAAGTCCTTGAGCAATACTTCCGGATCGAAGATCCGCATGACCATTTTTTCGCCGAAGGCCGTGGGCAGTGTCGACAAGCGCAGTTCGACCTCTCCGCCGTCCGGGGTCTTGGTTTTCACCCGGCCGTCCTGGGGTTTGCGTTTCTCCGCGACGTTCATGCGCCCCAGGGTTTTCAGGCGACTGACGATGGCCATGGTGACCTGGGGCGGGAATTGATAGACGTTGTGCAGCACGCCGTCGATGCGAAAACGCACCGTGCCTTGCTCGCGCCGGGGCTCGATGTGGATGTCGCTGGCACGCTGCTGGAACGCGTACTGGAACAGCCAGTCGACGATGTTGACGATGTGTGCGTCGTTGGCGTCGGGCTCCTGGTCGCTGGCGCCGAGGTTGAGTAACTGTTCGAAATTGCCGAGGGTACTGACTTGCGGGTCGGCGCTGTTCGCCCCGGTGACCGATTTGGCCAGGCGGAAGAATTCGACGCTGAAGCGCTGGATGTCCACCGGGTTGGCCACCACGCGCTTGATCGGCAGCTTGAGCACATGGGTCAGGTCAGCTTCCCAACCGCTGACATAAGGTTGGGCGCTGGCCACGGTGACCGCCTCGCGGTCGATCGATACCGCGAGGATCTTGTGGCGCTGGGCGAAGGCATAGGACATCAGCGGGGTCACGGCAGCGACATTGATTTTCAACGGGTCGATGCGCAGGTAAGGCTGGCCGGCCTGCCGGGATAGCCACAAGGTCAGGCTCTCGAGGTCCAGCGGTTTGCCGGGACGGCTGAGATCGTCCAGCTGTTGGCTGGCAATGAACTCCAGCGGATGCATCTGGCCAAGGGAAGCGTTGCGGCGACGGGCATTGAGCGCGTGTTCGGCAGAATCCTGACTGATAAAGCTCTGGGCGACCAGTTCGCGCAGCAGGTCATTGAGATCCAGCCAGCGGTCCTGAAAGGCGAGATGTACGGACATGCGGGCTCCTTTTGAACGACAGTGCGCAAAGGATAGCCGTGGCCCGGCTGACAGCTGGGCCACTACCCGACAAAGCCGTTTCGGCGTTTTTCAGCCCGCCGCTTGAGCCGCTTCGGCCCATGGGGAATCAGCTTCTTGCAGCTCCACCGAGCAAACGCTGATCAGGTTACGAAGTTTTTCCGCAATCACTTGCGCGCGGTGCCAGCTCAAACCGTCGATGACGATCTCGATGTTCAGCCAGTCGTCCTGGCGCTGTGCGTTGACCTGTTCCGGGGTGAGCAGTTGCAAAGCGAACAGATTGAGGGCACGACACAGCAGGTCTGGTTCTGCCTCGGCCAGCATTTGATAGCGAACCCGGCAATGGGCGTTACCGACGTTCCAGACATCCGAACGGGCAGGTGGGGTGTTTACGGCTTCGAGATACGGCATGGTCTGGCTCCAAAATCATTGGAGAAATGTTTACATCCTGTGCCGGGTATTTCTTCTCTATGATTGGCTGTATTGCAGAATTGAAGAATAAATCAATTCACTTGTTAGTCGATTAAGGGTTTTTTTATGCAAAGCGAACTGGACAGCTACGACCGCAAGATCCTCGCCTTGCTGCAAGAGGATGCTTCGCTTTCCAGCGCACAGATCGCCGAACAGGTGGGGCTCTCGCAATCGCCGTGCTGGCGGCGGATTCAGCGGATGAAAGAGGAGGGCATCATTCGCGCTCAGGTGACCTTGCTCGACCGCAAGAAAATCGGCCTGAACACGCAGATCTTCGCGGAGGTGAAACTCAATGCCCACGGGCGTTCGAACTTCACCGAATTCACCGAGGCGATTCGCGGCTTTCCGGAGGTGCTGGAGTGTTACGTGCTGATGGGGGCGGTGGATTTCTTGCTGCGGATTGTCACGGCGGACATCGAGGCCTACGAGCGTTTCTTTTTCGAGAAACTGTCGATGGTGCCGGGGATTCAGGAGGTGAATTCGATCGTGGCGTTGTCGGAGATCAAGTCGACGACCAGTTTGCCGGTGGTGCGATAAAGCAAAAAGATCGCAGCCTGCGGCAGCTCCTACATTCGGATGGAGTACACCCGTAGGAGCTGGCGAAGCCTGCGATCTTTTCGGTATTACAGGCGCAGTAACATTTTCCAGGCACGGTTCTGATACACCGCAATCGCCTGCTGCTTGCGCGCATCCAGGACTTCGTCGGTGATCGATTCGTTAGCCAGTTGCGCCAGTTTGTTCAGCTCGCCGTAGAGGCGATCCATTTCCGGGATCTCCAGCACGTTACGCGCATGGTGCAGCCAGACCTGGATGCGTTCGATGCGCGGCAGTTGCTCGGCCAGGTCTTCCGGTTGTTGCTGGTAACGTTGCAATTGCAACGAAGTGGCCTCTTCGCCCAAAAGGCGCGGCAACCAGCTGCCCAGTTGCGCAGCGCCCTGGCGATTGCCACGGGTGTTGCGGTCGGCGGCCCAGGTGCGGGCCAGCAGCCAGCGCGAGCTGGTCAGGGAGAACAGGCCCCAGCGCGGGTCTTCGAGCTCTTCGAGGAACTGCTCGGGCGCGGCTTTGCGCACGTCTTCATCTTCCAGACCGGCCTGGACCAGCGGGCGCCAGTCTTCCAGCAAGGCATCAAGGGCGATACGCAGGTCGTGGGTCGACTGACGCGGAGCGGCCTGGCCCAGGCTGCTGATCAGCGCGCGCATTTCCGCGAGACATTCGATCCAGTCCTGCAACAGGCGCCAGTGACCATTGAAGCGATACTGCTCGGCCAGACGCTGGCTGCTGCCCAGCAAATGCCAGCTCAGCGCGGCGAACGCGTCGTCCAGCGGCGTTTCGGCGGTGATCTGCGGCGCCGGCAGGCTCAACGAATAGCTGTGGGCGTCGTACAGGCGATAACCGCGCTCGGCCTTGCTGATGTCGCAAGGCATCAGGGCCAGTTTCTCGGCCAGCTCGGCGGCCAGTTCCAGCAGGGCTGCCGGCTCGCCTTCGCGCAGTTCCAGTTCCAGCTCACAGATTTCTTCTTTCTGCTTGCCAACCACGACGTGACCCAGGTCCAGCGCGGCTTCGATGACCACTTTGGTCTTGCCGCGACCCCAGGCGATTTCCGCGCGTTCGCGGACGAAGTCGGTGGTGAAGATTGGCTTCAGGGTCTTCTTGTCCAGCTCGGCCAGTTCCTCGGGCCAGCATTCGCCGTCGAGTTTCTTCAAGTCGAGCTTGGCCTTGGGCAGGGGCCAGTTGAATTCATTACGCTCGGACAAGCCGGCGACGCTCTGGCCGCGGGTCTTGAGGGTCTGAATCACTTCTTCGCCATCCTTGCGCAGGCGCAGGGCGACTTTGGCCTGGGCCAGGTCGCGCTCGGGCGTGTCGAAGTACTGATTCATCAACTCACGGCGTTCCCAGCCACTTTTGTTGCGTTTTTTCAGTAACGGGTGCTCGCGCAGGGCGGCGAGGGTTTCGCGGCTGACGCGGAGTTTGATTTCGGTTTCTTTCTGCATGGCCGGAAAATCCAGGATCGGGAGCGCAGCCGGGGGAATGTGTGGCTGCCAAGGTCGTGCAGTGTACAGGACTCACGGTTAGTACGCGCCGAGACGGTTTATTCCTGTCATCGGTTGGTTCTATGATGGACCTCAATTCGGGTGCCGGGAGTCAGCGATGCCATTGCCATCGATGAAAGAACAATTCGCTGCGTTGATCGCCGCACCGTCGGTCAGTTGCACGCAGCCCAGTCTCGATCAAACCAACCGCCCGGTTATCGATCTGCTGGCGACGTGGCTCGGTGAGCTGGGTTTCACCTGCGAGATCCAGCAGGTCAGCCCTGGCAAGTTCAACCTGCTGGCCAGTTTCGGCTCCGGCCCCGGCGGCCTGGTGCTGGCCGGGCACAGTGACACCGTGCCGTTCGACGGCGCGCTGTGGCAAACCGACCCGTTGAAGCTGACTGAAGTCGACGGTCGTTGGATTGGCCTGGGCAGTTGTGACATGAAGGGTTTTTTCGCCCTGGCCATCGAGGCGGTCAAACCGCTGCTCGATCAACCGTTCAAACAGCCGTTGCTGATTCTCGCCACCTGCGATGAAGAAAGTTCGATGTCCGGTGCCCGCGCGCTGGCCGAAGCGGGGCGACCGCTGGGGCGGGCGGCGGTGATCGGCGAGCCGACCGGGCTCAAGCCGATCCGCATGCACAAAGGCATCATGATGGAACGCATCGACATTCTCGGGCAGAGCGGTCATTCCTCCGACCCGCGCCTGGGCCACAGCGCCCTGGAAGCCATGCACGATGCCATCGGTGAACTGCGTGGCCTGCGCCTGTTGTGGCAGCGCGAATTCCGCAATCCGCAGTTTGGCGTGCCGATGCCAACGATGAATTTCGGCTGCATCCATGGCGGCGACAACCCCAACCGAATCTGCGGCCAGTGTTCGCTGGAATTCGATTTGCGCCCGCTGCCCGGCATGGACCCCAAAGTCCTGCGCGCCGAGATCCTGCAGAAGCTCAAGCCGGTTGCCGAGCGGCATCAGGTCAAGATCGATTACGCGCCGTTGTTCCCTGAAGTGCCGCCGTTCGAGCAGGCTGAGGACGCCGAGCTGGTACGCCTTGCCGAAAAGCTCACCGGTCACAGCGCCGAAGCAGTGGCGTTCGGCACCGAAGCACCTTATCTTCAGCGCCTTGGCTGTGAAACGCTGGTGCTTGGCCCGGGTGATATCGCTTGCGCCCACCAGCCGGGGGAATACCTCGAAATGTCACGTTTGCAGCCTACGGTGCATCTATTAAGGCAACTGATCGAACACTATTGCCTGGCACCGGCGCCGTTCGTATAAAGGGCGGGCATTTAAATTGCCGGTACCCCAACCCGTATTCATGAGGAGAGCGCGCGTGTCGCCAAGCCTGTTCCGACGATAACCATCAGCCCGCTGTGCGTTTTTCTGTTTCGCCCTTTTTTCGGCTGCTATTTATTACAGGCCCAGGTTCATGCCCGAATACGTCAATTGGCTTCGTCACGCTTCGCCTTACATCAACGCCCACCGCGATTGCACCTTTGTCGTCATGCTGCCCGGCGACGGCGTTGAGCATCCGAACTTCGGCAATATCGTCCACGACCTGGTGCTGTTGCACAGCCTGGGTGTGCGTCTGGTACTGGTTCACGGTTCCCGCCCGCAAATCGAAGCGCGCCTCACGGCCCGCGGCCTGACCCCGCATTACCACCACGGTATGCGTATCACCGATGCCGCGACCCTGGAGTGCGTGATCGACGCAGTTGGCCAGTTGCGCATTGCCATTGAGGCTCGCCTGTCGATGGACATGGCTTCGTCGCCGATGCAGGGCTCGCGCCTGCGGGTGGCCAGCGGCAACCTGGTGACGGCACGGCCGATCGGCGTGCTTGAAGGCGTCGACTATCACCACACCGGCGAGGTGCGCCGGGTCGACCGCAAGGGCATCAACCGTCTGCTGGACGAGCGCTCCATCGTGCTGCTGTCGCCGCTGGGCTATTCGCCGACCGGGGAAATTTTCAACCTGGCCTGCGAAGACGTCGCCACCCGCGCGGCCATCGATCTGGGCGCGGACAAGCTGCTGCTGTTTGGCGCCGAACTGGGCTTGATCGACGAAAACGGGCGCCTGGTGCGCGAATTGCGTCCGCAACAGGTGCCGGCGCATTTGCAGCGCCTGGGCAGTAACTATCAGGCGGAACTGTTGGATGCCGCTGCCGAAGCTTGTCGTGGCGGTGTGGCCCGTAGTCATATTGTCAGTTATGCCGAGAACGGTGCACTGCTGACCGAACTGTTCACCCGTGACGGCGGCGGTACGCTGGTGGCCCAGGAGCAGTTCGAAGTGGTGCGCGAAGCGGCCATCGAAGACGTCGGCGGACTGCTGGATTTGATCAGCCCGCTGGAAGAGCAGGGCATCCTGGTGCGCCGTTCCCGCGAGGTGCTGGAGCGCGAGATCGAGCAGTTCAGCGTGGTCGAGCGCGAAGGCATGATCATCGCCTGTGCGGCGCTGTATCAGATTGCCGATTCGGATGCCGGTGAACTGGCGTGCCTGGCGGTGAATCCGGAGTATCGCCATGGCGGTCGCGGTGATGAATTGCTGGAGCGCATCGAGACCCGCGCCCGGGCTCAGGGTTTGAAGACTTTGTTCGTCCTTACCACCCGTACCGCTCACTGGTTCCGCGAGCGTGGTTTTGTGCCGAGCAGCGTTGACCGTCTGCCGTCGGCGCGGGCGTCGCTGTACAACTATCAGCGTAATTCGAAGATCTTCGAAAAAGCCCTTTGAGGTTTGAACGACTTTTGTAGGAGCTGCCGCAGGCTGCGATCTTTTTGATTTTGCTTTTTCAATATCAAAAGATCGCAGCCTGCGGCAGCTCCTACAGGAACCTTGTGTTACTCCTGCACAAACTTCGCACTGACATACGGCGAATAGTCCGCCAGCACCGTCTCCACCTTCCCTTGCTCCTTCAAGAATTTCGCCGTCTCGCCAATGGCCTTGGCCGTGCCGCCGTCCAGTAGCGCGGTGCTCTGTTGCGCCTTGGCATCCGGGAATGCGGATCCGGCCAGTAACTCCGGCACATCGGCGGCATTGGCACCGGTCAGTTTGGCGATTTTCTGCACGGGCTCCGAGTCCACCGTCCAGTCGGCTTTATGCGCTGCGTAGTCGGCAAAGGCGTCGAGGGTGACCTTGGCGAATCTGGCCACCACCTCCGGGTGCTTCTCGGCGTAATCCTTGCGCGCCACCCAGACTTCAAAGGTGGGCGCACCCCATTGGCCTACCTGCGCAGCGTCGGTCAGGGTCTTGCCAGTCCTGCGGATTTCCCCCAGGGCGGGCGACCAGACAAACGCGCCATCAATATCACCACGCTTCCAGGCTGCTGCGATTTCCGCCGGCTGCAGGTTCACCACTTTGACTTGCGAACTGTCCAGGCCCCAGTGCTTCAGCGCACCAAGCAGGCTGTAGTGGGAGGTTGAAACGAAAGGCGTGGCGATGGTCTTTCCGATCAGATCTTGCGGTTTCTCGATGCCGCTGCCGTTGCGCACCACCAACGCTTCGGCCGCGTTGATCTGGGCCGAGACGATGAACGCGACAATCGGCAGGTTGCGCGAGGCGGCAGCGGCCAGCGGACTGGAGCCGAGATTGCCGATTTGCACATCACCGGAGGCAATCGCCGTGACCACTTCCGGGCCGCTGTTGAAGCGTCGCCAGTCGATGGGCTGGCCAATGGTTTTTTCATAAAGGCCATCGGCCTGGGGGACTTTGCTGGGGTCGATTCCGGTTTGATAGCCGACAGTGAGGTTTGCTGCCTGGGCGGCGAAAGAAAATGCGAGAGATACACAAACTGTAACAATTGGTCCGGATAGTGCGCGTTTGGTCGTCATGGGGCCGCCTTTCGGTAAGGATTTGTTTCCGAATTGCGTAAAAAACTAATCGATCTAAAAAAACAAAAATAAATACTTTTTAGGAATTAGCTTATGAGCCGAACCCTCTGTTCTGGGGGATCTGTAAATCGGGCGCTAAATTCCTAAACGGTATTAGAAAAGAATCGGGTAATTCTTTTCAGGTTCATGACGAACTCATGACCCGGCAGGGACCAAAAAACGGGGATTAGACTATGGTCGTAGACACACATGGTTACGATTGACTTGTGGGTCACGGTCTGGCGCTAATCGCGAATCTTAGGATTTCGGGCGACGACTCGAGACCAGGAATACAAGAATTAGAATCGAGAGGAGCTACACAATGAACAAGTCCACCTTGGCTTTGGCCGTGGCCGTAGGGGTTTTGGCGCAGCAGGCAGGCGCCGCAGGTTTCCTGGAAGACAGCAAGGCGTCCATCAGTTCCCGGACCATGTATTACAACAACGATAACCGTGAAGGCGGTGCGGATCAGAAAGAGTCCGCGGAAGGCCTGAAATTCGATTATCTGTCCGGTTTCACCCAAGGCACTGTCGGTTTCGGTATCGACGCCCAGGCACTGCTGGGTATCCACCTGGACGGCGGCAAGGGTCACCACCCGGACAACAACACCTTCTTCCCAAGCGACACCGATGGTTCGGCCGTACACGAATGGAGCCGTGCGGCGGCCAACGTCAAGGCGCGCTTCTCGAAGACCGAAGCCCACCTGGGTGGCGCTCTGGCACCCAACTTGCCGATCCTGGTCGCGAACGACAGCCGTCTGCTGCCGCAGACCTTTGAAGGCGGCACCATCACTTCGAAAGAAATCGACAACGTGACCTTCAACGCAGGTCAGTTGGAGCATTCGGCGGGTCGCGCTTCTTCGAACTCCACCGGCCTGGCCGTGGCTGGCGGTACAGAGGACAGCAACAAGTTCTACTACGGTGGTGCTGACTGGAAGGTCACCAAGGACCTGACCCTGCAGTACTACCACTCGAATCTGAAGGACTACTACAAGCAGGACTTCCTGGGCTTGGTCCACGTGTTTACGATCGACGCCAAGCAGTCCTTCAAAACTGATATTCGCTACTTCGACAGCAGCTCCGACGGCAAGAACGGTGATCCGGGTTTCCGTTTCAACAACAACAACGGTTTCGCCAAGACCCCGGGCGAGGTCGACAACAAGACCTGGAGCGCCATGTTCACCTACACCCTGGGTGGCAATGCCTTCCTGGTCGGTCATCAGCGCGTCAGCGATGACGGTGGTTTTGTCTACCTGAACCAGGGCAACGTGGTCGATGGCAATGGCCGTCCGGAAGGGAACGGCGGCGCCAGCTTCTACCTGTTCACCGATTCCATGATCAACGGGTTTGTTCGTGCCGGTGAAAACACCACCTTCGGTCAATACTCCTATGACTTCGCCGGACTGGGCGTGCCGGGCCTGAAAACTTCGATCGCCTACCTGCATGGCGACAACATCAAGGCTACCAACGGCAGCGGCCCTGATGGCTCCGAGTGGGAACGCGACATGCGGATCGACTACACCATCCAGCAGGGCACGCTCAAAGGTTTCGGCGTAACGCTGCGTAATGGCGTCTACCGTGGCAGTGAAGTCTCCAACAACCCTGATGTTGACCAGACTCGTCTGATCTTCAACTACACCTACAGCTTCCTGTAACAAGCCTTGAGAAAAAAACCTCGCCCGCTGGCGAGGTTTTTTTTGTTCGTTCTTTTATATTCCATAAAGATCTTTGCTGATTATTTATTATTCTTTTTGGTTTTTAAATATCCCGCTTAAAGTGCGTCTGTCCGCCACTCATCCCTGAGCCCGGATTTGGCAGTTTCGTCCCTCGATATTTGCTCAGGTTCAGGATTCGGCCTTGCCGCCGATACCTCGGATCTGTCGTGGGAAGCCATATTCCTAAGCGGAATTAAAAACTATCAAAAAATTCTTTTTGGCTTTAAGGCCATGTATCCTGCGGCCCGCAAAACGACCGGCCTAGACGGTTTGCCGCGAATTAATGCATTCAGGATCCCGGGCAATCGATTCGGGACCAGGAACATCAGAACTAGAAACGAGAGGAGCGAAACATGAACAAGTCCACCTTGGCCATGGCTGTGGCCGTCGGGGTTTTGACCCAGCAGGCAAGCGCCGCGGGTTTTATCGAAGACAGCAAGGCAACACTGGGGCTGCGTAACTTCTACATCAATACCGATTACCGTGACGGTACTGGCCCGAACAAAAACGAAGAATGGGGCCAAGGCTTCGATCTACGTTTCATCTCGGGTTACACCCAGGGCACCGTCGGCTTCGGTATCGATGCGATCGGCCTGTTGGGCGTCAAACTGGATTCCGGTGGCGGCACCAACGGCGCGAGCAACAACTCGTATGGCGGCACCGTGTTCCCGAGCAAGTCCAACGGCGAAGCGGTTGATGACTTCTCCAGCCTGGGTTTGACTGCCAAAGCCAAGATCTCCCAGACCGAGCTGAAGCTGGGTACCTTGCAGCCCAAGCTGCCGGTGATCGTGACCAACGACGGTCGTCTGTTGCCGCAAACCTGGCAGGGTGGCCAGATCTCCTCGAACGACATCAAGGACCTGACCTTGATCGGCGGTCAGATCGAGCAGGTAAAAGGTCGTAACTCGAGCAACAATGAACAGTTGTCTATCTCTGGCGCCAACAGCCGTTCCGCTGCAGGCCGCGACAGCAACAAGTTCATCTATGCCGGTGGCGACTACAAGATCACCAAGGACCTGACGGCCCAGTACTACTACGGCACCCTGGAAGAGTTCTACAAGCAACACTTCCTGGGTCTGGTGCACAACTGGGCCATCGGCCCTGGCGTGCTGAAGTCTGACTTGCGTTACTTCAACAGCTCCGACGACGGTGCCAACGGTCACGATCCTCTGTACTACACCACTGGCAACTACAGCGGTGCAGCCAACGGCAAGGGTAAGGTCGACAACAATCTGTACAGCGGCCTGTTCCTGTACTCCGTTGCCGGCCACACCTTCGGTGGCGGTTATCAGGTCAGCAACGGCAGCAGCGATTTCCCTTGGCTGAACCAGGGCGACGGTTCATCGAACTACACCATCACCGATTCGCAAATCCAGAAGTTCGGCCGTGCCGGCGAGCGTACCTGGCTAGCACGCTACTCCTATGACTTCGCCAAGGTCGGCGTACCTGGCCTGACTGCTGGCCTGGTGTACCTGCGCGGTGACAATATCGATACCGTTAACGCCAAGGGGGGCGAGGCGGCCAATGGTGCCTCTGAGTGGGAGCGCGACCTGACCGTGGGTTACGTCGTTCAGTCCGGCGCGCTGAAGAACCTCGGCCTGATGTGGAAAAACGCCACGTGGCGCACCGACCTGCCGAACACCCGTTCGCAGGACGAAAACCGCCTGATCGTCAGCTACTCGATCCCGCTGTTGTAATAAGCGCTCGCGTAACCGAGACAAAAAAGCCCCGCCCGGTATTGCACCGGGCGGGGCTTTTACATTTTCAAGACGGGTTCACCCCCGTAATCCCGCCTTGAACTTCCCTCTTTGCAGCAACTCAAGGCCTTCTCGAACCTTGGGGGCGATGTTCGGCCGGTTGCGCGGGCACGTCCAGTGAACAGATATTTAATATTTCTTTATGATCTAAATAAATCGATATTTATTCTTTTTAATAGATAAAAAACACAGGCACAGTTGAACCCATCAAGCACTTACAAGGAGCAGCACCATGGGTCTCAGACTTGGCGATATCGCCCCCGATTTCGAACAGAACTCCAGCGCAGGCACCATCCGTTTCCATCAGTGGCTGGGCGATAGCTGGGGCGTGCTGTTTTCCCATCCCGCGGACTTCACACCGGTGTGCACGACTGAGCTGGGCTTCACCGCGAGGCTCAAGGATGAGTTCGCCGCGCGCGACGTCAAGGCCATCGCTTTGTCAGTGGACCCGGTGGAGTCGCACCACAAGTGGATCGAGGACATCAACGAAACCCAGGGCACCGTGGTCAACTTTCCGATCCTGGATGACGCCGACCGCAAGGTCTCGGACCTCTACGACCTGATCCACCCCAACGCCAACGACACCCTGACCGTGCGCAGTCTGTTCGTGATCGACCCGAAGAAAAAGGTCCGGCTGACGATTACCTACCCGGCGAGCACCGGCCGCAACTTCAATGAAATCCTGCGGGTGATCGACTCGCTGCAACTCACCGACAACTACAAGGTGGCCACGCCGGCCAACTGGCAAGACGGTGATGAGGTGGTGATCGTACCGTCGCTCAAGGATGAAGATGAAATCAAACAGCGCTTTCCCAAGGGCTATCGGGCGGTCAAGCCTTACCTGCGTCTGACGCCGCAGCCCAATCGTTGAAGGTCAGAAGATCGCAGCCTGCGGCAGCTCCTACGTGCATACGTCGATCCCTGTAGGAGCTGCCGCAGGCTGCGATCTTTTCAAGGCACCCACAAAGCAGGGGATTTCAGGCCGTTTCGACGGCCTGTTTTTTTGCCTGGAAGAAACCGGGTTATATATTTCTTTTATGCATAACCAAATGAATAAATATGATTTATGGATATATGAATCAGCTGTTAAGGTCACTCCATCGAAGCGAGATCGCAAACCGCGAATCGCCAACACCGTGCAAGGAATCGTCTGAATGTTGGTTGTCTCACTCGGTGGCAGTCCCAGTCAGCGCTCTCGTTCCGGGGTGCTGCTGGATCGCTCCCAGCGTTGGTTGCAAGGGCAGGGCGTGGAAGTAGTGAGTTATCAGGTGCGGGACTTCCCGGCCGAGGACTTGCTGCACGCACGCTTCGACAGCCCCAAGGTGATCGACTTGTTGCAACAGATTGAAAATGCCGATGGCCTGCTGATCGCCACACCGGTTTACAAGGCATCGTTTTCCGGAGCACTGAAAGTCGTGCTGGATCTGCTGCCCGAACGCGCCTTGAGCCACAAGGTGGTTCTGCCGATGGCCACTGGCGGCAGCATCGCCCATATGTTGGCAGTGGATTACGCGCTCAAGCCGGTGCTGTCGGCATTGAAGGCCCAGGAAATGCTGCAAGGCATTTTCGCCGTCGACAGCCAGATCGCCTACGGCGAAGGCAGCGCCCAGGCGCAGTTGGCACCGGAGCTGGAACAACGACTGAATGAATCGCTGGAGCTGTTTTTTAGCGCCATGGCGCGACGGCCCAAGCCGCTCGACCCGAACCTGTTGAATGATCGTTTGTTGAGTGCTCGCTGGAGCATTTGAACCTCACCAAAAAATTGAAGTACTGGCCTTACTCGCCCGCCAACGGGCAAGCAGGTGCAGCCAAAACCCAACTGCAAAAAGGAGAGCGCCATGCGCCCTGTCATTTTGCGTCGTGGTCTGGTCGCTCTGTTTGCTGCGGCTTTGACCTTCGGCGCCATTACTCAAGCTCAGGCGCTTTCTACCCGGGAAGGCGTGCTACGAATCGGCTATCAGAAATACGGCACCCTGGTGCTGCTCAAAGCCAAGGGCACCCTGGAAAAACGTCTCGCCGCCCAAGGTGTGGACGTGCAATGGACGGAATTCCCCGGTGGCCCGCAACTGCTTGAAGGCCTGAACGTCGGCTCCATCGACTTCGGTGTTACCGGCGAAACGCCTCCGGTGTTTGCCCAGGCAGCGGGTGCCGATCTGCTCTACGTCGCCTATGAACCGCCAGCGCCGCACAGTGAGGCGATCCTGGTGCCGAAGGACTCGGCGATCAAGTCGGTGGCGGACCTCAAGGGCAAGAAAATCGTGCTCAACAAGGGCTCCAACGTGCACTACCTGCTGGTGCGTGCGCTGGAAGATGCCGGCCTCAAATACACCGACATCCAGACCGTATTCCTGCCGCCGGCCGATGCCCGCGCCGCGTTCGAGCGTGGCAGTGTCGACGCCTGGGTGATCTGGGACCCGTACCAGGCCGCTGCCGAACAACAGCTGCAAGCGCGCACCCTGCGCGATGGCCAAGGCATCGTCGACAACCATCAGTTCTACCTGGCAACCAAGCCTTATGCGCAGAAAAATCCCGAGGTGATCAAGACACTGGTGGAAGAAGTGCGCGCGGTAGGCGAGTGGTCCAAGGCTAACCCGCAAGAGGTGACCCAACAGGTTTCACCGCTGCTCGGCCTGCCAGCGGACATCACCCTGACCTCGGTGAAACGCCAGGGCTATGGCGCGCTGTTCCTCACCCCGGAAGTGGTCGCCGCACAGCAGAAAATCGCCGACAGCTTCTACCAGCTCAAGCTGATTCCCAAGCAGTTGAGCATTAAAGACGTGATCTGGACGCCGCCGGCTGCCGTTGCCCAAAGCTCAGTAACCAAAGCCCAATAATTCGATTCCCCAAGGAGACCACTCCATGAGCCTCAATATTTTCTGGTTCCTGCCTACCCACGGCGACGGCCATTACCTTGGCACCGCCGAAGGCGCTCGCGCCGTTGACCACGGTTATCTGCAACAAGTGGCGCAAGCGGCGGATCGTCTGGGCTTCGGCGGTGTGCTGATTCCTACCGGTCGCTCCTGCGAAGACTCGTGGCTGGTGGCGGCATCGCTGATTCCTGTGACCCAGCGCTTGAAGTTCCTGGTTGCCCTGCGCCCGGGGATCATTTCCCCGACGGTGGCGGCGCGTCAGGCTGCGACCCTGGATCGACTGTCCGGCGGTCGTGCGTTGTTCAATCTGGTGACGGGTGGGGATCCGGAAGAGTTGGCGGGCGATGGTCTGTTCCTGAGCCACGAAGAGCGCTATCAGGCCTCGGTGGAATTCACCCGCATCTGGCGTCGGGTACTGGAAGGCGAAACCGTCGATTACGACGGCCAGCACATCAGCGTGAAGGGGGCGAAATTGCTCTATCCGCCGATCCAGCAACCGCGTCCGCCGCTGTACTTCGGCGGTTCCTCTGAAGCCGCCCAGGATCTGGCCGCCGAACAGGTGGAAATGGTCCTGACCTGGGGCGAACCACCGGCCGCCGTTGCGGAAAAAATCGAACAGGTCCGTGCCAAGGCCGCCAGGCTTGGTCGCACCGTACGCTTCGGCATTCGCCTGCATGTGATCGTGCGTGAAACCAACGCCGAAGCCTGGCAAGCGGCGGACAAATTGATCTCGCATCTGGACAACGAAACCATCGCCCGTGCCCAGGCTTCGCTGGCGCGTTTCGATTCGGTCGGTCAGCAACGCATGGCTGCGCTGCATGGCGGAAGCCGTGACAACCTGGAAGTCAGTCCTAACCTGTGGGCCGGCGTCGGTCTGGTGCGCGGCGGTGCCGGTACGGCGCTGGTGGGCGATGGTCCGACCGTGGCCGCCCGCGTGAAGGAGTACGCGGACCTGGGCATCGATACCTTCATCTTCTCCGGTTATCCACACTTGGAGGAGTCGTACCGGGTGGCGGAGTTACTGTTCCCGCACCTCGATGTCGAGCGTCCTGAACTGCCGAAGAGCGCCGGTTACGTCAGCCCGTTCGGCGAGATGGTCGCCAACGACATTCTGCCAAAAGCCGCGTCCCAGAGCTGAGGCGCGATCATGAAGAAAATCATCCACAGCCTGGCGCCCTGGGCGTTGCCGGTGTTGTTGCTGGCGGTGTGGCAGTTGAGTGTGTCGGCGGGCTGGTTGTCGACACGAATCCTGCCGGCACCCATCGCCGTCCTCGAGGCCGGCGTGAGCCTGGTGCGCAGTGGCGAAATCTGGACGCACTTGGCGATCAGTGGCTGGCGTGCCGCGCTGGGCTTCACCATCGGTGGTGGCATCGGCCTGACCCTTGGCTTCATCACTGGTCTGTCGAAGTGGGGCGAGCGCTTGCTCGACAGTTCGGTGCAGATGATCCGCAACGTGCCGCACCTGGCGCTGATTCCACTGGTGATCCTGTGGTTCGGCATTGATGAGTCGGCAAAGATTTTCCTGGTGGCGCTGGGCACCTTGTTCCCGATTTACCTCAACACCTATCACGGCATCCGCAATGTCGACCCGGCGCTGGTAGAGATGGCGCGTAGCTATGGCCTGAGCGGTTTCAGCCTGTTCTGGCAGGTGATTTTGCCGGGGGCGCTGCCTTCGATTCTGGTTGGCGTACGCTTCGCGCTGGGCTTCATGTGGCTGACGTTGATCGTCGCGGAAACCATTTCCGCGAGTTCCGGCATCGGCTATCTGGCGATGAATGCCCGGGAGTTCTTGCAGACCGACGTGGTGGTGCTGGCGATTCTGTTGTACGCGGTGCTCGGCAAACTGGCAGACCTCGCGGCCCGTGGACTTGAACGAGTGTGGCTGCGCTGGCATCCGGCGTATCAGGTTGCGAGGGGAGGTTCGGTATGACTGCCCAACAGCCTCCACGCCTGCTGCGCGGGACTCCGCTGGTGGTGCGCAAGTTGCAAAAAACCTTCGGTGCGCGGCAGGTGCTGCGCGAGATCGACCTGCACATTCCGGCGGGCCAGTTTGTCGCTGTGGTCGGTCGCAGTGGTTGCGGCAAAAGTACCCTGTTGCGCTTGCTCGCCGGCCTCGATCAACCAAGCGGCGGTGAGTTGTTCGCCGGTGCCGCGCCATTGAGTGATGCGCGGGAGGATACGCGGCTGATGTTCCAGGAAGCGCGTTTGCTGCCCTGGAAAAAGATCATCGACAACGTCGGTCTGGGCCTCAAGGGGAACTGGCGGCCGCAGGCGCTTGAAGCTTTGGAAGCGGTGGGCCTGGCCGATCGTGCCCACGAGTGGCCGGCCGCGCTGTCCGGTGGGCAGAAGCAACGCGTGGCATTGGCTCGTGCGTTGATTCATCAGCCGCGCCTGCTGTTGCTCGACGAACCTTTGGGTGCGCTGGATGCCCTGACCCGAATTGAAATGCAGCAACTGATCGAACGGCTCTGGCAGCAGCACGGCTTCACGGTGTTGCTGGTGACCCATGACGTCAGTGAAGCCGTGGCGATTGCCGATCGGGTGATCCTGATCGAAGACGGCGAAGTCGGCCTCGACCTGCACGTGGAACTGCCGCGCCCTCGGGTTCGTGGTTCCCATCGGCTGGCGGCGCTGGAAACCGAAGTGCTAAATCGCGTGCTGGCGCTGCCCGGCCAACCGCCGGAACCGGAACCTGTTTCACCCTTGCCTACGCAATTGCGCTGGGCTCAATAACTCAAGTCTTACCCAACGACAGGAATCAACATCATGACTATCAAGGCCATCAACGTTCGCAACCAGTTCAAGGGCTCCATCAAGGAAATCGTCCTCGGCGACGTGCTGTCGGAAATCGACGTGCAGACCGCGTCCGGCATTGTCACTTCGGTGATCACCACGCGTTCGGTGAAAGAGCTGGAACTGGCGGTCGGCAGTGAAGTGATCGCGTTTGTGAAATCCACCGAGGTGTCGATCGCCAAGTTGTAAGGCAGATGCGTAAACAACAACCCCGAAGGGTTTGAGCCCTTCGGGGTTTTTTATTCGTTAAGATCAAAAGATCGCAGCCTTCGGCAGCTCCTACTGGAATACGCATTCCGATGTAGGAGCTGCCGAAGGCTGCGATCTTTTAAAGCGCCACACGCTTGGGCAAATACGGCGGCAAATACAACCCCACATAAGCATCAAACACCCGCATCCCTTCCTCGGCCATGCGTGGCGTAATCTGCCCGTGCTGCTGCACCGAGCGCGCATACACCCGGTCGCCCAGTTCCATGGCCAGGGCAAACACATCGACATCACTGGGCAACGTCGGCAGCTCGAAGTGATGGTCGAACAGCTTGTGCATCAGGTCGCCCAGTTCGATGTCGTGCTGGCGGTCGGCCTGGGTGACTTCAGTCAGACCGTGCTGGGCCAGAATGAGTTGGCGGGCGGCGGCGTCTTCTGCGTAGATGTCGAGCATGCGTTGTTCCACCAGTCGCGACAGATCGCGCCAGCCATTCAAGGCGAGATGGTCGATGGGAGCTTGCAGGCAGGCGCGGAAGGCCGCATGGACGTCGGCGGTCAAGGCTTCGAGCAAAGCCGGCACGCTGGCGAAGAAGTGGTAGACCGAGGAGGGCGGAATCTCCGCGCGCTCGGCGACGCTGTAGATCGACAGACTGGCCACACCCTCGGCAGCCAGCAGCGTGCGAGCGGCATCGAGTATCGAATCGATCCGGGCCTGGCTGCGTGCGCGGGGTTTGCGGGGGGTGGCTACGCGTGTCATTGGAGTCTCCTGCGGGGCAGCGGGCATTGTACGCAGAGCGGGCAGATGTTCCATATCCCCTGTGGCGAGGGAGCTTGCTCCCGTTGGGTCGCGAAGCGGCCCCAAAACGGCCGATGCGGTGTGCCTGACAGAACCGACTGCGGATTAAAGGGAGTCCTTCGGCCTCCAGCGGGAGCAAGCTCCCTCGCCACGGGGTTTGATGGCACCCATAAAAAAACGCCGCCGGCTTTTACAGCCGGCGGCGTTTTTTTTACTGCAACCGATTAAACGGTATGCAGGTACCAGTTGTACTCGAGGTCGGAGATGGAGTGTTCGAACTCCTCCAGCTCACTCTCTTTGCACGCGACGAAGATATCGATGTATTTCGGATCGATGTACTTGGCCATGACTTCGCTGTCGTCCAGCTCGCGCAGTGCATCGCGCAGGTTGTTCGGCAGGCTCTGCTCGTTCTGCTCGTAGCTGTTGCCTTCGACCGGGGCGCCAGGCTCGATCTGGTTGGTCAGGCCGTGGTGCACACCCGCCAAAACCGAAGCCATCAGCAGGTACGGGTTGGCATCGGCGCCGGCTACACGATGCTCGATGCGCACGGCGTCGGAAGAACCGGTCGGTACGCGAATCGCCACAGTACGGTTATCCAGGCCCCAGCACGGCGAGTTCGGCACGTAGAACTGTGCGCCGAAACGACGGTAGGAGTTGACGTTCGGGCAGAGAAAAGCCATCTGCGCCGGTAGGGTCTCGAGCACACCGCCGATCGCGTGACGCAGTGCGGCGTTCTGCTCGGGATCCTCACTGGCAAAAATATTCTTGTCGTCTTTGTCGAGAATCGAAATGTGGACGTGCAGACCATTACCCGCCTGGCCTGGGTAAGGCTTGGCCATGAAGGTGGTGTCCATTTCATGGTCGTAGGCGATGTTCTTGATCAGGCGCTTGAGCAGGACCGCGTAGTCGCAGGCCTTGATCGGGTCGGCCACGTGGTGCAGGTTCACTTCGAACTGCGCCGGGGCACTTTCCTTGACGATGGCGTCGGCCGGGATGCCTTGCTCTTTTGCACCTTCCAGAATGTCCTGGAGGCAGTCGACGTATTCGTCGAGGTCGTCGATCAGGTAGACCTGAGTCGAGTGCGGACGTTTGCCGGAAACCGGCGAGCGAGGTGGTTGCGGACGACCGTTCACGTTCTCCTGGTCGATCAGGTAGAACTCCAGTTCGAACGCGGCACAGATGGTCAGGCCCATTTCGTCGAACTTGCGTACCACATTGGCCAGCACTTCACGCGGGTCGGCGAAGAATGGCTCGCCTTCGAGTTCGTGCATGGTCATCAACAGTTGCGCGGTCGGGCGCTTCTGCCATGGCTCGTTGCATAGGGTATCGGGGATTGGATAGCAGATTCGGTCAGCATCACCGATGTCCAGGCCCAGGCCGGTGCTTTCCACCGTCGAGCCATTGATATCCAGAGCAAATAGAGAGGCCGGCAGGTTGATGCCTTTCTCGTAAACCTTGTGGAGGCTGGTGCGTTCGATGCGCTTGCCGCGCACCACACCATTCATATCCGCAATCAGAAGGTCAACGTACAGAACCTCAGGATGTTCCTTAAGGAACGCGTTCGCTTCGTTAAGCTGAACGGCACGCGGGGGTACCGACATGATGCAACACCTTTGTTGTTAAAAATATCAATCATTGATCTTTTCAGATTCCAGTCAACCCGAACGGCATGCCGAAGTCAAGCGAGGCCTTTTTTGCCCTAAAAAAGCGCCCGTGTGGCTTTTTTGAGGCACTTTGGGGCGTTTTTATGCCTTTAGCCTCCATGGCGCCCGCAGGCTTGAGCGGGCCGTGTTGTATTTTTTACGGGGGTGTTGTGTAAAAAAATGAACAAGGCTAAGCTCGAATCAAACCCATAACAGCAATAATACCGGGGTGCTTCATGTCTCGCCTGCCGATAATCGGCGTCACCGACTGCTCAAGACAGGTCGGTCGGCATGTTTATCACATCAGTGATGACACGTCCGTCCGTTGCGTGGTCTCAGCGGTTCTGGTGATCCTCCCATCCGTGACGGTTCAACCGTCCCCGTCCGATATTCTGGACGGTCGTGATGGCACCCCCATTACGGTTACTCCATTCAATATAGAACCGATTCACAATAGCGGCCTGACCATCGTTCAGGGCACCGCTCGCGATTCTGCACGCCCGGCTTCTGCAGCCGTGTCGGCAAGCACGATAATCTGCCGCGCAAACGCTCTACAACGCGACGCCGATGCGTCAAACAACGCCTGACCTTAAAAGGGTCAGACAACTCAAGCCTAGAGGCATTTATGAGTAACAACCTCGACCAGCTCACCGATTGGTTGAAAAACCACAAGATCACAGAAGTCGAATGCATGATCGCCGACTTGACCGGGATTACCCGGGGCAAGATTTCGCCGACCAACAAATTCATCGCCGAAAAAGGCATGCGCCTGCCAGAAAGTGTGCTGTTGCAGACAGTGACCGGCGATTACGTCGAAGACGACATCTATTACGAGCTGCTCGACCCGGCCGATATCGACATGATCTGCCGTCCAGACCAGGGCGCGGTGTACCTGGTGCCGTGGGCCATCGAGCCGACCGCCATCGTCATCCACGATACCTACGACAAGCAAGGCAACCCGATCGAGCTGTCGCCGCGCAACGTGCTCAAGAAAGTCCTGAAACTCTATACCGACAAAGGCTGGCAGCCGATCGTGGCGCCGGAAATGGAGTTTTACCTGACCAAGCGCAGTGACGACCCGGACTACCCGCTGCAACCGCCGATCGGCCGTTCCGGTCGTCCGGAAATCGGTCGCCAGTCGTTCTCCATCGAAGCGGCGAACGAATTCGACCCGCTGTTCGAAGACGTCTACGACTGGTGCGAATTGCAGGAACTGGACCTCGATACCCTGATCCACGAGGACGGCACGGCGCAGATGGAAATCAACTTCCGTCACGGCGATGCCCTGTCCCTGGCCGACCAGATCCTGGTGTTCAAGCGCACCATGCGCGAAGCCGCGCTCAAGCACGACGTGGCCGCGACCTTCATGGCCAAGCCGATGACCGGCGAGCCGGGCAGTGCCATGCACTTGCACCAGAGCATCATCGACATCGAGACCGGCAAGAACATCTTCTCCAATGAAGACGGGACCATGAGCCAGTTGTTCCTGCACCACATCGGTGGTCTGCAGAAGCTCATTCCCGAACTGTTGCCGCTGTTCGCACCCAACGTCAACTCGTTCCGCCGCTTCCTGCCGGATACTTCGGCGCCGGTGAACGTGGAGTGGGGTGAAGAGAACCGCACCGTGGGCCTGCGGGTACCGGATGCGGGGCCGCAAAACCGACGGGTGGAAAACCGCCTGCCCGGCGCCGATGCCAACCCGTACCTGGCGATTGCCGCGAGCCTGCTCTGCGGTTACATCGGCATGGTCGAAGGCCTGAACCCGAGTGCGCCGGTGGTGGGGCGAGGCTATGAACGCCGCAACCTGCGCCTGCCGCTAACCATCGAAGACGCACTGGAACGCATGGAAAACAGCGCGACCATCGAGCGGTACCTGGGCAAAAATTTCATCACTGGCTACGTTGCGGTCAAGCGGGCCGAGCATGAAAACTTCAAGCGCGTGATCAGTTCGTGGGAAAGGGAATTCCTGCTCTTTGCCGTCTGATACGCCGGGCGCCGCCGCTGCCTGGCGGCGCCTTCACCTGATTGTTTTAGGAGATTCGTATGACCAGCAACAATCCGCAAACCCGTGAATGGCAAACCCTGAGCAATGATCACCACCTGGCTCCGTTCAGCGACTTCAAGCAGCTGAAAGAGAAAGGCCCGCGGATCATCACCAACGCCAAGGGCGTTTACCTCTGGGACAGCGAAGGCAACAAGATCCTCGACGGCATGGCCGGCCTGTGGTGCGTCGCGATTGGTTATGGTCGCGATGAACTGGCCGATGCCGCCAGTAAACAGATGCGTGAACTGCCTTACTACAACCTGTTCTTCCAGACTGCGCACCCACCGGTACTGGAACTGGCCAAGGCCATCGCCGACATTGCGCCAGAAGGCATGAACCATGTGTTCTTCACCGGCTCCGGCTCCGAAGGCAACGACACCATGCTGCGTATGGTTCGTCACTACTGGGCGATCAAGGGCCAGCCGAACAAGAAAGTCATCATCAGCCGCAAGAACGGCTATCACGGTTCCACCGTGGCCGGCGCGAGCCTGGGCGGCATGACGTACATGCACGAACAGGGCGACTTGCCGATCCCGGGTATCGTACACATCGCCCAGCCGTACTGGTTCGCCGAAGGCGGCGACATGACCCCGGAAGAATTCGGTATCTGGGCGGCCAACCAGCTGGAAGAAAAGATTCTGGAAGTCGGCGTCGACAACGTCGGTGCCTTTATTGCCGAGCCGATCCAGGGCGCCGGTGGCGTGATCATTCCGCCAGAGACCTACTGGCCGCGCATCAAGGAAATCCTCGCCAAGTACGACATCCTGTTCGTGGCTGACGAAGTGATTTGCGGTTTCGGTCGTACCGGCGAGTGGTTTGGTGCCGATTTCTACGACCTCAAGCCAGACATGATGACCATCGCCAAGGGCCTGACCTCGGGCTACATCCCGATGGGCGGCCTGATCGTGCGTGATGAAGTGGTGGATGTGCTCAACGAAGGCGGCGACTTCAACCACGGCTTCACTTACTCCGGTCACCCGGTAGCCGCTGCGGTGGCGCTGGAAAACATCCGCATCATGCGCGACGAGAAGATCATCGAGCGTGTACATGCAGAAACGGCACCGTATTTGCAAAAGCGTCTGCGGGAACTGAACGATCACCCGCTGGTGGGTGAAGTTCGTGGCGTGGGTCTGCTGGGGGCCATCGAACTGGTCCAGGACAAGGCCACGCGCAAGCGCTACGAAGGCAAGGGCGTCGGCATGATCTGCCGTCAGTTCTGCTTCGATAACGGCCTGATCATGCGCGCCGTCGGCGACACCATGATCATCGCTCCGCCACTGGTGATTACACCGGCGGAAATCGATGAACTGGTGACCAAGGCTCGCAAGTGTCTTGACCTGACCCTGAGTGCATTGCAGGGCTAAGTGCTAGGCTCTGAGCGGAAGTCCAAAGTTCTGCAAATGAACCAGGAACTTTCGCTCGGAACTGGTCAGAAAGCGTGGCCGTTCCTTGAAAGACCGATGTGGATCTTGCCAGACTAGCCGCGGTTCCAGTTGCCCGGGTTCGGTCGCTGAACAAGTGGTTCAAAAAAGAAAAATTTGGAGCATTACGCATGAAGGCACTAGGTAAAAAGCTCGCTGGCAAGACTCTGCTTGCCATGTCCGTGATGGGTTTGATGGCGGGCGCGGTTCAGGCCGATGACAAAGTACTGCACGTGTACAACTGGTCCGACTACATCGCACCGGATACCGTCAAGAAGTTTGAAGACGAGTCGGGCATCAAGGTTGTCTATGACGTCTTCGACAGCAACGAAACCCTGGAAGCCAAGTTGCTGGCAGGCAAGTCCGGTTACGACATCGTTGTACCGTCGAACAACTTCCTGGCCAAGCAGATCAAGGCTGGCGTCTACCAGAAGCTGGACAAGTCCAAGCTGCCTAACTGGAAGAACCTGAACACCGACCTGCTCAAGGCCGTTTCCGTGAGCGACCCGGGCAACGAACACGCCTTCCCGTACATGTGGGGTTCGATCGGTATCGGCTTCAACCCCGAGAAGGTCAAGGCTGCGCTGGGTGCCGACGCGCCGACCAACTCCTGGGACCTGCTGTTCAAACCTGAAAACGCCGCGAAGTTGAAGTCGTGCGGCATCAGCTTCCTCGATTCGCCAACCGAGATGATTCCGGTGGCGTTGCACTACCTGGGCTATCCAACCGACAGCCAGGACAAGAAACAACTGGCCGAAGCCGAAGCGCTGTTCCTGAAAATCCGCCCTTCGGTAGGTTACTTCCACTCGTCCAAGTACATCTCCGACCTGGCCAACGGCAACATCTGCGTGGCTGTGGGTTACTCGGGTGACATTTACCAGGCCAAGTCCCGCGCGGAAGAAGCCGGTGGCAAGGTGAAAGTCAGCTACAACATTCCAAAAGAAGGTGCCGGCAGCTTCTACGACATGGTCGCCATCCCTAAAGATGCCGAAAACGTCGAAGGCGCCTACAAGTTCATGACCTTCCTGCAGAAGCCGGAAATCATGGCTGAAATCACCAACGCCGTGCGTTTCCCGAACGGTAACGCGGCTGCAACTGCGTTGGTCGATAAAGACATCACCAGCGACCCGGGCGTTTACCCACCGGCGGACGTGCTCGCCAAGTTGTACGCGATTGCCGACTTGCCGGCCGCGACCCAGCGGATCATGACCCGCAGCTGGACCAAGATCAAATCCGGTAAATAAGCCGGTTTTATGCAACAACCTGTTGTCGCCACCCGCGCGGTGGCGACAACAGGTGTAATTAAATGACAGAAAGTTTTGCTGGAACGGTTTTTCGAGGGTAAGTTGCGCGCCGGTTTTGTTGCCGGGCAACCACGGTTGTCATGTAACGCGGGGCAACTTGGGCCCAACTAATTTCAGAGGACCTCCACTTGCCTATTTTTTCTTTGTTGCGCAATGCCATGCTGGCGGGCGCCGGGTTGACGCTGGCTGTCAGTGCCCAGGCCGCCGGTACCGTGCATATTTATAACTGGTCGGACTACATCGGCGAGACCACCCTGGCCGACTTCCAGAAAGAAACCGGTATCAAGCCGGTTTATGACGTCTTCGATTCCAACGAAACCCTGGAAGGTAAATTGCTGGCCGGGCGTACCGGCTACGACGTGGTCGTGCCGTCGAACCACTTCCTCGGCAAACAGATCAAGGCCGGGGCATTCCAGAAGCTCGACAAGTCGCAGCTGCCGAACTATTCGAACCTCGACCCGGTGCTGCTCAAGCGCCTGGAGCAGAACGATCCGGGCAACCTGTACGCCGTGCCGTACCTGTGGGGCACCAACGGCATCGGTTACAACGTCGACAAGGTCAAGGCTGTGCTGGGCGTCGATACGATTGATTCGTGGGGCGTGCTGTTCGAGCCGGAGAACATCAAGAAGCTGCAAAGTTGTGGCGTCGCGTTTCTCGATTCCGCCGATGAAATGATGCCGACAGTGCTCAACTACATGGGCCTGAATGCCAACAGCACCAACCCTGAAGATTACAAAAAGGCCGAAGAGAAGTTGCTCGCAGTACGGCCTTACGTGACCTACTTCCACTCCTCCAAGTACATCGCGGATCTGGCCAACGGCGATATCTGCGTGGCGATCGGTTTCTCCGGTGACATCTTCCAGGCCAAGAACCGCGCCGAAGAAGCCAAGAAAGGCGTGAACATTGCCTACTCGATTCCGAAAGAGGGCGGTGCACTCTGGTTCGACATGCTGGCGATTCCGAAGGACTCGGCCAACGTCAAACAAGCCCACGCCTTCATCAACTATTTGCTCAAGCCTGAGGTGATTGCCCAGGTCAGCGATTACGTCGGCTATGCCAACCCTAACCCGGGGTCGGACAAACTGATGGAACAGTCCATTCGCACCGACGAAGCGGTTTATCCACCGCAAGAGGTGCTCGACAAGACCTACGTGTCGATCGAGTTACCGCCGAATATTCAACGTTTGATGACCCGCAGCTGGACCAAGGTCAAGTCGGGTAAATAGCCTCAAGGCTCAAACTATCCAAGGTTGGCTCACCTTGAGCGAACTGCACTCTTTTTTTCTGGGAGTTTCGTAAATGGCAGTTGCCTCCGGCGCCTATAAGAAAGCCCTCGAGGGCGACCAGCAACCTAAACAGGTGCTGGTCAAAATCGACCGGGTCACGAAGAAGTTCGACGAGACGATTGCCGTGGACGATGTGTCCCTGGAAATCAAGAAAGGCGAAATTTTCGCCCTGCTCGGCGGTTCGGGATCGGGCAAATCCACTTTGCTGCGCATGCTCGCAGGTTTCGAACGGCCCACGGAGGGACGCATTTTCCTCGATGGCGTAGACATCACAGACATGCCGCCCTACGAGCGGCCGATCAACATGATGTTCCAGTCCTACGCCCTGTTCCCGCACATGACCGTGGCGCAGAACATCGCTTTCGGCCTCAAGCAGGACAAGATTCCCGCGGCAGAAGTCGACGCCCGCGTGGCCGAAATGCTCAAGCTGGTGCAGATGAGCCAGTACGCCAAGCGCAAGCCGCATCAATTGTCCGGCGGTCAGCGTCAGCGTGTGGCCCTGGCCCGTTCCCTGGCCAAGCGTCCGAAGCTGCTGCTGCTCGACGAACCGATGGGCGCACTGGACAAGAAGTTGCGTTCGCAGATGCAGCTGGAGCTGGTGGAGATCATCGAGCGCGTCGGCGTGACCTGCGTCATGGTGACCCACGACCAGGAAGAGGCCATGACCATGGCCGAGCGCATCGCGATCATGCACCTGGGCTGGATCGCCCAGATCGGCAGCCCGATCGACATCTACGAAACCCCGACCAGTCGCCTGGTCTGCGAATTCATCGGTAACGTGAACATCTTCGAGGGCGAAGTCATCGACGACGCCGAAGGCCACGCGATCATTACCTGCAAAGATCTGGATCGCCAGATCTACGTCGGCCACGGCATCAGCACTTCGGTGCAGGACAAGTCGGTCACCTACGCGATCCGTCCGGAAAAACTGCTGGTCACCGCCGACATGCCGACCTGCCAGTACAACTGGTCCAGCGGCAAGGTGCACGACATCGCCTACCTGGGCGGGCACTCGGTGTTCTACGTCGAACTGCCAAGCGGCAAGCTGGTGCAGTCGTTCGTGGCCAACGCCGAGCGTCGCGGGCAGCGTCCGACCTGGGGTGATCAGGTCTACGTGTACTGGGAAGACGACAGCGGCGTGGTGCTTCGCTCATGAACATGCGCAAACTCAAGCGTCGACTCAATCGAATAATTCCCGGTGGCCGTCAAATGGTCATCGGGGTTCCCTTCATCTGGCTGTTCCTGTTCTTCATGCTGCCGTTCTTCATCGTACTGAAGATCAGCTTCGCAGAAGCGGACGTGGCCATTCCGCCCTACACCGAAATCTACAGCTACGCCGAGCAGAAGCTGCAGTTGCTGCTTAACCTGGGCAACTACGCGATGCTGGCCGGTGACGAGCTGTACATCGCCGCATATCTCGGCTCGCTGAAGATGGCGCTGTTCAGCACCATCCTCTGCCTGGTGATCGGCTACCCGATGGCCTACGGCATCTCCGTTGCCCGCAAGGAAGTGCAGACGGTGCTGGTGCTGTTGATCATGATGCCGACCTGGACTGCGATCCTGATCCGCGTTTACGCGTGGATGGGCATCCTCAGCAACAACGGCCTGCTCAATGGGTTCCTGATGAGCATGGGCTGGATCGACGAGCCGCTGCAGATCCTCAACACCAACCTGGCGGTCTACATCGGCGTGGTTTATTCCTACCTGCCGTTCATGATCCTGCCGCTGTACGCCAACCTGGTGAAGCACGACCAGAGCCTGCTGGAAGCTGCGTCGGACCTGGGTTCGAGCACCTTCAACAGCTTCTGGAAAATCACCGTGCCGCTGTCGAAAAACGGCATCATCGCCGGCTGCATGCTGGTGTTCATTCCGGTGGTGGGCGAGTTCGTGATCCCGGAACTGCTCGGCGGTCCGGAAACCCTGATGATCGGTAAAGTGCTCTGGCAAGAGTTCTTCAACAACCGTGACTGGCCGGTGGCGTCTGCCCTGGCGGTAGTGATGCTGGCGATCCTGATTGTGCCGATTATCCTGTTCAACCGCAGTCAGGCCAAGGAAATGGAGGGTAAAGAATGAAGCGCTTCCGTTTCTCCAGCCTGATGCTGGTACTGGGTCTGTTGTTCATCTACCTGCCGATGCTGATTCTGGTGATCTACTCGTTCAACGCCTCGAAACTGGTAACGGTGTGGGGCGGCTGGTCGATCAAGTGGTACGTCGGCCTGCTCGACAACAGCCAACTGATGGGTTCGGTGGTGCGTTCGCTGGAAATTGCCTGCTACACGGCGGTGGCGGCGGTGGCATTGGGCACACTGGCGGCGTTCGTCCTGACGCGCATTACGCGCTTCAAGGGCCGTACCCTGTTCGGTGGCCTGGTCACCGCGCCGCTGGTGATGCCTGAGGTGATCACCGGTCTGTCGCTGTTGCTGCTGTTCGTGGCCATGGCGCAGATGATCGGCTGGCCGCAGGAACGCGGCATCGTCACCATCTGGATCGCCCACACCACGTTCTGTGCGGCCTATGTGGCGGTGGTGGTTTCGGCGCGCTTGCGCGAGCTTGACCTGTCCATCGAAGAGGCAGCCATGGACCTCGGTGCTCGGCCGTGGAAGGTGTTCTTCCTGATCACCATCCCGATGATCGCGCCATCGTTGGCGGCGGGCGGCATGATGTCGTTCGCGTTGTCCCTCGATGACCTGGTGCTGGCGAGCTTCGTGTCGGGCCCGGGTTCCACGACCCTGCCGATGGAAGTGTTCTCGGCGGTCCGTCTTGGGGTCAAACCCGAGATCAACGCCGTGGCCAGCCTGATCCTGCTGGCGGTGTCCATTGTGACTTTCATGGTCTGGTTCTTCAGCCGTCGTGCCGAAGAAAGCCGTCGTCGTGCGATCCAGCAGGCGATCGAAGAAGCGGCAGCCGACTCGTGGAAGCAACCGGACGTGCGTCGCGCACAGGCACCGGAAGCGGCTTGAGCCTGAAATCGGGTAGGCCACAGTTCTGTGGTCTACCCGGACCTCTCACAGGTTCTTTGGCGGTCAGGAAATCCAAGGAGATTTGCGGATGACCTCGACGAAGTTCATCGGCTTGAACCCCGGCTCCTGATCCACCAGCACATCGGTCTTCACATTGCCGAACGTGGTCTGCGGACGATGGCGCAAGCCGTCGGCAAACGCGCAGATGATGCACTCCTTGAACCCCTCGCCCCGTGGATGCGCATGCACCACCGCTTCGCGCTGCGAGCTGGAAAACGCTGCGTAGTCCATGCCCAGCACGTCCATCTCGACGCCAGCCGTGACCAGCGCCACGGTGGGCCGCAAATGCCGGGGCACGCCCGGCGTGGTGTGCAGGGCAATCGATAGCCAGACCTGTTCGATGTCGTCATCGCTTAACCCGTAGGGCTTGAGGAACGCCGCTGCGGCGTTGGCACCATCGACTTCGAAGCGCTCGTTGTCGCTGCGATAACCTTGTACCAGGCCCAGGTCATGGAACATCGCGCCGACGTACAGCAACTCCGGGTTGTAGGCCAGTCGCTTGCGCTCACCGCTCAGTGCGCCGAACAGGAAGACCCGGCGCGAGTGGTGGTAAAGCAGGTCGGATTCGATGTCGCGAATGTATTCGGTGGTGGCCCTGGCCAGTGCACTGTCGGGGATCTGGATGCCGGCGATGGTGCTGCTCATGGAGTTTTCCTCGTCGTGAACGCCTTGGCGGCGCTGAGGGTTTCAGTCTGTTCCGGCCCCCGAAGCCGGACAATCGATCCATGGCTGCGATCCCGGCCAATGAGCGTGCATATCGCGCCAACCTCGCTTGTTATGTGTGGATTGGCTAGGGTTGCTGGTGAGCAGCTAGAAAAGATCGCAGCCTTCGACAGCTCCTACATGGCATTGCGCTCACCTGTAGGAGCTGCCGAAGGCTGCGATCTTTTTTCAACGTTGAGGATGAACTTGAACCATGCAGAAAACCGTAGCCATCGTGGTGTTCGCCGGCGTCCAGTCACTGGATGTCACCGGTCCCATGGATGTGTTTTCCGAGGCCAATCGCTTCCTTGCCCCGCAGGATCACTATCGTCTGGAGGTGATCGGCGTCGAGCGCGGGATGATGGCGTGCTCCAACGGTTTGGCACTCAATGCCCATCGGCATTTCAGCGAGGCGCTGGAGCCATACGACCTGTTGCTGGTGGCCGGCGGGCCGCAGTTGCCGTTCATGAGTTTCGGTATGGCATTCGATGGTTGGTTGCGCGATGCCTGTGCCCGGGCCAAGCGCTTTGGCTCGATCTGCAATGGCGCGTTCATGCTCGCCCGGGCCGGATTGCTGGAGGGGCGCACGGTCACCACGCACTGGCAGGACGCATCGGATCTGGCGGTGTTGTGTCCCACGTCCCGGGTGGAGGCGGATCGACTGTATGTCGAGGACGGCGAGCTGTTCACCTCGGCCGGGGTCACCGCGGGTATCGATCTGTCGCTGTATCTGTTGGGTCGGGATCACGGGCCGGAAGTGGCGCTGAATGTCGCCAAGCGGCTGGTGGTGTTTACCCAGCGTTCGGGCGGGCAGTCGCAATTCAGTCCGTTCCTCACGCCGCACGCCGAAACGGATTCAGCGGTGGCGATGGTGCAGCATTACGTGCTGGCCAACCTGACGGGCGACCTGACGATCGCCGACCTGGCCAATGCCGCCAACATGAGCGCGCGGAACTTCTCCCGGGTGTTTGCCAGGGAAGCGAAAATCACCCCGGCCGAGTTCGTCGAGCGTGCGCGAGTGGATGCGGCGAGGACGCTGCTGGAAAGTACCCGCGCGCCGCTCAAGACCGTGGCATATCAATGCGGATTTCGCGATGCCCAGCACATGCGCAGTGTGTTCAATCGCCGATTGGGGGTGACGCCGCAGCAGTTCAGGTTGAATTTTGCGGCGATGGTTTGAGCTGACATTTTTATTGCCTGTGAGGGACCCTTCGCGGGCAAGCCCGCTCCCACAGGGTTCTCTGGTGTTCACACAATTTGTGTTCGACACAGATCCCTGTGGGAGCGAGCTTGCTCGCGATGAGGCCAGTCCAGCCAGCAAAAATCTATGGCACAGCCCGCGCCGGCAACAGCTTCAACGTACTGCGCGTGTTGGCCGTGACTTCTTCATCATTGAGATGCGCCTGGAAGTACATCCCCTCGATGTAGGCCTCGGCCTGATCATCATAGTGACTGTCGAACAGTACGCCGCTCTGGCCGACCGGGTTGACGGTCAGGCTGTGGGTCGGGTCGGCGAAGTCGATCAGGCGTCGGGTCGAGGGGCCATAGGTGACGGGCCAGGGTGCCGGGCCAATTTTCGCCGAGAGGTTGTTCGGCACTTCATGGCTGCCCGGTGCGGCGAAGGGGCCGACATTGAAGAACAGGTCCAGCGGCTTTTGCTGCCCCAGCGGATGGCCATGGGTCAACGTGTGCGCGTTGCCCCACTGCCATTGCGAGGCGTCGGCGCCGAGTGTGCTCTTGAGGTGCGCGAGGCTGGCTTGCCAGGCGGCCTTCACCGTATCGGCACGGGTTTCCTTGCCGAGGGTGCTGCGGTTGTCCCACCACGGTGAATCGGCGCTGGCGGCCAGGCGGGGGAGCGCGGCGTCGATCACCCGGGTCGAGAGCAGCGTTTCGAAGAAGTCGTTACCCAGTTCATCGCGCATCGTCGCGTCAGCCAGGTTGAACAGGAGTTGGTTGAACAGCGTGGCGCTGGTCGAGTCGAGGGGGTAATCGCCTTGCCACTGGGCCAGTTGCTCCACCAGTTTGAGCTCGGCGGGATCGCTCACCACTTCGCGCAATACTGGCAACAGTGGTGCCAACAGGCGCGGGCCGTAGGCGGTGGTGGTGCCCAGTTGCAGCTTCTGGCTGTTTTCCAGGTCCCATTTGACCGCTTTGTCACTGAGCTGGCGATTGAGTTGCTGGCCGCGATCGGCAAGGTTGTAGTAGCCGGGAATCTCCATGCCGGTCGGCGACACTGGCTGGAAGTTGGCCGAGACGATGTAGCCCCGGGCCGGGTTTTCTTCCTGGGGGTTGGCCGTGAACGGGTAAAAGCCGTCCTTGTCCGCCTCGGCGGTGCTGCCGTCGAGGATGAACCACGGGCGTACACCCGTCGGGCGTTTAGGCAATTGCGCCGCCGCCCACCAGCCGATGTCACCCTTGGCATTGGCCCAGACAACGTTCAGGCCCGGGGCCTGGATTTTTGCCGAGGCATTGCGGGCCTTGGCCAGGGTGTCGGCGCGATTGAGCTGGTAGAAGCCCTCCAGGATCGGGTTCTGGCTTTCGAGAAACGCCCACCACATGGCAATCGGCGTTTTTCCGGCGCCGCTGCCCAAGGCATCGTTGACGATCGGGCCGTGGGGCGACTGGCGCAACACCAGGGTGACTGGCGCCTGGCCCTTGACCGCGATCTGCTGCTCGCTGGTCGTCATGTCCACCCATTTGCCGCGATACCAGACCTGATTAGGGTTGTCCGGGTTGACCTTCTCGGCGATCAGGTCGAGGTCGTCGTTCTGGAACATGGTGATGCTCCAGCCGAAGTCGCTGTTCATTCCCAGGGAGGCAAACGGCATCAGGGCCTGATAGTGGCCGTAGAGTTCAAAGCCCGGCGCCGAGAGCTGTGCTTCGTACCACACCGACGGCGCGGAAAAACGGATATGCGGATCACCCGCCAGCAACGGCTTGCCGCTTTGGGTCCGGCTGCCCGCGACGACCCAGGCGTTGCTGCCCTCGAACTGTGGCAGGCCGTTGTCAGCCAGGGCTTGCTCGCTCAGGCGGGCGAGGGCGTTGAGGTCTTTCCAGTCGGCGCTGGCCAAGGGGGTGCCGGTCCCGTTGAGCACGCCCTTTGGCTGCCAGTCGAGATCGAAGATGTTCAGGTATTCAGGCCCCAGTTGATCGCGAACGAATGTCAGCAAGGGTTCGGTACGAAATGCCGCGGCAAAACTGTAGGCCATGTAGCCGGCGATGCTGATGGTGTCCTGGGCCGTGAACGGGCGTTTTGGAATGCCCAGCACATCGAACTCCACGGGTTTGGCGTGGCTGTCCTGATACTGGTTGATGCCGTCCAGATAGGCTTGCATGGCGATGAAGGAGGGCGACTGCTTGTCGAGATTCGCCAAGTAGGTTTCGGCACGTTCGCGAATGCGCAGGCTGCGCATCAGTTTGTCGGTATCGAGCAGTTTCGGCCCCAGCACTTCGGCCAGTTCGCCACGGGCCAGGCGACGCAGGACTTCCATCTGGAACAGGCGGTCCTGGGCATGCACATAGCCGAGGGCACGGTACAGGTCGGTTTCGTTGTCGGCGCGGATGTGCGGGACGCCGCGCTCGTCGTAGCGCACGGTGACGGAGCCTTGCAGGTGTTGCAGTTCCACCATGCCCTGGCGTGACGGCTGCTTGCTGTAGAGGTACCAACCGGCCCCGGCGGCCAGCATGACGATCAACAGAGCGAGAGCGGTCAGGCTGCGTTTCATGGAGACTCCTTGTTGTTATTGTGATTCCTGGCGCCACTGTGTAACACGTTGCGCCGATTTGGCGCATCGCCCGTAGGAGGGATTCGTATTACTGCGTCTTTCCCTATTTGCTTGGCTCGACAAGCCACGGGCAGTAACACCCCACCGCCAGTGTGTGCGTGGCGCTCACCGCACGTCCCTCATCCAGCGCTTGCAGGATCGGTTCGATAAAGCTGTTGCTCGAATTGCAGGTCAGGCCTTCGCTGTAGGGGCCGAAATACGCCAGTTTGCCGCTGCGATCCCAGATCGCCACGGCCGGGCTGGCGGGGATCTGTTCGGAACCGGGCAGGACGTCGATGGTTTTCAGGCTGCTCAAGGTGCCCGGCAATTGGCCGTGGCTACCGGGTTTTTGCACGGCATAGAATTCCACGCCATGGGGAATGTAGCGCTCGACCAGTTCGGTCAGGTGTTGTTGGTTGCCGACATTGCACGGGCAGGCCGGGTCCCAGAAGTGCACCAGGCGGATGGCGCCAGGGCCGGCGAGGGATTCGGGAAGGCGCAGCGGATCGCCGGAAAACATCGCGGTGTGCTCGCTGAACGCCCGCAGGTAACGCCCCTGGAACCAGTCGTAGGCCGCCCACAATGCGCCGGCACACACCACGGCGAGCAGGCTGGCAAACAGGGTGGCGCGAAGGGGCGAGCGCATCGGTTCAATCCTCGAAGGTCGGCTAGCTTGCCATGCTTGCCGCGACAGATGAATATCGCAGGCCTATAAAGTCCGTTTCACGTTCTGGAATCGTCCATGCCGGCTACTTTCGACCCTGATTTTCTACGTGCAAGCCTGCTGCCATTGGCGGCCGGGCAGCCGTTGTCGGCGCAGGCGCTGGCTTACCAGCGATTCTACGGGCTGGATTTTGCCTCGCGTCAGGTGCGCAGTGGCCTTGGGCGATTCGAGGTCGACGGTTATGAGCTGGTCAGCCAGTTCTGGTGGCCCGAGCGGGCAAAGGCGACGTTGTTTGTCATCCACGGTTTCTACGACCACACCGGGCTCTACCGGCATGTGATCGAATGGGCGCTGGACCAGGGCTTTGCGGTGATTGCCTGCGACTTGCCGGGGCATGGCTTGTCCAGTGGCGAACGGGCGAGCATCAAGGATTTCGCCGAGTACCAGGACACGCTGCAAGGTCTGTTCAGTGAGGCGCAGTCTCTCGACCTGCCGCAGCCGTGGCACCTGTGCGGGCAGAGCACCGGCGGGGCGATCGTGATCGATCATGTGTTGAATGCGGGGACGAGCAGCCCGGCCCAGGGGCAGGTGATTCTGCTGTCGCCGCTGGTGCGGCCGCGGGCGTGGGGTTGGTCGCAGCTGAGTTATTACCTGCTCAAGCCTTTCGTCAAAGCCATCGCCCGACGTTTCAGCGAGAACTCCAGCGACCCGGCCTTTCTGCCGTTCCTGCAAGCCGATCCGTTGCAGCCGCTGCGTCTGCCGACGGCCTGGGTGGGCGCATTGGCGCGCTGGATCAAGCGCATCGAGGCCGCTCCCGTGAGTGCCCGCCGGCCGCTGATCGTGCAGGGGCAGGCCGACATGACGGTGGATTGGGAACACAACCTGGAAGTGTTGCGGGGCAAGTTTGATCGGCCGCAGGTGCTGATGCTTCCCGAGGCGCGGCATCATCTGGCGAATGAGACGCTGGTGATGCGAGAGGAGTATTTCGGCTTCTTGACCAGGCGGATGAGCCGGCAATATCGATGAGTCAAGATCGAAAGATCGCAGCCTTCGGCAGCTCCTACCGAACGTTTGTAGGAGCTGCCGAAGGCTGCGATCTTTTTTACTGGGTCAGGTTCGAATTACTCTGCCCCACCGCCAACCCTGCCCGGATTGCTGCCAATGCGGCTTGATAATAAGCCTGGCCTTCCGAAGATTCAGCAAAGGTCGCGAACTCTTCCAGTTCGTTGTCCGACAGGTCGCGATAGACATACAGCAGCGTGTTGTTCAGGTCGCTGCCGATCTGGTCCATCAGGCGCTGGCGTTGGCCGTTGAGCATGCCTTGGGCCTGACCGGCACCGAGCAACCCGGGGATCATCGAACTCAAGCTGTCGGCGGCGACGCCAGCAATCGCCAGGCTGACTTCCGCGCCGGCCTCGCGTGCGGGCAGGGCTTGTGCCAGGTGGCCGATGATCAGCATGCGGCTGTCACTGGCCTGCATCTTCGGCAGGCCCTTGGCGTTTTTCGCCAGTTGGTCGCGACGGGTCGCCAGCAGCTCGGCGGCGACGACTTTCTTGCCCAGGGGTGACTGGAAAAACGTCAGCGCGGGTTTGGGGTTGGCGAGGTTCTTGCGCAATTGCGCTTCGGCGCGCTGGTCCATGGCCTGGGCGGAAAAACGCTGATTGCTGTTACTGACCAGTGCCTGAAATACCGCTGGAGGCAGGCTGCCCTGGTAGCGTTGCTGAGCGGCCGAGAGGGCGTCGCTGAAATGCGCGCGTTGTTCCGGCCAGCCGGCGACCTTGTACAACAGGTCATGGCCGTCTGCCCAGGCGGGCATAACGCAGAACATCAGCAGTGATAAAAGCAAACGGCGCATAGGGACTCCTGTCAGCAGGCGACTATTCTCCGTGCGGCACTCCTGCTTGTCGAGAATTCGTATCAACCCGCTGCGCGGCTCTGTCGGATTTCCGGGCACAGGAATACTATGCGCGCCATGCAAATATCCTCTGATCACCCGCTGCTGCTACGAATCGTCGACGACCTGGCCGAGCACGGCTGGTCGCAGCAGAATATTTTCCTGCCTCTGGATCTGACCCGGGCGCTGGCGGCCGAGTGTCGCAAACGTGCTGCCGAGGGTGAACTGGCTCCGGCCGCCGTCGGCCGTGGACCGTTTTCGGAGATCCGCGAAGGGATTCGTGGCGACCATATCCAGTGGATCGACCCCGGCCAGGCCGAGGCGTGCGACAGCTACCTGAGTTTGATGAACAGCCTGCGCGAGGCGATCAATCGCGGTCTGTTTCTCGGCCTGGAGGATTTCGAAAGCCATTTTGCGATGTACCCGCCCGGTGCGTTCTACCTGAAGCACGTCGACCGCTTTCGCGATGACGACCGGCGTATGGTTTCGGCGGTGGTTTACCTCAATGACGCCTGGCTTCCCGAACTCGGCGGCCAGTTGCGCATGTACCTCGACAATGATCGCGTCCACGACGTGCAACCTGTAGGCGGCTGCCTGGTGGTGTTTCTCTCCGGAGAGGTGCCTCATGAAGTCCTGCCCGCGACCCGGGATCGCCTGTCGCTGACCGGCTGGTTCCGCCGGCGCGGCAACGAGCCGTTCTGATCATGCAGAAAATTCTCGTCAGCCGCTGCCTGTTGGGCCACCGCGTCCGTTACGACGGCGGGGCCAGCGGGCCGTTCGATCAGCTTCAGCAGTGGCTTGATGAGGGGCGGGTCGTGCCGTTGTGCCCCGAGGTGGCCGGTGGATTGCCAACACCTCGGGCGGCAGCGGAAATTCCAGGCGGGCAGGGCGTGCAAGTCCTCGATGGCCAGGCGTTGGTGATCACCACCGAGGGTGAGGACGTCAGTTCGCAGTTTCTGTCGGGGGCGTATCAGGCACTGGAGCTGGTACAAAAGCATGGCATCCGCATCGCCGTCCTCAAGGCCAACAGCCCGTCCTGCGGCAATCTGCTGACCTATGACGGGACGTTCAGCGGTGTGAAGGTCAGTGGCGAGGGCGTGACGGCGGCACTGCTCAAACGCCACGGGGTGCAGGTGTTCAGTGAGCTGGAGTTGCCGCAAGCGGCGCAGGCGTTGGCAACGCTGAACTGACAGCCGACACAAAACCAAATGTGGGGGCGGGCTTGCTCGCGAAGGGAGAATGTCAGTCGAAAGAGATGCTGACTGACGCACCGCCTTCGCGAGCAAGCCCGCTCCCACAGGTTTTGCATTCACTTGGGCTTCAAGGTGGGCTCAAGGCTTCGGCACCACACCCGCATCCGCCCCCAACCACTTCTGCTCCAGCGCTTGCAGTCGTCCGTCATCCTTGATCCGCTGCAAGGCGTTTTCCAGGCTGGCATGGAACGCCGGATTACCCTTCTGGAACGGAATCGCCAGGCTCACGGCCGGGTTGGTTTTGGGCGTCTCTTGCGTCAGCGATTGCACCAGTAAAATGGAGCGCGGCTCTTCTTTCTGCGCGATCAGTTGCGCATGGGTTTGAATGTAAGGCTCGCTGAAGTCGAAACGATCCTTGAGATCCGGGGTCACTGCTATGTGGTTGATAGCGATGTCGTATTTGCCGCTTTCGACGCCGGTCAGCAGATCGCTGCCGTCGGTGACGACAAAGTCGGCCCGGACATCGAGTTCACTTGCCAGCAGTTGGCCCAGCTCGACTTCGAAGCCGGTGAGCTTGTCGTCATCCTTGAAGTTGAATGGGGGAGTGTTGGCTTCAACGGCAATGCGCAATTCGCCCCGGTCGTTGACGTCATCAATCAGTTCGGCATGAGCCAAAGGGCTCAGAAGGGGTAGCAGGCAGATCAGGCCAGGCAGAAAGCGCATGGTCACTCCTTTGAATTTATTATCGCGACCCTCTGATTCAGGCTCGCTTTGCTATGGTTGTCGAGTGCCTTCGACAACGAATGGCCATGAAGTTGTCATGGTCACGCGGATTTTACGGAAAAACTGGAGAAGAGAATGAAAACCTTTATGTCACGTGCTGCTTTGGCTGGCCTGTTGATGGGTGTTTCGGTGCTGGCCAGTGCTGCAACGCCGGCTCCGAAAGGCGCCGAAGTGTCCATCGTGTCTCCCAAGGATGGCGCGACGGTTCCCCAGACGGTCGTGGTCAAGTTCGCGGTCGAGAACGTTGCCTTGGCACCGGCGGGCGATACCACCAAGAACACCGGTCACCACCACTTGCTGATCGATGTCGACGAGATGCCCGCCGCCGGTGCGCCGATTCCCAAGGATACCAACCACATGCATTTCGGCAACGCGCAGACCCAGGCTGAAGTAACGCTCACGCCGGGCAAGCACACCTTGCAGTTGGAACTGGGCGATAGCAACCACATGCCGTTCGATCCGCCGATCGTTTCCGAGAAGATCACCGTCAACGTCAAGTAACGTTGTGGCGTGAATGAAAAAGGGAGCCCGAAGGCTCCCTTTTTTTGTCGCTCAGGTCGTGATCAGAACAACACGCGACTACGGATGGTGCCTTTGACGTGTTGCAGCTTCTCTTGCGCCAGATCCGAGTACTCGGCGTCGACGTCGATTACCACGTAACCGACTTTCTCGTTGGTCTGCAGGAACTGACCGGAGATGTTGATGCCGTTTTCGGCGAAGACCTTGTTGATCTCGCTGAGCACGCCCGGGATGTTTTCGTGGATGTGCAGCAGGCGGTGCTTGCCAGGGTGAGCCGGCAGGGCCACTTCCGGGAAGTTCACGGACGATACCGAAGTACCGTTGTCGCTGTACTTGACCAGTTTTTCCGCCACTTCCAGACCGATGTTGGCCTGGGCTTCAGCGGTGGAACCGCCGATGTGCGGGGTCAGGATCACGTTGTCCAGGCCACGCAGCGGGCTTTCGAACTCTTCGTCGTTGGAGCGTGGCTCCACCGGGAATACGTCGATGGCCGCGCCGATCAGGTGTTTGTCCTTGATGGCTGCCGCCAGGTGGTCCAGTTCGACCACGGTGCCGCGGGCGGCATTGATCAGGATGCCGCCTTTCTTGATGGCGCGGATTTCCTTCTCGCCCATCATCCACTGGGTGGCGGCGGTTTCCGGAACGTGCAGCGAAACGATGTCGGACATCGCCAGCAGCTCGTGCAGGTTGCCTACCTGAGTGGCGTTACCCAATGGCAGCTTGGTGATGGTGTCGTAGAAGTACACCTGCATGCCCAAGCCTTCCGCCAGGACCGACAGTTGAGTGCCGATCGAGCCGTAGCCGACGATGCCCAGCTTCTTGCCACGGATCTCGAAGGAATTGGCCGCGCTCTTGATCCAGCCGCCACGGTGGCAGGAAGCGTTCTTCTCAGGGATGCCGCGCAGCAGCAGGATCGCTTCGGCCAGCACCAGCTCCGCTACGGAACGGGTGTTGGAGTACGGTGCGTTGAACACCGCGATGCCGCGTTCGCGGGCCGCGTCCAGGTCGACCTGGTTGGTGCCGATGCAGAAACACCCTACAGCCACGAGCTTCTTCGCGTGATCGAAGATCTCTTCGGTCAGTTGAGTGCGGGAGCGAATGCCGATGAAGTGAGCATCAGCGATCTTTTCCTTGAGCTGGGCTTCCGGCAGAGAACCAGTGAGGTACTCGATGCTGGTGTAGCCCGCCGCCTTGAGGACGTCGACAGCCGATTGGTGGACGCCTTCGAGAAGAAGGAACTTGATCTTGCTCTTATCGAGAGAAGTCTTGCTCATCTGCGTAAACCTGTGTCCCGGAGAAAAAATGGCAGGAAGTAGCCAGCAGATGCTGACCCGGACGGCAGGAAAGCCGTCACCGCAGAACAGCCCTTGGGCACTATCCTGCGGGGTCGTTATGCTAGCATATGCACCCCGCTAAACACTCATTCCTGCGACGTGAAGCGTTCTCAGGATGACCATGAATTGTTCGAGAGTTCTGTCGATGACCAATCCTGCCCTGATTGAAGAGCTGAAGACCCTGGTTGAGCCTGGCAAGGTGCTGACCGATGCCGACTCCCTGAATGCTTACGGAAAGGATTGGACCAAGCATTTCGCCCCGGCCCCGACCGCCATCGTGTTCCCCAAGACCACCGAGCAGGTCCAGGCTATTGTCCTGTGGGCGAACAAACACAAGGTGGCGCTGGTGCCGTCCGGCGGTCGTACCGGTCTTTCCGCAGCAGCGGTGGCGGCCAATGGTGAGGTCGTGGTGTCCTTCGACTACATGAACCAGATCCTCGACGTGAACCTCACTGACCGCACGGCCGTTTGCCAGCCGGGCGTGGTCACCGAGCACCTGCAGAACGTCGCCGAAGAGAAAGGCCTGTACTACCCGGTGGACTTCGCTTCGGCGGGTTCGAGCCAGATTGGCGGCAATATCGGCACCAATGCCGGCGGGATCAAGGTGATTCGCTACGGCATGACCCGTAACTGGGTCGCCGGCATGAAAGTGGTCACCGGCAAGGGTGACGTTCTGGAACTGAACCGCGACCTGATCAAGAACGCCACCGGCTACGACATGCGCCAGCTGTTCATTGGTGCCGAAGGTACCCTCGGGTTCGTGGTCGAAGCGACCATGCGCCTGGACCGCGCACCGAAAAACCTCACTGCAATGGTCCTCGGTACCGCCGATTTCGATTCGATCATGCCGGTGCTGCACGCCTTCCAGAGCAAGCTTGACCTGACCGCCTTCGAATTCTTCTCCGACAAAGCCCTGGCCAAAGTCATGGCTCGTGGCGATGTGCCGGCGCCGTTCGAATCCGATTGCCCGTTCTACGCGCTGCTGGAATTCGAAGCGACCACCGAGGAAGTGGCCAACCACGCCCTGGAAACCTTCGAGCACTGCGTCGAGCAGGGCTGGGTACTGGACGGTGTGATGAGCCAGAGCGAAACCCAGCTGCAGAACCTGTGGAAGCTGCGCGAATACATCTCCGAAACCATTTCCCACTGGACACCGTACAAAAACGACATCTCGGTCACCGTATCGAAAGTCCCGGCATTCCTGAAGGAAATCGATGCCATCGTCGGCGAACACTACCCGGATTTCGAAATCGTCTGGTTCGGCCACATCGGCGACGGCAACCTGCACTTGAACATCCTCAAGCCGGATAACCTGAGCAAGGATGAGTTCTTCGCCAAGTGCGCGACCGTCAACAAGTGGGTGTTCGAAACCGTCGAGAAGTACAACGGTTCGATCTCCGCCGAGCACGGCGTGGGCATGACCAAGCGTGACTACCTGACCTACAGCCGCTCGCCTGTCGAGATCGAATACATGAAGGCGGTCAAGGCGGTGTTCGACCCGAACGGCATCATGAACCCGGGCAAGATTTTCGCTGTTTGATTTTCGAACTTTAAGAGCCAACGAAGCAGGAGTCGGTAATGAGCTATCAGCACCAGTATGTCGACGGTACGCGCATTCACTTCCCGTTGGGGAAAGTGGTGTGCATCGGCCGTAACTACGCCGAACACGCCAAGGAACTGGACAATCCGGTGCCGACCGAGCCGCTGCTGTTCATCAAGCCGGGCAGTTGCGTGGTACCGCTGGAAGGCGGTTTCAGCATTCCGACCGAGCGCGGTTCGGTGCATTACGAGGCGGAAATCGCGGTCTTGATCGGCAAGCCGTTGTCGACCAAGCCGAGCCGTGAAGAAGTGCTCGACGCCATCTCCGGTTTCGCTCCGGCCCTGGACCTGACCCTGCGCGACAAGCAGGCCGAGCTGAAATCCAAGGGTTTGCCCTGGGAAATCGCCAAGTCCTTCGACGGCGCGGCAGTGCTTGCTCCGTTCGTGTCCGGCAGCACCTTTGCCGACCTGACCGATATCGGCATCCGCCTGACCATCAACGGTGAAGTGCGCCAGGACGGCAACAGCAGCGCGATGCTCAACCCGATCGTGCCGATGATCCAGCACATGGCCGGCTGCTTCTCGCTGCAGGCTGGTGACGTGATCCTCACCGGCACGCCAGTGGGCGTTGGTCCGCTGAACGTCGGTGACGAGATCGTTCTGGAATTGCCCGGCGCCAGCAGTTTCACCAGCAGCGTTCGCTAGTCCAGGCGCCGCCAAACCCACATTGGTTTTTCCGTGGTCTTCAAAAGGCTCACCCTGGCATTTCCCGTTTTTTTCACATCCAGTCTGGATAATTTCAGGGCTATTGGCCTCTGAGCCGGCCCCAAACTGTGCTATTACCCCTAGCCTGAATTTCTGGAACGCATTCCCCGATGGCCACTCCTCCTCTTTCCACGCTTGAACCTGTTCGCCGTTCGCGCTTCGCCCTGCGCTGGCACACCTGGCTGCTGCTGGTGGCGGTTGTTGCCTACGGCGTCGCATTTGCCATGCACTGGGATTCTCGTGGCGTGCTCTGGGTGAAAGAGCAATTCAAGAGTCCGGCCGAGCGTCAGGCGAGTATCTGGCTTCCGGGCTATCGGGCGGTGATCGATGCCAAGCCGTTGCCGGGCATGGAGAAGGATGAAGCATCGGACGTGGCCTACGACCCTCAGACCAAGACCCTGTTTTCGGTCATGGGCAAGAACCCGTTCCTGGTCGAATTGAACTTGCAGGGCGATGTGCTGCGCCAAATGCCGTTGGTCGGCTGGAGCAACCCTGAGGGCATCACCGTGCTGGGCGACGGCCGGCTGGCCATTGTCGATGAGCGAGAGCATCTGATCGCTATCGTCAAGGTCGATGCCGATACCCGTGAATTGAATATGGCCGACTTCCCGAAATACGACCTCGGGCCTTCCAAAGACCAGAACAAGGCGTTCGAGGCTGTCACCTGGGACCCGAGCAATCAGCAACTGTTGCTGGGCGAAGAGCGCCCGCCGGCATTGTTTGCCTGGAAAGGTGACGGCAAGGTCCTGACCGGCGACAAGCTGAAGCTGGCCAGCCATGCACTGGATATGCGCAACCTGTCTGCCCTGGCCGTCGATCCACGGACCGGCCACATGCTGGTGTTGTCCGCTGACTCGCACCTGCTGCTGGAGCTGGACAAGAAGGGTGAGCAGGTCAGTTTCATTACCCTGCTGCGTGGCTTCAACGGTCTGAAAAATACCATTCCCCGTGCCGAAGGCGTAACCATGGATGAAGCGGGCACGCTGTACATGGTGAGTGAACCGAACCTGTTTTATCGCTTCGAAAAACAGAGGTAGTGCCTCTCCTGCGCTGATTGCGTATACGTAAAAGGCTCACGGCCATTAAGCTTCAGTTCAGACGGGCGTGATATTTCATCCGCCTGTTTTGACCCGAGCCCACCCGAATGCGTCGATTTGCCCGTCCCAAATCCCTGATTCTGATTCTGTTGGTGGTCTTGCTGATCGCGTTGATAGCGATCGCCCAGTACATGCGCCTGTTCGAGCGCACCTGGTTCAATCTGCATGCGCTGTGGCAGCCGGTGAGTTCCCGGTCCATGGGGCTGGACCAGTACCAGGTCGTGACCGAAGCGCAGGTGATCGATGGCCTGGCCGACAACGTTTCGGCGCTGACCTACGATCCCGTGCGCAAAAGCCTGTTCACCGTCACCAACAAACGGAGCGAGCTGGTCGAGTTGTCCCTCGACGGCAGGATCTTGCGTCGTGTGGCGCTGGTCGGTTTCGGTGATCCGGAGGCGGTGGAGTTCATCAGCGAAGACATCTACGTGGTCACTGATGAAAGCCAGCAGCGGCTGATCAAGATTCGTCTGGAGCAGGACACCACCTTCGTCGATGCGGCAGACGCCGAGCAGATGACCATTGGCGTACACATGGGCGGCAACAAGGGCTTCGAGGGCCTGGCCTACGACTCTGTGGGCAAGCGCCTGTTCGTCGCCAAGGAGCGCAACCCGATGCTGATCTACGAGGTGCACGGTTTTCCGCGCTTCAATCCTGAAGAATCCTACTCGGTGCACGTGATCAACGACCCCAAGCGTGATGCCGGGATGTTCGTGCGGGATCTGTCGAGCCTGCAATACGACGAGCGCAGCGGGCATTTGCTGGCGCTGTCGGATGAGTCGCGATTGATTCTGGAGCTGGATGTGGGCGGGCGTCCGCTGAGCACAATGTCATTGAGCAAGGGGCGCCATGGCCTGCAAAAAACCGTGCCGCAAGCGGAGGGGCTCGCCGTGGACGACGACGGTGCGTTGTACCTGGTGAGTGAGCCGAACCTGTTCTACGTGTTCAAGAAACCCACGCAACTCTAACCAGCACCACAAAACAAATGTGGGAGCGGGCTTGCTCGCGAAGGCAATCTGTCAGTTGACATCTCTATCGACTGACACGACCCCTTCGCGAGCAAGTCGGATCGCCGCACCGCCGCTCCCACAGGTATTTCGTCTGCCCGCAAACAGGTGGGCAAACTGGCTTACTCGGCGCGCAGTGTCTTCACGCCTTCGCTCGTACCCAGCAACAACAGATCCGCCGGACGTGCCGCGAACAAACCGTTGGTGACCACGCCGACGATCGCATTGATCTGCGTTTCCAGTTCCACCGGATTGGTGATCTGCATGTTGAACACGTCGAGGATGATGTTGCCGTTGTCGGTCAGCACGCCTTCACGGTAAACCGGGTCGCCACCGAGCTTCACCAGTTCGCGGGCCACGTGGCTGCGGGCCATCGGGATCACTTCCACCGGCAGCGGGAAAGTACCGAGGACCGGCACCAGCTTGCTGGCGTCGGCGATGCAGATGAAGGTCTTGGCCACGGCCGCGACAATCTTCTCGCGGGTCAGGGCCGCGCCGCCGCCCTTGATCAGGTTCAGGTGCTCGTCGCTTTCATCAGCGCCGTCGACATAGAACTCCAGGTCGCTGACGGTGTTCAGTTCGTACACCGGAATCCCGTGGCCCTTGAGGCGTGCGGCGGTGGCTTCGGAGCTGGCGACAGCGCCGTCGAATGCGCCCTTGTGCTTGGCCAGCGCGTCGATAAAGCAATTGGCGGTGGAGCCGGTGCCGACCCCGACGATGCTCTTGTCGTCGAGTTTCGGAAGGATGAAGTCGACGGCGGCCTGAGCCACTGCCTGTTTGAGTTGATCCTGGTTCATGCGGGCTCCGGGGTGCCGAGGAGGGGACGAAAGGCCGGCATTATAGCCCTAAGCGGGGCTAAAACCTCTGCATTCGTATGGTCGTACAGTTGAAAGCCGGGTTAGACTCCTTGGTCCTGCCCAACCCGCTCAGTGATGCTTTCCGATGCTTGAACAGTACGTCAAAAAGATCCTCACCTCGCGCGTTTATGACGTTGCCGTAGAAACCCCGCTGCAGACTGCCCGCCAGCTCTCCGAGCGGCTGGGCAACAGCATTTGGCTCAAGCGCGAAGACTTGCAGCCGGTGTTCTCGTTCAAGATTCGCGGCGCCTACAACAAGTTGACCCAGTTGAGCGACGAAGAACGCGCTCGCGGCGTGGTCACCGCGTCGGCGGGCAACCATGCCCAGGGCCTGGCCCTGGCGGCCAAGGTGTTGGGCGTGAAAGCGACCATCGTCATGCCCAAGACTACCCCGGAGATCAAGGTCGAAGGCGTGCGCTCCCGTGGTGGCAAAGTGGTGCTGCACGGCGATTCGTTCCCGGAAGCCCTGGCCTACTCGCTGAAACTGGTCGACGAAAAAGGCTACGTCTACATTCACCCGTACGACGACCCCCACACCATTGCCGGGCAGGGCACCGTGGCGATGGAGATTCTGCGCCAGCATCCGCAGCCACTGGATGCGATTTTCGTCCCGGTGGGCGGCGGCGGCCTGATCGCCGGCATCGCCGCTTACGTGAAGTACCTGCGCCCCGACATCAAGGTCATCGGCGTCGAACCGGATGACTCCAATTGCCTGCAAGCCGCCATGGCGGCGGGTGAGCGTGTGGTACTGCCGACCGTAGGCCTCTTCGCCGACGGCGTGGCGGTGGCCCAGATTGGTCAGCACACCTTTGACATCTGCAAAGACCATGTCGACGAAGTGATCACCGTCAGCACCGACGAAATCTGCGCGGCGATCAAGGATATCTACGACGATACCCGCTCGATCACCGAACCTGCCGGCGCCTTGGGCGTGGCCGGGATCAAGAAGTATGTCGAGCAGCGCGGCGTCAGCGGCCAGACCTTCGTGGCCATCGACTCCGGGGCCAACGTTAACTTCGATCGCCTGCGCCATGTCGCCGAGCGTGCGGAGCTGGGTGAGGGTCGCGAAGCAATCATCGCCGTGACCATTCCCGAGAAACCGGGCAGCTTCAAGGCGTTCTGCGAGGCCATCGGCAAGCGTCAGATCACCGAATTCAACTACCGCTACAACACCGGCAGCGAAGCGCACATCTTTGTCGGCGTGCAGACCCACCCGGAAAACGACCCGCGCAGCGCGTTGATCGCCAGCCTGAGCGAGCAGGGTTTCCCGGTGCTGGACCTGACCGACAACGAACTGGCCAAGCTGCACATCCGCCACATGGTGGGTGGCCGTGCGGCGCATGTGGTCGATGAAGTGATCCTGCGTTTCGAATTCCCGGAGCGTCCGGGCGCGCTGTTCAACTTCCTCAACAAGCTTGGCGGGCGCTGGAACATCTCGATGTTCCACTACCGCAACCATGGCGCGGCCGATGGCCGTGTCGTCGCGGGCCTGCAAGTGCCTCACGACGAGCGCCACCTGGTGCCGGCGGCGCTGGAAGAAATCGGTTACCCATACTGGGACGAAAGCGACAACCCGGCCTATCAGCTGTTTCTTGGCTGAACGGCTACGCTGACGGGCAAGGCAATAAGGAAATCTGACAATGGAAACGTTAACTGCCCTGAAAGCGGCGCACATGGTGGCAACGGTTGTACTGCTGGCTTGTGCGCTGGGGCTGGGAGCCTGGGTTTTGCTTGCGCGGCGCAAGGGTGACGCGACGGCGGGTAGTCGAACCTTGCAGCGGCCAAGGGTATTTGTCTGGCTGCTGATGGGCCTGGCGCTGCTGAGCATGCCGTTTACCGGCTGGTGGATGGTGCACCTGGTGGGCTGGCCGCTGGGGCAAGCCTGGTTGCTGGTGTCGAGCGTGCTGTACACCGTGGCGGCGCTGGCGTGGTTCTGGCTGCTGGTGCGGCTGAACAAGCTGCGCAAGACACCGGGTGGTGTGGGGAAATTCACCTTTGCCTTGGCGTTGTTCAGTTTTGTCTGTCTTGTGGCCATTGCCGGGTTGATGGGTGCCAAGCCTGTTTGACCCAAAAAGATCGCAGCCTTCGGCAGCTCCTACAGGTGTGCGCGCGATACCTTGTAGGAGCTGCCGAAGGCTGCGATCTTTTGATTTATCAATCGCGCAACGAAATCACCGGCCAACCCCGCTTCTCGGCCTCGGCCCGCAGATTCGGGTCCGGATCAACCGCCACCGCATGAGTCACCTGCTCCAGCAACGGAAAATCATTCATCGAGTCGCTATAGAAGTAGCTGTCTTCCAGCGTAAACCCGGTTTCCTCCAGCCAGCGATTCAAGCGCGTCACCTTGCCCTCGCGAAAGCACGGCACGTCGGTGCTGCGCCCGGTGTAGCGGCCGTCGACCATTTCGCATTCGGTGGCGATCAGGGTTTCGACACCCAGGCGCTCGGCAATCGGCCCGGTGACGAAGCGGTTGGTCGCAGTGATGATCACCAGTTTGTCGCCGGCCGCGCGGTGCTTGGCCAAAAGCTCGATGGCTTTGGGCAGCAGGATCGGTTCGATGCAGTCGCGCATGTAATCGCTGTGCCATTGAGCCAGCGTGGCCATTTCGGTGCGGCCGAGGACTTCCAGGCAGAAGTTCAGGTAAGCGGCGTTATCCAGTTTGCCGGCCAGGTAATCCTGGTAGAACGCATCGTTGCGTGCCTTGTAGGCGACGGCGTCTAGAAAGCCGCGCTCGCACAGGTAATCGCCCCAAGCGTGATCGCTGTCACCGCCCAGAAGGGTGTTGTCCAAATCGAATAAAGCCAGGCGCATTACAGTTACCCGCTGAAAAGTCAGTAAAAAGGCGACAAGAATACGGTCTTTTCACAAGAGTGCACATAAGGTAGGAACCTTCGTTGCCGCCTTCACAACCTTTGTGGAACAATGCGGCGACATGCGTTTGCGAGGTTGTTGCCGTGATCGACCCCGATGGTTTTCGCCCCAATGTCGGGATCATTCTGACGAATGACGCCGGCCAGGTGCTATGGGCTCGCCGAATCAATCAAGATGCCTGGCAGTTTCCGCAGGGGGGAATCAACCCCGAAGAGACGCCGGAAGACGCCTTGTACCGCGAGCTGAACGAAGAAGTGGGCCTTGAACGCGAAGATGTTGAAATTCTCGCCTGCACCCGGGGCTGGTTGCGCTATCGTTTGCCGCAACGTCTGGTACGTACCCACAGCCAACCGCTGTGCATCGGCCAGAAACAGAAATGGTTTCTCCTGCGCCTGATCTCCAACGAGCAGCGGGTGCGGATGGATTTGACCGGTAAACCGGAATTCGATGGCTGGCGCTGGGTCAGCTATTGGTATCCGTTGGGCCAGGTGGTGACATTCAAGCGCGAGGTGTATCGACGCGCTCTCAAAGAGCTTGCCCCGCGCCTTTTAGCGCGCGACTGACGACGGAGTTCGACCCCGAGCCATGCTCAATACGCTGCGCAAGATCGTCCAGGAAGTTAACTCCGCCAAGGATCTCAAGGCGGCGTTGGGGATTATTGTGTTGCGCGTCAAAGAGGCCATGGGCAGCCAGGTCTGCTCGGTCTACCTGCTTGATCCGGAGACCAACCGCTTCGTGCTGATGGCCACCGAGGGCTTGAACAAGCGCTCGATCGGCAAGGTCAGCATGGCGCCCAACGAAGGTCTGGTGGGTCTGGTCGGCACGCGTGAAGAACCCCTGAACCTCGAAAACGCCGCGGACCACCCGCGCTACCGCTACTTCGCCGAAACCGGTGAAGAGCGCTACGCCTCGTTCCTCGGTGCGCCGATCATTCACCACCGCCGCGTCGTCGGCGTGTTGGTCATCCAGCAAAAAGAACGTCGCCAGTTCGATGAGGGTGAAGAAGCCTTCCTCGTGACCATGAGCGCGCAGCTCGCCGGTGTTATCGCCCACGCCGAAGCCACCGGTTCGATCCGTGGCCTCGGTCGCCAGGGCAAGGGCATCCAGGAAGCCAAGTTCGTCGGCGTGCCGGGTTCGCCGGGTGCCGCGGTCGGTACGGCGGTAGTCATGTTGCCCCCGGCCGATCTGGACGTGGTGCCGGATAAGGCCATTTCTGACATCGACGCCGAGCTCAAGCTGTTCAAGACCGCCATCGAAGGCGTACGCGCCGACATGCGCGCGTTGTCGGCCAAGCTCGCCACCCAGCTGCGCCCCGAAGAACGGGCCTTGTTCGACGTCTACCTGATGATGCTCGACGATGCCGCGCTGGGCAGCGAAGTCACCACCGTGATCAAGACCGGCCAGTGGGCCCAGGGCGCGTTGCGCCAGGTGGTCACCGATCACGTCAATCGTTTCGAATTAATGGACGACGCCTACCTGCGCGAGCGTGCCTCGGACGTCAAGGACCTCGGTCGGCGCTTGCTGGCTTATTTGCAGGAAGAGCGCCAGCAAACCCTGGTCTACCCCGACAACACTATTCTGGTCAGCGAAGAACTGACGCCGGCGATGCTCGGCGAGGTGCCGGAAGGCAAGCTGGCCGGCCTGGTGTCGGTGCTCGGTTCCGGTAACTCCCACGTCGCCATCCTCGCCCGCGCCATGGGCATTCCGACCGTGATGGGCCTGGTCGACCTGCCGTACTCCAAGGTCGACGGCATCCAGATGATCGTCGACGGCTACCACGGCGAGGTCTACACCAACCCGAGTGAAGTGCTGCGCAAGCAGTTCGCCGAGGTGGTCGAGGAAGAGAAACAACTGGCCCTGGGGCTGGATGCGCTGCGCGACCTGCCGTGCGTGACAGTCGATGGCCACCGCATGCCGCTGTGGGTCAACACCGGCCTGCTGGCGGATGTGGCGCGCGCGCAGAAGCGCGGTGCCGAAGGCGTGGGTCTGTACCGCACCGAAGTGCCGTTCATGATCAACCAGCGTTTCCCGAGCGAAAAGGAACAACTGGCGATCTACCGCGAACAGCTGTCCGCGTTCCACCCGCAACCGGTGACCATGCGAACCCTGGACATCGGCGGCGACAAATCGCTGTCGTACTTCCCGATCAAGGAAGACAACCCCTTCCTCGGCTGGCGCGGCATTCGCGTCACCCTTGATCACCCGGAAATTTTCCTGGTGCAGACCCGCGCCATGCTCAAGGCCAGTGAGGGCCTGAACAACCTGCGCATCCTGCTGCCGATGATTTCCGGCACCCACGAGCTGGAGGAAGCCCTGCACCTGATCCACCGTGCCTGGGGTGAAGTGCGTGACGAGGGCTGCGACGTACCGATGCCGCCGATTGGCGTCATGATCGAGATTCCGGCGGCGGTGTACCAGACCAAGGAACTGGCGCGGCAAGTGGACTTCCTGTCGGTCGGCTCCAACGACCTGACCCAGTACCTGTTGGCCGTGGACCGCAACAACCCGCGGGTGGCCGACCTCTACGATTACCTGCACCCGGCGGTGCTGCAGGCGCTGCAGAATGTGGTGCGTGATGCCCACGCCGAAGGCAAGCCAGTGAGTATCTGCGGTGAAATGGCCGGTGATCCGGCGGCGGCGGTGCTGTTGATGGCGATGGGGTTCGACAGTTTGTCGATGAACGCCACCAACTTGCCGAAAGTGAAGTGGATGCTGCGCCAGATCAACCTGAGCAAGGCCAAGGAGCTGCTGGCAGAGCTGATGACCATCGACAACCCGCAAGTGATTCACAGCTCGTTGCAGCTGGCGCTGAAGAATCTCGGGTTGGCGCGGATGATCAATCCGGCAGCAATCAAGCCCCTCTAAAACGCTGACGGCCCCTGTGGCGAGGGAGCTTGCTCCCGCTGGAGTGCGAAGCGCTCCTAACTCCGGCTAATGCGGTTTTTCAGAAAAACTGTGGTAGCTGGATTGCGACTGCTTCGCAGCCGAGCGGGACGGTGCGGCGATCCGACAAGCACCCTCGCCACAGGGCCACGTCAGATCAAATTTTGAGTTCCACTTCTCCAAGATGCCCACCAAACGGCCCGAAACTCCTTTCGACCATATGCAGCGCTCCATCCGCCTGCACAATCAACGCCGTACTCGCCCGCGTTCCATAGCTCTGGCTGGCAATGAACACGCTCGACAGCAGCGTCTCGGTGGCCAGCCCGACACCGGTATCCGGCAACTCGGCAAACGGCGCGGTCTGCGCATCGCTCAATAACGCCAGCAGCGCCTGCGGCTGCGGATCATCCAGCACCTCGCTCAATGCAGCCTTGGCCTTGAGCAACTTCGGCCACGGCGTATCCAGCCCGGCGTTCGACACGCCGTAGACTCCCGGTTGCAGCATCACGGCTTGCGTTTCCCGGGCGTTGAAGTGCCAGAGCTCGTTCCTGTTGCCAACCAGTAGATTGAAACCGCCATATTCAAGCGAACGTCGGACAACGTCGGCCAAATAGTCATCAATCGAGCAGTCGCCATTGAGAAATCGCGCGACCAGCTCCCCACGAGACTTGCGCCCCGGTGGCCGATGGGGATCGCGGATGTTGGTCAGCGCCGCAAAGCGTCCGTTGGCACCGATACCGAGCCAGGTGCCACCGGCCTCGAGGTCGCGCCCCGCATGCACGTGCGGCGCTTCGGGCCATGGCGCCAGGGGCAGGCTGGGGCGGGCGTAGAATTCATCGCGATTGGCCGCCACGACCAGCGGCTGGGCATGACCCGGGCGCCAGGCAAAAACAATCAGGCACATCAGGCTGTCCTTGTGTGTTTTTTGCTCACTCTACGCAGACATCGCTCATCGATCCATCGCCTTGCGCAGTGGAGCTTGAGGCCATGCATCCGTTACCATGCCGCTCCGGTTTTGGGGATGCGGGCGGGACGACCATGGAATTTCTGCTCTATCTGGCGCTCGGCGCCTGTGCAGGTGTACTCGCCGGGCTGTTTGGCGTGGGTGGCGGGATTATCATAGTCCCGGTGCTGGTGTTCAGCTTCAAGGCCCAAGGGTTCGATCCGTCGATCCTCACGCACCTGGCAGTGGGTACGTCCCTGGCGACGATCATCTTTACCTCGGTAAACGCGGTACGCGAGCATCATCGCCGTGGCGCCGTGCGTTGGCCGATCTTCATGTGGATGACCGTCGGTATTCTGCTCGGAGCCGGGTTCGGCGCGCTGACGGCCGAAGCGATTTCCGGCCCCAACCTGCAGAAGCTCATTGGTGTATTCGCCCTGGTGATCGCCGCTCAGCTGGCGCTGGAGATCAAACCCCAGGCCAGCCGAACCGTGCCGGGCAAACTCGGTCTGACCGTGGCCGGCAGCGTGATTGGCTGGGCTTCGGCGATTTTCGGCATTGGCGGCGGTTCGTTGACCGTACCATTCCTGACCTGGCGCAGCGTGCCGATGCAGCAAGCGGTGGCCACTTCATCGGCCTGCGGTCTGCCGATTGCCCTGGCCAGTGCACTAAGTTTCATGATTCTGGGCTGGCACGATCCGTTGCTCCCGGCCCATAGTCTCGGTTTTATCTATTTGCCGGCGTTGCTGGGCATTGCCCTGACCAGCATGGTGTTCGCCCGCTTGGGCGCGCGATTGGCCCACAGGTTGTCGCCGAAGTTGCTGAAACGGCTGTTTGCCGCTTTGCTGTTCTGCGTCGGCCTGAACTTTCTAGTCTGAAGCATCTGCTCTGACGGGCAGCGCAATCCTGGCTTAATCCTGAGGTGGCAGCGTCGCCCGGGAATTTTTAAGATTTGAACTCTAACGAGGAGTCGCAATGCTGCCTTACCCGCAGATCGACCCGGTGGCCCTGGCCATCGGTCCGCTGAAAATCCACTGGTACGGCTTGATGTACCTGATCGGCATTGGTGGCGCCTGGCTGCTGGCGTCCCGCCGCCTGAACCGCTTCGACCCGACCTGGACCAAGGAGAAACTCTCCGACATGGTGTTCTGGATGTCGATGGGGGTGATCGTCGGCGGACGTCTGGGTTATGTGCTGTTCTACGATCTGAGCGCTTACCTGGCCAACCCGATGCTGATTTTCGAAGTGTGGAAGGGCGGCATGTCGTTCCACGGCGGTTTCATCGGCGTGATGCTGGCGGCATTGTGGTTCGGCAAGAAGAACAACAAGTCGTTCTTCCAACTGATGGATTTCGTTGCGCCGATGGTGCCGATTGGCCTGGGCGCCGGGCGTATCGGCAACTTCATCAACGCCGAGTTGTGGGGCAAGGCGACCGATGTGCCATGGGCGATGGTCTTTCCGACCGATCCGGCGCAACTGGCGCGTCATCCGTCGCAGCTGTACCAGTTCGCCCTCGAAGGCGTGGCACTGTTCCTGATTCTCTGGCTGTTCTCGCGCAAGCCACGGCCGACCATGGCGGTATCGGGGATGTTCGCGCTGTTCTATGGCATCTTCCGTTTCATCGTCGAGTTCGTCCGCGTACCGGACGCCCAGTTGGGCTATCTGGCCTGGAACTGGCTGACCATGGGCCAGGTACTGTGCGTGCCGATGATCGTCGGCGGGCTGTTCCTGATCTGGCTGGCGTATCACCGCGCCCCGGCAACTCCAGCGGCAGCCGTATAAAATTCGAACCCCGGGGCTACGGTCCCGGGTTCAAGGACACAGGTAATTCATGAAGCAATATCTCGAACTGGTCGCCCACGTCATCAAGAACGGCACCAAACAGGCCAACCGTACCGGCGTGAACACCATCAGCTTTCCCGGTGCGATGCTGCGTTATGACCTGCAGGAAGGTTTCCCGGCGATTACCACGCGCAAGATGGCGTTCAAGTCGGCCATCGGCGAAATGTGCGGATTCCTGCGTGGCGTGAACAACGCTGCCGAATTCCGCGCCCTGGGCTGCAAGGTCTGGGACCAGAACGCCAACGAAAACGCCCAGTGGCTGGCCAACCCGTTCCGTCAGGGCGAAGACGACCTCGGCGAAATCTATGGCGTGCAATGGCGCAAATGGCCTGCGTACAAGCAGATCCCGGTCAGCAACCCGGCTGCCATCGAGCAGACCCTGAAGCAAGGCTATCGCCAGATTGCCGAAGGCGAAGAAGACGGCCAGGCCTATGTGGTGCTCTACAAGGCCATCGATCAGGTTCGCCAGTGCGTCGACACCATCATCAAGGACCCGGGCAGCCGCCGCATCCTGTTCCATGGCTGGAACTGCGCCCAGCTCGATGAAATGGCCTTGCCACCGTGCCACCTGCTGTACCAGTTCCACCCGAATGTCGAGACCAGGGAGATTTCCCTGACCCTCTACATCCGCTCCAACGACCTGGGCCTGGGCACGCCGTTCAACCTCACCGAAGGTGCTGCGCTGTTGAGCCTGATCGGTCGCCTGACCGGCTACACGCCGCGTTGGTTCACCTATTTCATCGGTGATGCCCACGTCTACGAAAACCACCTGGACATGCTCAACGAACAGCTCAAGCGCGAGCCGTTCCCGATGCCGAAACTAGTGATTTCCGAGCGTGTGCCGGAGTTTGCCAAGACTGGCGTGTATCAGCCGGAATGGCTGGAGCTGGTGGAGCCGAGCGATTTTTCGCTGGAAGGTTATGAACACCACGCGCCGATGACCGCGCCGATGGCGGTCTGAAGCGCACCATCGAACCCAATGTGGGAGCGGCGGTGCGACGATTCGACTTGCTCGCGAAAGCGGTCTGTCAGTGAAATCTATATCAACTGACACGGCCCCTTCGCGAGCAAGTCGAATCGTCGCACCGCCGCTCCCACATTGGGTTTTGCGGTGTGCTTAGTGGCCGTGACTACGGCCAACATGAGAATGCTCCACCTCCGTCGCCGCCACCCCGCCGCTCACTTCCAGGCGCTGCAAAATCCCGCATTGGTCAATCTTCGGCCCCTCGCCGCAGCGTTGGCGCAGGTCGAGCAGCTGTGTCTGCAAGGCCAGCAAGCCGTCGATCCGCGCCTTGACGTGGTGGATGTGCTCGTCGATCAGCGCATTAACGCTTTCACACTGATCCTGCGGACTGTCGCGAAACGCCAGCAGGCTGCGGATTTCTTCAAGTGTCATGTCGAGGGTGCGACAGTTGCGGATGAATGTCAGGCGCTCGGCGTGGGCCTGGGTATAGACGCGATAATTGCCGTCACTGCGGGCCGGTTCCGGCAGAAGGCTCTCGCGCTCGTAGTAGCGGATCGTTTCCACGGCGCAGTCCGTGAGTTTCGCCAATTCTCCAATTTTCATGACGCCAATCTCCAAAACTCCGGAATGGGTGCTTGACCCTATAGTGGCTACAGGGTCTTTACTTGGCAACAGGCACTCTTATGGACGCAACCAATGAGCGATTCCCTGCATTCCCACAAACCCGAGGCTGGACACGAGCACAGCCACAAGCTCAAACCCGTGAAAAAACATGACCACGGCGGTCATGGCGACGCCTGTTGTTCATCTAAAGCGGCAGCGCCTGCGCTGGTAAAACTGAGCGAATTGCCGACGCCCGGGGCCCGACTGAGCCGTTTTCGCATCGAGGCGATGGACTGTCCAACCGAACAGACGCTGATCCAGAATAAGCTAAGCAAACTGACCGGCGTGCACCAGTTGGAGTTCAATCTGATTAATCGGGTGCTCGGCGTGACCCACGATTTTCCTGGAGTCGAGCCGATCGTCGAGGCCATCAAGTCCTTGGGCATGCAGGCCGAACCGCTGGAACAGGGTGCTGAAGCCCCGACGCCGGCGCCTGGGAAAAAGCCGTGGTGGCCCTTGGCGCTATCCGGTGTTGGTGCATTGCTGGCAGAAGTTATCCACTTCACCGGCTTCGCGCCGAACTGGGTGGTGGCGGTTATAGCGCTGGTCTCGATCCTCAGCGGTGGCCTTGGTACATACAAAAAAGGCTGGATTGCCCTTAAAAACCGCAACCTGAACATCAACGCCCTGATGAGCATTGCCGTGACCGGCGCGGTGCTGATCGGCCAGTGGCCGGAAGCGGCGATGGTGATGTTCCTGTTCACCGTGGCCGAGTTGATCGAAGCCAAATCCCTCGACCGTGCGCGCAATGCCATCAGCGGTTTGATGCAAATGACCCCGGACACGGCAACGGTGTTGCAGGCTGACGGGAGCTGGCTTGAGCAGGATGTCGAAAACATCGGGCTTGGCGCGCGGGTACGGGTGCGCCCCGGTGAGCGTATCGGCCTGGACGGTGAAGTGCTGTCCGGTCGCTCGACCATCGACCAGGCGCCAATCACCGGTGAAAGCCTGCCGGTGGAAAAAACCGTCGGCGACAAAGTGTTCGCCGGGACCATCAATCAGGCAGGTTCGCTGGAGTACGCGGTGACCGCCGTGGCGGATAACTCGACCCTGGCCCGCATCATCCACGCCGTCGAGCAGGCCCAAGGGGCGCGGGCGCCGACCCAGCGTTTCGTCGACAGTTTCTCGAAAATCTACACCCCGGCGGTGTTTGTCCTGGCTCTGGCCGTGGCGGTGATCCCGCCATTGTTCATGGGCGAGTTGTGGTTCGACTGGATCTACCGGGCGTTGGTGCTGCTGGTGGTGGCCTGCCCCTGTGCGCTGGTGATTTCCACGCCGGTGACCATCGTCAGCGGCCTCGCGGCGGCGGCGCGCAAAGGCATTCTGGTCAAGGGCGGCGTCTATCTGGAGGGCGGTTACAAGCTCGATTACCTGGCCCTGGACAAGACCGGTACCATCACTCACGGCAAACCGGTGCAGACCGATTACCTGTCGCTGGACCCGACCGCCGACGACTCGGCGCCCGCCATTGCCGCCGCGCTGGCCGGGCGCTCGGATCACCCGGTCTCCCTGGCCATCGCCAAAGCGGCTGTGGATAACCAGACCGCGATGCTGATTGTGGATAACTTCGAAGCGCTTGGCGGGCGCGGGGTGCGCGGCGAGATCAACGGCCAGCTCTACCATTTGGGCAATCATCGACTGGTGGAAGATCTGGGCCTGTGTTCGCCGGCGCTGGAGGAAAAGCTGTTTGCCCTGGAAAAACAGGGAAAGTCGGTGGTGTTGCTGCTCGATTCGTCCGGCCCGTTGGCGCTGTTTGCCGTGGCGGACACGGTAAAGGAGTCAAGCCGCGAGGCTATCCGGCAGTTGCATGACCTGGGCATCAAGACCCTGATGCTCACCGGCGATAACGTCCACACCGCGCAAGCCATTGCCGTGCAAGTCGGCATCGACGAAGCCCGGGGCGACCTGTTGCCAGGCGACAAATTGCAGGCTGTCGAGGAGCTTTACGCCCAAGGGCATCGGGTCGGCATGGTCGGCGATGGCATCAACGACGCCCCGGCCCTGGCGCGTTCCGAAATCGGCTTCGCCATGGCCGCCGCGGGTACCGATACCGCAATAGAAACCGCCGATGTCGCCCTGATGGACGACGATCTGCGCAAAATCCCGGCGTTCATTCGACTGTCTCGGCAGACCTCGACCATCCTCAAACAGAACATCGCCCTGGCTTTGGTGATCAAGGCGATCTTTCTTGGGGTAACCTTCGCCGGGGTCGCTACCATGTGGATGGCGGTGTTCGCCGACATGGGCGTGAGTCTGCTGGTTGTGTTCAACGGTTTGCGCCTGCTGCGCAAGTAAAGGATGAGGGGCGGGTGTGCTGAGTGCCGAGCTGAAGGCGTTTTATATGGTGGCCCGCCTGGGCAGCATTACCCAGGCTGCCAAAAAGCTCGGCCTGAGCCAGCCGACGGTGACGACGCAGATCCGCAACCTCGAAAGTCAGTATTCGGTCGAGCTGTTCTACCGTGGCGGCCGGCGTCTCAGCGTCAGCGAGGAGGGCGCGCGGCTGCTGCCGATGGTCAAGGAGCTGATGCAGCAGGAAGCCGACATCGAGTTTTTCCTGCGTAACTGCGGTCAGGTCCAGGGCACGTTGCGCATAGCCGCCACGGCGCCGTATTACATTCTCGACCTGGTGAAAACCTTCCGCGAACGCCTGCCGCAGGTTGAGGTTTCGGTGGAAATCGGCAACTCCCAACAGGTGCTTGAAGCGCTGGAGGATTACCGGGTCGATGTCGCGGCCTCGTCGCAGTTGCTTGACGACGCGCGACTGGTTCGCCGGGTGCTCGGTAGCGATCCGCTGGTGCTGGCGGTGCATCGCAATCATCCGCTGGCGGTTCACGATCACGTGCCGCTCGGCGCCTTGGCCGGGCACACCTTGCTGATGCGCGAACCGGGCTCGACCACCCGTCGTTTGACCGAAGAGTTGCTGCTCAGCGCTGGCGTGTGTTTCGGCCCGCTGCTGGAGATCGGCAGCCGCGAATCGATTCGCGAAGCGGTGCTGCGCAACATCGGTATCAGCATCATTGCCCGACAGGAAGTGCCCCATGATCCGCAGCTGCGAGTGCTGACCATCGAGAACGCACCGCAGATACCCGAATACCTGTATTGCCTCAAGGAGCGCAAAAACGCGCGGCTGCCGGCGGCGTTTCTGGGGTTGGCGCAGGAAATGGCTCCGGCTTGAATTAAAAGATCGCAGCCTTCGGCAGCTCCTACAGGGGAATGTGTTCTGTGTAGGAGCTGCCGAAGGCTGCGATCTTTTTTCCAACCAAAATCCTTGAATACCACTATCGGCAGTTTTTGCCTTACTGCCACATGACGGACTCATTACAACTCTAGGATGGCCCCCATCTGCCAGATGAGGTCCGTCCATGAACAACTCGATTGCAACTGCCCTGACCAACCCCGGTGCACCGATGAAAGTGCGCGGCGTACAGAAGCGTTTTGGCGCCTTCACCGCGTTGGATAACGTGTCCCTCGACGTGGCGGCTGGCGAACTGGTGTGCTTGCTGGGCCCGTCGGGTTGCGGAAAGACCACGTTGCTGCGTTGCATCGCCGGTCTGGAAAAGCAGGACAGCGGCGAGTTGTACCTCGGTGATCGTGACGTTTCCCACCTGGCGCCCCAGGCGCGGGACTACGGCATTCTGTTCCAGTCCTACGCGTTGTTTCCCAATCTCACCGTCGAAGCGAACATTGCCTACGGCCTCGCCGGCAGCGGTCGCGACGAGGTGCGCCGTCGTGTCGGCCAGATGCTGGAACTGGTTGGCCTGAGTGGCAGCGAGAAAAAGTATCCCGGTCAATTGTCCGGCGGCCAGCAGCAGCGGGTTGCCCTGGCTCGCGCCCTGGCCCCGGCACCTTCGCTGTTGCTGCTGGACGAGCCGATGTCGGCCCTCGATGCCCGGGTGCGCGAGAATCTGTGTACCGAGTTGCGCCAACTGCAACGCAACCTTGGCATCACCACCTTGATGGTCACCCACAATCAGGACGAGGCCATGCTGATGGCCGACCGCATCGCCGTGATGAACAACGGCAAGGTCGAGCAGTACGCCACGCCGCAGGAAATCTACAACCGCCCGGCCACGCCGTTTGTTGCGGAGTTCGTCGGCCAGGGTAATTGGCTACCCTTCCAGCGCAGCGGCGACAGCCACGCCCAGGTCGGCGGGATGAACATGCGTCTGGCCGATGGCAGCGCCAAGACCGCGTCGGGCCGCTTGTTCTGCCGTCCGGAAGCGATCAACGTCAACCCGCTGGTGCACGAGGAAAACCTGTTCCCGGCCAAGGTTCGCGAGATCACCTTCCTCGGCAACCGCTGCCGCATGAGCTTTGAACTCGATCATTTGCCGGGCCACGCCTTGCTGGCTGAACTGGCACCGGAAGCCATGCCGCGCCTGGGCGCCCAGCAGATCATGGTCGCCTTGCCGCCGCGCAGCCTGCAGGTATTTGCCTGATGAGCGCGAACATCGCCCTGCCGCTGCCGCACAAGCAGGTTCGGCAAACCACCCGCGCCGAGGTTGGTGACCGGTTGTTCGTGGTCGGTGGCAAAGTCCTCATGCTGGTGTTGTTGGGCGTTGCCGTATTGATGCCGTTGCTGGCGATCTTCTGGCGCGGTTTCAGCGCCGAAGCCGGGCAGGGTGGTGGCTGGGTCGCAGCGAAAGAGCTGGTGAGCAGCGAGAACTTCCATTGGTTGCTCGGTAACAGCCTGAAGGTTTCCCTCAGCGTCGCGGCCATTGTCGTACCGCTGGCCTACCTGTTTGCCTACGCCCTGCAACGCACCTTGATTCCGGCCAAAGGCATCTGGCGCGGTATTTCGCTGTTGCCATTGATGGCTCCGTCGATGCTGCCGGGGATTGCGCTGGTTTACCTGTTCGGCAACCAGGGCATGTTGCGTGGCCTGCTTTCGGACAACATCTACGGCTTCTGGGGCATTGTGCTCGGCGAAGTCATCTACACCTTCCCACACGCCTTGATGATTCTGCTGTCGGCCCTGTCCCTGGCCGATGCGCGACTGTTCGATGCTGCCTCCAGCATGGGAGCCAGCCCGGCCAAAGCCTTCCGCAGCATCACCTGGCCGGCGACCCGACAGGCTGTGTTCGCTGCGTTCTGCCTGGTGTTCACCCTGACCATCACCGATTTCGGCGTGCCCGTGGTGGTCGGTGGCGACTATCAAGTGCTGGCGCTGGAAGCCTACAAGGCGGTGGTCGGCCAGCAACAGTTTGGTCGCGGGGCGTTGATCGGCATGGTGCTGTTGCTGCCGGCGCTCTTCAGTTTCGGGGTCGATGCCTGGTTGCGTCGGCGCCATGGCGACTCCATGAGCGGTCGCGCCCAAGTGTTCAAGCCTTTGCCGTCGAAGCTGCGCGACAGCTGCTACCTGGTCATCGTCCTGCTGATCTGCGCCGCGTTGCTGCTGGTGTTCGGCATGGCGGTGTTCTCGTCCTTGGTGAAGTTCTGGCCGTACAACCTGTCGCTGTCGCTCAACCACTATCAGTTCAACGAAACCGCCGGCGGTGGCTGGCTGGCCTACGGCAACAGCCTGAAGATGGCCCTGGGCACGGCGTTGATCGGCAGCCTGCTGATTTTCACCGGCGCCTACCTGATGGAAAAAACCAAGGGCCAGCGCGGCCTGAACCTGAGCTTGCGCATGCTCAGTTTCGTCCCGATGGCGGTACCGGGACTGGTGCTTGGGCTGGGTTACGTCTTCTTCTTCAATCTCACTGGCAACCCGCTGCATGTGCTGTACGGGACCATGACCCTGCTGATCGTCTGCACCATTGCTCACTATTTGACCACCGCACAAATGACCGCCACCACCGCGCTGCGTCAGCTCGACGCCGAGTTCGAAGCCGCCGCGCTGTCGCTCAAGGCGCCGCTGTATCGCCATTACCTGCGGGTCACCGTGCCTATCTGCCTGCCGGCACTACTGGACATCGTGCGCTACCTGTTCGTCTCGGCCATGACCACCGTTTCGGCGGCGATCTTCCTCTACAGCCCCGACACCATCCTCGCGGCGGTGGCGGTACTGAACATGGACGACGCCGGCAACGTCGGCGGTGCGGCAGCGATGTCGACGCTGATCCTGATTACCTCGGCGGGCGTGTCTCTGCTGCTGGCCTGGGCCTCGCGCGGTTTGCTGCGCCGCTCCCAAGCCTGGCGGCAGACGGCGCCCGGTCATTGAATCTGCACAACCCCTCAACTCAAAAACAGGAAAAGATCATGTTCAAGCCTATGGCCCTGGCCGCTGCTGTCCTCACCGCTTTCAGCCTGAACGCCTTTGCGGCGAAAACCGAGTTGACGGTGTACACCGCCCTCGAAGCCGAACAACTGAAGACCTACAAAGAAGCTTTCGAAAAGGCCAACCCGGACGTCGAAATCAAATGGGTGCGTGATTCCACCGGCATCATCACTGCCAAACTGCTGGCCGAAAAAGCCCGTCCGCAGGCTGACGCCGTGTGGGGCCTGGCAGCTTCCAGCCTGGCGATCCTTGATCAGCAAGGCATGCTGCAAAGCTATGCACCGAAAGACCTGGGCAAGATCGGCGCCAACTACCGCGACGCGGCCAACCCACCAGCCTGGGTCGGCATGGACGTCTGGGCCGCGACCATTTGCTTCAACACCGTCGAAGCCGAGAAGCAGGGCCTGAGCAAACCCGTGAGCTGGCAGGACCTGACCAAGCCTGAGTACAAAGGCAAGATCGTCATGCCGAACCCTGCCTCGTCCGGCACCGGTTTCCTCGACGTCAGCGCCTGGCTGCAAACCTTCGGCGAGAAGCAGGGTTGGGCCTACATGGACGGCCTGCACCAGAACATCGGCCAGTACGTTCACTCCGGTTCCAAGCCTTGCAAACTGGCGGCGGCTGGCGAATTCCCGATCGGTATTTCCTTTGAATACCCGGCCGTTCAGCTGAAACGCCAGGGCGCACCGCTGGACATCATCCTGCCGAAGGAAGGCCTGGGTTGGGAGATCGAAGCGACTGCGGTGATCAAGGGTACTGCCCACGAAGAAGCGGCGAAGAAACTGGCTGACTTCTCCGCCAGTCCAGAGGCGATGGAGCTCTACAAGGAAAACTTCGCCGTGCTCGCCCAGCCTGGCATCGCCAAGCCGCAGACCGAACTGCCGGCTGACTACGAACAGCGCCTGATCAAGAACGACTTCGCCTGGGCTTCGAAGAACCGCGACGAGATCCTGACCGAATGGCGCAAGCGCTATGACGGCAAGTCAGAGAAAGTGGCGGCCAAGTAAGGTCTTTATCGGCTGACAGGGCCTCTTCGCGAGCAAGCCCGCTCCCACATTGGAACGCATTCCCCTGTGGGAGCGGGCTTGCTCGCGAAGACGGTTTCACATTCAGGACAAGACTCCATGACACAACACAACGACATGCTGATCGTCGGCGCCGGCATCCTGGGTTTGTCCCACGCGTATGCCGCCGCCAAACGCGGTCTGAAGGTCAGGGTTTTCGAGCGCAGCGAAACGCCTGTTGGCGCTTCGGTGCGCAACTTCGGCCAGGCACTGGTCACCGGCCAACCGCCAGGACCAATGCTGGAACTGGCCCGCGCCAGTCGCGGAATCTGGGGCGACTGGGCGCAGCTCGCCGGCCTGCAACTCAAGCGCAATGGCTCGTACCTGTTCGCCCGCAACGAGGCGGAAGAGCAGTTGCTGGAAGCTTTCTGCGACGGCCGCGCCGTCGAACACGGTTACCGCGTCCACCTGCTGCGCGGCGCCGCGCTACGCGATTTGTACGGCGGTCAGTTCCGCCATCACCGCGCGGCCTTGCATGGTATGGACGATCAGCAGCTGTATTCCCGCGAAGCGATTCCGGCGCTGATCGACTTCCTGCGTCGCGACCTGGGCGTCAAGTTTCACTTCTCTACCCTGGTGCGCGATATCGAGCCGGGTCGCCTGCACAGCACCGCCGGCAGCTTCAGTGCCGAGCAGATCATCGTCTGCTCCGGCCACGATTATCAGACGCTGCTGGCCGAACAGATCGCCGAACTCGAGCCGCAAATCTGTCGCCTGCAAATGCTTCGCGCGCGCCCGCAAATCAACCTCAACCTGCAACACGCGCTGCTCACCGGTTTGAGTTGCGTGCACTACGGCGCCTTCGCCGACTTGCCGGAGGCCGGGGCGGTACAGGCAGAAATTCTGCGGTACGCGCCGCATCTGCACGAAAACGGTATCCACCTGCTGATCAGCCCGACGCCCTATGGTGAATTGATCATTGGTGATTCGCACCATTACGGCAGCGATCCGTCACCCTTCAATGCCGAGCAGATTGACGACTGGATGATCGAGCTGGCCGAGCAGACCCTGGGCTGCAAGGTACAAGTGGTCGAGCGCTGGCAGGGGGTCTATGGTTCACGGGGACCGGGACCGTTCTCGTTTCTGCGCCCGGCAAAAGGCCTGAGCGTGGCGTTGATGCATACCGGTGTCGGCATGAGTGTCGGGCCAGCGATGGCTGAACGAAACATCGCAGCTGTGTTGGGGGAAATCTGATGGCGCGCAATGAACAAGTCGTCGCCGAAGTATTCAGTCTGTACGAGCGTTTTGGTGACAGCGATTACATCGGTGAACCGGTGTCGCAGATCGAGCACATGTCCCAGGCCGCTGAGCTGGCCATTGCCGAAGACTTCGATGATGAAGTGATTCTGGCGGCGTTCTTTCACGACATCGGGCATATCTGCGCTGAAAGCGCGGAGAACATGGGCGGCTTAGGCGTGGTCAGTCATGAGCGTCTGGGTGCGGATTATCTGCGCCGCGCCGGTTTCAGCGAGCGCATGGCGCGTCTGGTCGAATACCACGTGCAGGCCAAGCGTTATCTGACGCTGAAAGAGCCGGGGTACTACGAGCGTCTGAGTGAAGCCAGTCGCCGAACCCTGCAGTACCAGGGCGGGGTGATGACGGAGGCCGAGGCGCAGGCGTTCGAAAAAGACCCGTTGTGCGCGGTGAGTTTGCGCATGCGCCAGTGGGATGAGCTGGCCAAGGAGACGAACGTACCGCTTCTGGATCTCGACATTCTGAAGCGCAAGGCTTTGGCCCTTTTGCCTCAGGCGGCTTAAACGACCAGTGCAGATGAAACTCCCTACGGGAAAAGGAGACCATTCGCGCAGAGTGATTCAGCGAGACGGGATAGCTTGATCGGCCCCAAATTGAAGAGAGCTATCCCTATGCGTTATTTGAAAGTCACCGCGCAGGACCGGAGCGCGAACGGCCGGGCCGATACCGTACTCCTGCATTTTTTCGAGGAAACCCACGGCGGCGAAGACAAGCTCATCCACAAGGCTTACGCGCTGGATATCACCGCCGATGGCAAGGTCGATTTCCAGGCTGGCGATGTAAACAACGACGGCAAGGAAAACACCAAGGACGAGCGTTTGCTCAAGTCGTTTGCGGACGCCTTTTTACGGCTCAACTGGTTCAATTGCGGGAACATCTGGGCACGCTATCTGAAGATATTCGTCGAAGACTTTGCCAAGGATGGTTCGCCAGACACCGTACGCCTGCACTTTCATGACGGCGTCGGTAAACCGCAGGATGAAACCATCGCCTACACCGCTTCGGCCTACGACACCAACAATGACGGCGAACTGGATTGGTTGATCCATTTCGACATGGATAACGACGGTGATCAGGATGCGGTGGACCAGAAACTGGTTTCGTTGCTGAGCACTACATACCTGAAATTCAAATGGCGTTGACGATAAAGCGCATTAAAGTCGCTGCGCCAAAACCTCAATCTGTTCCTGCCGCTCCGCCTGATTCAATTTTGGATGAGGGTTGAGCGACGACCACTGCGGGTGCGCCCGGGCCTTGTTCAACGCTTCGGGCAGCTTGCCTTCGCGCCAGCTCTTGTCCTGGGGGGTGGCCACTTGGATGCTGTCCATCGCCGCATGCCCCCGGGCATTGAGCGCTTGCAGCAATTGCCGTTGGCGCAAGGCCAACAGGCGCAGCACGTTGTCATCCACCGTCAATTCACGCTGGCCCTTGATTTTACCGAGCAAACGGCTGCCGTAACTGCGCGCGGTTTGCAGGGCGCCGCCAGCGATGGCCCCGGCGAGTGCCGCCGCGCCCAGGGTGATGCCACCCACCAGCAGATCAACCCCGGCCCCGGCGGCCGCGCCGGCTGCGATTCCGCCACCGACTCGCACGCCCAATTGTTTCAGGGTTTCCGGATTGAACAAGTCGTCGCCCCAACGGCCGTCGAGCAGCGGCAAATCACTGGCGGCGGCATCCTGTGGGCGGAAGGCGTAGAGCTTGAGCAGGGCCTCGACGCAACGCTGCTCGCGCTGGCGTACGGCTTTGCGTAGTTCGCTGATCGCCTGTTGTTCCTGCTCGGCCTCACTGACCACACCGCGTCGGCAGGCCGCGCAATCGATCAATAATTCGGCAATCAACCGCGCCGCACTTTGCTGGCGAGCCAGACGCTGGGCTTGCTGATCGGCGATCAGGCGTTCGAGCTGCGGCCGGGCGGATTCCAGCAACAGGGCGAGACTTTCATAGAGTCGACGCTCGCCATCCTCCGGCGGCGCGACGCTGTCAAAGCGCACCAAGGCATGCAAGCCAAGCCGCGCCAGTGCTTCACGCCATGCCGGCTCGCGGTGGTTGGCGCTGCTGACGAAGTTCAGCACCGGCAGCAAGGGTTTGCCACAACTGGCCAGCACTTCCAGTTCGTCGCGATACTTGGCCAACACCGGCTCCCGGGCGTCGATCACATAGAGCCCGGCGTCCGACGCCAGCAACTGGCGCAGCACCTTGGCTTCCTGTTCGAAGCGTTGCCGGGCTTCGCTGCCATCGAGGAAACGAGCCAGCCGCGCCGGGCCGTCGAGGCGTTCGCCAGGCCGCTCCAGGCGTTCGAGGTAGTCGAGCAGGGCGATGGCGTCTTCCAGACCGGGAGTGTCGTAGAGGTCGAGCAAGGGCTCGCCGTCCACCGACAACCGTGCACCTTCGACGTGCCGCGTGGTGCTGGGGCGATGGGACACTTCACCGAAGCCGACGTCGCGGGTCAGGGTACGCAGCAACGAGGTTTTGCCGACGTTGGTGTGGCCGACCACGGCGAGTTTCAGCGGCTGCTTCCAGGTATCAGTCATGACCCGTCTCCAGCCAGTTCATCGGTGCACAATCGGCAAACGGCAGCTCAAGCTGTTGCAGCGCCACGTGCCAGTCGCCCAGGCGTTCAGCGTCCAGTACTTCTCCGGGTGGTGCCTGCAACAACCACACGCGGGTGGCGCTGGCACTGCGCGCCAGTTCGGCAATCAAGGCCAGGCTGCCGCGATCCGGCGAACGCCGTGGATCGCACGCAATGGCCAGGCGCGCGGGGGGAAAGCGACTCAGTTGTTCGAGGAGTTTGTGTCTCGATTCGCGGCTGTCGAGGATGCCGGCGTTGCTGACGGTTTTCGGCAATTGCGGTGGCCACGGGCGGTCGTCGTCCAGTTCGATGGCGACCAATAGAGCACCATCACTTTGTTGTTCACTGACGCCGCTTTCCACGCGATGCAGTTGGGCCGGTGCCGCATCGCTGACGCCGAGGCGCTCACTGGTGGGCATCAAGCGTTCGCGCAGTTGTGCGTAACCAGGCAGGTTCAAATCCAGGCGCAGCGCCGCCTGCCCGGATTTCCAGCGCCACAGGCAAAACAGCGCGAGCAGCAGGCGCGGCAAAACGCCGTAGACCAGCAGAACGCCCACCAGCCACGCGGCCCAGGCCTGGCGGGCGCTTTCGATGTTGAGGGCGGCGTCGCCACTGGCGCGGATCATCTCCTCGGTGGGCACGCTGAAGCCGAGCAGGGCCGGCAGCGCGCCGAGGGCCTGGGTCACGGCAATAAAAGTATCGGCGCCGAGGATGGTGGTTTCCCAGACGAAGCCGTAGCGCCGGGTCGCCATCAACGCCAGCAGGATCACCAGCGCGCTGAGCATCGCCAGCAACCACAAGCTGTTGACCAGCACACCGATTGCCCAGCGGTTGAGTTTCTGCCGTTGCAGCAACAGCAGCAGAGCCGGCGCCAGTTGTGCGGCTTTGGCGTCCCGGGCGAGTTTTTCGCTTAGCCACAGCCACAGGCGTCCGAGGCTGGCGCCGTGTTCACCGGCAAACACCAGGCCCAAGGCCCAGCTCAGCAGCAGGATCAGATTGAGTCCGAGCAAGCTGCCCAAGGCCCAGAACACATTCACCGGGTGCAGGCCGTCGCCCATGGCGGCAAAGGCCAGGCCGGCCCCGCTGATCACCGCCAGCACCGCCATGACGATCAGCGCCAGTCGCGCGCCTTGCAGCCAGTGTTTGAGGGCCGTAACCAGGCCATCGCGTTCAGCCAGCCACAGGGCCCGGCGTTGAATGCGCAACGGTAAATCGCCGCCGGTGCTGCGGGCCAGTCGGTTGGCTTCAAGGTCTTCCAGAGGGCCGGCGTACTCTTCGCGCAGGCGGATGGTTTCTGTCAGCCAGAGGGTATTGAGTTCAGTCACGCGGCATCCCGTCGCTTAATTGAGCAGTGAGCATAACCGCTGTGGCGCTTATCGGCGAAAGCGAGGCTCTGGTATCCTCGCCGGCATGACTAAATCACTCCCCCTCAGCCTGATCGCAGCCCTCGGTGAAAACCGTGTGATCGGCGTCGACAACAGCATGCCCTGGCACTTGCCGGGGGACTTCAAATACTTCAAGGCCACGACGCTCGGAAAGCCGATCATCATGGGTCGCAAGACCTGGGATTCCCTCGGTCGCCCGTTGCCGGGCCGTTTGAACATCGTGGTCAGCCGTCAGGCGGATCTGGTGCTGGAAGGCGCGGAGGTTTATCCGTCGCTCGAAGCCGCTGTGGTTCGCGCCGAAGCATGGGCGAAGGAACAGGGCGTTGATGAGCTGATGCTGATTGGCGGGGCGCAGTTGTATGCGCAAGGGTTGGCGCAGGCTGATCGGTTGTACCTGACCCGCGTGGCGCTGAGCCCGGAAGGGGATGCGTGGTTTCCGGAGTTTGATTTGAACCAGTGGAAACTGGTGTCGAATGTGCCGAACCCGGCCGAAGGCGACAAACCGGCGTACAACTTCGAAGTCTGGGAAAAAGCCTAAAGATCGCAGCCAGCGGCAGCTCCTACAGGATCAGCGCATTCACTGTAGGAGCTGGCGAAGCCTGCGATCTTTTGATCTTTCTTTGCCATGAAAAGATCGCAGCCTGCGGCAGCTCCTACGCGTGAGCCAACTCCGAATGCTCATCCGCATCCAGCAATTCTTTATCAGTCTGCTGCATCACCTGACTGGTAATCGCCCCCGCCGTCATCGAGCCACTGACGTTCAACGCCGTACGCCCCATATCAATCAGCGGCTCGACCGAAATCAGCAACGCCACCAGTGACACTGGCAAGCCCATCGCCGGCAACACGATCAACGCCGCAAAGGTCGCACCGCCGCCAACCCCGGCCACACCGGCCGAACTCAGCGTGACAATCGCCACCAGCGTCGCGATCCACAGTGGGTCCAGCGGGTTGATGCCCACGGTCGGCGCCACCATCACCGCCAACATCGCCGGGTACAGGCCGGCGCAACCATTCTGGCCAATGGTTGCGCCAAACGAAGCGGCGAAACTGGCGATGGACTGCGGGATACCCAGGCGACTGGTCTGCGCTTCGATGCTCAATGGAATCGTCGCAGCGCTCGAACGGCTGGTGAAGGCAAACGTCAGCACCGGCCAGATCTTGCGGAAGAAGCGTAGCGGATTGATCCCGGCGGCCGACACCAGCACGCCATGTACCACGAACATCAGGCCCAGGCCGATGTAGGACACCACCACGAAACTGCCGAGCTTGATGATGTCTTGCAGGTTCGAACCGGCGACCACTTTGGTCATCAGCGCCAGAACACCGTACGGGGTCAGCTTCATCACCAGGCGCACCAGGCGCATCACCCAGGCTTGCAGGGTGTCGATGGCGTTGATCACTTTCTGACCTTTCTCGACATCATCCTTGAGCAATTGCAGGGCCGCGACACCGAGGAACGCGGCGAAGATCACCACGCTGATGATCGACGTCGGCTTGGCCCGCGCCAGATCGGCGAACGGGTTTTGCGGAATGAACGACAGCAACAGCTGCGGCACATTCAGGTCGGCGACCTTGCCGGCGTAGTCGGTCTGGATGGTTTGCAGGCGCGCCATTTCCTGGGTACCGGCCACCAGGCCTTCGGCGCTCAGGCCGAACAGGTTGGTCAGACCGATGCCGATCAAGGCCGCGATGGCCGTGGTGAACAGCAGCGTGCCGATGGTCAGGAAGCTGATCTTGCCCAGCGATGAGGCGTTGTGCAGGCGGGCCACGGCGCTGAGGATCGAGGCGAACACCAGCGGGATCACGATCATTTGCAGCAGTTGCACATAACCGTTGCCCACCAGATCGAACCATCCGATCGAGGTTTTGAGGACCGGGTTGCCGGCACCGTAAACGGTGTGCAAGGCCACGCCGAACGCCACGCCCAGCACCAGTGCGAGCAGGACTTTTTTCGCCAGGCTCCAGGTGGTGTGGCGGGTTTGCGCCAAGCCAAGGAGCAGGGCGAGGAACACCAGCAGATTGAGAATCAGCGGCAGATTCATTGGAACTCCCATTAGACTTTTGCCAACTGCCTTCCAGGACAGCTGCGAACCGGCAAGCCTAACAGCTTGAAAACTAATGAATTAATATCAAAAACGCATGGTTTCCGTCGTTTTTGGAATAAGCCGATGTCGCTGTCAGAAATGCAGCTGGCGCGAAAGGGACGCAGGCGGTCGCTGACAGACGGGGACTGTCACACTTATTTGTTAGCGTCGATCTCCTTTATTCAGGGTCTTTTTATAAGGGAAGCATGCCAATGAAGTTCGCACCGAAATTGCTGGCTGCAGCACTTTGCCTGGGCCTTGCCGGCCAGGTGCTTGCAACGGATCTGAAACACTGGCCCGCCGATCAGGCCAAGGCGCTGGAGGCGATGATCGCCGCCAACGCCAACAAGGGTAACTACGCGGTGTTCGACATGGACAACACCAGTTACCGCTACGACCTCGAAGAGTCGTTGCTGCCGTTCATGGAGAACAAGGGCCTGATCACCCGCGACAAGCTCGATCCCTCCCTGAAACTGATGCCGTTCAAGGACACCGCCGACCACAAGGAAAGCCTGTTCAGCTACTACTACCGCCTCTGTGAAGTCGACGACATGGTTTGCTATCCATGGGTCGCCCAGGTGTTCTCCGGCTTTACGCTCAAGGAGCTCAAGGGTTACGTCGACGAGATGATGGCGTCGGGCAAACCGGTGCCGGCCACCTATTACGAAGGCGACGTGGTCAAGAAACTCGACGTCAACCCGCCGAAGATCTTCACTGGCCAGCAAGAGCTCTACAACAAGCTGATGGAGAACGGCATCGAGGTCTACGTGATGACCGCTGCCTCCGAGGAACTGGTGCGCATGGTCGCGTCCGATCCGAAGTACGGCTACAACGTCAAACCGCAGAACGTGATCGGTGTGTCACTGCTGCTCAAGGACCCGAAAACTGGCGAGCTGACTACCGCGCGCAAGCAGGTCACCGCCGGCAAGTATGACGAGAAGGCCAACCTCGGCCTCGAACTGACCCCGTACCTGTGGACCCCGGCAACCTGGATGGCCGGCAAGCACGCGGCAATCCTGACCTACATCGATGAATGGAAAAAACCGGTACTGGTCGGCGGCGATACCCCGACCAGTGACGGCTACATGCTGTTCCACAGTGTTGACGTGGCCAAGGGCGGCATCCACCTGTGGATCAACCGCAAGGACAAGTACATGACCCAGATCCAGGGCATGATGGCCAAGAACGCCGCGGCCCAGGCCAAGGAAGGGTTGACGGTGACGGCTGACAAGAACTGGGTGATCGTCAAGCCGGAAGATATCCAGTAAGACGACACCGCTCCCACAGTTGACCGAGTTGATAATAAAAATGCCCCGCACTTGGCGGGGCATTTTCATGTTCGACGGTTAAAACTCAGAGCCCGTCGAGCATCGCCTTGTTACGCACAGCACCCTTGTCGGCACTGGTGGCCAGCAGGGCATAGGCTTTCAGCGCAGTGGTCACTTTGCGCGGACGCACTTCCACCGGCTTCCAGCCTTTCTTGTCCTGCTCAACCCGGCGTGCAGCCAGTTCTTCATCGCTGACCAACAGGTTGATCGAGCGGTTCGGAATGTCGATCAGCACTTTGTCGCCGTTCTGCACCAGGCCGATTGCGCCGCCGGCAGCGGCTTCAGGCGAAGCATGGCCGATGGACAGGCCCGAGGTGCCGCCGGAGAAACGGCCGTCGGTGAGCAGGGCGCAGGCTTTGCCCAGGCCTTTGGATTTCAGGTACGAAGTCGGGTAGAGCATTTCCTGCATGCCCGGGCCGCCTTTCGGGCCTTCGTAGCGAATGATGACGATGTCGCCTTCTTTCACTTCGTCAGCAAGGATGCCGCGCACGGCGCTGTCCTGGCTTTCGAAGATCTTGGCGTTGCCTTCGAACACGTGGATCGACTCGTCGACACCAGCGGTTTTCACCACGCAACCGTCAAGAGCGATGTTGCCGTAGAGAACGGCCAGGCCGCCTTCTTGCGAGTACGCGTGCTCGACACTGCGGATGCAGCCGTTTTCACGGTCGTCGTCCAGGGTTTCCCAACGGGTCGACTGGCTGAACGCTGTTTGCGTCGGGATGCCCGCAGGACCGGCCTTGAAGAAGTGGTGCACGGCTTCGTCGGTGGTCTGGGTGATGTCCCACTTGGCGATGGCTTCTTCCATGCTGCGGCTGTGCACGGTCGGCAGCTGGGTATGCAGCAAGCCGCCACGGGCCAGCGAACCGAGGATACTGAAAATCCCGCCGGCACGGTGCACGTCTTCCATGTGGTACTTCTGGATGTTCGGCGCGACCTTGCACAGTTGCGGCACGTGACGGGACAGACGGTCGATGTCGCGCAGGTCGAAATCGATCTCGGCTTCCTGGGCGGCGGCCAGCAAGTGCAGGATGGTGTTGGTGGAACCGCCCATGGCGATGTCCAGGGTCATGGCGTTTTCGAACGCCTGGAAGTTGGCGATGTTGCGCGGCAGTACCGACTCGTCGTTCTCGCCGTAGTAACGCTTGCACAGCTCGACGATGGTGCGGCCGGCCTGCAGGAACAGCTGCTCGCGGTCGCTGTGGGTGGCCAGGGTCGAACCGTTGCCCGGCAATGCCAGGCCCAGGGCTTCGACCAGGCAGTTCATCGAGTTGGCGGTGAACATGCCGGAGCACGAACCGCAGGTCGGGCAGGCGCTGCGCTCGTACTCGGCGACTTTCTCGTCAGAAGCGCTGGAGTCGGCGGCGATCACCATGGCGTCGACCAGGTCGAGGCCGTGGGAGGCAAGTTTGGTCTTGCCGGCTTCCATCGGGCCGCCGGAGACGAAGATCACCGGGATGTTCAGGCGCAGGGACGCCATCAACATGCCGGGGGTGATCTTGTCGCAGTTGGAGATGCAGACGATCGCGTCGGCGCAGTGGGCGTTGACCATGTACTCGACGGAGTCGGCGATGATCTCGCGGCTCGGCAGCGAATAGAGCATGCCGTCGTGGCCCATGGCGATGCCGTCATCGACAGCGATGGTGTTGAATTCCTTCGCCACGCCACCAGCGCGTTCGATCTCGCGGGCGACCAGTTGGCCCAGGTCCTTGAGGTGTACGTGACCCGGTACGAACTGGGTGAACGAGTTGGCAATGGCGATGATCGGCTTCTTGAAGTCGTCATCTTTCATCCCCGTGGCGCGCCACAGTGCGCGGGCACCGGCCATGTTGCGGCCGTGGGTGGATGTTTTCGAGCGGTAATCAGGCATGAAGCACTCCGGGCGGCTAATCAGGTATCAAAAGGGAAGTGAGCTTCTATTGACGTCTGGAACACTCAGAAATGGCCGCGTGTCCGGAAGTTGCCGATAACTTTGCGGGATCGCCGCGCGCTTCAGCTTGAGCTCATAAACCCGCCGGGGATGACTGGCGATGAATGTTCGCGATTCTACACGGCTGGCGGCTGGAGGGAATGCTCGCAAGCATGGAGAGAGCGTTCACATGACGTGTGGGCAAACTCTCGGCGTCATGCCTCGCGGATGGGGTGGCGCTGATTGATCACAGTGTTCAGCCCTGCCCCCATGGCACTCAGAATCAAAAAGCACACTGCAAGGGCAGTAATCAGGTGGTCACTGGCCATGTTGATCACGGCACTGATCAGGCCGCCACACATGAAAATAAACAGACTGCCGGCAGAAGTCGCGGTACCGGCATGTTGCGGGTAGAGGCCCATTGCCCTGGAGTTGGCGATGGGCCGGGAAATGGTGGTGCCGGCAGTGCAGATCAGCATGGGGATCAGCACCGTTGCGGCGGACAGGCCGAATTGCAGGTTCAGCCAGAGCATCACCAGCCCCGACAGGGCGATCAGGCCCAGGCCTGTGATGATTTGCGTGGAGCCTTCCAGATGGCGATGCAGGATGCTCGCAACAACCCCGCCGATTACATAAGCCGAGCCATACAGCAACAGCGCCCAGGCGAACTGATAGGCCGAAAGGTCCAGGTGTTCCATGAAAATGATCGGCGAAATGACGATGAACGAAAAATGGCAGGCGAAGGCGAGGGCAGAGATCAGCCAGTAGCCGGTAAATCGGATGTCGGAAAGGAGCATCCAGTACGCGCCGAAAAATCGCCGGGACTGCCGCTCGCTACTTCGGCTTTCTTTTAGCAGGAACCACGATCTCAGCCAGACAATGACTGCCAGGGTGATGAATACATAAAAGCTGCCCTGCCAATCCAGATGCAACTGCAACCATGTACCCATCAGCGGAGAACTGGAGATGAAAATCCCGCCGGCGGTCGTCGTCCAGATGCGCAGTCGTTCCAGCTCGCGGCCGCTGAATAGATCCTGGATCAATGCCTGAGACAAGGCAAACGATCCGCAGCCCACTGCCTGAACCACTCGAAAGCCCAAAAACCAGGTGAAATCGGTGGCGAACAGGCAACCTGTTGCTCCCACCGCGGCAAGTGCCATCCCCCCCAGTAACAGCTTTTTGCGGCCGAACATGTCGGACAACGGCCCGATCAGCAGCAGTGAGCACGCCAGGCCGATGGCAAAGATGCTGACGGACAGGGCGATATCGGAAGGTGTGGTACGAAAGTGGTCGGAAAGGGCGGGGAAGGAGGGAAGGACCACGTCGAGAGGGAAAACGGCGAGCAGCGTCATGGCCATCAGCAGCAGGATGAACGACGACTTTTCTTTGGCATGCAGGGTGTTGGTCATCAATCAACGCGCTCGGTCCGTGAAGGGGGAGACGAGAGTTGATTTGATGCGGTTGCAAGTCAATGCAGGTGGCGCGGGACTTTTCTGAAACTGTTGTAGGAGCGAGCTGACTCGCTCCTGCACGCAGGTTTTGGTTAGCTGTTAGGCAACAACCGGCAAGTAATGCTCTTGATGTACCGCGTCTCGGCAATGGCCGGGTGCACTGGATGATCCGGACCTTGACCACCACGTTCCAGTATCTGAATGTTGCGGTCCAGGTGACGGGCGCTGGTCAGCAGAATGTTCTGCAGGTCGTCTTCCGGCAGGTGCATCGAGCACGATGCGCTGACCAGGATGCCGTCCTTGGTGAGCAGGCGCATGGCTTGTTCGTTCAGGCGGCGGTAGGCGCCTTCGCCGTTCTTCATGTCTTTCTTGCGCTTGATGAACGCCGGCGGGTCGGCCACGATCACGTCGAAGCGTTCCTCGCTGGCTTTCAGCTCTTTGAGGGCTTCGAACACGTCGCCTTCGATGCAGGTCATTTTCTCGGCGAAGCCGTTCAGCGCGGCGTTGCGCTCGACACCGTCGAGGGCGAAGGCCGAAGCGTCGACGCAGAACACTTCACTGGCGCCGAACGCGGCAGCCTGCACGCCCCAGCCGCCGATGTAGCTGTAGAGGTCGAGCACGCGTTTGCCTTTGGCGTACGGCGCCAGGCGTGCGCGGTTCATGCGGTGGTCGTAGAACCAGCCGGTTTTCTGACCCTGGATGACCGGGGCTTCGAATTTCACGCCGTTCTCTTCGAGGGCAACCCACTCCGGCACCAGGCCGAATACGGTTTCTACGTAGCGGGTGAGGCCTTCGGCGTCACGGGCAGCGGAGTCGTTCTTGAACAGGATGCCGCTCGGCTTGAGCACTTGGGTCAGCGCTGCAATCACGTCGTCTTTATGGGCTTCCATGGTCGCCGAGGCGATCTGTACCACCAGGATGTCGCCGAAACGGTCGACCACCAGGCCTGGCAGCAGGTCGGAATCACCGTAGACCAGGCGGTAGAACGGCTTGTCGAACAGACGATCGCGCAGGGACAGGGCCACGTTCAGGCGGTGCACCAGCAGCGACTTGTCCAGCGGCAACTTGATGTCGCGCGACAGCACACGGGCGCAGATCAGGTTGTTCGGGCTCATGGCAACGATGCCCAGCGGCTTGCCGCCGGCGGCTTCGAGGATCGCCTGGTCGCCGGCCTTGAAACCGTGCAAAGGCGTTGCGGCTACATCGATTTCGTTGCTGTAGACCCACAAGTGACCGTTGCGCAGACGACGGTCGGCGTTGGCTTTGAGGCGCAGGCTAGGCAGGGACATGTCGTCGCTCCGGAAAAAAGAGCGGGAGTATAGCGTGTTGAGCCCCAGGATTGGCCTGCAAGTGGACATGTGGCGAGGGTTGTCTTGCGATTTGGTATGTCGGATCCAACTTCATAAAGGTTAGAATCACCGTCTGACCCAGAGTGTGCACAAATGTCCCAAGAGCTGACTTCCGAACAGATCCAACAAGCCCTGCAGGGCATCAGCGTACCGGCCCAGCCGCAAATCATGGTGGATTTGCAGATGGAGCAATACATGCCCGATCCGGACCTGGAAGTCATTGCCAAACTGATCTCCCAGGATCCGGGACTTTCCGGGTCCCTGCTGAAGATCGTCAATTCGCCGTATTACGGGCTGAGCAACAAGATTGCTTCGATCCAGCGCGCGGTGAATCTGCTGGGCAGCCGTTCGGTCATCAACCTGATCAATGCGCAGTCGATCAAGGGCGAGATGAATGACGACACCATTGTCACCCTGAACCGTTTCTGGGACACCGCTCAGGACGTGGCCATGACCTGCCTGACCCTGGCCAAGCGCATCGGCATAGAGAACGGCGATGAAGCCTATGCCCTGGGCCTGTTCCACGATTGCGGCGTGCCCTTGATGCTCCAGCGCTTCCCCGACTACATGGGCGTTCTGGAGCAGGCCTATGCCAACGCCAGCGCCGAATGCCGGGTGGTGGACACGGAGAACCAGGTGTTCAATACCAATCACTCGGTGGTCGGGTATTACACGGCCAAGTCCTGGCGCCTGCCGGAACACGTGAGCGCGGCGATCGCCAATCACCACAATGCCCTGGCGATCTTCAGCGATGAATCTTCGCGCAACAGTTCGTTGAAGAACCTGTTGGCGATCCTGAAGATGGCCGAGCACATTTGCGCATCGTACCGGGTGCTGGGCAATCAGACCGAAGATCACGAGTGGAACAGCATCGCGCCGCTGGTGCTCGATTATGTCGGCCTCTCGGACTACGACTTCGAGACCCTCAAGCAGACGATCCGCGACCTCGGCACTCATCGCTGAGTGTCGGAACCTTCCAGGCCATGCGCCTGAGCCGAGAGCACCATGCCTGAATTGCCAGAAGTCGAAACCACCCGTCGCGGCATCGCGCCGTACCTGGAGGGTCAGCGTGTCAGCCGGGTGATCGTGCGTGACCGGCGCTTACGCTGGCCAATTCCCGAAGACCTCGATGTGCGGTTGTCCGGGCAGCGCATCGTGCTGGTGGAACGACGCGCCAAGTACCTGCTGATCAATGCCGAAGTCGGCACCTTGATCAGCCATTTGGGTATGTCAGGCAATTTGCGGCTGGTGGAAGCCGGGCTGCCGGCGGTCAAGCATGAGCATGTGGACATCGAACTGGAGTCGGGCCTGGCCCTGCGTTACACCGACCCGCGACGCTTCGGCGCAATGCTCTGGAGCCTCGACCCGTTCAATCACGAATTGCTGATCCGCCTGGGCCCTGAGCCACTGACCGACCTGTTCGACGGTGAGCGTCTGTTCCAGCAGTCCCGCGGACGTTCGATGGCGGTCAAGCCGTTCATCATGGACAACGCGGTGGTGGTGGGCGTGGGCAATATCTACGCGACTGAAGCGTTGTTCGCCGCCGGGATCGATCCGCGCCGCGAAGCCAAGAGCATTTCCCGTGCGCGTTACTTGAAGCTGGCCATCGAGATCAAGCGCATCCTGGCCGCCGCCATCGAACGCGGCGGTACAACGTTGCGGGACTTTATCGGCGGTGATGGTCAGCCTGGTTATTTCCAGCAGGAACTGTTCGTGTACGGCCGTGGCGGTGAACATTGCAAGGTCTGTGGCACGGGCTTGCGGGAAGTGAAGCTCGGGCAGCGCGCCAGCGTGTTTTGCCCGCGTTGTCAGAGCTGATACGTCAGTTAGATTTTCAGTGAGGCTGATGACGCCTTCGCGAGCAAGCCCGCTCCCACACTGGATCTGCGTCGTTCACAAAACCCCTGTGGGAGCGGGCTAGCTCGCGAAGGCGTCCTGACAGGCGCCGAATGGCTTAAGCCTTCCCGGTAATTTTCCGGTACTTCTCCATCAACTGCTCTTCAGTCTCCGGATGAGCTTCGTCCAGTGGAATGCAATCCACCGGGCAAACCTGCTGGCACTGCGGTTCGTCGTAGTGGCCGACACACTGGGTGCACAGGTTCGGGTCGATCACGTAGATCTCTTCGCCTTGGGAAATGGCGGCGTTCGGGCACTCGGGTTCGCAGACGTCGCAGTTGATGCAATCGTCGGTGATGATCAGGGACATGCTAACTCCAGCCGGGGCGGCAAGCCCGGGCGCAATAAACCAATGCGCACAATTGTGCCGCATTGGCGCCCGCAGTGCACGCGGGCGCGATCAAGTGCAGAAAGGTGCAGGCTGCGAAAGCTGAAAAGATCGCAGTCTGCGCCAGCTCCTACTTCTTGAAGCGTTCGGTCAGTGCATCCGCCACCACAGGGTGCACGAACTTGGTGATATCGCCGCCCAAGGCTGCAATTTCACGGACCAGCGTCGAGGAAATGAACGAATAACGCTCGGACGGGGTCAGGAACAGGCTTTCCACGTCCGGCGCCAACTGGCGGTTCATGTTGGCCAGCTGGAATTCGTATTCGAAGTCCGACACCGCACGCAAGCCACGCAGGAACACATTGGCGTTCTTCTCTTTGGCGAAGTGCGCCAACAGCGTCGAGAAGCCGACGACTTCAACGTTCGGCAGATGTTTAGTGACCTCGCGCGCCAGTTCTACCCGTTGTTCCAGAGGAAACAGCGGGTTTTTCTTCGGGCTCGCGGCGACGGCGATGATCACGTGATCGAACAGGCGCGAGGCGCGTTCGACCAGATCGCCATGGCCCTTGGTAATAGGGTCGAAGGTACCTGGGTACAACACTCGGTTCATCGCGTCGTCCTGGCGGGAATCCGTTGGGGAGTCGGATGGTATCGCAGCCTTCCCGGTCGGCCAAGTCGCCTGTTGGGTAAGAAAGCACTATAGACGATGGGAATATTCGTCATTTTCATGGATTTTTTAAACGTTCGGCCAGGGAAGTCGCCAGTTGTGCCGTCAGTCCGTAGACCGACAACTGCGGATTGGCGCCAATGCTGGTGGGGAACAGCGAGCCGTCGTGAATCGACAGATTGCCCAGTTGGTGATGTCGGCCGAGGCTGTCGGTCACCGCGATTGTCGGGTCTTCTCCCATGGCGCAACCGCCCATCACATGGGCACTGCCCAGGCGTGTGCGATACAACTCCAGGCTCAGGCTGTCGATCAGCGTGCGCGCTTCGGCGAGGGTCTTCACGTAGCGGGCGTCGGCGTGCATCGGCATCACGGCCTTGGCGCCACCGGCAAACTGGATCTCGGCCATGGTATGGAACGCCCGACGCAATCCATCCCAGGCGTAGGGTGATAGCTGGTAATCCAGCACCGGCGTGTCATCGCTGCGCAATTCGACGCTGCCACCGGGGCTGTCCGGGTGAAAACCGTCCCGCAGCAACGCCAGCATGGCGTGGGTATGGGCCAGATTGGCCATGTGCTGCGAGTTTTCCTGGCCGAAACCACCGAGCAGTGTCGTGGCCAGTGCCGGATGCAGGGGCGGGACTTCCAGTTTGTAGGACATCTTGCCCGTGGTGCCGTCCTGCCACTGGAAATGGTCGGAATAGATCGACTGCGGCGCGCCGTAGAAAGGGTTGACCACTTCGTCGAACAACGCAGCGGACATGTTCACCGGGTGCAGGAATGTGCGTTTGCCCAGGCGCTTGTGCGGATCGGGTGCTCCGGAACGCATCAGCAGGGCCGGGCTGTTGATGCCGCCACCGGCCAGCACGAAATGCCGCGCCTTGACCGTGATGGTGCGTCCGGTCGGTGCGACGCAGCGTTCATCCATCGCCGAACATTGCAGGCCGAGGACCTTGTCGCCGCTGATGTTGAGTTTTTCGGCGCGGGCCAGGTAAAGCAGCTCGCCGCCTTTTTCCAGGGTTGCTGGAATGGTGGTGACCATCATCGATTGCTTGGCGTTGGTCGGGCAGCCCATGCCGCAGTAGCCGAGGTTCCAGCAGCCGCGAACGTTGCGCGGGATGACGTGCCATGAGTAATTCAGTGCTTCGCAGCCCTTGCGGATCACATCGTTGTTGGCGTTGGGTGGCACCATCCACGGCGCGACGCCCAGGCGTTGCTCCATTTTCTCGAACCACGGCGCCATTTCCGCCGGGCTGTGGCCCTTGACGTTGTGCTCTTTGGCCCAGTGTTCCAGGGTCGGCTCCGGAGTGCGGAAACTGGAAGTCCAGTTGATCAGCGTGGTACCGCCCACTGCCCGGCCCTGGAGGATGGTGATCGCGCCGTCCTTGCTCATGCGGCCGATGCCTTCCTGGTAAAGGCTGGCGTAGGCCTGGTCTTCCAGCAGCTTGAAGTCGCTGCTGGTCTTGAGCGGGCCTTCCTCGATCAGCAGCACCTTGTAGCCGGCGGCACTGAGGATTTCGGCGGTGGTGCCGCCGCCGGCACCGCTGCCGATGATCGCCACGTCCGCTTCGAGTGTCAGGTCCTGGGTCAGTTGCGAGCCGTTGTAGGTTTTCCAGCCTCGGGCCATGCCTTCGCGGAACGGATCGGGTACGGGCATCTTCGGGTTCTCTTTTTATTATTGAGGTACAGGGTCAAGTGTGGGAGCGAGCCTGCTCGCGATAGGGGCGACTCGATTTCAGACCGTAGGCGGCCCGGGATACCCGCAATGCGCCCACGATTCCTTGCGGCCGTACCAGGCCATCATCACCAGTTGCAGCAAGGAACTGTGGCCCATGCGCAACAGGCTCAACGAGCTGTTTTCCCAGCGGTTCAGAAACTGCCGGATATCATCGGCGCTGGCATTTTCCCAGCTGCCCCAGATCCCGGTCAGCGGTCCGCGGGTCACGGCCATGCCCAGCACATCGAACAGTTGCTGGGTCAGCTTGAGCATCTCCGGCGACAGGTGGGCGAGGTTGTAGTCCAGGCTTTTCAGTGTGCCCTCGACAGCCTCGGGCATCCGTTCGGTGATCGCGGCACCCTCGAGCATGACCGGAATCAATGCCCGCAAGAACAGCAGGTCGCCGCTGCGCAACGTGACAAAACCATTGGCCGGAACGCTCGACGAGCAACCGCTGAGGCTGGCTCCGAGCCCGGCGGTGGCAAGGAAGGCTGTGGCGCCGAGGCTGAATTTAAGCAGCCCGCGCCGTGACAGCGCGGGTGTATCGGACAGGCTGGGGATCATTATTGTTATTACCCGACGGTGATGATCGTTAGCGGATGAACAGCTTCTGGATCAGCTTCTGAATCGACTTGCCGTACGGCGGGTAGATCAACTTCGCGGCGTTGAACCGTTGTTTGATCAACACGCCTTTGGCCTTGCTGAAGGTCAGGAAGCCTTCATGGCCGTGGTAGTGGCCCATGCCCGAGGCACCGATGCCGCCAAACGGCATGTCGTCCTGGGCGACGTGCAGCAGGGTGTCGTTCAGGCACACGCCGCCGGAATGGGTTTCGTGCAGCACGCGCTGTTGTTCGCGCTTGTCGTAGCCGAAGTAATACAGCGCCAGTGGGCGAGGGCGCTGGTTGATGTAGGCAAATGCCTGGTCCAGATCCTTATACGGCACGATCGGCAGCAGCGGCCCGAAGATTTCGTCCTGCATCACCGTCATCTCGTCCGTGACGTTGAGCAGCAGGCTATGGCCCATGCGGCGGCCCTGGCCCTGGTCGAACAGCGGCATCAGCAGCGCACCCTTGCTGGTGGCGTCGCTGACGTAACCGTTGAGACGCGCCAGTTGTCGCTCATTGATGATCGCGGTGTAGTCCGGGTTGTCGGCCAGTGTCGGATAGAACCCGCGGACGGCTGTGCGATAGGCTTCGACGAAACTTCCGACGCGATCCTCCGGCACCAGCACATAGTCAGGGGCCACGCAGGTCTGGCCGGCATTCAGGGTCTTGCCGAAGGCGATGCGCTCGGCGGCGTCCTTGAGCGGCACGTCGTGAGAAACAATGGCCGGGGACTTGCCGCCCAGTTCCAGGGTCACCGGGGTCAGGTTTTCCGCAGCGGCGCGCATCACGTGTTTGCCAATGCTGGTGGCGCCGGTGAACAGCAGGTGATCAAACGGCAGGCGTGAAAACGCCACGCCCATATCCGCCTCGCCCAGGACCACGCAAACCAGGTCTTCGGGGAAGATTCGCGCCAGCAGTTGCTTCATCAGCAAGCCGGTCGCGGGGGTCGACTCACTGAGTTTGAGCATTACCCGATTGCCCGCCGACAGCGCGCCGACCAACGGACCGATGGCCAGGTACAGCGGATAGTTCCACGGCACGATGACCCCGACCACGCCCAGCGGTTGGTAAACCACTTTGGCCGAAGCCGGCTGGAAGGCGGCGCCCACCTTGCGTCGCGAGGCGCGCATCCAGCCCTTGAGGTGTTTGCTGGCGTAATGGATGCCGTGCAGGCTGGGCATCAGTTCGGCGAGCAGGGTTTCATCGGCGCTGCGATGGCTGAAGTCCTGGCTGATCGCATCGATCAGGGCCTGGCGTTCATTGTTCAATAAATCCTTTAGTGCCTTGAGCCATTGCTGGCGCTGCGCGGCCGGTGGCATCGGGTTGGCGGCGTAGGCGGCACGCTGTGCGTCGAACAGGGCCTGAAGCTCTTCCAGCGGCTGCTGTAGGTTCTGCAGGTAGGAAATTTCAGCAGTCATGGTCGGCTCCGGATTTATTGTAATGAAGCACTTTTTAGAGTCTATGCTCTAAAAAGTCAAATGACATCCTGGAACAGCTTGGTTTTATCCGCTCGCGGATAGATCTAAGATGCCCGTCAACGCACTCTGAATTAAAGCTCAAGCCATGGCCCCACGGATCAAAACCAGCGAGCGCATCGTGCAGAACAGCCTGGAGCTGTTCAATCAGCAGGGCGAGCGCAGCATCAGCACCAACCACATTGCTGCCCACATGGAAATTTCCCCGGGCAACCTGTACTACCACTTCCCGAACAAGCAGGCGATCATCGCCGTGCTGTTCAGCGAGTACGAAAGCCTGGTGGACAGCTTCCTGCGCCCGCCCCAGGGCCGCGCCGCCACGGTGGAAGACAAACGCTTCTACCTCAAGGAGCTGCTGTCGGCGATGTGGCGCTACCGGTTTCTGCATCGCGATCTCGAGCATCTGCTCGATAGCGATCCGGACCTTGCCGACCGCTATCGACGCTTCTCCCAGCGCTGCCTGATCCAGGGTTCGGCGATCTACGAAGGTTTCGTCGCCGCCGGCATCCTGAAGATGGACAAGGTGCAGATCGAGTCCCTGACGCTCAATGCCTGGATCATCCTCACTTCCTGGGTGCGCTTCCTGTGCACCACGCGGGAGAACTCCAGCCACTTGAGCGAACAGGCCATTAAACGCGGGGTGTATCAGGTGCTGGTGCTGGAAGCCGGGTTCGTCACGGATGAGGCCCGCGATGCGGTCAGCGCCTTGTTCGAAGAGTTTTACGTGCCCCTCGCCCAGGCGCTGGAAGAAGTACAGTAGGATCAAGTTCGAGTTATTCAAAGGAGCCCGCTATGCCCATTGCGCAACTGATCAGCCCGCAAGCACTGGACCTGAAAAAGGACCAGCCGGGGCTGGTGATTCTGGATTGTCGTTTTGCCCTCGAAGACCCGGATTACGGTCAGCGCAGCTATGCCGAAGGGCACATCGCCGGTTCGAGCTATGCCGACCTCGAGCGCGATCTGAGTGGTGCCGTGGTCAAGGGCGTGACCGGGCGTCATCCGTTGCCCGAGCCGGCGCAACTGATCGAGCGCCTGCAAGCCTGGGGCATCAATGCCGATAGCGAAGTGGTTCTGTATGACGACGGTCCGGGAGCCTATGCGGCGCGGGCCTGGTGGTTGCTGGCATGGCTGGGCAAGCGCGACGGTGTATTCATCCTCGATGGCGGTCTCAAGGCCTGGCACGCGGCCGGTTTGCCGCTGAGCCTGGATGCGCCGGTGATCACCCCTGGATCCTTCACCGGCAGTCCTGACACGGCGTTGCTGATCAGTGCCGAGCAGCTGCAAAAGCGCCTTGCACGGCCGGAACTGACCCTGCTTGATGCCCGCGCACTGCCGCGTTTCAAGGGTGAAATGGAACCAATCGATCCGGTTGCCGGGCACATTCCCGGTGCCCAGTGTGCGGCGTTTACCGACAACCTGGACAGTGACGGGCGCTTCCTGCCAGCCGATCAGCTCAAGCAGCGCTTCGCCGCGAAATTGGGCGATCGCTCACCGAGTGATCTTGTAGCGTATTGCGGTTCCGGTGTGACGGCGTGCCACAACCTGTTTGCGCTGTGTCTGGCCGGTTATCCGTTGGGTTCGTTGTATGCCGGGTCGTGGAGCGAGTGGATCAATGAGCCTGCGCGGGGCATCGCCACCGGCGAATGAGACAAAAGAAAGATCGTCCGAACGCGGCCCGAGCCTTCGGACGATCTTTTTGTTTCTAAAGCCGCGCACTGCGATACGCCCCCGGTCCAACCCCATACACCTGCTTGAACTGTCGGCTCAGATGGCTCTGGTCGGCAAACCCCAGTTGCATCGCAACTTCCAGCGGCAAACAACCACTTTGCAGCAAGGCCCGCGCCCGGGCGATGCGTTGTTGCATCAGCCAGGTGTGTGGCGGCATACCGGTGGCCCGACGGAACACCCGGGCGAAATGGAATGGCGAGAGGTTGACCGCCGCCGCCAGCGCCTCCAGGGAGGGTGGTTCTGCCAGTTGTGCGTGCAGCAGTTCCTTGGCCAATGTCACCGCCCGGTGTTCTTTCCCGGGTTTTCCAGCGTTCGGAACCGCCGCATGACGCTGCAACAGCGACAGCATCAGTTCGCGCCAGACCGTTTGTTGCTGCAATGCGGTGGCGGGGCTTTCCAGTAAACGGTGAAGCTGGCAGAAACCGTTCACCAGATCCCGATCGCGATACAGCGTGGCGCCGAACGCCGGCAAGTGATGGGTCGGCAGTTCGAGTTCGGCCAGTAGCGAAGTTATCTGCCCGCTGTCTGGATAAAACGCCCGGTACAGCCAGCCATCCTCGGTGCCTTTGTGGCCGGTGTGCAGTTCATCGGGGTTGATCAGCACCAGCGTGCCGCTACCCGCCAGGTGTTCGGCGCCGCGATAGCGATAACGCTGGGCGCCGGCCATGATCATGCCGATCACATAGCCGTCATGCACATGGGGGGCAAAGCGATGATCGATGTAGCGGGCGGACAACAACTCGACCCCGGCCAGTGGCGGGGTTTGCCAGAAGTGGATTGACTCGCCTTGTTCAGCATCCATGATTCAAGTGCGCCCTGCGGCGGCCAGCCACTCGGGGATGCGCCGTTCCAGGTAGTAACCCGGTTGCCTGAGCGTGCCGTCGACGAAGCCGACATGCCCGCCCTTGGCTTGCAGTTCGAATTGCGTGCAAGCGGACAACTCGTCGACTTGCGGCAGGCTGTGGGGAAAAACGAAGGGGTCGTCGGCGGCCTGAATCATCAAGGTCGGCGTACGAATTTCACCAAGGAAATAGCGGCTGGAGGCGCGGCGATAGTAATCCTCGGCATCGGCGAAACCGTGCAGTGGTGCGGTGACGCGTCCGTCGAAATCCCAGAACGTGCGCATGTTTTCCAGGGATCCGAGGGCCGCCAGGGCTGCCAGGCCGTCCTCGCGTCCGTCGTGCTGGAACTGTCGCTGTTTGTTCTTGATGTAGGCGACCATCTCACGCATGAAATGCGCCTGGTAAACCTTGGAAAAGCCTTGGCCGATACGGTCGGCGCACTGGTCCAGGCGGAACGGCACCGACACCGCCACGGCGCCCATCAAATTACTGTCGCTACCGGTTTCGCCCAAATGCTTGAGCAGGACATTACCGCCCAGGGAGTAACCCACCGCATACAGTGGCGCCAGAGGCCGTTTGGCCCGCAAGTGTTTGATGGCTTCGGCCAGGTCTTCACTGGCACCGGAATGGTAACTGCGCGGCAGCAAATTGGGTTCGCCCGAACAACCGCGCCAGTTCAGCGCGACGCTGGCCCAACCTCGGTCGTCCAGGGCCTTTTGCATGCCAGCGACATAAGGCGAATTCGAGGAGCCGGTGAGCCCGTGCAACACCAGTACCAAGGGTGCGTTGGCGCTGTGTGGGCCATGCCAGTCGAGGTCGAGGAAGTCGCCGTCTTCAAGCCACAGGCGTTCGCGTTCGCGGTCGATGTGCACGGTTTTACGCCACAGCGGCCCCCACAAGGTTTGCAAGTGCGGATTGCCGATGCCGAAGGCAGGGGTAAAGGACGGCGGTGGGGCCAGGGCGGGGTGCGGTTGCACAGTCATTCTCGGTGGAGGTGTTCATGAGTCTGCCCGAAGACGCGGCGGGGCAGCGCCGCGACCGCGTCATCATGGCTGTCTAACTTGCCACAATCTCGCCAGGCATGCGACACATGGCATTGGTTGCGCTTTCGCTCGGAGCTGGCAGTGGTTGTTGATCTGTCTTCGGCCCCAGGATGACAACGCGCCATTGGTCGGCGTGGTGATGCCGGTTGAGCGCGCTTTTGATTGATGCGAGGTTCAGCTTCAAGGCCGCTTGCGTGGAAAAATCGAGGTCCAGCGGCAGATCGTGGGCACTGATGATTTGCAATCGCTTCAGGATCTGCGCGTTGGTAGCACTGTTCAACGGTGAGCTACCGGCCAGTTGCTGTTGGATGTCGTCAAGTTCCTGTTGGGTCGGCCCTTGGGCGAGGAAGTCGCTGAACATTGTTTTGATATGGGCCAGCACGGCATCGGCCTGCTCTGGTGGGGCCTGCAATTGAACGGTCAGCCACCCTTGTGCCTGAAGAGCTGAAAGGCCGGCTTCAACGTGGTAGGTCAGGCCTCGGCGCTCACGAAGTTCATTCATCAGTCGGTTGGTGAAAATACTGCTGGCCATGTAAAGCGCGACATAGTCCGGACTGCTTCGCAGGACACTTGGCTGGGTAAGATGCAGGTAAGCCTGGGTCGATGGTCGCTCAATGCGCAGCAGATCTGGAGCGCCTGGGCTTGTCACTGGCTGGATCGCGGCAATGGCCGGTCCCAGGGGCAAGGCCGCTGATATCTGCGCACCGATGCGCTGGGCTTCTTCCTCGGTGAGGTCGCCGACCAGTGTGATCTGGGCATTGCCCGCGGCATAAGCCTGGCGATGAAAGTCTTGCGCCTGGGTGCGGGTGATGGAGGCAAGCCCGGCCCGGGTTCCATAGAGGGACTGAGCATAACCGTGGCCGGGAAACATCTGGCCGAGATTGGCTTCTCGGGCTTGAGCGGCATGGGACTGATCTTCAAGGTCCAGAAAGTACTGAAATTGGGATTTCACCTCAGGCAGGGATTCTTCCGGCAACAGCGGCTTGCCGAGTACTTGGGCGAACAGCTCCAGGGCTGGAGTGCGCCGTGATTCGTCACTCAGGCTACGCAGGGAAAACCAGGTCCGGTCCTGGTTGATACCCAAATTCATCCTTGCACCCAGATTATCGAACGTCGCCTGTATGGAGTTGACGTCCTTGCCAGCCACTGCCTCATTCAAAAGGCTATAAGTGACTGCGGCCAGGCCGGGTTGAAGCGGTGTGTGGGCGCTGCCGGCGGCAAAGCTCACCAGGGCATCGAACATCGGCAGGCCGGGGATGCGGATGAACAGGATCTTCGTTCCGCCGAGGGTTTTGTAACCCTTGATCGGCAGTGTGCGGTGGGTCGTCGGGGTCTGGGGTTCATTGAGCGATTGCAGCGCTGGTTTCCGGGGCGCCGTGGTTGCGGCGGCAGGGGCCTGGGCACTCAACAGCATGCCGGCCAGGATCAATCCATTGATGAGGCCTTGGAACTTATCCATTGTTTTTCTCCGGCAGGATTTTCGCGGTACTCAGGCGCTCACGCGTCAGGTAAGTCTTTGCGACTTGTTGAATATCCAGGGGAGTGACCTTGGTCAGCTCATCCGTATCCTGATCCGCCAGCCGCCAGTCCAGACCGATGGTTTCCAACAGGCCCAAGGTGTTGGCCTGCCCTTCCAGATCATCCTGCGCATAAACCGTGTTAGCGATCACAAGGTTTTTTGCGCGCTCCAGGTCTGCCGGTTCCGGTGCCTTGCTCTTCAGTGATTCGATCACTTGCCACAGACGGGCGAGGGCTTCGTCAGCGTCATTGAGCTTGTCCGGGTTGAGCTGTGTGCTGATGGTCAGCAACGAATCACCACGATTGAAGGCGTCGTACTCTGAGCGGGCCTCAGTGAATATCGCTTCGCTCAGTTGCAGTTGTTGTTTGATCCGCGCGCTACTGGATCCGGCCAGTAACATATTAAGAAGGCGCAGGGCATGGGCGGTCCGACGATCCGGTGCCGTGGCCAGGCTTGGCGCGTTGAAGCTCATGATCAGGCGTGGGGAAGCTATCGGTGCATACAGGGTCAGTGACCGTTCACCGGCAGAGGCCAGCTCGACGGGGGCATGCGCCACGGGTGTCGCGCGCCGCTCAAGATGGCCGAAGTGCTGCTGTACAAGGGCCTTGATCCGCTCAGGCGTTACATCGCCAACCACCACCAGCGTCGCATTGTTTGGCGAATACCAGGCCTGATACCACTGCCGCAATTGCACGGCGTTCATGCGTTGCAAATCGTGCATCCAGCCAATCGTCGGGGTGCGATAGCCGCTGGACGGGTAGGCAATGCTGTTCAGTCGTTCGCGAGCCGAAGCGATGATTCCATCATCAACGTGCATCCGGCGCTCCTCCTGAATGACCTTGAGCTCCGGTGTGAAGTCCTGTTCATTGAGCTCAGCCGTACTCATCAGGTCAGCCAGTATTTCGAAAGCAACACCTGTCCGGGCAGAGGGCAATGTCTGGTAAAACGACGTGTAGTCCGTGTAAGTTGCGGCGTTTTCACTGGCGCCAAGCTTCTTCAGTATCGCCTCGAACTCTCCGGCGCAGGCCTTGCTGCTGCCTTTGTAGACCATGTGTTCGAGGGCGTGGGACAGGCCCGACTGGCCGGGCGGTTCGTAGCTTGCACCGACCTTGATCCAGAGTTGGGCGGTGACGATGGGGGAGCGGTGGTCCTCGCGCACGACAACCTTGAGGCCGTTATCCAGTACGAAGTCTTGCGTCGCAGGGGGTGTCGCCGCGCTGGCCATGAGCGGCAGCCAGACGATAAAGGGCAGCACAAGCGTGCTGCATGAGATGTTCATCCGTGTTCATCCTCAGTGGTTTGCAGTTAATTGCGCAAACCACTGTGGATGATCCGTAAGGACGTCAGGCGGTAACTATGTAGTGCACTTCACGACCGGTTTGGGGTGGTCGTCTCGCGGGAATCAGAGGTGCGTTGCTCGCAGCTTGCTTGGAAATACCGTGCACCACAGCAGGTCCGCAAGGGACAGGAAACAATTGATGGCAGGTCCATTATTAATGTTCCGGAACCCCCAGCGGTTACTCGAAAGGGTTATCAGTAGGGGCCGGTAACGGCTTTTGCGGCACGGTCGGGCCAGCACTGACGATGACCATCTTGTCCATGCTCAGGTGTTTGTTCATGGCGGCCTTGACCTGCTCGACGGTCAGGGCCTGGGACTGTTGCATGAAGTCTTCCAGGCGACTCAACGGCAAATTAAAGTAGCCGATGACCGCCAGTTCATCGACGATATCGGCGTTGCTCGCGGTGGACAGCGGGAAGCTGCCGGCCAATCCGCGCTTGGCATCGTCAAGCTCTTTTTCGGTCGGGCCGTTCTCAAGGTAGTCGGCCAGCACGTCCTGCACCAGTTTCACGGTGCCTTCGCTCATTTCGGCGCGGGTTTGCAGTTCGATCATGAACGGGCCACGCACCTGCTTTGGGGTGAGGCTCGAATACACGCCGTAAGTCAGGCCGCGTTTCTCGCGCACTTCGCTCATCAAGCGGGTGCCGAAGCCGCCGCCACCGAGAATCTGGTTACCCATGGACAACGCCGCGTAATCCGGGTCGTAGCGGTCGATGCCCAATTGCGCGAGTATCAGGTTGGTCTGCTTGGACGGGAACTCGATATGGCCGACGCTGGCCTTGGGCTCGACCGGTTGCGCGATTTTCGGCAAGGCCGGCCCTTTGGGCAGGGCGCTGGAAACCTGGGCAGCAATCGCTTCGGCTTCCGCGCGGGACAGGTCGCCGACCAGTGCGATCCCAACGTTACCGGCTGTATAGGCTTTCTCGTGGAAAGTACGCAGTTGCGCCAAAGTAATCGCCGGTACGGTTTCCGCCGTGCCGTAGCTGGAATGAGCGTACGGATGATCACCATACAAGCGGCTCATCAGTTCCAGGTTCGCCAATTTACCGGGGTCCTGCTTGTAATATTCGAAATGGGTGAATATCAGATTCTTCATGCGGGTTAACGAGTCGGCCGGGAAGGTTGGTTTGCCCACGACTTCAGCGAACAGCTTCAGGGCCGGCTCGCGCTTGTCCTTGGCACTCAGGCTGCGCAGCGTAGCGACTGCCATGTCGTTATAAGTGTCGTTGCCGAAATTGGCGCCAAGGTCTTCGAAGCCCTGGGCAATGGCACTGGCGTCTTTGCCGGCCACTCCTTCGCCGAGCATGGCGTTGGTCAATAGCGCCAGACCGAGTGCGTTGCCGTCGTGGCTGCTGCCGGCGGCGAAGGTCAGGCGCATGTCGAACATCGGCAGTTCATGGGCTTCGACAAACAGCACCTTGGCACCGTTGGCTGTGTTCCAGGTTTGTACGTCAAGTTTGCGGGAGCTCGGTACTTTGCCGTCGAGCATCGCCAGTGATTCCACCGGCAGGTTGGGGCCATCAGGACCGTCAGTCTCATGAGTTGTTTCCTCGGGCAAGGCATGGGCAACACTCACGCGAGAGTGGGTGAAAAATGTGTGGGCCGCTTTCTGGATGTCCTCGGGAGTTACCTCCTGCAGACCGGCAAGTTCAGTATCCATCAGCTTCCACGACAGGCCGATTGTTTCCAGCTGTCCGATGGTGTGAGCCTGACTGTTGATCAAGTCTCGTTCGTAGACCAGTTGAGCGATCGCTCGAGCGCGCGCCCGCTCGATTTCTTCAGCAGAAGGCGCGGTGATTTTGAGCTGTTCGAGCAGTCGCCACAGGCCGGCTTCAACCTGCTCTATGGTTTTGTGTTTCCGGACGTTAGGTGTCGCTGACAAGGTGAACAAGCTGTCGCCTCGGGTGTAGGGGGAGTAGTACGAGGACGCAAAGGAGACAAGCTCTTCACCACGTTGCAATAGCGCCGGGATACGGGCGCTATAACCACCATCAAGCAGGGACACAATCAGCCGCAAGGCGTTTACCGAGTGTTTGTCTTCGGCGGTGGCTATACCGGGCACGTTGAAGGCCATGAGTATTTCCGGTTCCCGGGTCTGTGTGTGCACTGTAATCCTGCGTTCGCCTGGCTCTGCCAGTTCCAGCGGAATCTTGACTGGGGGGATGTCACGACTTTGGATCGGCCCGAACCAACGCTGGGCCAGAGTGACGACCTCTTCCGGTGTCACATCACCCACCACAACTAGCGTGGCATTGTTCGGCGCATACCAGGATTGGTACCAGTGACGCAGCTCTTCGATCTTCATGCGCTCAAGATCGGCCATCCAGCCAATGGTTGGCGTTCTGTAGCCGCTGCTGGGGAAAGTGATGGTAGAGAAGAGTTCTCGCGCCCTGCTCATCGAGCTGTCGTCGACACGCAGGCGGCGTTCTTCCTTGATGACTTCGATCTCTTTATTGAACTCTCCGGCTGGCAGGTGTGCGTTCACCATGCGGTCGGCTTCGAGTTCGAAGGCCACGCCAAGGTAGTCGCGGGACAGCAACTGGTAATAAACGGTAGCGTCGTCGCTGGTGAAGGCATTCTCCTCAGCGCCGAGGCTGCGCAATATTATCGATGCTTCACCGGGTCGGGTTTTATTGCTGCCCTTGAACACCATGTGTTCCAGGGCGTGGGATAGCCCCGATTGCCCCGGATGTTCATAGCTGGAACCGACTTTGTACCAGAGCTGGGAGATCACCACAGGTGCTCGATGATCTTCGCGAACGATGATCTTCAGGCCATTTTCGAGAGTGCACTCATGCGTAGGGGTTGGAGTTCGTTCAGTCATTGGCTTGTTCATCCATTGGTTATTCATTGCATCCATGCGAGACATTTCGCACGTCAACGATGATCCAGGAGCAGAGGAACAAGCCACCTCAGATGTGTTGCGTTTTAAGAAGCCGCCGTGGTGCCGGGCAAGCCATCGGCCTGCCCGTGCGCTTTACTCGGCAGGGTTTTCAGTGCTGCGCTGCCACAATGAGTAATACACGCGCCCGGATTTCTGTTCCCGGTGCAGGCGCCAGTTCTCCGGCAGGCCCAGGGTCGACGGCGCCGACTCGCTTTCGGTGTACACCCAGGCGTCTTCGGCCAGCCATTGGCGCTCTTCGAGCAACTTGCAGACGGTGGGCAGCAGGTCCTGGTTGAACGGCGGGTCAAGGAACACCAGGTCGTAGGCCGTTGCGGTCTGGGTTTCCAGGTAGCGCAGGGCGTCGGCGGTCTGGACCTGGCCGTTGGTGCAACGCAATGTGCCCAGGTGTTCCTTCAGGCTGGACACCGCGATGCTGCTGGCGTCCAGCGCCTGACCCATGGCTGCGCCGCGGGACAGGGCTTCGAGGAACAGCGCGCCACTGCCGGTGAACGGGTCGAGTACCTTGGCACCGGGTACATAAGGTGCGAGCCAGTTGAACAGGGTTTCACGCACTCGGTCCGGCGTCGGGCGCAGGCCCGGGGCGTCGGGGAAGCTCAGCTTGCGGCTGCGCCATTCACCGCCGATGATGCGCAACTGGTTTACGCCGTTGTGGACGTTTTTGGCGGGTTTTTTAGGGTGGGCCATTAATGCTCCGGAACCCCGAGCGGCTGCTCGGAAGGTTTATCAGTAGGGGCCGGTAACGGCTTTTGCGGCACGGTCGGGCCAGCGCTGACGATGACCATCTTGTCCGTACTCAGGTGTTTGTTCATGGCGGCTTTGACCTGCTCGACGGTCAAGGCCTGGGACTGTTGCATGAAGTCTTCCAGGTGACTCAGCGGCAAGTTGTAAAAACCGATGGCGCCCAGCTGACCGACGATATCGGCGTTGCTGGCGGTGGACAGCGGGAAGCTGCCGGCCAGTTCGCGCTTGGCGTCGTCCAGCTCTTTTTCGGTCGGGCCGGTATTAAGGTAGTCGGCCAGTACATCCTGCACCAGTTTCAGGGTGCCCTCGCTCATCTCGGCACGGGTTTGCAGGTTGATCATGAACGGGCCGCGTGCCTGCATCGGGGTGAAGCCCGAATACACGCCGTAAGTCAGGCCACGCTTTTCGCGCACTTCACTCATCAAGCGGGTGCCGAAGCCGCCGCCACCGAGAATCTGGTTGCCCATGGACAACGCCGCATAGTCCGGGTCGTCGCGATCGATGCCCAGTTGCGCAAGCATCAGGTTGGTCTGCTTGGACGGGAACTCGATATGGCCGACGCTGGCCTTGGGCTCGACCGGTTGTGCGATTTTCGGCAAGGCCGGGCCTTTTGGCAGGGCGCTGGAAACCTGGGCGGCAATCGCTTCAGCTTCCGCGCGGGACAGGTCGCCGACCAGCGCGATCACCACATTACCGGCTGCGTAGGCTTTCTCGTGGAAAACACGCAGCTGTGCCTGGGTGATCGCCGGGACGGTTTTCGCCGTGCCATCGCTGGCGTGTGCGTACGGGTGATCACCGTACAAGCGGTTCATCAGTTCCAGGCTCGCCAGTTTGCCGGGGTTCTGTTTCTGGTATTCAAAACCGGCGAGCATCTGGTTCTTGATGCGGGCTAGCGAGTCGGCAGGGAAAGTCGGCTTGCCGATGACTTCGGCGAACAGCTTCAGGGCCGGTTCGCGCTGGTCCTTGGCACTCAGGCTGCGCAGCGAAGCGATTGCCATGTCCTTATAAGCGCCGTTGCCGAAATCGGCACCCAGGCCTTCGAAGCCCTGGGCAATGGCACCGACGTCCTTGCCGGCCACACCTTCGTTGAGCATGGCGTTGGTCAACACCGCCACGCCCGGTGCATCGCCGTCCTGGCTGCTGCCGGCAGCGAAGATCAGGCGCATGTCGAACATCGGCAGCTCATGGGCTTCGACAAACAGCACCTTGGTGCCTTCGGCGGTGTTCCAGGTCTGCACGTCCAGCTTGCGGTGTTGCGGTGCCTTGCCGTTGAGTTCGGTCAGCGATTGCAGTTTCTGGCTGGCCTTGGCCTTGTCGAGGGCTTCGCTGGCATTGGTTTCACCGGAGCGCGACAGATAGAACGCGGCGGAGCCGATAACGGCGACGGCGACCAGGCCGATCAGGGCCAGGCGGGAGGGTTTACGCTCACTCATGAGTCGTCTCCGGAGGCAATACATGGGCGACGCTGAGACGTTCGCGGGTGAAGTACAGCTTGGCGGCTTTCTGGATGTCTTGCGGCGTGACGCTTTCCAGATCGGCCAGTTCGGTGTCCATCAGTTTCCATGACAGGCCGACCGTTTCCAGTTGGCCGATGGCGGTGGCCTGGCTGGTGATCGAGTCGCGCTCGAAGACCAGGCCGGCGATGACTTGTGCGCGTACGCGTTCCAGTTCTTCGGCGGTTGGCGCCGTGGTTTTCAACTGGTCGAGCAGCTTCCACAAACCGGCTTGCGCCTGGGCGATGGTCTTGTGTTTCTGCGAGTTTGGCGATGCCGACAGAGTGAAGAGGCTGTCGCCACGGGTGTAGGCGTCGTAACTCGACGAGCCGCCGGACACCAGTTCTTCTCCGCGTTCCAGTTGCGTCGGGATGCGCCCGCTGTAGCCGCCGTCGAGCAGCGCCGAGATCAGACGCAGGGCATTGACCAGGCGCTTGTCTTCGGCGGTGGCGATGCTCGGCACGTTGAAGGCCAGCATCAGGCTGGGCAGTTGGGTCTGTACGTGCAGAGTGATCTGGCGCTCGCCTGGTTCGGCCAGTTCCAGCGGTTTTTTTGCGGCGGGCACATCACGCTTGGCGATCGGGCCGAAATAGCGTTGGGCCAGGGTTTTGACTTCGTCCGGAGTGACATCGCCAACCACCACCAGCGTAGCGTTGTTGGGCACGTACCAGGTTTCGTACCAGTGGCGCAGCTCTTCGACCTTCATCCGCTCAAGGTCGGCCATCCAGCCGATGGTCGGCGTGTGATAGCCGCTGGCCGGGTAGGCCATGGCCTTGAAGCGCTCGTAGGCCTTGGCCATCGGCTTGTCGTCGGTACGCAGGCGACGTTCTTCCTTGATGACCTCGATTTCCTTGGCGAACTCGTCGGGCGGCAGGCGCAGGCTGGCCATGCGGTCGGCTTCCAGCTCGAAGGCAACGCCCAGGCGATCACGGGCCAGCACCTGGTAGTACGCGGTGAAGTCGTCACTGGTGAATGCGTTCTCTTCGGCGCCGAGGTCGCGCAGGATCAGCGAGGCTTCGCCGGGGCCGACTTTCTCGCTGCCCTTGAACATCATGTGCTCCAGAGCGTGGGACAAACCGGTATTACCCGGCGTCTCGTAGCTGGAGCCGACCTTGTACCAGACCTGGGAAACCACCACGGGCGCACGATGGTCTTCGCGCACGACCACCTTCAAGCCATTGTCGAGAGTGAATTCGTGGGTGGGTTGCGGGTCGGCAGCCAAGGCCGAAAGGGGCAGGCAAACTGTGCTGAGCAGCAGGCCTGCGGCGCGGCGGGCAAGAGCATTCATTCGTTTTTAAACCTTTGGGGCTGCCCGCTTGGTCTTAGCCTAGGCGGGCGAGGAGGTGCTAGGATACTGATCCGTTTTACTGGCGGCCACGCCTATCAGGCCTTTGATTGGCCTGCGGGTTGTATGGGTTACCGGCAGAAACTTTGAGTTTGTCAGCTAAACTCTGCGTTTTCGCCGACGATGCCGTTCCAGTCCTTCGTATTAGTCGAGCTTTGAGGTGCCGTTGAGCACCTCGACAAAATGTTGCGCGTGAACAAGCTGGGTCAATCGCAGTCTGTTCTGCATCGAATATTTATTTGCCGGGGCGCCATTGGCGCGTCGCTACCGTGAGATAGCCGTCCTCCATGTTTGGTTCCAACGACGACAAGAAGACCCCAGCTGCGGCTGGCGAGAAAAAAAGCCTGTTCGGATGGCTGCGCAAAAAGCCGCAGGAACCCGTCGTCGAACAGCCACAAGCCATTCCTGAACCAGCGCCGACGCCGGTCCCGGTAATAGAAGAAGCGCCCGCGTCGGTTGCTTTGCCGATTGCCGAGCCGTTGCAGCAACCCAAGGTTGAAGCCGCTCCCGAACCCGTCAGCGAAATCGTCACCGAACAGCCGTTGGCCCCGACGGCCGAGCCGTGGTTGACCCTGCCGGTAGCCGAAGAACCCGTGGCATTGGTCGAAAATGACCTGGTTCCTCACGTGACACCACCGATTCCGGCTCCGGCAGCGTTTACGCCTGCACCGGCTCACGCGCCCGTGGTCGAACAGATTGTTGAACCCGTCGTCATGGCCGAGCCTGTGCCCGTTGTCAGCCAGCCAGAGGTTCTGGTATTCGTTGCTCCGGTTGCTCAAGCGCCTGCCCCCGCTCCAGCTCCTGAACCGATCGTGGCGCCCGTCGAAACCCCGGTCCAGCCAGTGCGCACCGAAGAAACCAAAGCCGGTTTCTTCGCCCGTCTCAAGCAGGGCCTGTCCAAGACCAGCGCCAGTATCGGCGAAGGCATGGCCAGCCTGTTTCTGGGCAAGAAAGTCATCGATGACGAACTGCTGGAAGACCTCGAAACCCGCTTGCTGACCGCCGACGTCGGTGTCGAAGCCACATCGGTGATCATCCAGCGTCTGACGCAGAAGGTCGCACGCAAAGAGCTGGCCGACGCCGATGCCCTGTACAAATCCCTGCAAGCCGAGCTGGCAGCGATGCTCAAGCCTGTCGAGCAGCCGCTGAAAATCACCTCGCAGAACAAGCCGTTCGTGATTCTGGTCGTCGGCGTCAACGGTGCCGGCAAGACCACTACCATCGGCAAGCTGGCGAAGAAACTGCAGCTGGAAGGCAAGAAAGTCATGCTCGCCGCCGGCGATACCTTCCGTGCGGCGGCGGTGGAGCAATTGCAGGTCTGGGGTGAGCGCAACAAGATCCCGGTGATCGCGCAGCACACTGGCGCCGACTCGGCCTCGGTAATCTTCGATGCCGTACAGGCTGCCAAGGCCCGTGGCATCGATGTGTTGATCGCCGACACCGCCGGCCGCCTGCACACCAAAGACAACCTGATGGAAGAGCTGAAAAAGGTTCGTCGGGTGATCGGCAAGCTCGACGCCGACGCCCCGCACGAAGTGCTGTTGGTGCTTGACGCCGGCACCGGCCAGAACGCCATCAACCAGGCCAAGCAATTCAACCAGACCGTCGAACTGACCGGCCTGGCGCTGACCAAGCTCGACGGCACCGCCAAGGGCGGGGTGATTTTCGCCCTGGCCAAGCAATTCGGCCTGCCGATCCGCTACATTGGCGTCGGCGAAGGCATCGATGATTTGCGTACCTTTGAAGCAGAACCCTTTGTCCAGGCATTGTTTGCCGAACGGGAGCGTTCATGATTCGTTTCGAACAGGTCGGTAAGCGCTACCCGAACGGTCACGTCGGCTTGCATGAGCTGAGCTTTCGAGTCCGTCGTGGCGAGTTCTTGTTTGTCACCGGCCATTCCGGCGCCGGTAAATCCACGCTGTTGCGCCTGTTGCTGGCGATGGAGCGCCCGACCAGCGGCAAGCTGCTGCTCGCCGGGCAGGACCTGAGCACCATCAGCAACGCGCAGATTCCTTTCTTGCGCCGGCAGATCGGCGTGGTGTTCCAGAATCACCAGTTGCTGTTCGATCGCACGGTGTTCAATAACGTCGCGCTGCCTTTGCAGATCCTGGGGCTGTCCAAGGCCGAGATCGCCAAGCGCGTGGACTCGGCACTGGAGCGCGTGGCGCTGTCGGATAAAACCGATCTGTACCCGGGCGACCTGTCCACCGGTCAGCAGCAGCGCGTCGGCATCGCCCGCGCCATCGTCCATCGTCCGGCCTTGCTGCTGGCGGATGAACCGACCGGTAACCTCGACCCGCGTCTGGCCGCCGAGATCATGGGCGTGTTCGAAGACATCAATCGCCTGGGTACCAGCGTGCTGATCGCCAGTCACGACCTGGCCCTGATCGCCCGCATGCGCCATCGCATGCTGACGTTGCAACGCGGTCGATTGATCGGTGACGGGGAGGCCGCGGTATGAGTGCAACACGTAGCCCCAAGGTTTCCGAGCGTGTGGCCCCGAAGGCCGCCGATCCGCAGCCGCAAAAGAAAAAACGCGATGATGACGACGGGCCGGACTTTGCCACGTTGTTCCGCGCCTGGATCGAAAGTCATCGTGCCAGTCTGGTGGACAGCCTGCGCCGCCTGGGCAAGCAGCCCATCGGCAGTTTCTTCACCTGCATGGTGATGGCGGTGGCCCTGAGTTTGCCCATGGGGCTGTCACTTTTGCTAAGTAACGTCGAGCGCCTCGGTGGCTCCTGGCAGCGTGCGGCGCAGATTTCCCTGTATCTGGACCTTGAGGCCAAGCCGGCCGAAGGTGAATCTCTGCGCGATCAGATCAAGGGCATGCCTGGCGTCGCCGAGGCCGAATATGTTGGCCGGGATCAGGCGCTGGAAGAGTTCCAGCAACAGTCCGGGCTGGGCGAGGCGCTCAAGGAATTGCCTGAGAACCCGTTGCCGGGCGTGGTCCTGGTGACGCCGAACGAAGTCGACAAGCCGGCCCTTGAAGCATTAAGACAAAAACTATCCGAGTTGCCGAAGGTACAACAGGCGCAACTTGATTTAGTCTGGGTCGAGCGTCTGGCAGCCATCCTCAAGCTGGGTGACCGTTTTGTCTTCGGTCTGACCGTGCTTCTGGTTTCTGCATTACTTTTGGTGATAGGCAATACCATTCGTCTTCATATTGAAAACCGCCGCACAGAGATAGAAGTGATTAAACTGGTTGGCGGCACTGACAGCTATGTGCGCAGGCCCTTTCTGTATATGGGCGCGTTGTATGGCTTCGGTGCGGGGATTCTGTCCTGGGGCGTCCTGGCGTTCGGCCTTGATTGGCTGAACGACGCGGTGGTAGGGCTGGCCGGTTTGTACGGCAGTGATTTTGCACTGGCTGGAGTGCCAGTTGCCGACGGTCTGTCTCTCTTGCTTGGCGCGGTGCTGTTGGGGTATATCGGTGCATGGATTGCAGTCGCACGCCACCTGAGGGAGCTTGCGCCTAAGTAGTATCATTTTGCTCGTATTGACCTTTCAGCGTTTTTGGGTTTTAGGGAACTTGTCTTTCGGTTTCCGGTCAATTTTCGCAGTGCTGAACTGCACGAGTTTGTAAGTCGGAGGTTTTTTCGTATGACCAATTCTTTGCAACCTGCATATGCTCTGGTCCCGGGTGCGAACCTGGAGGCCTATGTGCACACCGTCAACAGCATTCCATTGCTGTCGCCGGAGCAGGAGCGTGAACTGGCCGAGAGTCTCTATTATGAGCAGGATTTGGGGGCGGCTCGGCAGATGGTGCTCGCCCACCTGCGTTTTGTCGTACATATCGCCCGTAGCTATTCCGGCTACGGCCTGGCCCAGGCTGACCTGATCCAGGAAGGCAACGTCGGCCTGATGAAGGCCGTGAAGCGCTTCAACCCGGAAATGGGCGTGCGCCTGGTGTCCTTTGCCGTGCACTGGATCAAGGCGGAAATCCACGAGTTCATCCTGCGCAACTGGCGCATCGTGAAAGTCGCGACCACCAAGGCCCAGCGCAAGTTGTTCTTCAATCTGCGCAGCCAGAAGAAGCGTCTGGCCTGGCTGAACAACGAAGAAGTCCATCGTGTAGCGGAAAGCCTGGGTGTAGAGCCTCGGGAAGTGCGCGAGATGGAAAGCCGCCTGACCGGCCATGACATGGCCTTCGACCCGGCTGCCGAAGCGGACGACGACAGTGCTTTCCAGTCGCCGGCCAACTATCTGGAAGACCACCGGTACGACCCGGCCCGTCAACTGGAAGATGCCGACTGGAGCGACAACTCCAACCACAACTTGCACGAAGCGCTGGAAGTGCTGGACGACCGCAGCCGTGACATCCTCTACCAGCGCTGGCTGGCGGAAGAAAAAGCCACGTTGCATGACCTGGCGCAGAAGTACAACGTGTCGGCCGAGCGTATTCGTCAGCTTGAGAAGAGTGCGATGAACAAGCTCAAGTTGTCGATCGCTGCGTAATCGGCGAGCAGGCAATAAAAAACGCCCCGGTCATTGATCGGGGTGTTTTGTTTTCAGGCTCAAAAGATCGCAGCCTTCGGCAGCTCCTACATAGGATTGCGTACCCCAGTAGGAGCTGCCGAAGGCTGCGATCTTTGATTTTTTCAGTTACTGCGCCCAAGGCGCCCGACGCGAATCGTTCAGCCCGACCAGATAGCTGTCGCCGCCCAGTTGGCTCATCTGTCGCCGAATCCAGCCTGCGCGTCGCGCCACGTAAGCGGTCGGATGGCTCGCACTCCACACGCGAGGATTGGGCAATACCGCAGCCAACAAGCTCGATTGCTGGCGGCTGAGGTTCTTGGCGCTCACACCAAAGTGATGCCGGGCCGCCGCTTCGGCGCCAAACACGCCGTCATCCCACTCGACACTGTTGAGGTACACCTCAAGAATTCGCTGCTTGGGCCAGAGCACTTCGATCAGTCCGGTGAACCAGGCTTCCAGGCCTTTGCGCAGCCAGCTGCGGCCAGACCACAAGAACAGATTTTTCGAAACCTGCTGGCTCAGGGTGCTGGCGCCACGGATCGAACCGCCGCGCTCGTTATGGGCAAACGCCGCCTGAATCGCACCGATATCGAAGCCCCAGTGCTCCGGGAATTTCTGGTCTTCGCCGGCAATCACCGCGACTTTCAGGTCATCGGAGATCTCGTCCCAGGGTTTCCAGGTCCGTTGCAGGTCGATGGGTTCGCCGTCAAACCAGGACTCGATCTTGCGCTCGACCATTAGCGTCGTCCCCGGCGGCGGCACCACGCGAAAGATCAGCACCAGCAATACGCTGCCACCCATGAACCAGAGCACGGCCTTGGAGAAATGACGGAAATAGATACGCAGCATAGAGATGGCTTGGCCGAACCCGTTGAGCGGGCCATTATACAGACCCTTTGGATCGAAACTGACTGGAGTTCTGCATGCTGCGTGGCTTTGTGATGCTGGCCGCTTTTTTCGGCTTCACCGGTGTCGGCCTCGGGGCCTTTGCCGCCCATGGCCTGAAGAGCCGCCTGAGCGCCGATTACCTGGCGATCTTCCACACTGGCGTCACCTATCAACTGGTGCACGCCCTGGCGTTGCTCGGTGTTGCAGCGCTGGCCACGCAAATTCCCGGTCGACTCGCCACCTGGGCCGCTGCATCGTTTGCCATCGGTATCCTGCTGTTCTCCGGTAGCCTGTATGTATTGGCGCTGACGGGCATCGGCAAGTTCGGCATCATCACCCCGTTCGGTGGTCTGGCCTTTCTGGTGGGCTGGTTTTGCCTCGGACTTGCCGCCTGGCGCCTGAGCTGACTTAACGGTCCATTTCATGACGAATGGCTTGGGTCGGCCTGACTGATCGGGCTAGAATGCCAGCCCCTAAAAATGATGGCGGCATCCGGCATGCGCATTCAGTTGAACGGCGAATCCCTTGAACTGCCCGACGGTGAAACCGTTGCGGCCCTGCTGACCCGTCTGGACCTGACCGGACGTCGGGTGGCGGTCGAACTCAATCTGGATATCGTCCCGCGCAGTCAGCATGCAGACACCACATTGAATGACGGCGACAACGTCGAAGTGGTGCACGCCATCGGCGGCGGCTAGCAGCCTCGGCCCAGTGGCCACAGAATTCAGCAAGTACCTCACCCCTACAGAGGATTTCCCATGAGCATCGTTCGCAGCGACAAGCCTTTCGTCCTGGCCGGTCGTACTTACCAGTCGCGTTTGCTGGTCGGTACCGGCAAGTACCGTGACATGGAAGAAACCCGCCTGGCCATCGAAGCCTCGGGTGCCGAGATCGTTACCTTCGCCGTGCGCCGCACGAACCTTGGCCAGATCGAGGGCGAGCCGAACCTGCTCGAAGTACTGTCGCCGGATCGCTACACCTTCCTGCCGAACACTGCCGGTTGCTACGACGCCATCGAAGCTGTGCGCACTTGCCGCCTGGCCCGTGAACTGCTCGATGGCCACAACCTGGTGAAACTGGAAGTGCTGGCCGACCAGAAAACCCTGTTCCCCAACGTGATCGAAACCCTGAAGGCCGCCGAAACGCTGGTCAAGGAAGGCTTCGACGTCATGGTCTACACCAGTGATGACCCGATCATCGCCCGTCAATTGGCGGAAATCGGCTGTATCGCGGTGATGCCGCTGGCCGGTCTGATCGGCTCTGGTCTGGGGATCTGCAACCCGTACAACCTGCAGATCATCCTCGAAGAAGCCAAAATTCCGGTGCTGGTGGATGCCGGTGTCGGTACTGCTTCCGACGCTACCATTGCCATGGAACTGGGTTGTGATGCGGTGCTGATGAATTCGGCCATCGCCCACGCCCAGCAGCCGGTCATGATGGCTGAAGCCATGAAACATGCGATCGTCGCAGGCCGCCTGGCTTACCTCGCCGGCCGCATGCCGAAAAAACTCTATGCCAGCGCCTCTTCGCCGCTGGATGGTCTGATCAAGTAAGAGCCATTGATGACTGAATCGAACGACACGCCAATCCAGACGGAAGAAGGCGACGAGCGCCAACACCGCCGCATCAAGAGTTTCGTGATGCGCGCCGGGCGCATGACCGAAGGCCAGCAAAAGGGCCTGGAGCAGGGCACTCCGCTGTTCGTGCTGCCGCTGGCCGACGCGCCGGTGGATTTCGACCAGGTGTTCGGTCGCTCGGCACCGCGCTCGCTGGAAATCGGTTTCGGTATGGGCCATTCGCTACTGGAAATGGCAGCGGCTTCACCGGATCAGGATTTCATCGGCGTCGAAGTGCACCGTCCGGGTGTCGGGGCGCTGCTCAATGGCGTGCTGACTCAGGGTTTGACTAACCTGCGGGTCTACGATTGCGATGCGATCGAAGTGCTCAACCGTTGCGTGGCCGATAACAGTCTCGATCGCCTGATGCTGTTTTTTCCGGATCCGTGGCACAAGAGCCGTCACCACAAGCGCCGTATCGTTCAGGCGTCCTTCGCTGAACTGGTGCGCAGCAAGTTGAAAGTCGGCGGCATTCTGCACATGGCCACCGATTGGGGGCCGTACGCCGAATACATGCTGGAAGTGATGAACGTTGCGCCGGGTTACCGCAACCTCGCCGAAGACGGCAAGTGCGTACCGCGCCCGGCCGAGCGGCCGATCACCAAGTTCGAACGCCGTGGCGAACGTCTTGGGCATGGCGTGTGGGATTTGAAGTTCGAGAAGCAGTCCTAAGCATCACCCAATACAAACTGTGGGAGCGGGCTTGCTCGCGAAGGCGTCGTGTCAGTCGACATTAATGTTGTCTGATGCACCGCTTTCGCGAGCAAGCCCGCTCCCACAGTTGTTTTAAGGTGTGGCTGAGATCAGCGGCGGTCTGCCACAACGCCAATCAACACCAACACTACCAGCAACACCGGCGCCAGGCTGTAGTTGTTGAACTGGCTCAAGCCGCGCACGACCCACGGCGTGGCATAGATCAGCGCCGCGCCACTGCCGATCATGCACAGCAGGGACATCAGTGGCACGCGCAACGCGCCGGCGATGCTGCCCAGGCGTTGCTCGACCCAGCCTTTGAAATCCGCACCAAACAGCACCAGCAGGCAGCCCACCAGGGCCAGGGCGATTTCCGAGAGGTTGCTGCGGCTCCAGCGAGACACGGTGGCAAGCAGGTCGAGTACCAAATCCATTCGATTTCCTTATGTCAGAAATTTCTGCAGCAAGTCGTTGAGGAAGAGTTGTCCGCGTTCGGTGGCTACCAGACGTGACGGTTCGACCTGCAACAGGCCGCTTTGTTCGGCTTCGCGGCGGCCTTCAGCAAGGCTTTCCAGTGTCATGCCGGTGCGTTCCGGGTACAGCCGTGATTCGACGCCTTTAGTCAGGCGCAGCGCGTTCATCAGGAATTCGAACGGCATTTCATCGTTGCCCAGCGCTTTCTCGCCGGCCTGGAAGTTTTTTGCCGGATTCAGGTAATCCTTCGGCAGGCGGGTCTTCCAGGTGCGAATGATGCGCCCGTCCGGATGGCTGAGCTTGCCATGGGCGCCGGCGCCGATGCCAATGAAGTCGCCAAAACTCCAGTAATTGAGGTTGTGCCGTGCCGGGCGACCGGGCAGGGCGTAGGCCGAGACTTCGTATTGCGCGTAACCGTGTTCAGCCAGCAGCGCTTGCCCGGCTTCCTGGATGTCCCACAGCGTGTCGTCTTCCGGCAGCGTCGGCGGCTGGTTCCAGAACACCGTGTTCGGTTCCAGGGTCAGTTGATACCACGACAGGTGTGTCGGCTTCAGGGCGATGGCTGTGCGCAGGTCGGCCAAGGCATCGTCCAGGGACTGATTGGGCAAGCCATGCATCAAGTCCAGGTTGAAGTTGTCGAACCCGGCCTGCCGCGCCATGCCAGCGGCGCGTACGGCTTCGTCGCCGTTGTGGATGCGGCCCAAAGCCTGAAGCTTTTCTTGCTGGAAGCTCTGGATGCCGATCGACAGGCGATTGATCCCCAGTTTCCGGTACGCGACGAACTTGTCTTGCTCGAAGGTCCCCGGATTGGCTTCCAGCGTGATTTCGATGTCGCTGGCAAACGGGATGCGTTGTTCGATGCCTTTGAGCAAGCGACCCAGCGAATCAGCACTGAACAGGCTTGGCGTGCCGCCACCAAAGAAAATCGAGCTCAGCTCACGACCATAAACGGCGTGCAGGTCCTGGTCGAGATCGGCCAGCAATGCGTCGACGTACTCTTCTTCCGGCAACACAGGGCTGGCGGTGTGGGAGTTGAAGTCGCAATAAGGGCATTTGCGCACGCACCACGGGATGTGGATATACAGCGCCAGTGGCGGCAGCACAGGCAGGGCTGCCCGAGGCGATTGAGCATCGCCGCCGAAGATCAGCGGCGACGCGGATGATTCACGGGTCATTTCAAGCCCAGACGCTGGCGCAGCAGATCCATTGCACGGGCGCGGTGGCTGATCTGGTTCTTGTCGCCCGGGCTCAGCTCGGCGCTGGAGCAATCGCGCTCCGGCACCCAGAACAGCGGGTCGTAGCCAAAGCCGTGTTCGCCGCTGGCCTGGGTCAGGATTCGCCCGTGCCACAAACCTTCGCAGAGAATCGGCAATGGATCATCGGCGTGGCGCACCAGTGCCAGCACGCACACGAACTGCGCACCGCGCTCGGCTTCAGGCACGTCTTTCAATGCGTCGAGCAGCTTGGCGTTGTTCGCCGCATCGCCCTTGCCGTCGGCATAACGCGCCGAGTAGATGCCTGGCGCGCCGCCAAGGAAATCCACCGCCAGCCCGGAATCGTCGGCCAACGCCGGCAGGCCGGAAATGCGCGCGGCATTGCGGGCCTTGAGGATGGCGTTTTCGACGAACGACAAACCAGTCTCTTCGGGCTCGACACTGCTGAACTCGCCGATTGAGCGCAGATGCACCGACTCGCCGAGCATGGCCTGGAGTTCCTTGAGTTTGCCGGCGTTATGGCTGGCCAGTACGAGTTGCGTGAAGTTGATCATTGGCCAGGGAAGAGCTCTTGGTTGAAATTGATGGTGTTTATCTTGTCGCCGGTCTGCACCTTGATGTTGAAGGTGCGGACTTCCTGCTGGGGTACCGGGTATTGGGCGATGTAGTAGATCGCTCCTTGCTCGGTGACCTGCTTGAAGTTCAGTGTATAGCTTTGGCTGGTCAGGTCTTTGACGGTGCCGCTGACCTCGGCCGTCATCGGCGTGCCGGCCTTGATCACCGTAATGTTGATCACGCCCTGATCCTTGCTGCGAGTCAGTTGGGCGGCCTTGGCAACGTCCGGTAGCAGGTAGGTGGAGTTGAAGGTGTTGTAGTGCACCGTCACGTCACCGAAGGTTTCCTTGCGTTCGCTCTTGATGGCGTCGGCGGCCATGGCGGTGATGCTCAGGCAGGCAGTGAGTAGAAACAACGCTAGACGACCCATGATCGTTCTCCTTGAAATAGGGTGGATCAGACTGCGACCTTGTGATCGGAAAGTCCCGGGCTGCTGACCCGGTAGATACCGATCTCACCTAACAGATTAGGCCATAGCTTGCTGGCCCACCCGTGCCGATGCTGTTGATCCACGGCAAGCCGATCAATGACCTTCGCTTCACGTTCGCGACACAAGGCTTCAAAGTCCGCGAAGGTGCAGAAGTGAATGTTCGGCGTGTTGTACCAGGTGTACGGCAGGAACTCGGAAACCGGCATGCGGCCCTTGCTCGCCAGGTACCAGCGGCAGCGCCAATGACCGAAATTCGGGAAAGTGATGATGCACTGACGGCCGACGCGCAGCATTTCCTCGAGGATCCTGTCCGGGTAGTGCACCGCTTGCAGCGCCTGGGTCATGACCACGACATCGAAACTGTTGCTGGCAAAGTTTCCCAGGCCCTTGTCCAGGTCCTGTTCGATGACGTTGATGCCCTTGGCCACGCACTCGGCGATGTTGTCGGCGTCGTTTTCCAGGCCATAACCGGTGACTTGCTTGTTATCGCGCAGCCAGGTCAGCAGTTCGCCATCGCCGCACCCGAGGTCGAGCACGCGGCTGCCGGCGGGGATCCATTCCTGGATGATTTCCAGATCAGCTCTCATGGCTTTCTCACAACGTAATGCGGTTCATGTAATTGCCGAATGCCTGCAGGTAGCGCGGGATCGGAATCAGGAAGGCGTCGTGGCCTTGCGGAGCGTCGATCTCGAGGTAGCAGACGTCCTTGCGCGCGGCCATCAGTGCGTCCACCAGCTCCCGCGAGCGGGCAGGGGAGAAGCGCCAGTCGGTGGTGAACGACATCACGCAGAACCTGGCTTTTGCACCTTCAAAGGTTTTCGCCAGGTTATCGTCGAAGTTCGCTGCCGGATCGAAGTAATCGAGCGCTTTGGTCATCAACAGGTACGTGTTGGCATCGAAGCGCCCGGAGAACTCTTCGCCCTGGTAGCGCAGGTAGCTTTCCACCTGGAACTCGACGCTGTGGAAGTCGTAGTTGAGCTTCTCGCTCTTGAGCCCGCGGCCGAATTTCTCGCCCATGGAGTCGTCGGACAGGTAGGTGATATGCCCGACCATCCGCGCCAGCATCAGGCCGCGCTTGGGGATCACGTTGTGTTCCTGGAACGAGCCGCCGTGGAATTCAGGGTCGGTGAGGATCGCCTGGCGCGCCACTTCGTTGAACGCGATGTTCTGTGCCGACAGCTTGGGCGCCGAGGCGATGGCCAGGCAATGACGGATGCGGTCTGGGTAGGTGATGCTCCATTGCATCGCCTGCATGCCGCCGAGGCTGCCGCCGATCACGGCCGCGAACTGGGCGATGCCGAGACGATCGGCCAGGCGCGCCTGGCTGTGCACCCAATCCTCGACGGTTAACACCGGGAAGTCGGCGCCGAACGGCTTGCCGGTGTCCGGGTTGATGCTGCTCGGGCCGGTGGAGCCGTTGCAGCCGCCGAGGTTGTTCAGGCTGACCACGAAGAACTTGCTGGTGTCGATCGGCTTGCCGGGACCGATGCAGCTGTCCCACCAACCGGGCTTGCGGTCGTCGACGCTGTGGTAGCCGGCGGCGTGGTGGTGACCGGACAGGGCGTGGCAGATCAGCACGGCGTTGCTCGCCGTGGCATTGAGCGTGCCGTAGGTTTCGTAAATCAGGTCATAGGCCGGAAGCGAACGGCCGCAGGCCAACGCCAGGGGTTCGCTGAAGTGCGCCACTTGCGGCGTCACCAGACCAACAGAATCGGGGGGAAAGGCAGCTGGCATCGACCCTGCTCTCATTGAAATGAGGCGTAAGTCTAAAGACCGCTGGGGTAAGCGGCAAGCAAAGGCCGGGCCTGATTTCATTCAGTAAGACTGAGGTGCACCATTCGCGAGCAAGCCCGCTCCCACAGGGGGACGCATTCCAATGTGGGAGCGGGCTTGCTCGCGAATGAGGCGACTCGGTGGATCAGGCTGGACGCACCAGATCAGGCAAGTCCGGCAGCTTCTTCGGCGAACAGATCCGCACCCGTTTCTGCCGGTTCAACTCGCCGCTGAGCAGGCTGACCTGGCTCTTGGATACGCCAAAGGCCTTGGCCAGGAACGCCATCAGATACGCGTTTGCCTTGCCCTCGACCGGCGGCGCGGTCAGGCGGATCTTCAGGCGATCGCCGTGCAGCCCGCAGAAGTCATCGCTACGGGCTGCCGGTTGCAGGTGACACTCCAGAATCAGGTCGTCACCGTCCCAGCGAAACCAGCTCACCGGGTCAGATCAACACGCGGAGGATTTCCGGCATCATGGTCATGGCGGCGAGGTTGTTGATCACCAGCATGTCGAACAGCTTGAGTGCCAGGAACGCAAAGATCGGCGACAGGTCCAGACCGCCCAGGTTCGGCAGGAACTTGCGGAACGGCGCCAGGGCCGGTTCGCAGACGTCGTTCACCAGTTCGGCGCCGGGGTTATGGCTGCCCGGGGCGACCCAGGACAGGATCACGCTGATGATCAGGGCGAAGAAGAAAATCTTCATGAACAGCGCGGTCACCCCGATGATCGACCAGATCAGCAGTTGCAGCGGGTTGCCGGTGGTGCCGTAGGTCAGCAGCAGGGTCAGGGCCATCAGCGCCAGTTGCACCAGGATCGCCAGCACCAGTGAGGACATGTCCAGGCCGAACACGCTCGGGATGATCCGGCGCAGTGGCTTGAGCAGTGGCTGAGTGGCCTTGACGATGAACTGGCAGATCGGGTTGTAGAAGTTCGCCCGCACCAGTTGCAGCACGAAGCGCATCAGCACGATCAGCAGGTACAGGCTGCCGAGGGTTTGCAGCACGTAGACCGCTGCGGTGTTCAATCCAATCATGAAAAGCTCCTTATTGACCCAGTTGTTCGGCCATCTCGGCCGAGCGATGCGCGGCAGCGCCGAGTGCTTTTTCGACCAGGGCTTCAAAGCCATTGGCCTGGAACGACTTGATTGCAGCTTCCGTGGTGCCCGCAGGCGAGGTGACGCGGCGGCGCAGCTCGGCGGCGTCGACGTCGCTGGAGACCGCCATGTGTGCGGCGCCCAGGGCGGTTTGCAGGGTCAGTTGCGCGGCGATGTCCGCCGGCAGGCCGAGCTTCACGCCGGCGGCGGTCATGGCTTCGATCAGCAGGAAGAAGTACGCCGGGCCCGAGCCGGAAACGGCGGTGACGGCATCCAGTTGCTGTTCTTCATTCAGCCATAGGGCGATGCCGACCGCGGACAGCAACTCCTGGGCCTGCTGACGTTGTTCGGCGGACACCTCGGCTGTCGCAAACAGGCCGCTCGCGCCCTGACGCACCAGCGCCGGGGTGTTGGGCATGCAGCGCACGATCGGCTGGGCGCCGAGCCAGTTGTTCATGCTGGCGCAGGTGATGCCCGCTGCAATCGAAACCACCAGTTGATCGGGCTTGAGGCTTGGGCGAATGGCTTCGCACACGGCTTTCATCGCCTGCGGCTTGACCGCCAGCACGACCACGTTGGCGCCATCGATGGCCTGGGCGTTGTCGGCAAAGGTTTCGATGCCGTGTTCAGCGCTCACGCGGGCGCGGGTTTCTTCGCCCGGATCGCTGGCGCGGATCTGCGCTGCTTCCAGACCCTTGGCCCGCAGGCCGCCGATCAGGCTGGCGGCCATGTTGCCGGCACCGATAAAGGCAATACGTGTCTTGCTCATGTCAGGTCCTTATAAAGAGAGGAGTCAGCCATTTTTCAAGGCTGACCGTAGTCGCGGGCGCCAAACAGGGCGGTGCCGATCCGCACCCAAGTGGCGCCTTGGGCGATGGCCGATTCGAGATCGTGGCTCATACCCATGGAAAGTGTGTCGAGCGGCAGGTTCAGGCTGGCTTGCAGGCTTTGCACGGCCGCGAAAGAGGCATCCTGGGCGGCGCGATCTTCAGTCGGCTCCGGAATGGCCATCAATCCGCGCAGTTTCAGGCGCGGCAGGTTACTGATGGCGTTGGCCAAGGCTGGCAGGTCGGCCGGGGTGCAGCCGGATTTGCTGGCTTCACCGCTGACATTGACCTGAATGCAGATGTTCAGGGGCGGCAGATCGGCGGGACGTTGTTCGGACAGGCGTTGTGCGATTTTCAGGCGATCCACGGAATGCACCCAGTCGAAGTGCTCGGCGATAGCGCGAGTCTTGTTCGATTGAATGGGGCCGATGAAGTGCCAGATCAAGGGCAGGTCGGCCAGTTCCAGCTGTTTGCCCAGCGCTTCCTGCAAGTAGTTCTCGCCAAAGTCGCGCAGGCCGGCAGCGTAGGCTTCACGCAGGTCCTGAGCGGGTTTGGTCTTGCTCACAGCCAGCAACCGGACGCTGTTTTCGGCGCGGTTCGCGGCAAGTGTTGCGGCATGTATGCGCGAACTAACCTGAAGAATGTTGTCTGCTATGGTGGACATCAAGAGGCGCCAGCGGTCTGAAGGTTCGCGGCATTCTACTGGAATTGAGAGGCGCTATGGATATCACTGAGCTGCTGGCATTCAGCGCCAAACAGGGGGCATCCGACCTGCACCTGTCCGCCGGCCTGCCACCGATGATTCGGGTGGATGGCGATGTGCGGCGCATCAACCTGCCGGCCATGGACCACCAGCAGGTGCAGGCGCTGATCCATGCCATCATGAATGACACCCAGCGGGCGGACTTCGAAAAGCATCTGGAAACCGATTTTTCCTTTGAAGTGCCCGGCGTGGCGCGCTTTCGGGTCAATGTGTTCAACCAGAACCGTGGCGCGGGCGCCGTGTTTCGCACCATCCCGGCGAAAGTGCAGAGCATGGACGAACTGGGCATGGGCGATGTGTTTCGCAAGATGACCGACGCTCCCCGTGGCCTGGTGCTGGTGACCGGCCCGACCGGTTCCGGCAAGTCCACCACGCTGGCAGCGATGATCGATTACCTCAATACCCATCGTCATCACCACATTCTCACCATTGAGGATCCCATCGAGTTTGTTCACGAGTCGCGCAAATGCCTGATCAATCAGCGTGAAGTCCATCGCGATACCCGTAGTTTCGCCACCGCGTTGCGTTCGGCACTCCGGGAAGACCCGGATGTGATCCTGGTGGGGGAGATGCGCGATCAGGAGACCATTCGCCTGGCGTTGACCGCAGCCGAAACCGGCCATCTGGTGTTCGGCACGCTGCACACCACGTCGGCGGCGAAAACCATCGACCGGGTGGTCGACGTGTTTCCGGGGGACGAGAAGTCGATGGTGCGTTCTATGCTCTCCGAGTCGCTGCTGGCGGTGGTATCCCAGACCCTGGTGAAGAAAATCGGCGGCGGACGCATCGCGGCACACGAGATCATGCTGGGGACATCGGCGATCCGGAACCTGATCCGTGAGGACAAGGTGGCGCAGATGTACTCGGCGATTCAGTCGGGAGGGTCGCTGGGGATGCAGACGCTGGATATGAGCCTGAAGGATCTGGTGACCAAGGGGTTGGTCAGTCGTGATCATGCGCGGGAGAAGGCGCGGTCACCGGATGGTTTTTGATGACCCTGAAAGCAAAGGGTCGCAGCCTTCGGCAGGTCCTACACAGGAATATGCGATTCCATGTAGGAGCTGCCGAAGGCTGCGAGCCTTTGATCTTGCTTCAATCAGCGCTGAACAACCCGCAACGCATTTTGTTCTTTCGGCAGAACCCGCTTGGCAACTACGTAGTGGTTTTCCCAGTACGGCTTCTTCAAGGTGTCGATGGACACCGACTTGCCGCGACGTGGCGCGTGGATGAAACGGTCGTTGCCCAGGTAAATGGCAACATGATTGACCCGACGGCTCTTGATGTTGAAGAAAATCAGGTCGCCCGGCTTCAGGTCGTCGCGATCGACTTTCTCCCCATGACCGCTGGCCATGGCGTTGGAGGTGCGTGGCAGGTCGAACGTGGCGTCGTTGAACGCGTATTTCACCAGGCCGCTGCAATCGAAGCCTTTGCTTGGGCTGCTGCCGCCCCAACGATAGGGAGTGCCAAGGACGTTCACGGCGCGGCTCAGCACGTCGCTGCTTTCCTTGGTGCCCATCGGTGGAACCAGGCCGCTTTTGCTGCTGGCCAGGCTTGGAGCGTATTTAGCGGATTTCTTGTCTTTGCTCGAAGGAGCAGAGGCATGGGATTTCGGGGTGTAACCATTAACGTTTGGAAGACGTTGCTCACGATTGGTGGCGTGGGCGGCCAGTGGCATCAAAAGGCAAATGGTTAGCCATGTCTTGAAAAATGAACGCATTAGGCAAGGCTCTTAATAAGTTAGCGCGCAACTTTATAACAGCTTTTTTCCCGCTTCCGAGGCCGTTGGTCGATTCAATAAGGGGGGCAATGGTGGCAAAAAAGCAGCAAAATGGCGCCATTGTCGGACAGGAGTCCGGTGTTACAAGGCTTTGACAGGTGCGAAGGTAGCACTTGCCATACGTCGGGTGCCTGTAAAAAAGTCACAAAGAATTAAAGAATATTTATCTATCGTGTGAATCGAGGTCATTCATGAACCCCTATCAACAGGCTGTCCAGCAGCAAGACACCCACAGCAAAGTGATCGGTTACCTGCTGTGGATTTTCGGTTTTACCGGTGCTCACCGCTTCTATTACGGCAGGCCGGTGACCGGGACGATCTGGTTCTTCACCTTCGGCTTGCTGGGGATCGGTTGGCTGATCGACCTTTTCCTGATTCCGGCGATGGACCGAGAGGCTGACCTGCGGTTTACCGCGGGCCCGATCGAATACAACGTGGCGTGGATCCTGCTGACGTTTCTCGGGGTGTTCGGCGTTCACCGGATGTATCAGGGGAAATGGATCAGCGGGTTGCTGTACCTGGTGACCGGCGGGTTGTTCTTTCTTGGGGTGCTGTATGACTTCTGGACGTTGAATGACCAGGTTTCTGTGCGTAATGCGCAGAATCGCGGCGCCTTTTAGTCAGTTGTGGCGAGGGAGCTTGCTCCCGTTGGGTCGCGAAGCGACCCCAAAACAGGTCTGCTGCGCAGCCCAGCGGGAGCAAGCTCCCTCGCCACAGTCTTAAGCCTGGTGACTGATCCGCCCATCCACCAGGGTGTAACGCACCACGCCTGGCAGGCTGTGGCCAATGAACGGGCAGTTCTCGCCCTTGGACAACCAGGTTTCACCGGCGACGGTGGAGGCCGCAGGGTCGAACAGCACGATGTCCGCCGCGCCACCCACCGCCAGTTTGCCTGCCGGCAGACGCAAGGCCTCGGCAGGGCCGGCGCTCAGACGCTTGAGCAACGTCGGCAGGTCCAGCAAGCCGTCTTCGACCAGGGTCATTGCCAATGGCAAGAGCAGTTCAACGCTGCTGATGCCCGGCTCGGTCGCACCGAACGGTGCCAGTTTGGCGTCACGCTCATGGGGTTGGTGATGACTGGAGATGGCCGAGATCACGCCGGATTTCACCGCAGTGCGCAGGCCCTCGCGGTCGGCGCGGGTGCGTAGCGGCGGCTGGACGTGATACAGGCTGCTGAAGCCGATCAGGGCTTCGTCGGTCAGGATCAGCTGGTACAGGGCGACATCCGCGGTCACCTTCAGGCCTCGGGCCTGGGCTTGGGCGATGAGCTCCACGCCGCGGGTGCTGGTGAGCTGGCTGAAGTGTGCGCGTACGCCAGTCTGTTCAACCAGCAGCAGATCCCGGGCCAGGGCGACGGTTTCAGCGCTTTCCGGGATGCCCGGCAAGCCCAGGAAGCTGGCGGTCGGACCTTCGTGAGCCAGGCCACCTTCGGCCAGGTCGTAATCCTGGGAGTTGAAAATCACCGTCAGGTCGAAAGTCGCTGCATAGTCCAGTGCCCGGCACAGGGTGCGGGTGTTGCGGAAACTCTCCAGGCCGTTGCCGAAGGCCACGCAGCCGGCGTCGCGCAGTGCCACGAGCTCTGCCAGTTGCTCACCGTCCAGGCCTTTGCTCAGGGCGCCAATCGGGAAGACTTTGGTGTTGCCGGCCTCACGGGCGCGGTCGAGGATCAGCTCGGCCACCGCCGAGGTGTCCAGCACCGGTTTGGTCTTTGGCGGGCAGCACAGGCTGGTCACGCCGCCAGCCGCCGCCGCGCGGGTTTCGCTGACAATCGAGCCTTTGCGGCTGTAGCCCGGCTCGCGCAGGGCAACGTTGAGGTCGACCAGGCCGGGAGCGGCCACCAGGCCTTTGGCGTCGATGGTGTCGACTGCGACAAAACCGGCCGGCGCGGCGCCAAGGGCGACGATCTTGCAGGCTTCAATATGGATATCGGTGATTTGATCCAGGCCGCTGGCCGGGTCGATGACGCGTGCGCCGAGAATGCTGAGCTTCACTGAACGTTCTCCTGGTCGAATTGGCGCTGCGCAGTCTGCCCGCTCATGGCCATGGACAATACGGCCATACGAATGGCGATCCCGTAGGTCACTTGGTTGAGGATCACCGAGTGCGGGCCATCGGCCACCGCCGACTCGATTTCCACCCCACGGTTGATCGGCCCCGGGTGCATGACGATGCAATCGGGTTTGGCCCCGGCCAGGCGCGCGGTAGTCAGCCCGAACAGGCGATAGAACTCGCCTTCGCTCGGCAACAGGCCGCCGGTCATGCGTTCACGCTGCAGGCGCAGCATGATCACCACGTCGACGTCTTTGAGGCCTTCGGTCATGTCGGTGTAGACCTTCACGCCGTACTGCTCGATGCCGATCGGCAGCAAGGTTTTCGGCGCGATCACGCGGATGTCCGGGCAGCCCAGGGTTTTCAGGGCCAGCATGTTCGAGCGCGCAACCCGCGAGTGCAGGATGTCGCCGACGATGGCCACCGAAAGGTTTTCGAAGCCGCCCTTGTGCCGGCGGATGGTCAGCATGTCGAGCATGCCCTGGGTCGGGTGCGCGTGCCGGCCGTCACCGCCGTTGATGATCGCCACTTGCGGGCAGACATGTTCGGCGATGAAGTGCGCTGCGCCGGAATCACCGTGACGCACGACGAACATGTCGGCGGCCATGGCTTCCAGGTTGCGCAGGGTATCGAGCAGCGTTTCGCCCTTGCTCGCCGACGATGTCGACACGTTCAGGGTGATCACGTCCGCCGAGAGCCGCTGGGCCGCCAGTTCGAAGGTGGTGCGGGTGCGGGTCGAGTTTTCGAAGAACACGTTGCACACGGTCTTGCCGCGCAGCAACGGGACTTTCTTCACGGCCCGGGCGCCGACTTCAAGGAAGGAGTCGGCGGTGTCGAGAATTTCCGTCAACAGCTCGCGGCGCAAACCGTCGAGCGAGAGGAAGTGGCGCAACTGGCCCTGATCATTGAGTTGCAGCGGGCGCTTGGTTTCTAGAGGCGTCATCGCGATGGGGACTCTCAATAGGGCGAATTAAAGGGCGAGGTCTTGCAGTTCGAGCGCAAGCTCCGGGCCGGACAGCTTCACCCGTTCGTGGGCCGCCAGCGACAGGGTCGCGCCAACCACGTTCGGGCGGATCGGCAGTTCGCCGGCGTCCAGGTCCAGCAGACACACCAGCGTCACGCTGGCCGGGCGGCCGTAGTCGAACAGTTCGTTCATGGCGGCGCGGATGGTCCGGCCGCTCATCAGCACGTCGTCGATCAGCACCAGGTGCTGGCCTTCGATCTCGAACGGCAGCGCCGAAGGGCGAACCTGTGGGTGCAAGCCGTTCTGGCTGAAGTCGTCGCGGTAGAAGGACACGTCCAGGGTGCCGAGGGGCTCATTGCTGCCCAGCTCCTTGAGCAGGGCCTGGGCCACCCAGACACCACCGGTACGGATGCCGATGAAGCGCGGGTCGCTGATGCCTCGTTTGGCCAGATAGGCGTCAAGTCGGATCGCCATCTGGCTGATCAGTTCGGCGGGATTGGGCAGGCTCATGGTTGCTCCTTCTTTGGCCCGGGCCAGCCTGTGCGGGAGTGGCTCGGGTTGTAGCTAAGAGAGACGGACAGCGGCTCTTCAGGATTCAAACAGTGCGGTGTTTTCGTCGAGCCAGCCTTGCAGCAGCAGGGCGGCGGCGATGGCGTCGACCGGGTTGTCGCGGTAACTGCCTTTCTGGCCGCCGCGAGCCAGGCGTTCGCCCTTGGCCTCGAAGGTAGTCAGGCGTTCATCGTGGGTATAGAAGGGCAGATTGAAGCGGCCGTTCAGGCGCCGGGCGAACTTTTCCGCGCGGGCGCACATGTCACTGGGTGTGCCGTCCATATTCAACGGCAGGCCGACCACCACGGCATCGGGTTTCCACTCTTTGATGAGGGCTTCGACCTGGTTCCAGTCGGGAATGCCGTTCTGCGCCTTCAGGGTGCACAGCTCGCGGGCCTGGCCGGTAATCACCTGGCCGACCGCGACGCCGATCTGTTTGGTGCCGTAGTCAAAACCCAGAATCAGCTTCAGGGCCATCAAGCGTGCCCCGCCTGGCTGGTCAGCAGGCTGAGGTTGACGCCCAGGTGCCTGGCCGCCGCCTCCAGGCGCAACTCACTGCTGGTATTGAACAGGATGTCCGCGTCAAACGGGCAGGTCAGCCAGGCGTTTTGCGCCAGTTCGGCTTCAAGCTGCCCGGCTTCCCAACCGGCATAGCCGAGGGCAATCAGGCTTTTTGCCGGGCCGACGCCGTCAGCGATGGCGAACAGCACGTCCTGGGAGGTTGACAGGGCCAGTTCGTCTTCCAGATCAACGGTCGCCTGGAAGCTCAGGCCTTTGGGGTGAAGGACGAAACCGCGATCGGTCTGCACCGGGCCACCGATGAAGATCGGCACATGCTGGCAGAGCGCTGGCGGTTCGATTTCCGGGCGCAATTGCTCAAGGATATCGGCCAGGCTCAGATCTTGCGGACGGTTGACCACCAGCCCCATGGCGCCATTGGCCGTGTGCTCGACGATGTAGGTCAATGTGTGCGCAAAGTTCGGGTCGGCCATGTGCGGCATGGCGATCAGGAATTGATGCTTGAGGTAGCTGGGGCTGACGTTTTTCATGACCGCTAGTGTGGCGTTCGAGGGGCGAACTGACAAGCTTGAGCGAGCCAAAAGATCGTCCGAACGCGGCCCGAGCCTTCGGCAGCTCCTACAGGGGAATGTGTACATCTGTAGGAGCTGCCGAAGGCTGCGATCTTTTAATTACTGGAAAGTCGATCCCCGCGGGCAAATTTCCAGGTGCGGATGATCTCCAGCCGGTCGATATCCGACAAATCCCCGGTAAACGGTGCAAACGGCGCCGCCAGCCGCACAATCCGTTGCGCTGCCTGGTCCAGCAGCGGTTGGCCCGAAGACTCCAGCACCAGCACTTCATACAGCGAACCGTCGCGGTTGATCGACACCATCAGGCGCAAGTTACCGTAGATCTGTTTGCGCCGCGCTTCATCGGGGTAGTTGAGGTTGCCGATGCGCTCGACCTTCTTGCGCCATTCGTCCTTGTACCAGGCGCCCTTGTCGCGCATGGTCGATGCCGCGCTCAAGCGGTGGATGCGCGGGCGCTTGGCGTACAACTGTTGTTCGGCGGCCAGTTCCGCTTCGAGGCTGGCGATGTCGCTGGACAGTTGCTCGCTGTCGAAGGTCGGCGCCTGGACCTGGGGCTTGACCTCGGTCTTGGGTTCCTCGGTCTTGGCGGGGGCCTTTTTCGGCTTCGGCGCCACTGTGGTCACGGCAGCCTTGGGCGGGGCTTCCTGAATTTCAGGCTTGGCGGCCGGCGGTGGCGTGACCTTTTGCACCTTGTTGTCCTGGAACGGCGCGACCTCGGTGGTCTTGGGAATCGCCTTTTTATCCAGGGTGCCGCTGCCTTGCTGATTCTCCTGAGCCAGGAAATCGGCTTTCTCGGGCTTCTTTTCGCTCTTGAAGGTGGCGAGGGTGATTTCCAGGGTTTTGCTGATCTGCTTGGGCTCGACGACTGCAAACCCGACACCCAACAGCAAGGCCAGGTGGATCAGCGCTGCCAGAAACAGGGTAAAACCGAGGCGATCGGCCGGGCGCACGCCACGGTGGGCGAGTTCGGCAGGCAGATCGGACGGGAGTGTCATGACAAGGAAACCAACATCGCGTTTTCACAGGCCGCGCATGATAACGCAATGTTGGTTTGGCTAATCAACGTGCCTTGAGCTTCTGATCGATGGCATCCATCAGCATGCCGCCGATGTCGGTGCCAAACGCATTATCGATCTCGCGAATGCAGGTCGGGCTGGTGACGTTGATTTCGGTCAGGTGTTCGCCGATCACGTCCAGGCCAACGAACAACAGGCCTTTTTCACGCAGGGTCGGGCCGACTTGCGCGGCGATCCAGCGGTCCTTGTCGGTCAGTGGGCGCGCTTCGCCACGGCCACCGGCGGCCAGGTTGCCACGGGTTTCGCCCGCCGCGGGAATTCGCGCCAGGCAGTAATCCACGGGCTCGCCATCGATCATCAGGATGCGCTTGTCGCCATCGACGATGGCCGGCAGGTAACCCTGGATCATGATTTGCTGTTGACCATGCAGGGTCAGGGTTTCGAGGATCACCGACAGGTTCGGATGCCCTGCGGTGTGGCGGAAGATCGAAGAGCCGCCCATGCCGTCCAGCGGCTTGAGGATCACATCGCCATGATGGTCGGCGAATTCGCGCAGCACGTCAGGACGACGGCTGACGATAGTCGGCGGTGTGCACTGCGGGAACAACGTGGCAAACAGCTTTTCGTTGCAGTCACGCAGGCTTTGCGGCTTGTTGACCACCAGCACGCCAGCGCGCTCGGCCTGCTCCAGCAAATAGGTGGAGTAGACGAACTCCATGTCGAACGGCGGATCCTTGCGCATCAGGATCACGTCCAGATCGCTCAGCAGCGCGTCGCTTTCGGCGCCCAGTTCGAACCATTTTTCCGGGTTGGCGAAAACCTGCAGCGGACGCATCCGGGCCCGGGCCTGGCCTTCGCCCTGATACAGGTCGCGCTGTTCCATATAGAACAATTCCCAGCCACGCTTCTGCGCGGCCAGCAGCATGGCCAGCGAGCTATCCTTTTTATAGGAAATGCTGGCGATAGGGTCCATGACAATCCCGACGCGAACGCTCATTGGGTTTTCCTCGAAAATTGGCTACCGGATCGGTATGAAAAAAGTGGCGTCAGAGTGGCGCTGAGTGTGTTCCCGGTCAAGGAAAAACCACCTTGCGGGTCGTCCGATAGATTGGTTCTGGAGACTGTGCTAAAAAGGCTGCCATGTCGTGCCGGCCCTTGAGCATCAAGGGTTTCGAGCCGCGTTAACCGGCAAACGGACAATTTGTTTCGCAAAGGCGACGGTAGAGCATTTTATGGAACAGCACCCCAGCGCCTTGAAGGTCATGGTGATCGACGATTCGAAGACGATCCGTCGCACCGCCGAAACACTGCTCAAGAACGTGGGTTGTGAGGTCATCACGGCCATCGACGGTTTTGATGCCCTGGCCAAGATTGCCGACAACCACCCCGGCATCATCTTTGTCGACATCATGATGCCGCGCCTTGATGGCTATCAGACCTGCGCCCTGATCAAGAACAACAGCGCGTTCAAGTCCACGCCTGTGATTATGCTGTCGTCCAAGGACGGGCTGTTTGACAAGGCCAAGGGGCGCATCGTCGGCTCCGACCAGTTTTTGACCAAGCCGTTCAGCAAGGAAGAATTGCTTGATGCGATCCAGGCCCATGTTCCTGGCTTCGCCGCCGTTTTGCCGCAGTAGGACACGCACAGTGACGCTCGGCCATCGGGCCCGGCGTCGACAAGAATGGGGAAGACCATGGCACGTATTCTGATCGTCGATGATTCGCCGACCGAAATGTACAAACTGACCGGCATGCTGGAAAAGCACGGTCATGAAGTGTTGAAAGCCGAAAACGGCGCCGACGGCGTGGCCCTGGCCCGCCAGGAAAAGCCCGATGCGGTGCTGATGGACATCGTCATGCCCGGCCTCAACGGCTTCCAGGCCACCCGCCAACTGACCAAGGACCCGGAAACCGGGCACATCCCGGTGATCATCATCACCACCAAGGATCAGGAAACCGACAAGGTCTGGGGCACGCGCCAGGGTGCCAAGGACTACCTGACCAAGCCGGTCGATGAAGACACCCTGATCAAGACCCTGAATAACGTGCTGGCCGGTTGATCGTCGGGTCATGAACGAGTCGCTGACGGCTTTCGAACTGCTGCTGCAAATCGACCAGCGCTGTCGTCTGCTGGCGGCGGACCTGCCGTCCCAGCCTGCCCGGCGGGACAGCTGGAGCGGCATTGGTTTTCGCCTGGGCGAACACTGGTATGTCGCGCCCATGAGCGAAGTCAGCGAAGTCCTGCACGAGCCGCGCTCCACTCAGTTGCCGGGGGTCAAGCCTTGGGTCAAGGGTGTCGCCAACCTGCGCGGGCGTTTGTTGCCGGTCATGGATTTGTGCGGCTTCTTCGGGCACGAGCTTTCGGCGGCGCGCCGGCAGCGGCGGGTGTTGGTGGTGGAACATGAAGAGGTGTTTGCCGGGTTGCTGGTCGATGAAGTCTTCGGCCTCCAGCACTTTGCCCAGGACAGCCTGGAGCCAGTGCCGACGGACGAGTTGAAGGGCCCGGTGGCGGCGTTCGTCAAAGGCCGGTTTCAGCGCGAGCAGTGCTGGCAGGTGTTCAGCCCGTTTGCGTTGACGCAGTCTCAGGGGTTCATGAACGTCGCGGTGTAACCGGAACAACAGAGATCCAATGTGGGAGCGGCGGTGCGGCGATCCGACTTGCTCGCGAAGGCGGCAGTCCATTCGACATTGCTATTGGCTGATCTACCGCTTTCGCGAGCAAGCCCGCTCCCACAGGGTCTCGGGTAAGCGCAGAAGTTGGTTAACAGGCGAGGACCGATGATAAAAGCAAAAGCAGGCAAGCCAATGGAAGGGTCGCGCAGCCGGTCGCAGATTATCGTGCTGTTCATCGCGCTGATCGTCTTCATCATGCTGCTGTTCGCCAACTTCGCGTACCTCAACACCCAGGCTATCTACGACAAACAGTACATCGGCCACGCTGGCGAACTGCGCGTGCTGTCCCAGCGTATCGCCAAGAACGCCACCGAAGCCGCCGCCGGCAAGGCGGCCGCGTTCAAGTTGCTCAGCGATGCGCGCAACGATTTTGCCCGGCGCTGGGGTTATCTGAAGAAGGGCGACCCCGCCACCGGCCTGCCGCCGGCGCCCGCCACTGTGCGTCCAGAGATGCGCGCGGTGCAACAGGACTGGGAACGCCTGCTGAAAAACACCGACGCGATTCTGTCCAGCGAGCAAACCGTACTGTCGCTGCATCAGGTCGCCGCGACCCTGGCTGAAACCGTGCCGCAGCTGCAGGTCGAGTACGAGAAAGTCGTCGAGACTCTCCTGCAACGGGGCGCCCCGGCGGCCCAGGTGGCCATGGCCCAGCGTCAGTCGCTGCTGGCCGAGCGGATCCTCGGCGCGGTCAATACGGTGTTGGCCGGCGACGAAAATTCACAACAGGCAGCCGATGCGTTCGGACGCGACGCGACGCAGTTCGGCAAAGTGCTCAACGGCATGCTCCAGGGCGACCCTGCGCTCAAGGTCAGCCAGGTCGAAGACCGCGACGCCCGTGCTCGACTCGCGGAAATCTCCGAGCTGTTCGAGTTCGTCTCGGGCTCGGTGGACGAGATCCTCGAAACCTCGCCTGAACTGTTCAAGGTCCGCGAATCGGCCTCGAACATTTTCAGTCTGTCGCAAACCCTGCTCGACGAAGCCTCACACCTGGCCAGCGGTTTCGAAAACATGGTCGGCGGGCGTACCACCGACACCATTGGCGGTTATGTGCTGGGCTTGTTGGCGCTGGCTTCGATCATCCTGATCGGCATGGTGATGGTGCGCGAAACCAATCGTCAGTTGCGTGAAACCGCCGAGAAAAACGAGCGTAACCAGAACGCGATCATGCGTCTGCTCGACGAAATCGAAGACCTGGCCGACGGCGACCTCACAGTGACGGCCTCGGTGACCGAAGACTTTACCGGCACCATCGCCGACTCGATCAATTACTCCGTCGACCAGTTGCGCGATCTGGTCGCGACCATCAACCTCACCGCCGGCCAGGTGGCCGCCGCCGTGCAGGAAACCCAGGCGACCGCAATGCACCTGGCCCAGGCGTCGGAGCACCAGGCCCAGCAGATTTCCGAGGCCTCCATGGCGATCAACGACATGGCCGAGTCCATCGACCAGGTGTCGGCCAACGCGGCGGAATCCTCGGCGGTTGCCGAACGCTCGGTGGAAATCGCCAACAAGGGCAACGAGGTGGTGCACAACACCATCCATGGCATGGACAACATTCGCGAACAGATTCAGGACACCGCCAAACGCATCAAGCGCCTGGGCGAATCCTCACAGGAAATCGGCGACATTGTCAGCCTGATCGATGATATTGCCGATCAGACCAACATCCTGGCCCTCAACGCGGCCATCCAGGCGTCCATGGCCGGTGACGCCGGTCGCGGTTTCGCTGTGGTCGCCGATGAAGTGCAGCGCCTGGCCGAGCGGTCGTCCGCCGCCACCCGGCAGATCGAAACCCTGGTGCGGGCGATCCAGACCGATACCAACGAAGCGGTCATCTCCATGGAGCAAACGACGACCGAAGTGGTGCGTGGCGCTCGTCTGGCGCAGGATGCCGGTGTGGCCCTGGAAGAAATCGAAGGCGTCTCCAAGACACTTGCGGCGTTGATCCAGAGTATTTCCAATGCGGCGCAACAGCAGACGTCGTCGGCCGGTCAGATTTCCCTGACGATGAACGTGATCCAGCAGATCACTTCGCAGACGTCGTCGGGTTCCACCGCCACGGCTGATAGCATCGGTAACCTGGCGAAAATGGCCAGTCAGTTGCGTCGTTCGGTGTCCGGCTTCACCTTGCCGGATGCCAAGGCGCAGGTTGTGGACAAAGCTTGAACCGCCCATGGGTGTCTGAATTGTGATTGGAGTGGTTATGGGTGATCGGCACGACTATGTGGCCCTCGAGTGGGTCAAGGGCGAGATTGCCGAAACGCTGAAACAGGCTCATCACGCGATTGAAAACCTGCTCGATGACCCGCAGGCGACCCAAGCGCTGGATGATTGCCTGGCATGCATCCATCAGGTCCACGGCAGTTTGCAGATGGTCGAGTTCTACGGCGCGGCGTTGCTCGCCGAAGAAATGGAACAACTGGCCATGGCCCTGCAAGGCAACCGTGTCAGTCATCGCGACGAGGCGTTGCACCTGTTGATGCAGGCCCTCGGGCAACTGCCGATCTACCTTGACCGGGTGCAAGGTGCGCGTCGCGACCTGCCATTGGTGGTGTTGCCCTTGATCAACGACCTGCGCAGCGCCCGGGGCGAAAGCCTGCTGTCGGAAACCAGCCTGTTCAGCCCGCAATTGCCCGAGTTGCCAGCGTTGGACGCACAAACGCTGGCGCAGCTGGAACCGGCCGAGTTGCCCGGTGTGCTGCGCAAGCTGCGGCAGATGCTGCAAATGGCGCTGGTCGGATTCCTGCGTGAACAGGACAACGACACCAACCTCGATTACCTGGCCAAGGTCTTCACCCGCCTCGAAACACTGTGCGCAGACGCCCCCCTGAGCCCGTTATGGCAGGTGGCATCGGCGCTGGTCGAAGGCATGCAGGGCGGTGCGATCGCCAATAGCCCGGCCTTGCGCAGCCTGTTCAAGGAGGCCGACAAGGAACTCAAGCGCCTGCTCGAACAAGGCATGCCCGGCATCAATCAACCGGCCCCGCCGGAGCTGCTCAAGAGTTTGCTGTTCTACATTGCCAAGGCCGAACATCCCACCGGGCAGATGCTGACCATGAAAGAACGCTACTCACTGGACGACGCGCTGCCCGACAGCGCGATGGTCGATGAAGAACGCGCGCGGCTGGCAGGTCCCGACCGTGACGCCATGCGCTCGGTGCTGGCTGCACTGTGCGAAGAGCTGGTGCGGGTCAAGGAGCGCCTGGACCTGTTCGTGCGCAGTGACCGCCAGCACACCTCCGACCTCGACAGCCTGCTGGCGCCGCTGCGGCAAATCGCCGACACCCTGGCGGTGCTGGGTTTCGGCCAACCGCGCAAGGTGATCATCGATCAACTGGCGGTGGTGCTCAGCCTCGCTCAGGGCCAGCGCGAACCCAACGATGCGATCCTCATGGACGTTGCCGGGGCCTTGTTGTACGTCGAAGCGACGTTGGCCGGCATGGTCGGAACCGTTGAGCCGGAGAGCCAGGACGACAACCGCCTGCCGACCACCGATCTGACGCAGATCCATCAGATCGTGATCAAGGAGGCCCGCATCTGTTTGCAGCAGGCCAAGGACATGATCGTCGACTATATCGACGCCGATTGGGACCGCCAGCACTTGCAGGCGTTGCCGGCCTTGCTGACCCAGGTGCGCGGGGCGCTGGCGATGATTCCCTTGAGCCGGGCGGCGAGCCTGGTGGAAACCTGCAATCACTTTATCCGCGAGCACCTGCTGCTCGAGCCGGGCCAACCGGGCTGGCAGGAACTGGACAGCCTGGCCGACGTGATCACCAGCATCGAGTACTACCTTGAGCGCCTCAGCGATGACCCGCAGGCCCAGGGCGAAAACCTGCTCGATGTCGCGGAAAAAAGCCTGGCGAGCCTCGGTTTTTTCCCTAGTGAGCAACACGTACCCGTGCTGGATGATGTGCTCAACCCGAGCGATGCGCAGGTCATGCAGATGATGCAGGAGCTGGATGATCCTCAGGTCGTCCAGACCCTGGCCGATGTGCTCGCCAGCCCGGTTTCGAGCCTGAACCCGCCCGCGCAGAACACCCCTGGCAGCCTGCTGCCGCCGCCCTCGGGCGAAGTGCCGGTGGACGAGGAACTGCGCGAAGTGTTCCTCGAAGAAACCGACGAAGTCCTGGAAATCCTGCGCGAGTACTTGCCGCGCTGGTCGGCCAACCCGGACAACCGCTCGGCCCTGAGCGAACTGCGCCGCGCTTTCCACACCCTCAAGGGCAGTGGTCGCATGGTGCGTGCCCTGGTGCTGGGTGAGCTGGCCTGGGCTGTGGAAAACCTGCTCAACCGGGTACTGGAAAGCAGCGTAGAGCCGGGTGCCAAGGTGCAGCAACTGATCGGCGATGTGCTGCATCTGCTGCCGGAGCTGGTGGCCGAATACGCCGCCAATGCCCAGCGCCAGCGCAACGATGTCGATCAGCTGGCCGCCCGCGCCCATGCCCTGGCCAAGGGCGATGAACCCGTGTCCGATGAGGATACGCAAGATGTCGCGGCCCTCGATCCGCTGTTGCTGGAGATCTTTCGCAAAGAGGCCGAAACCCATCTGGGCAGCCTCAATCGCTTCCTTGATCAGGCCGCCGAACATGTGCCGTTGCAGGCCAGCGACGAATTGCAGCGCGCCTTGCACACCCTCAAGGGCAGTGCCTACATGGCCGGCGTATTGCCGATTGCCGAACTGGCCGCACCGCTGGATCAACTGGCCCGGGAATACAAGGCGCACCTGCTCGCGCTGGATCTGGATGAAGTCGAATTGCTGCTGGAAGCTGAAGGGCTGTTTCGCCTCGGCTTGCGCCAGCTCAAGACAGATCCGCTGGCGGAAATTCCCGGTGCCCGGGGTTTGAGCGAGCGCGCCAGGGCGCTGCTGGCCGAGCGCCTGGAAAGCCTCCTGAGCACACCAAACACCGGGCTGCGGATCAAGCGCGACCCGCAACTGATCAACAACTTCCTCGCCCAGGGCATGGACATCCTGCTGGACGCCGAAAGCCTGCTGCAGCGTTGGCAGCAACATCCCGGCGAACGTCAGGAACTCAGCGCTCTGCTGGACGAATTGACCACCCTTGGCGAAGGCGCCCATCTGGCCGACCTGCATCCGGTGGATGAACTGTGCGAAGCGTTGCTCGATCTGTACGGCGCCGTGGAAGAAAGCAGCCTGGCGGTCAGCGAGCGGTTTTTCCAGGAGGCACAGGCTGCCCACGAAGCGCTGATCAACATGCTCGACGAGTTGGCCGCGGGCCAGGAAGTCAGCCCCCAGCCGCAACGGATCAGGGCCTTGCGCGAACTGCTCGACGAGAGCCTTGATCCGTCGGCCATGGGCCTGATCCGCAGCGATGGCAGCCGCAGCCTGAGCATCCGTGAATTGGGTACGGCCACCGCCGAGCTTGAGCAGCGTGCGACGGCGCCGGGGGTGGACGATGAGATCGTCGCGATCTTCCTTGAAGAAGCGGTGGATATCCTCGAGAGCGCCGGTCAGGCCTTGCAGCGCTGGTTACGCGACTCGGACAACGCCGCGCCGCTGTCGTCCCTGCAACGGGATCTGCACACCCTCGAAGGCGGCGCGCGCATGGCCGAGATCGGACCGGTCGGCGATCTGGCCCATGAATTGGAAAGCCTTTACCAGGGCCTGGTGGATCGTCGTTATGCCTTCAGCGATTCACTGGCGGTGCTGCTCAAACAGTGCCATGAGCGACTGGCGTTGTACCTCGAACAGTTGCAGCTCAACCAGCCGCTGGACAATTCCCGTGAGCTGATCGAAGCCATTCGCGCCTACCGTCAAGGGCATGCAGGTGTCGCCGAGGGGGCCCGGCAGGCGACCGGCAACGACTCGACTGCGCACGATCCGGAATTGCTGGAGATCTTCCTTGAGGAAGGTTTCGACATCATCGAAAGCTCGGGGGCGGCGCTGGCGCGCTGGCAGGCCCAGCCTTCGAGTCGCCAGGAAGTGGAAACCCTGCTGCGGGACCTGCACACCCTCAAGGGTGGTGCGCGCATGGTGGAAATCGCCGCGATTGGCGATCTGGCCCATGAACTGGAGTTCCTCTACGAAGGCCTGTCCACTGGCGTGCTGCAACCGACTGAACCCTTGTTCGCGCTGTTGCAGCGCAGCCATGACCGCCTGGCGCAGATGCTCGATGCGGCCCGCGCCGGTGAGCCGATGCCGCCGGCCGACCGCTTGATCGATGCAATCAAGAACTTCAGCCACCCGGCCGTGCCGGAATCGCCCGCGCCGGTTGCGCCGCCGGCCAAGGCCAAGGCCGAGCCGCTGGCGCCGCCGCCCGATGCCGGCGCCGACATGGTCAAGGTCTCGGCGGAACTGCTCGACGATCTGGTCAACCTGGCCGGTGAGACCTCGATCTTCCGTGGCCGGATCGAACAGCAGGTCAACGATGCGCACATCGCCCTGAATGAGATGGAGACCACCATCGAGCGGATGCGCGACCAGTTGCGCCGCCTCGATACCGAGACCCAGGGGCGGATCCTCAGCCGCCAGCAAGTCGACGCCGAACGCTTGGGCTACGAGGAATTCGACCCGCTGGAAATGGACCGCCACTCACAGTTGCAGCAGCTGTCCCGGGCGCTGTTCGAGTCGGCCTCTGACTTGCTCGACCTCAAGGAAACCCTCGAGCGACGCAATCACGACACGGAAAACCTGCTGCAACAGCAGGGCCGCATCAACACCGAATTGCAGGAAGGCCTGATGCGCACGCGCATGGTGCCGTTCGAACGCATGCTCCCGCGTTTGCAGCGCATCGTCCGGCAGGTGTCCAGCGAACTGGGCAAGGACGTGGACTTCATCGTCGACAACGCCGAAGGCGAGATGGATCGCAACGTTCTCGAGCGCATGGCCGCGCCGCTGGAACACATGCTGCGCAACGCCGTCGACCATGGCCTGGAGTCCGTCGAAGCGCGGCTGGCGGCAGGGAAACCGGCCAAGGGCAAGATCTCCCTCGATCTGCTGCGCGAAGGCGGCGACATCATTTTCGACATCCGCGACGACGGCGCCGGTGTGCCGCTGGACGCGGTGCGGCGCAAGGCGATCAAGCGCGGCTTGCTCGCCCCGGACAGCATCATCAGTGATCACGACGTGTTGCAGTTCATCCTGCAACCGGGGTTTTCCACCGCCGAAAAAATCACCCAGATCTCCGGGCGCGGCGTCGGCATGGACGTGGTGCACGAAGAGGTGCGGCAACTGGGCGGCACCATGAGCATCGACTCGGTGCCCGGGCAGGGCGTGCATTTCCGCATTCGCCTGCCGTTTACCGTATCGGTCAACCGGGCGTTGATGGTGCAGTGCGGTGAGGACCAATACGCGATCCCGCTCAATACCATCGACGGCATCGTGCGTGTCCTGCCCAATGAACTCGAAGGGTATTTTCGTTTCGATTCACCGACCTACGAATACGCCGGACAACGTTACGAGCTGTGCTATCTGGGCGAGTTGTTGAAAACCAGCCAGCGCCCGAAACTCTTGGGCCAGAGCCTGCCATTGCCGGTGTTGCTGGTGCAGTGCAACGAACGGCACATTGCGGTGCTGGTGGACGCCATGGCCGGCACTCGCGAAATCGTGGTCAAGAGCCTGGGGCCGCAGTTTGCGGCGGTACAAGGGGTATCCGGTGCGACGATTCTCGGCGATGGCCGGGTGGTGCTGATTCTGGATTTGCTGGCGCCGATCCGCGCCATGCAGGCCCGTGTCCCCCAGCGTTCGCCGGGGCAAGAGATCGAGGCCGAACCGCAGCGCCCGCTGCTGGTGATGGTAGTCGACGACTCGGTCACCGTGCGCAAGGTCACCAGCCGCTTGCTCGAACGCCATGGCATGAATGTGCTGACCGCCAAGGACGGGGTCGACGCGATGTTGCTGCTGGAAGAGCACATGCCCGACCTGATGCTGCTGGACATCGAGATGCCACGCATGGATGGCTTCGAAGTCGCGACCCAGGTGCGCAACGACGAGCGCCTGCAACACCTGCCGATCATCATGATCACCTCCCGCACCGGACAGAAGCACCGCGACCGCGCCATGGCCATCGGCGTCAACGACTACCTGGGCAAGCCGTACCAGGAATCGGTGCTGCTCGAAAGCATCGCCTTGTGGAGCAAGACCCATGCTTGAGCACCGCACCAGCAACCTCACCGGCCTGCTGCTGCCGTTGGCCGACCGCAACCTGATCCTGCCCAATGTCGCCGTTGCCGAGCTGATCGATTACCAGCAGCCGGGGACCTTCGACCTCGACACGCCGCCGTGGTACCTGGGCCTGGTGACGTGGCGCGACCGGCAGATTCCGCTGCTGAGTTTCGAGTCGGCATGCGCGCAGAAGATCGTCATTGGCGAACGCGCGCGGATCGTCATTCTCAACGCCCTCGGCGGGCGTCCCGAGCTGAAATTCATAGCGCTGTTGGTGCAGGGGATTCCGCGCTCCTGCAAGCTCGATAGCCAGTTGAGTTATGTGGATGTGCCGTTGTGTTCGCTGGAGCAGGCGGCGGTGCAGGTGGGCGAGCAGGTGGCCAAGGTGCCGGATTTGTTGGCGCTGGAGACGTTGTTGGTGGATGCCGGGTTAATCAACTGATCCCGATTCAGCGATGATCTGACTGACGCCTTCGCGAGCAAGCCCGCTCCCACAGTTGATCTGTGGTGAATACAAAACCCTGTGGGAGCGGGCTTGCTCGCGAAGAGGCCCGCATGAACGACGCAGATCTCGATCATTAACCTGAGCGTAACGATCCACCACTCTGCTTGATTGATACGCTGCGCCCAACACTCCTAAGGTAGCTCCACGACAGCGAACCCGTGGAGTGGTCATGACAACAACAATATCCCCCGACTCGCGATGGACGCGGCGGCGCAGCGAAAAGCAGCGGCGCCTCGAGCTGGTGCGAGGTCTTGCCGACGGTGTGGTGTTGCCCACCGACAACATCGTCGCGGCGCTTGAAGCGCTGATCCTGCCCGGCGACCGCGTGGTGCTCGAAGGCAACAACCAGAAGCAGGCGGATTTCCTTTCGCGATCCCTGGCCAAGGCCGACCCCGCGAAGCTGCATGACTTGCACATGATCATGCCCAGCGTCGGACGCTCCGAGCACCTGGACCTGTTCGAACGCGGCATCGCCCGCAAGCTCGACTTCTCTTTCGCCGGCACCCAGAGCCTGCGCATCAGTCAGTTGCTTGAAGACGGCCTGCTGGAAGTCGGCGCGATCCACACCTACATCGAACTCTACGCACGGCTGGTGGTGGACCTGATCCCCAATGTCGTACTTTCGGCCGGGTTCATGGCCGACCGCGCCGGCAACATCTACACCGGCCCCAGCACTGAAGACACCCCGGCACTGATCGAGCCGGCGGCCTTCAGCGACGGCATCGTCATCGTCCAGGTCAACCAGTTGGTGGACGACGTCAGCGACTTGCCACGCGTCGACATTCCCGCCTCCTGGGTCGACTTCGTGGTGGTGGCCGACAAGCCGTTCTATATCGAACCGCTGTTCACCCGCGACCCTCGGCACATCAAGCCCGTGCACGTGCTGATGGCGATGATGGCGATCCGCGGGATCTACGAAAAACACAACGTGCAGTCGCTCAATCACGGCATCGGTTTCAACACGGCCGCCATCGAACTGATCCTGCCGACCTATGGCGAGTCCCTCGGCCTCAAAGGCAAGATCTGCCGCAACTGGACCCTCAACCCGCACCCGACCCTGATTCCCGCCATCGAAAGCGGCTGGGTGGAAAGCGTGCATTGTTTCGGCACCGAACTGGGGATGGAAAACTACATTGCGGCGCGGCCGGATGTGTTCTTTACCGGACGCGACGGCTCCCTGCGTTCCAATCGGATGTTCAGCCAACTGGCCGGGCAATACGCCGTGGACCTGTTCATCGGCGCGACTTTGCAAGTCGATGGCGACGGGCATTCTTCCACCGTGACCCGCGGGCGTCTGGCCGGTTTCGGCGGGGCACCGAACATGGGTCACGACCCGCGCGGTCGTCGTCACAGCACACCGGCCTGGCTCGACATGCGCAACACCGACGTGGCAGAGCCGATGCTTGAGCGCGGCAAAAAGCTCGTGGTGCAGATGGTCGAAACCTTCCAGGAGGGCGGCAAACCGACTTTCGTTGAAACCCTCGATGCGGTCGATGTGGCGAAGAAGAGCGGCATGCCACTGGCGCCGATCATGGTCTACGGTGACGACGTGACCCACCTGTTGACCGAAGAAGGCATCGCCTACCTGTACAAGGCGCGCTCGCTGGAAGAACGCCAGGCGATGATCGCCGCCGTCGCCGGGGTGACCGCCATCGGCCTGCGCCACAACCCCAAAGACACCGCACGCATGCGCCGCGAAGGGCTGATCGCCTTGCCCGAAGACCTCGGCATCCGCCGCACCGACGCCACCCGCGAACTGCTCGCGGCGAAAAGCGTGGCTGATCTGGTGGAATGGTCCGGTGGCCTCTACAACCCGCCCGCCAAGTTCAGGAGCTGGTAATGCACGCACTTAACCTGCAACCCAAAAGCCTGAGCCTGGCCGAACGGCTGGCGGACCTGGCAGTGGACGCGCTGATCGACGAGGCTGATCTGTCGCCAAAGCCGGCACTGGTCGACCGTCGCGGCAATGGCGCCCACACCGATTTGCACCTGGGGCTGATGCACGCTTCAGCGCTGTCTTTGTGGCCGGCCTTTAAAGAAATGGCTGAAGCCGCCATCGAGCTCGGCGAAATCGGCTTGCCCCTGCGCGAAGCCGTGGGCCGCATCGGTCGCGAAGGTGAGCAAGTCATGCTCGACACTACCGGCGGGGTGAACACCCATCGCGGGGCAATCTGGGCCTTGGGCTTGTTGATCACTGCCGCTGCACTGGAACCTCAATCCTGCAGCGCCAATAGCGTGGCGTTACGTGCTGCGAGGTTGGCCTTGCTCGACGACCGTTTTGCACCACGTCCGCTCAGTCACGGTGCGCAAGTCGCCCAACGCTACGGCGCTCGCGGCGCCCGTGAAGAAGCGCAACTGGGTTTTCCTGCGGTGACTCAACGTGCTCTGCCACAACTGCTGCGCAGCCGCGCCGTCGGTCATGGCGAACAGAACGCCAGGCTCGATGCGCTGCTGGCGATCATGACCGATCTGGCCGACACCTGCGTGCTTTATCGCGCCGGTGAGGAAGGCCTGAACATCATGCAACTGGGCGCCCGGGCGGTGCTCGATGCCGGTGGCAGTGCCAGCCTCGGCGGACGTCGCCGCCTGCATGAGCTGGACCAACAACTCATCGCGTTGAATGCCTCGCCCGGCGGCGCTGCCGACCTGCTCGCAGCCTGCCTGTTCATCGACCGTATCGCGTCTGGCGACGGCCTTATCCAGGGAGTGTTTTGATGGAAACCTTATCCTTTGAATTCCCCGCCGGGCAGCCGTCACGCGGTCGTACCCTGGTGGGCTGTGTCGGCTCTGGCGATCTGGAAGTGCTGATCGAACCGGGCCAGGCCGGCAAGCTGACGATCAATGTGCAGACCTCGGTCAATGGCAGCGAACAACGCTGGCAGCATCTGTTCGCACGGATGTTCGACGGCCAGACGCCACCGGCCATGGATATCGATATCCACGATTTCGGCGCGACACCCGGCGTGGTGCGCCTGCGCCTGGAACAGGGCTTCGAGGAGATCGGCCATGACTGACAGCGCATCCCTGCTCAACAAGCACAGCTTCGTCGAACTCGGCGCCCGGCAACGGACCAGGGCCCTGCTCGACGCCGGCACCTTCCGTGAATTGCTCGACCCCTTTCAACGGATCATGTCGCCGTGGCTATCGCGCCAGGGCGTGGTGCCGCAAGCCGACGACGGCGTGGTGATCGCCAAGGGCAATCTCGATGGTTTGCCGGTGGTGATCGCAGCCATCGAAGGGGCGTTCCAGGGCGGCAGCCTCGGTGAAGTCGGCGGAGCAAAAATTGCCGGCGCACTGGAACTGGCCGCCGAAGACAACCGCAACGGCATCCCGACCCGCGCCGTGCTGCTGCTGGAAACCGGCGGCGTGCGCTTGCAGGAAGCCAACCTCGGCCTGGCGGCCATTGCCGACATCCACGCGGCGATTGTCGATTTGCAGCAGTACCAACCCGTGGTCGGGGTGGTGGCGGGCAGCGTCGGTTGCTTTGGCGGCATGTCGATTGCCGCCGGGTTGTGCAGCTATCTGTTGGTGACCCGGGAGGCGCGACTGGGCCTGAACGGTCCACAGGTGATCGAACAGGAAGCCGGACTCGAGGAGTACGACTCCCGCGACCGGCCCTTCATCTGGAGCCTGACCGGTGGTGAGCAGCGCTTTGCCAGTGGCCTGGTGGATCGCTATGTTGCCGACGACGTGGCGCAGATCCGCCAGCAAGTCGGCGAGTTGCTCCAGCAAGGTTTGCCTGAACAACCGCGCAGCCGTCAGGCGGAGTTGTTCCTGCAACGCCTGGCGCGCCTGGATGCCGAGCCGCAAATCGAGCCATCTGTGGTTCGCGATCTGTACCAAGGAGAACGCCCATGAGTTCGTATTCCCTGCGAGGCTTGAACTGGTTCAATGCCTTGAGTGCCGGGGCGAAAGCGGTCGAGGGTTTGCCGGCTTCGCTGAAGGTCGCCGACGGTTCGCTGGGCGATCAGCCTGTGCGTTTCATCGCGGTGGTGGCCGACCCGGAAAACCGCTTCGTCCGTGCCCGCAACGGCGAGGTTGGCTTGCTCGAAGGCTGGGGCCTGGCCAAGGCTGTGGATGAAGTCATCGCCGCCGATCAGGACAAGGCACAAAAACGTGCCCTGATCGCCATCGTCGACGTGCCGAGCCAGGCTTACGGTCGACGCGAAGAAGCCCTCGGCATTCATCAGGCGCTGGCCGCTGCGGCGGACAGTTATGCCCGTGCCCGTCTGGCCGGTCATGCGGTGATCGGCTTGCTGGTGGGCAAGGCGATGTCCGGGGCGTTTCTGGCCCACGGCTATCAGGCCAGCCGCTTGATCGCCCTGCGCGATCCGGGGGTGATGGTGCATGCCATGGGCAAGGCGTCGGCGGCGCGGGTAACCTTGCGCAGCGTCGAAGAACTCGAAGCCCTGGCGGCCAGCGTGCCGCCGATGGCCTATGACATCGACAGTTATGCCAGCCTCGGGCTGCTGTGGGAAACCTTGACGGTGGAGCAGATTGAGCAGCCGACGGCGGCGGATCTGGCGCGGGTGACCGAGTGCCTGCATCTGGCGATTGGCGATGTGGCCGCCACTGGCCGTGATCTGGGCGGTCGCCTGGGGGCGGCCAATCGGGCGGCGTCGAGCAAGGTTCGCCAATTGCTGAGAGCGCAGTGGTGAGCACGCTCTTGGCTCACGACCTGCTGTGGGGCATGACCCCACGGCAGTTGCCGGCGGATGCGCCTGCCTGGGTGATCGAGTCGATCAGTGCCGGCCAGCCGGTGGTGGTTCGTCGCGCCTTGAGTGAGGCGGGGCAGGTGGCGGTGGGCGTGCGCGGGCCGTTGCGCGAACAGCGATTTGCGGCGGTGATGGAAGTCGCTGCCATCACGCGGCGGGTGCGGCCGCAAGAGCTGTGCCATGTTCAAGGCCAGCGCGATTTCCCGGCGCTGCGGGCCTTGGCGCAACTGCGCTCGCACCTCGATGACAGCGGTTGGGTCTGGGGTGTCAGCGGCAGCGCCGGGTTCGAGTTGGCCAGTGGATTTGCCGCCTTGCACGAGGGCAGCGATCTCGATCTGATCCTGCGTACGCCACGTCCGTTGAGTCGTGTCGATGCCCGGGCGTTGGTGGCTGTTCTCGATGCAACTGTGTGCCGCGTGGACCTGCAATTGCAGACACCGTCGGGCGCCGTTGCCTTGCGCGAATGGGCCGGCGCTTCGTCGCGGGTCCTGCTGAAAAGTGCCACTCAGGCCAGCCTGGTGACTGATCCGTGGAATCCACAGGAGCAAGCAGCATGAGCAGCTTGCTGGTGTTCCCCGGCCAGGGCGCGCAACAACCCGGAATGCTCGCGCGTTTGCCTGGGGAAACATTGAACGAGGCGAGCGACCTGCTCGGTGAGGATGTGACGCAGCTGGATTCTGCCGAGGCGTTGCAGTCGACGAGGGCGGTGCAGCTTTGCCTGCTGATCGCTGGTGTCGCCGCTTCACGCCAGTTGGGCTTGACCCCGGACTACGTGGCCGGCTTGTCGATCGGTGCTTACCCGGCAGCGGTGGTGGCCGGTGCCCTGGGGTTCAGCGATGCGTTGCATCTGGTCAGCCTGCGCGGTGAGCTGATGCAGCAGGCTTATCCGCAGGGCTACGGTATGACCGCGATCATCGGTCTGGACCTGGCCACGGTGGAAGGATTGCTGGCCCGGGTGCACAGCGCGCAAATGCCGGTTTATCTGGCCAATATCAACGCCGATAACCAGGTGGTGATTGCCGGTAGCGACACGGCGATGAAAGCAGTGGCCGAGTTGGCGAAAGGTTGCGGGGCTGGCCTGGCCAAGCGTCTGGCAGTGAGCGTGCCGTCCCACTGCCCATTGCTTGAGGTGCCCGCGCAACGGTTGGCCGAAGCCTTCGCCAAGGTGCCGCTGCAAACCCCGAAGATCGGTTACCTGAGCGGCAGTCGCGCGCGCCCGCTGATCAAGCCTGAAGCCTTGCGTGACGACCTGGCCTTCAATATGTGCCGCATCGTCGATTGGCGCGGCACGGTACAAGGCGCCTACGAGCGCGGTGTACGTCTACAGATCGAACTGCCGCCCGGTGCGGTGCTGACCGGACTGGCGCGCCGGGTGTTCGAGCAGGGTACCGTGATTGCCTTCGACGGTGCCCGGCTCGATACCTTGCAGGCGCTGATGCGAGAGGAGGAAGGCCGCCACTCTTAAATCACCCGACTTAAGGCTTCGAACAACAAAAACAACATTCGAAATGCACTTTGAGGACTACAACAATGATTATTTACGGTGTGGCGCTGTTGGCGATCTGTACGCTGGCAGGGGTGATCATGGGTGACATGCTCGGTGTGTTGCTGGGAGTGAAGTCAAACGTCGGCGGAGTCGGGATCGCGATGATCCTGCTGATCTGCGCACGGTTGTGGATGCACAGGCGTGGCGGCATGACCAAGGATTGCGAGCTGGGCGTCGGCTTCTGGGGCGCCATGTATATCCCGGTGGTGGTGGCGATGGCCGCGCAACAAAACGTGGTCACGGCGCTGCATGGCGGTCCGGTGGCGGTGTTGGCGGCGATCGGTTCGGTGGTGATCTGCGGCTGCACCATTGCCCTGATCAGCCGGACCCACAAAGGCGAACCCTTGCCCGATGAACCGGTGGATGTAACACCGGTTGGCGCACCGGCAGGAGGTCGCTGATATGTGGGATCTCATCAAGAGCGGTCTGGAGCACAACGGTCTGGTCACCGCATTCGCCTTCGTCGGCGTGATCATGTGGGTGTCAGTGCTGATCTCCAAGCGCCTGACCTTCGGGCGTATCCACGGCTCGGCGATTGCCATCGTCATTGGCCTGGTACTGGCCTGGGTCGGCGGCACGATGACCGGCGGGCAAAAAGGCCTGGCGGACCTGACACTGTTTTCCGGTATCGGGCTGATGGGCGGCGCGATGCTGCGGGACTTCGCCATCGTCGCCACGGCATTCGAGGTGCAAGCCACGGAAGCGAAAAAGGCCGGCTTGATCGGCGTGATCGCGCTGCTGTTGGGCACGGTGCTGCCGTTTATTGTCGGCGCATGCATGGCCTGGGCATTCGGCTACCGCGATGCGGTAAGCATGACCACCATCGGCGCGGGTGCGGTGACTTACATCGTCGGGCCGGTGACCGGTGCGGCCATTGGTGCCAGTTCCGATGTGGTGGCGCTGTCGATTGCCACGGGTCTGATCAAGGCGATTCTGGTGATGGTCGGCACGCCGATGGCGGCGCGCTGGATGGGCCTGGATAACCCGCGTTCGGCGATGGTGTTCGGTGGGCTGGCCGGGACGGTCAGTGGCGTCACCGCCGGCTTGGCGGCGACGGATCGGCGTCTGGTGCCTTATGGCGCGTTGACTGCGACCTTCCACACCGGGCTTGGCTGCTTGCTCGGGCCTTCGCTGTTGTACTTCATTGTTCGCGGGATTGTTGGGTAGTCCAGTGACTGCTGTTTGTGGCGAGGGAGCTTGCTCCCGCTGGGCTGCGTAGCAGCCCTGAAATCTACCACCGAGATGAGTCAGGTAAATCCGGTGGCCTGATTTTGCGGGCGCTTCGCACCCGAACGGGAGCAAGCTCCCTCGCCACAAGGGCTCCGTCAGACCTGCCGATTGGCATACATCCGACACTCCGCCAGCAACGCCAGCAGATTCGGATCACGCTCCTTGGCTTTCAGGAACACCACGCCAATGTGCTGCTGCAACCGGTACTTTTCCTGCAACGGGATCAGCTTCACCCGGTTCTCGTACACCGCCGCAATCCGCCCCGGCAGCAACGCATAACCCACACCTGAACTGACCATGCTCAGCAGGGTGAAGATGTCGTTGACCTGCATCGCCACCTTCGGCTCGAACCCTGCCTGCTCGAATACCCGCTTGCCGTCCTGATGGGTGGCGAAGCCTTGGGTCAGGGTGATGAAAGTTTCGTCGCGGACCTCGGCCAGGTCGACTTCGGTGCGCTGGGCAAACTTGGAATCGGCGGGTGTGGCGAGGAAAATATCGTCGGAAAACAGCGGGATCTGCTCGCAATCCGGATCGTTGACACTCTCGTCCAGGGACACCAGGGCCGCATCGACTTCCATGTTCTTGAGCTTGTAGAGCAGGTCGATGTTGGAACCCAGAATCAGGTCGATGTTGAGCTCGCTGCGACGGATCTTCAAACCCATGATCAGCTGTGGCACGGTCTTCACCGTCAGTGAGTACAGCGAGCCGAGTTTGAAACGCTCGGCCGAGAATCCGGCGGCTTCGCGGGTCAGGCGCACGCTTTCGACGACATCCTGAATCAGCTTCTGCGCTCGCTCTTCCAGCACATATGCGCTTTCCAGCGGCGTCAGGCTGCGGCCTTCGTGCTTGAACAAAGGACAGCGCAGGGCGCTTTCCAGGGAATGGATCGCCCGATGCACGCTGACGTTGCTGGTCTGCAACTCGGCCGCGGCCCGCGCCAGGTTGCCGGTGCGCATGAAGGCCAGGAACACCTCGAGTTTTTTAAGGGTCAACTCTTCATCGATCAGCATGGGGCGGACTCTTTTTGGAATGACTCGATTGTGCCCAATTACGCCGGGCCCGTCGTACAGAAACATTGCGCTTTTACGCTGCAAGCCTGAGCCTTGCGCTCTGCGGCAATGAAATTCGAGGTGAGCAACGTATGTATCACGGGGAAAGACTGAACGCCTGGACGCATCTGGCCGGGGCCGTGGCGGCGTTTATCGGCGGGGTTTGGCTGATTGTGCTGGCCAGTCTCGACGGCAGCCCGTGGAAGATCGTCAGCATGGCGATCTACGCCTTTACCTTACTGGTGCTCTACAGCGCATCGACCGTGTACCACAGCGTGCGCGGGCGCAAGAAAGCGATCATGCAGAAGGTCGATCACTTTTCGATCTACCTGTTGATCGCCGGCAGCTATACGCCGTTTTGCCTGGTGACCCTGCGCGGGCCGTGGGGCTGGACGTTGTTCGGGATTGTCTGGGGACTGGCACTGATCGGCATCCTGCAGGAGATCAAGCCACGTTCGGAAGCGCGGATTCTGTCGATCGTGATTTATGCGGTGATGGGCTGGATTGTGCTGGTGGCGGTCAAGCCGCTGCTCGCGGCGCTGGGCGGCGCCGGGTTTGCGTGGCTGGCATCAGGCGGGGTGCTGTACACCGTCGGGATTATCTTTTTTGCCCTCGATCATCGCCTGCGCCATGCCCACGGGATCTGGCATCTGTTCGTGATCGCCGGGAGCTTGCTGCACTTTGTGGCGATTTTCTTTTATGTCCTTTAAGGCTGTACCGGGACCAGGCGATCCAGCTGCTCCCGGGCTCGACGGCTGAATACCTGCAACAGATCGTTCAAGGTGTGGGGCGGCGGTTCGGCGGCGCGGGTCACTGCGTACAGGGTGATGGGTAACGGTGGTGCCAGGGGGCGGATCGTTGTGGTGGCGGGAGAGGCGCCAAGGGCGGTGAACGGATCGATCACCGCCAGGCCCGCGCCGGACTCCACCATCGCCCGTGCCAGTGAGTAGGTTTGTACGGCGATGCGTACCCTAGGCGGCGGTTCGACCGCTTCCAGGTAACTGTCGAGTCGCGCGGCCAGTGGATCGGCGCTGGATAAACCGATCAGCGGCGCATCCGCCAGCGCCAGCAGAGGCAACGGTTTACCCACCTCTTCCTGGGGCCAGTAACCAATCGGAGCCAGCGCCACCAGCACGCCGGACGCCAGCGCCTGGGCCTTGAGCCCCGGGTGATCCGGACGTTGCAGGGTCAGGGCGACATCCACTTCGCGCATCAACAGGTTCTGCACCAGTTCGCGACTGTGGGCGCTGGAGAGTTCGCAAGCGATGTCCGGGTAACGCCCGGTCCATTCGTGAATGGCCGGCGGCAGCAATGACAGGGCCAGCGCCGGGGTGGCACCGATGCGCAGGCTGTGGCCCGGTTCGCGGCGCAGGCTCTGCGCCAGGCGTCGCACGCCTTGCAGGCTTTCGCTGACCTTGTCCACTTCGCGCTCCAGTTCCAGCGCTTCCGGCGTCGCCTGCAACTTGCCGCGTACCCGCAGGAACAGCGGAAAACCCAATTGTTGCTCGGCGTGCTGCAACACCTTGCTCACCGCCGGTTGCGAGACGTGCAGCAATTGCGCGGCAGCGCTGATCGAACCGGTCTGGCGGATGGCCTGGAAAATCTCGATATGGCGAAGACGCATGGCAAGTCCATAACCTTTGTTTATGGGGTTGCCATCTTTATGCATTGTTCAGCGTCTGTCACCTGGCTCTAACCTTGGCCTCGTCTTCACAACAGTTTTAAGGACGGACATGGCTCAGCGTGTGTGCATCATCGGTGGCGGTGTGATTGGCCTGGCAACGGCCTACGCGCTGGTGCGCGACGGCTTTGAGGTGACGGTGGTCGAGGCCCGAGACTCGCTGGGCAGCGAAACCAGCTTCGCCAACGGCGGCCAGTTGTCCTATCGCTATGTCGCGCCCCTGGCCGACGCCGGTGTGCCATTGCAAGCCATCGGCTGGATGCTGCGCGGCGATTCACCGCTGAAGCTACGCCCGCGCTTCGACCTGGCCCAGTGGCGCTGGATGGCGTCGTTCCTCGGCGCTTGCCGTCGCTCGGTCAACCGCGAGAACGCCGCGCACTTGCTGCGCCTGGCGCTGTTCAGCCAGGACACATTGAAGTCTTGGCGCGAGGATGATGGATTGGCGGGATTTCAGTGGCGGCGCAACGGCAAACTGGTGACTTTCCGCCAGAGCAGCAGCTTCGAGCATGCGCGCCTGGGCCTGGCTGACCCGCAGCACCAGCAGGTGTTGTCGCCGGCCGAATGCGCGCACCTTGAACCGGCGCTGATCGATGCGCCCTTTGTCGGCGCGATCTACACCCCGGACGAAGAGGTCGGCGACTGCCACGGTTTTTGCCAGCAACTGGCCGCCCGGCTGCAAGCGTCCGGCCGTTGCGAATTTCGTCTCGGACAAGCAGTGACCGGCATCCGCCACAGCAACGGCGGCGTCAACGCCATCGAACTGGGTGAGCTAGTGCTGTCGGTCGATCAACTGGTGATCGCCGCCGGTCACCGCAGTCCGCTGTTGGCGCTTCCCGGGCTGCAACTGCCGCTTTATCCGCTAAAGGGCTACAGCCTGACCGTGCCGATCGACGCCGGTCACCGGGCGCCGGACGTGAGCATCACTGACTACGACCGCAAGATCGTTTACGCCCGCATCGGCCAGCAATTGCGAGTGGCGGCGATGGTCGACATCGTCGGTTTCGACCCTGCCCTGGACCCCAAGCGCCTGGCGCTGATCAAGCGTCAGGCCCATGACACCTTTCCCAATGCCGGCGCCTATGACGAAGCCATTGAGTGGGCCGGCATGCGTCCGGCCACCCCCAGCGGCGTGCCGTTGCTGGGCGCGACGGCGTATCGCAACCTGTGGCTCAACCTCGGCCACGGCGCGCTGGGTTTCACCCTGGCCTGCGGCAGCGGGCGCTTGCTCAGCGAGCTGATCGGCGAGCGCCGGCCGTCCATTGACCTTCAGGGTTTCAGCCACCGGGCCGCCTGAATACTGATTTTTGAAGAGGGCACTGCAATGACCATTACCCGACTGCACAGCAACCCGCGCCTGTCTGGCGCCGTGACCTTTGGCGACCTGGTGTTTCTCTCCGGGCAGGTGCCGGGCGATGCCCGGGATGCCAGCGGTCAGACCCGCGAAGTGCTGGCGAAAATCGATACCTTGCTGGCCGAGGCGGGCAGCGACAAGGATCATCTGCTCAGTGCGACCATTTACCTGAAGAACATCACCGAGGATTTTGCCGCGATGAACGAGGTCTGGTCGGCCTGGCTATCGCCGGGACAGGCACCGAGCCGCACCACCGTGCAGGCCGAGCTGGCCCGACCGCAGGTGCTGGTGGAAATCACCGTCATCGCTGCGCGCGTCTGATAAACCAACACCCACAACGGAGAATAACAATGCAAAAAATCACGTTGCTCGCTTGTACGCTTGGCCTGTTGCTCGGCAGTCAGGTCCGGGCCAATGAAGCGCCGCTGACCGGCACCCTGAGCAAAATCGCCAGCGCCAACAGCATTACCCTGGGCTATCGCGATGCTTCGGTGCCGTTTTCCTACGTGGGTGATCACAGCGGCAAGCCGATGGGTTACTCGGTGGATCTGGCGGGCAAGATCGTCGAGCGCATCCAGCAGCAACTGGCGCTGCCGGACTTGAAGGTGAAGTACAACCTGGTGACCTCGCAGACCCGCATTCCACTGGTGCAGAACGGCACCGTGGACCTGGAGTGCGGCTCCACCGGCGTGACCGCCGAACGGCAGAAGCAGGTGGCGTTCTCCTATGGCTTCATCTACGTCAAAGGCCAGTTGCTGACCGCGAAGGACAGCGGGATCAAGAGCTTCGCCGATCTGCGTGGCAAGAACGTGGTGACCACCGCCGGTACTACCAACGAGCGCTTCCTGAAAAGCTACAACGTCGATCACAAGATCGACATGTTCGTGATCAGCGCCAAGGACCACGGCGAAGCCTTCCAGATGCTGCAGTCGGGCCGGGCGGCGGCGTTCTACATGGACGACGCGCTGCTCTATGGCGAGCGCGCCAAGGCCAATGACCCGCACAAGTGGGTGGTGGTCGGGGAGGAGCAATCTCGGGAGATCTACAGCTGCATGGTGCGCAAGGACGATCCGCAGTTCCTGGCGCTGGTCAACGGCGCGTTGGCGGATCTGTACAGCTCGGGCGAGATCAATGGCATCTACAAGCGCTGGTTCGAGCAGCCGATCCCGCCGAAGGGGTTGAACCTTGAGTTCCCGATGACCAGCGAACTCAAGGCAATCATTGCCAAACCGGTGAGTGATCCGGTGCAGTAAATGCAAAAGATCGCAGCCTGCGGCAGCTCCTACAATTGGATGGCGTACATCCTGTAGGAGCTGCCGCAGGCTGCGATCTTTTTAGAAATCACCCCAGAGTTGCTGGGCCACCGCCAGTGCAACAACCGGCGCGGTTTCGGTGCGCAGTACCCGTGGACCGAGGCGGGCGGCGTGGAAGCCGCTGGCCTTGGCCTGATCGACTTCGGCATCGGACAAGCCACCTTCCGGACCGATCAGGAATGCCAGACTTGAAGGTTTGGCATGGCTCACCATCGGCTCCGCCACCGGATGCAGCACCAGCTTCAATTCGGCTTCGGTCTGCTTCAACCAGTCAACCAGTAACAGCGGCGGATGAATCACCGGTACTCGCGAGCGTCCGCACTGTTCGCATGCGCTGATCGCCACCTGGCGCCAGTGCAGCAGGCGTTTGTCGGCGCGCTCGTCCTTGAGCCGGACTTCGCAGCGCTCGGTGAAGATCGGGGTGATTTCGGTGACGCCCAGCTCCGTGGCTTTCTGGATCGCCCAGTCCATGCGTTCGCCCCGGGACAGGCCCTGGCCGAGATGGATCTGCAGCGGCGATTCGATCTGCCCGGCGAAGCTTTCATCGATCTGTACCACGACACGCTTTTTGCCGACGTCGGCCAGCCTGGCGCGAAACTCCTGGCCCGAACCGTCGAACAACTGCAACGCATCACCCTCGGCCATGCGCAGCACGCGGCTGATGTAATGGGCCTGGGCTTCGGGCAACTCGTGCTCGCCGATGCTCAGGGGGGCGTCGATAAAGAAGCGGGACAGTCTCATGCGGGGTCTCTGTAATTCATGTATAGGTCTTATGGGCGTCTTCACGAGCAAGTCGGATCGCCGCACCGCCGCTCCCACAGGGGATTGCGGTCAACTGTGGGAGCGGGCTTGCTCGCGAAAGCTTCAGCCCTGACACCACAGAAACTCAGGAAACAAATCAGCCCGGATCACGGAACCCCGGATGGAAGTCCTTCGGCACCGCCACGCTGACGCTGTCACGGGTCGCAATGTCGATCCCTTCGCTGGCCACTTCGGCAAGGAAGTCGATCTGCTCCGGGGTAATCACATAGGGCGGCAGGAAATACACCACGCTACCCAGCGGGCGCAGTAAAGCACCGCGCTCCAGGGCATGCTGGAACACCTTCAGGCCGCGACGTTCCTGCCATGGGTAAGCTTCCTTGGTGGCCTTGTCCTTGACCATCTCGATGGCCAGCACCATGCCGGTCTGGCGCACTTCGGATACGTTCGGGTGATCGACCAGGTGCGCCGTCGACGAAGCCATGCGCTGGGCCAGGGCCTTGTTGTTCTCGATGACGTTGTCTTCTTCGAAAATATCCAGGGTCGCCAGGGCCGCCGCGCACGCCAGCGGGTTGCCGGTGTAGCTGTGGGAGTGCAGGAAGGCGCGCAGGGTCGGGTAGTCGTCGTAGAACGCGCTGTAGACGTCGTCTGTGGTCATGCATGCCGCCAGCGGCAGATAGCCGCCTGTCAGGGCCTTGGACAGGCACAGGAAATCAGGGCGGATGCCGGCCTGTTCGCAGGCGAACATCGTCCCGGTGCGGCCGAAGCCGACGGCGATTTCGTCGTGGATCAGGTGCACGCCGTAACGGTCGCAGGCCTCTCGCAGCAGCTTGAGGTACACCGGGTGGTACATGCGCATGCCACCGGCGCCCTGGATCAGCGGCTCGACGATCACCGCCGCGACCGTGTCGTGGTTTTCGGCCAGGGTCTGCTCCATGGCGGCGAACATGTTGCGCGAGTGTTCTTCCCAGCTCATGCCTTGGGGGCGCAGGTAGCAGTCCGGGCTCGGTACCTTGATGGTGTCCATCAACAGCGCTTTGTAGGTCTCGGTGAACAGCGGTACGTCGCCCACTGACATCGCCGCCATGGTTTCGCCGTGGTAGCTGTTGGTCAGTGTGACGAAGCGCTTCTTGTTCGGCTGGCCGCGATTGAGCCAGTAGTGAAAGCTCATTTTCAGTGCGACTTCGATGCAGGACGAGCCATTATCGGCGTAGAAGCACCGGGTCAGGCCTTCCGGTGTCATCTTCACCAGGCGCTCGGACAACTCGATCACCGGTTGATGGCTGAAGCCGGCAAGAATCACATGTTCGAGCTGGTCGACCTGGTCCTTGATGCGTTGGTTGATCCGCGGGTTGGCGTGGCCGAACACATTGACCCACCAGGAGCTGACCGCATCGAGGTAGCGCTTGCCTTCGAAGTCTTCCAGCCACACGCCTTCCCCGCGCTTGATCGGGATCAGCGGCAGTTGTTCGTGATCTTTCATCTGGGTGCAGGGATGCCACAGCACGGCGAGGTCGCGTTGCATCCACTGATTATTCAGGCCCATTTTCACTCTCCTGGAGGCGGTCCGTGACCAGCGCGGACAAACAATCGCGCAAGCCTATGCAATGCGTGCCACGGGGACAACCCATTGTGTCGAATGAGCTACTTTGTACAGGCCGATAGACGTTGCTGGCGGGCGTCTGAAGGCTGACGTATCCTTCGCCGTTCTTGAGCCGTCTGGCTCGCAAAAACTGCTGTTTTCCTCGTGTGATTCCGGAGTTCGCTGAATGTCTGTCGGTTGGCTGCGCGCCTGTGCGCTGGTGATGTTGGGGCTGTTCAGCGTGTCTGCGCTGGCCAAGGATAAAACCGCGATCGTGATCGGCGGCGGCCTGTCGGGCCTGACTGCCGCGTACGAACTGCAGAACAAGGGCTGGCAGGTCATCTTGCTGGAAGCCAAGTCGAGCCTGGGCGGTCGCTCGGGCATGGCCACCAGCGAGTGGATCGGCAACGACAAGGTCCAGCCGGTGCTGAACAAGTACGTCTCGACCTTCAAGCTGAGCACCACGCCGGCCCCTGAGTTCGTGCGGACCCCAGGCTACCTGATCGATGGCGAGTATTTCTCCGCCGCCGACCTGGCGACCAAACAGCCGGCCACCGCCGAGGCGCTCAAGCGCTTTGACAAGACCGTGGACGATCTGGCCCGCTCGATCGACGACCCGCAGAACCCGGCCGCCAACAATACGCTGTACGCGCTGGACCAGATCAACGTGTCGAACTGGCTCGACAAGCAGAACCTGCCGGCCACCGCCCGCCAGTTGATCAACCAGCAAATCCGTACCCGCTACGACGAACCTTCGCGCTTGTCGCTGCTGTACTTCGCGCAACAGAGCCGCGTCTATCGTGGCGTCTCCGATCGTGACCTGCGAGCTTCGCGCCTGGTCGGTGGCAGCCCGGTGCTGGCCCAGGCCTTCGTCAAGCAGCTGAAAACCATCAAGACCAGCTCCCCGGTCTCGTCGATCACCCAGGACAAGGACGGCGTGACCGTCAAAGTCGACAACGTCGGCTATCAGGCGGACTACGTGGTACTGGCCGTGCCACTGCGCGCCCTGAACAAGATCCAGATGACCCCGGCGCTTGACGCCCAGCACCTGGCGGCGATCAAGGGCACCAACTACGGTTGGCGCGACCAGATCATGCTCAAGTTCAAGACGCCGGTGTGGGAAAGCAAGGCGCGCATGTCCGGCGAGATCTACAGCAACGCCGGCCTGGGGATGTTGTGGGTCGAGCCTGCCATGAAGGGTGGCGCCAACGTGGTGATCAACCTGTCCGGCGACAACGCGCGGGTGATGCAGGCATTCGGCGACAAGCAGATGGTCGACCAGGTGTTGATCCGCCTGCACGCGTTCTATCCACAGGCGCGTGGTTCGTTCACCGGTTATGAAATCCGTCGCTACAGCACCGACCCGTCCACCGGCGGCGCCTACCTGGCCTTCGGTCCGGGCCAGATCAGCAAGTTCTGGCGCCTGTGGGAGCGCCCGATTCAGCGCGTAGCCTTCGCTGGTGAACACACCGATACCCTGTACCCGGGCACCCTGGAAGGCGCGCTGCGTACCGGTCAGCGTGCAGCCAGTCAGGTTGAAGACCTGGCGGCGGGCAAGTCGTTCGAACCGGCGAAAGTGGGTCCGGCTGCCGCAGCGGCGGGCGCTGGTGCGGTGGTGGCGAAGAAAGGCAATTTCTTCAGCAACCTGTTCGGCGGCTCCGACGACGAGAAGAAGCCGGAGCCGGTCAAGGCGCCAGAGCCGGTAGCGCCGGCAACTCCGGCACCTGCTCCGGTACCGGTTGTTGCACCGGCTCCGGTCGAAGCACCGAAGCCAGTAACCCCGGCAAAAGCCGAGCCGGTCAAAAAGGCTCCGGCGAAACCGGCTGCCAAGACCGAGGCGAAAAAAGCCCCGGCCAAGGCACCGGTAAAGAAGGCCGAGCCAGTGAAGAAGCCAGTGGCTAAACCCGCGGCGACTCCGACAACGGATGCCAAGGCGTAGTCAGCCCTGGGATAAAAAAACGCGGCGCAAATGCCGCGTTTTTTTATGCCCGGAGAAATCTGGGCACACAATCGAATAAACCTTTGGCAGGAAGTGTTATTGAGTTGGGCTACATTTTTGTACACACATTGGCCTTTAATCTTTTCTTAACTCATCTGTTTCAGACTCTTGATCGTATTTCTCGATATTTCAAAGCAAAATTTTCCGCTTTAATTCGATAGATAACTCGATAGTCTTGGGCCAGCACTTACAGGGATCTAGGCAATGCAGCTACGTAACTCTACCTCCCGCTACGGCTGGGTCAGCATCGTCATTCACTGGGTGGTGGCACTGGCGGTCTTCGGTCTGTTCGCGCTTGGGCTGTGGATGGTCGGGCTCGATTACTACAGCACCTGGCGCAAAGACGCGCCGGACCTGCACAAGAGCATCGGCCTGGTGTTGCTGGGTGTGATGCTGCTGCGGGTGCTTTGGCGCTTCATCAGCCCGCCGCCACCGACCTTGTCCAGCTACAGCCGCATGACGCGCCTCGGCGCCAGGTTCGGCCATGGATTTCTCTATCTCAGTCTGTTTGCCGTGTTGATTGCCGGTTACCTGATTTCCACCGCAGAAGGTGTCGGTATCCCGGTATTTGGCTTGTTTGAAGTCCCGGCGCTGATATCCGGACTGCCGGACCAGGCAGATACCGCTGGCGTGATTCACCTCTATCTGGCGTGGGTGCTGGTAATTTTTTCCGGCCTCCATGCGTTGGCAGCATTGAAGCACCACTTTATCGACCGTGATGTGACCCTCAAGCGAATGCTGGGTCGCAAAGCCTGAAGTTCAACCTCGACTCCAAAGGAAAACAAAGCATGTTGAAAAAGACTCTGGCCGCCCTGGCAATCGGTTCGGCCCTGTTGTCCGCCGGTAACGTAATGGCCGCTGACTATGTGGTCGACAAAGAAGGCCAGCACGCCTTCGTTGACTTCAAGATCAGCCACCTGGGCTACAGCTTCATCACCGGTACTTTCAAGGACATCGACGGCAAGTTCAGCTTCGACGCTGCCAAGCCTGAAGACAGCAAGATCGAGTTCAACGTGAACACCGCCAGTGTGTTCACCAACAACGCCGAGCGTGACAAGCACATCGCCAGCAAAGACTTCCTGAACGCCAGCAAAGCCACGTTTGTGTCGACCAGCGTCAAACCCACCGGCAAAAACGCCGCTGGCAAGGACACTGCTGACGTGGCTGGTGACCTGACGATCCTCGGTGTAACCAAGCCAATCGTGGTCAAGGCCACGTTCCTGGGCGAAGGCAAGGATCCATGGGGCGGCTACCGTGCAGGCTTTGAGGGTACTTTCAGCCTCAAGCGTTCCGATTTCGGCAAGCAGAAAGACCTGGGCCCATCGTCCGATGCGGTTGAGATGTACGTGACCTTTGAAGGTGTAAAAGCGAAGTAATGCTGAGACCGTAGGAGCTGGCGCAGGCTGCGATCTTTTCAGAATCAAAAGATCGCAGGCTTCGCCAGCTCCTGCAAAAGCAATTCGCGGCACAAACAAAAATGCCCTGATCGCGAGATCAGGGCATTTTTTATTTCAGCGATAACTCAGCGATTGCGGGTCAGCAACGCTGGTTTTTCACCACGAGGACGGCTTGGCAGTTGATCCAGCTGCTCAGGTGTCGGGAAGCGGTCAGCCTTCGACTCCTTGTGCATGATCTTCGGCGCGGGACCGCGCGGGTTCTGTACGGCAGGCTCCGAACGCGGCTGGTCGTCACGGGCCGGGCGGCGATTGCGCGAGTCTTCGCGGCGGGCCTGGCCGTCGCGCGGTGCGCCACTGCGAGGACCGCTACGCTTGGCCGGTGGGGTGCCAGTGCTGGCGCCATCGCTGTTGCGTGGACCGTTCTGGCGACCTTGTGGCTTGCCGGAACGTGGAGCGCCCGAACCTGCCGCGGTGCCCTGTGCCGGAGCGCCCGGACGGCGACCACGGCCTTGAGCCGGCTTTTGCTGTGGCACGTAGTCGACGCGGTTACCGAAGTTATCCACATCGTCGTCCAGGAACTCGTCCGGGGCACGGTCAGCGGCGGCACGAGGAGGCTGCGACGGACGCTGTTCGCGAGCCGGAGTGCCTTCACGTGGTTTTTGCTGACGGGCCGGGCGCTCACCGCGTTCGCCGGCCGGTTTTTCCTTGCCCTTGTCCTTGCCTTTGTCCTTGCGACCACCGCCGCCACCGCTGCCATTCGGACCGTCGCCGCGCGGGCCACGTGGATTGCGTGGGTTACGCATGTCCGGACGCTCGCGCACTTCAGGCTTTTCCGCCTCGATGGTGCTGGCATCGAAGCCCATCAGGTCGCCGTCGGCGATTTTCTGCCTGGTCATGCGTTCGATGCTTTTCAGCAGTTTTTCTTCGTCCGGGGCTACCAGCGAAATCGCCTCGCCCGAACGGCCGGCACGGCCGGTACGACCGATACGGTGCACGTAGTCTTCATCGACGTTCGGCAGCTCAAAGTTGACCACGTGTGGCAACTGGTCGATGTCCAGGCCGCGAGCGGCGATGTCGGTGGCGACCAGGATGCGCACGGTGCCGGCCTTGAAGTCGGCCAGGGCTTTGGTGCGGGCGTTCTGGCTCTTGTTGCCGTGGATCGCGACGGCGCTCAGGCCGTGCTTGTCCAGGTACTCGGCCAGGCGGTTGGCGCCGTGCTTGGTGCGGGTGAACACCAACACTTGTTCCCAGGCGCCAGCGGTGATCAGGTGCGCCAGCAGCGAACGCTTGTGGCTGGCCGGCAGGCGGAACACGCGCTGTTCGATGCGCTCGACCGTGGTGTTCGGCGGCGTGACTTCGATGCGTTCCGGATTGTGCAGCAGCTTGCCGGCGAGGTCGGTGATGTCCTTGGAGAAGGTCGCCGAGAACAGCAGGTTCTGGCGTTTGGCCGGCAGACGGGCCAGGACCTTCTTCACGTCATGGACGAAGCCCATGTCGAGCATGCGGTCGGCTTCGTCCAGCACGAGGATTTCCACGTGGGACAGATCGACGCTGCCTTGGCCGGCGAGGTCGAGCAGGCGGCCAGGGCAGGCCACCAGCACGTCTACGCCACGGGACATGGCCTGAACCTGCGGGTTCATGCCGACACCGCCGAAGATGCAGGCGCTGACGAACTTCAGGTCACGGGCATAGACCTTGAAGCTTTCATGCACTTGGGCTGCGAGTTCGCGAGTCGGGGTCAGGACCAGGACGCGCGGTTGGCGCGGGCCGTGACGCTGGGATTTGTCCGGGTGACCGTTGGGGAACAACCGCTCCAGAATCGGAAGGGCGAAACCGCCGGTTTTACCAGTACCTGTCTGTGCCGCGACCATCAGGTCGCGACCTTGCAACACGGCGGGAATGGCCCGCTGTTGCACCGGAGTAGGCTCGGTATAGCCCGCTGCCTCGATGGCGCGGACTAAAGCCTCGGAGAGACCGAGGGAAGCAAAGGACATGAGTAATCCTGTTCTAGTTAGGGCTTGGCCCAATGGGAGTCTTGCCTGGCGCGAATCGCGTTTAAGAGGACGCAATCCCGTCCGGTCCTGCTGGGTCTCGAAGGCTCGTCTGCAAGCGCTCGCGCGGGCTGAAAGCTGCGCAGTAGCGGGGTTGAGATGCCTTTAACGATTCCGAGCGTCCGGGCGTGAGCCTGGCGGGAAGGCCGGAGTATAACAGAGCAATCACTGCGCGCCGCTTTCCTGCTGCTCAACGGTTTTTTCCGTGGCAACCGTGGCCTTTTCAGTCTTCACGCTGGCTGCCGGTTCCGCGCCGTAGCGGGCACTCAGTTCAGCGTAGGCGGGCTCACGTTTGAAACGCTTGAGTTCGGCGCCGAAACGCTGCACCAGCAGATCCATGCCCGCATTGCGCCGCACGGCGAGAAACTGGCTTTGCTGGCTGATGATCGTGGGGTTTTCGGTGATCTTGTCGCGGATGCCCAGTTCGTCGAGCAAATGCTGACCGACCCGGCGGTCGGTGATCAGCAGGTCAATCCGTCCGCGCACCAGTTTGCCGAAGTTGGCTTCATGGGTAGGGGCCGGCTCGCGGGTGAAAAACGTCGAATCGCTGAAATCCTTGCTGTAAAGGTAACCCGGCGAGGTGCCAATGGTCAGGCCTTGCAAGTCATCGAGGGTGCGAAACGGATGGGGCCGTTCATTGGCGTAGAACATCACGAACTGGACTTCAGACAGGGGTTCGCTGGGGTAGAGCAGGGTCGCTTCGCGTTCTTCGCTGTGAAAGATGTCCAGCGCGCCGTCGGCCTGGCCTGTCTCCAGCATCGACAGGCAGCGTTTCCATGGCAGGAACTGCCACTCCACTTCGATGCCCAGGCGCTTGAAGACAATGGCGGTGGTTTCGTAGTCCAGGCCCAGGGATTTGCCGTTGTTGTCTTCGTATACGTAGGGCGCCCAGGGTTCCGTGACAATGCGCAGCTTCTCGCCCCGGGCGGTGAGGCTCAGGCAAGTGAAGACAAGCACGGCGATTAGCTGCGTGATCAAAGGCATGGGCTGAGATTACGACGAGAAACCGGAAAGAGCCAGAAACTGACCGCAGATGCTCTAACTCCGTGGATTGCCGCACATTAATAGTGCGTTGAAAGCAAAAGATCGCAGCCTGCGGCGGCTCCTACAGGGAATACACATTTCTCTGTAGGAGCTGCCGCAGGCTGCGATCTTTTAATCGTGCTTTAACGACTTTTAACGCGGCAACTTCAGGTTGTTCCACACCGCCAGGCTCGCTTCAGCCTGGTTCAGGGTGTAGAAGTGCAGCCCTGGAGCGCCACCCTGCAGCAGTTGTTCGCACATCTCGGTGATGACCTGTTCGCCAAAGCGTTGAATGCTCTGGGTGTCGTCGCCGTAGGCTTCCAGTTGCTTGCGGATCCAGCGCGGGATTTCCGCACCGCAGGCATCGGAGAAGCGCGCCAGCTTGCTGTAGTTGGTGATCGGCATGATGCCCGGCACGATCGGGATGTTCACGCCCAGCGCCCGCACGCGTTCCACGAAGTAGAAGTAGCAGTCGGCGTTGAAGAAGTACTGGGTGATCGCACTGTCGGCGCCAGCCTTGGCCTTGCGCACGAAGTTGGCAACATCGTCTTCGAAATTGCGCGCTTGCGGATGCATTTCCGGGTAAGCGGCGACTTCGATGTGGAAATGATCACCGGTTTCTTCACGAATGAATTCAACCAGGTCATTGGCGTGGCGCATTTCACCGCTGGCCATGCCCATGCCCGAAGGCAGGTCACCGCGCAGGGCGACGATACGCTTGATGCCGGCGGCCTTGTACTGGGCCAGCAGGCCACGCAGGTCAGCTTTGCTATCGCCCACGCAGGACAGGTGCGGAGCGGCAGGGATTTTGACTTCGCTTTCGAGCTGCAACACGGTGTTCAGCGTGCGATCACGGGTCGAACCGCCGGCGCCGTAGGTGCAGGAGAAGAAATCGGGGTTGTAGGCGGCCAGCTGGCGAGCAGTGGCCAGCAGCTTTTCTTGCCCAGCATCGGTCTTCGTAGGGAAGAACTCGAAGCTGTAGCGACGATCTTGGGACATGGGAATACCCTTGAAAACGCGTAAGCCTGTGAGGCTTGCACATCCCATGTGGGAGCGGGCTTGCTCGCGAAAGCAGTGGGTCAGTCGACATTAATGTTGAATGATAAATCGCTTTCGCGGGCAAGCCCGCTCCCACAGGGAGAGCAGGCAGCAGATCCGATCAGTAGCGGTAAGCGTGCGGCTTGAACGGACCTTCGACGGTCACGCCGATGTAGTCGGCCTGGGTCTTGGTCAGTTGAGTCACAACGCCGCCGAAGCCGCGAACCATTTCCAGGGCCACTTCTTCGTCGAGTTTCTTCGGCAGTACTTCAACGGTCAGGCGCTCGGCTTTCTGGGCTGGCGACAGGTCGGCGTACTTCTGGCCGAACAGGAAGATCTGCGCCAGAACCTGGTTGGCGAACGAACCGTCCATGATGCGGCTCGGGTGGCCGGTTGCGTTACCCAGGTTAACCAGACGGCCTTCGGCCAGCAGGATCAGGTAGTCGTCGTTCTGCGGGTCGAAATCGCCAGCGCCGGTACGGTGGATCTTGTGAACCTGCGGCTTCACTTCTTCCCATGCCCAGTTCTTGCGCATGAAAGCGGTGTCGATTTCGTTGTCGAAATGGCCGATGTTGCAGACAACAGCGCGCTTCTTCAGGGCTTTGAGCATGTTTGCATCGCAAACATTGACGTTACCGGTGGTGGTCACGATCAGGTCGATCTTGCCCAGCAGTGCCTTGTCGATGCTTGCTTCAGTACCGGTGTTGATACCGTCGATGAACGGCGAAACCAGTTCGAAACCGTCCATGCAGGCTTGCATGGCGCAGATCGGGTCGACTTCGGAGACTTTGACGATCATGCCTTCCTGACGCAGGGACTGGGCCGAACCCTTGCCCACGTCGCCGTAGCCGATGACCAGCGCTTGCTTGCCGGACAGCAGGTGGTCGGTGCCGCGCTTGATCGCATCGTTCAGGCTGTGACGGCAGCCGTACTTGTTGTCGTTCTTGCTCTTGGTCACCGAGTCGTTGACGTTGATGGCCGGGATTTTCAGCTCGCCCTTGGCCAGCATGTCCAGCAGGCGGTGAACGCCGGTGGTGGTTTCTTCGGTCACGCCGTGGACGCGGTCCAGAACGGCTGGGTACTTCTTGTGCAGCAGTTCGGTCAGGTCGCCGCCGTCGTCGAGGATCATGTTGGCATCCCAAGGCGCGCCATCTTTCAGGATGGTTTGCTCCAGGCACCATTCGTACTCTTGTTCAGTCTCGCCTTTCCAGGCGAAAACCGGGATGCCGGCAGCGGCGATGGAAGCGGCGGCCTGATCCTGAGTCGAGAAAATGTTGCAGGACGACCAGCGCACTTCGGCACCCAGGGCAACCAGGGTTTCGATCAGCACGGCAGTCTGAATGGTCATGTGGATGCAGCCGAGGATCTTCGCGCCCTTGAGCGGTTGCTCTTCGGAGTACTTGCGACGCAGACCCATCAGGGCCGGCATTTCGGATTCGGCGATGATGGTTTCGCGGCGGCCCCAGGCAGCCAGGGACATGTCGGCGACTTTGTAGTCGGTAAAATCTGCAGGCGTGATAACAGCGCTCATGAAGAGCCTCCATTCGTAATGTATGCGAATGGGCGCCGTTGTGCGTTTAGTGTCCAGCCACTGAAGGCCAGGCAACGCCCCATCCGAGCCTGACAGGTCGAACCTGCTGCAGCGCCCCTCGGACAGGTGGCGGGAAACGGTATCAAGTAGAGGTTACCGTTTTGAAACGGTGGCGATTATAGCGGGCTCTGCCGATCTTCCAAAGCGTTTCTGTCGGTCAATGTCCGAACGGTAATCGAGACCATAGACGACGCTCAATAGAGCTCTAGGTCGGGCTCTGCCATGATGGTCAGCATCATTCGGCAAGACGCTCAGGAGTGAACATGAATTTCCACACCCGCAAATGGGTAAAACCCGAAGACCTCAACCCCAACGGCACGCTGTTCGGCGGCAGCCTTCTGCGCTGGATCGACGAAGAGGCGGCGATCTACGCCATCGTCCAGTTGGGCAACCAGCGTGTGGTCACCAAGTACATCTCCGAAATCAACTTCGTCAGCGCCTCGCGCCAGGGCGACATCATCGAGTTGGGCATTACCGCTACCGAGTTCGGTCGCACCTCGATCACCCTGACGTGCGAAGTACGCAACAAGATCACCCGCAAGAGCATTCTCACCGTTGAAAAAATGGTGTTCGTGAACCTCGGTGAAGACGGCTTGCCGGCACCTCACGGCCGGACCGAGATCAAGTACGTCAAGGATCAGTTCAAGGATGATGACGTCGGCTCGTAAGACGAGCCCCGTAGGAGCTGCCGCAGGCTGCGATCTTTTGATCTTGATTTTAAGCAGTCAGTGATGACGCCAGGATCCAAGTCAAAAGATCGCAACCTTCGGCAGCTCCTACCGAACGTAACTTGATCGGCGCGTGTCGTAGCTAAATAGCCCGCCACCGGTTGCGCATCCCATGAACTCGGCACAAGACGGCAAGACCCCGAACCTTTCGGCGCAAGAAGAGCACGAAGTCGAAAAGAGCCAGCCACCCCGCGCCGCGGTGCTGCACGAGATCATCCGTACCCAGGGCGATCAGGAACTGGACCGCAGCATTGGCGCGTTGTGGTGGTCGGCGCTGGCGGCGGGGTTAACCATGGGCCTGTCGCTGATGGGCATGGGGTTGCTCAATTCGCGTCTGCCGGATGGCGAAGGGTTCAAGGTGATCGCGAGTTTCGGTTATTGCGCCGGTTTTCTCGCGGTGATCCTGGCCCGCCAGCAGCTGTTCACCGAAAACACTCTGACCGCCGTGCTGCCGGTAATGACCAAACCGACGCTGGCCAACTTCGGCCGGCTGCTACGACTGTGGGCGGTGGTGCTGGTCGGCAACCTCTGTGGCACCTTGCTGGTGGCGTACGTGATGCTGGAACTGCCGATTTTCGACAGCAAGACCGATGTCGCCTTCCTCGATATCGGCCGCAAGGTCATGGAAAACCACGCCAGCCAGATGTTCGCCAAGGGCATCATTTCCGGATGGATGATCGCCACCATGGTCTGGATGATCCCGTCCATGGAGAGCGCCAAGATGTGGATCATCATCCTCATCACCTACTTCATGGCGCTGGGGGATTTCACCCACATCGTGGTCGGTTCGCTGGAGGTTTCGTATCTGGTGTTTGCCGGCGAGCTGCCGTGGAGTGATTTCTGGCTGGTGTTCGCCGGGCCGACGCTGGTGGGGAACATCATCGGTGGCAGTTTTATTTTCGCGCTGATCAGCCATGCGCAGATTCGCAGCGAAACCGGGGCTGCCCCTCCGGACAAGAAACGAAGCGATGATTCGCCATGAAGAGCCTATGTTCGTACGGCACGGGTGGTAACCGGCTACCACCTTTGCAGTTGCTGCGTGAGCCACGCTGGTGCACGGGCTGACTGGCGAACTCTGCGTACAGGGCCCGCTTCTCGATCAAGGACTCGATTAATGGCCACCCCCTCACTCCCTCCGCATTTGACCGCCCTGTTGGCGGTCGCCCGAAAGATTCAAACGCTGTTTGCCGCCCGCTCCTCATTGCAGGTGGTTGCCGCCCGTGACCTGCAGAAGACTCTGCGCTGCAATTATCCGCAATTGGTGATTACTGACAGCACCCCGGTACTGATGTCACCGCATTACGAATATGTCGATAGTACGGTCCGCAAAACGCGGTTCAGCCGCTCCTCCATGACGGATGAACTGATCAACCGCTTCGTCGATGACAAGCTGGTTGATTACAGTGAAGGCCAGGTCATTACGGATCAGCCCGATGCGCAACCTGTGGTGCCGGGCGCACTGAAGAACTTCGATGCCCAGACCGCCGTCAATGCCGGTGGTACCCGTTTGACCCAGCTTTGCCAGCAAGCGTTGCTGGATGACTGGAGCGAACTGTCGGAAACCGCGCAATCACGCTTCGAACTTCTGGCTGCACTGCTCAAGGAGGCGCTCAGGGACGTGGCCCGCCAGACACCAACGCTCAATGCCAAGCAGCAACAGATGATAGCGGACGTCCTGCTAACGCCGGATAACAACCTGCGCACAGGAGCGACCCGTGCGTATCTGATCGATCAATGGGGCAAGCAGGGCGGCGAGCAGTTTGAGCTGCTCAGGGGCATGGTGCTGGTATCAACTCAGGACGCTACCACCGACGTCGTCCTGTTTACCCTGGCTGCGGGTATCGAGGTGTTTGCTTCCCTGGCCGCGCTGGGGGCGGCGTTATTCAATCGTATGACCGGACTGTCGCCCGAGAGCTTGATGCAATGGCGCTTGTTTGAACCCGATACAAACATTTTCGACGGTTTCGCCTTGACCTTTCTGGTCAAGCAACTGGCCGACCTTGAATACGCTGTCGCCCATGGCCGTGGCTCACCCTATTGGAGCGCGGCCTTGCTGGACCGGGCTCACGAGTTGGCGACCGGTGACTTTGACAGCCTTGATCTCAAGCCACATAGCGACCTGCAACGACTGTACGCGGCCATGCCACTTTGGCTGAAACAGGCCAATCGTGAAGTCCGTGGCTTGTTCAGCGAGTACTTCGAAGCGCTGGGCACGCTGTTCAAACGGGCGGACTGGAAGTTCTTCAACGACGGCTTGCCATCGATTCTCGATTACACCCGGGAAAAGCTCATGGACAAGTATCCACAGCCCGAGACGCTCAAGCCCGATGACGTGATGATCACCATTCATACCGTCAGGGGTGTTTCCGCGGCAGGCGGTTTTCCGGTGAGAGTCATCACCACTTTGCTCCATGTCGCCCTGGAAAATCTCGGCGGCCTGCCGGGCAGTTCCATCACCCTCAAGCGCAGGGACGGCAGCGCGGTGCCCTCATGGATGACGCCCGATACCATCAAGCAGTGGATCAGCGATCTCGATATCGGCCAGAACTATCCCGCCCTTATTGCCTCCTCGCTCAAAGATGACGCGGTTGAAGTGAGCTTGCGGCGTCGTCGCTTTCTCCAGCAATTGCGCATTGAGTTACCCATGCTCGCCCTGGAATTGTTTGCTCGCGGTCAGGCGGGTTTCACGCGCGCCGCCTACCAGATGGTCGTGGCGGTCATGAGCAAGCGGGCCGAGGATCGCTACGTGGCACAGAAGGCTATCGTGTTGCGACCGCTGACGTTCAAGGCGGGTGCCTTGAGCGAACCGGACAGCGTGACGAACATGTTTGTGATCGGTCCCAAGGATTTCGATCAGGGGCCGCAAATCCTCTACTGCCCGATGAGCGCAACGAAGTTGCAGGCATTTTTCAGTCATCAGGCATTGTTCGAGGCCATCAAGCGACCTGGTCAGTTGCAGCAACAGGTCCTGGCCTGGATGAGCGAGACTGGCCGTGCGACTTATCAGGCTGGCGGGTTCCAGGATCCCCACTTCAACAGTATCGATGGCCTGACAATGTTGATCGACGCCATGACCAGCAAGCCGGCCCAGCTTGGGCGCGAGGAGGTCGAAGGCGACTACGGTGATCACCTTTATAAAAGTCAGGTCCAGGCGCTTATGGAACAAGCGGACCGGCAGTCGGTGTCCAACAGCGAAAACCGCTGGGCGCGCCGCAAGGAGGGCTTGTACCTGGGGCTGAACAGTGTCATGCCGTTTGTCACGGGGCCGCTAGCGGCGGTGGGCTGGTTGTTGGTGGCATGGGACGTTCAACAGCAAATCAATATGGTCCGCGGCAAAAAGGCAGAAGGCAAGGAGGTGGCCATGGCCGGTTTCCTGATGAACATGGCGTTGGTGACGGCGCATTACTCGCGCACAAACATCGAAAGCCCTCTGGATGAAGCGTCCTCCAGCGAAACTCAGGAAACGTCGCAGGGCGCCAGGATCATTGAAGCAGAAGTAACGCCGGGCGAAGCAATTACTCCCGTCGTCGCATCAGACAATCCCCAGGTGCTGGCGCCGCAAACATCCGTCGCGGGCGGCTTTTGCATGTCGACCGCACGGGTCGACTATGGCTGGATAACGCCCTCCAGTCGATTGACGGCCTCCCAGGAGGCCAGCCTGAACACCTTTACGGTATCCGAACCCCAACGAGCCGAGTCGATCAGCAGCGGCTTGAACACAGGGTTGCATGATGCCCTTGGCCAGTTGTATGTCCGGGTCAAGGATGACTGGTTCAAGGTGACGAGGTTCTCCGAAGGGGTTCGGATTGCGTCGGCAGAGGGCGATGGGCGTCCGGGACCTTGGCTCAAGTCCAATGGCCGGGGGGGATGGATGCTGGACCTGAGACTGCGCTTGCTCGGGGGGAGCTCGGGCGTACAGGCGTCGACCACTGCTCAGGCGGGCGTTGAACTCAAGGCGCGATTTGATGAGCTCTATGCCGAATTCGACGGACAGTCCGCGGTGGAGGTGAATACGCAGGAGGCGCTCGGTAACGTTCAAGACCCTGCAACGGGTATCAGGCAGCTCAGCGGTGAGTTCGCCAGGGTTGAAACCTTGGGAGGCCGGGCGAAACAACTGTTGGAGTTGCTCGAACAGCGTCGTCGGTTTGAAGTCGTGAGCGGGTTTTCGACGTTGCGCAGTGCATTCCTTGGCCGGCAGATCCATTGCCTGCGCAAGCAAATCGAACTCAAGACGGCACTGCGGCAATTACGTTATACGGAGTTGGGCGGGCCGCAACAGGATATCAGCGTCCTGAGCCTGAGTGATTTTGGCCGTACGTCCATCACCTCACAAAACCGCCTCGCCCTGTTTCAGTTGGGCAAGCTTCATGAGCAGGTCATCGGCCTCCATCGGCAAGCGTATCTACTGCTTGGGCAGATGCGAAAAACGGCCGTTACCGGCGATGCTCAACTCAGCGAACTGGACGTCGCCCCCTGGGCTGACCAGGGGGCGATGGTCGCCTGGCAAGAAGCCGGTTTGCGCCCGAAAATGTTGTATTGCCTCAAGCAATCCACGGTAGGGCAGGCCCTGGAAAAGTTGGTGCAGATCACACTGCTCTGCCAGGTGAAGCTCTCGACCTATCGACGGTTGCAGGGCGCAGAACGCCCGGAATTGGAGACGCGGATTCGGGTGATGAATGACGTGATCGACGCACTTGCCTGGGCCGATGTCCGGCTGGGCAGACTGAGCGAAGCGTCAGGCGAATTTTTAGACCAGGCCGCATTCAATGACTTTCGAAAATACCTGCAGCAATTGCGTGGAAATGTCCTGAAGGATGTCCTCAAGCAATATGCGCAGCGTGCAGGTGAAACGCGGAAAAAGCAGTTCGCCAGGCAAACGCTCAGGGTCCAAAGCCGTGAGTGGGGGGCGCTTATCGGCGAAAAGTCACTCAATCCTGACATTGGCGATGCTGTGACCTTTACCGATCCCTACAGCCGGCGGGTCTACGCGACCTTTGAAAAAATCACGACATCCGGCCAGGTGGACTGGAGGTTGCGCCGAGTGCCAGGGGGGGCCGCATCGAGTGCCCTGCACTACCTCAGGGCGGCTGAACTCAAGCAACTCGGAGAGCGCCGCAAGGAACGGCTACCGACCCTGGAAGCCAATCTGCGCCTGGCGCCACGCACTATCAGGAGGGAACTTGAGACATTGGCCGAAAGCATGCTGGAACTGCGCGAGCACTTTGCAGGTGAAGAGCCGATCGACAAGCAGTGGCACCAACAGATGACTGACCAGGCCAACGACTTGAAAAAACTCGCCCGTGAGGCGTATGCACGTATGGTGCTGGCCCGTGAACCGACGACGGCGGGGGTCGAGGACCTGTTGGCCGAGGGCGTCATATCAATCAAGGAAGTACCCGGTAGCGGTATCGTATCGGGCGGAGGCAGGGCGCCGCTGTTTCGCTGCTTCTATATCAGCAAGGTGGCCCCCTCCGGCGACGCCGTGACACCCCCGCAAATCATCTGGTTCGCCCACTTTCGCTATCCTGCAGGCACCGTCAGCCGCAGTGGCGTGGACTTTTCCAAAGCCTATCTGCGCCGTTACGCCGATCCCTATCTGAGCTTCGAGCAACGTTTGGGCGAGGCCCGTGATCTGGAGCGACGGCTGAGCCTGATGCGCTCCACCCTTGACCTGAAATCGGCGCAACAACTGTTTTTCAGTCAGGAACCTGTGAGCTGAAAAGCCCGACCCTTTAGTTGCCTTGACCCGCGGGACTGAGCCTGGGCGTGTTGCCGGATTCAGCCGGTTGCATTGATCGGGCTGGTCGCGCGGCGTTGTCGATAGATGAAATACAACGCGGTCAGTACGGTCAGCCCGCTGACCAGCGCGCCGGTCCAGGGCAGGTCTGCCAGGTCGGCGCCGCTGGCCACCACCAGCCCGCCGATCCAGGCGCCGGCCGCGTTGCCCAGGTTGAAGGCGCTCTGGTTCAGGGTCGAACCCAGGTTCGGTGCTTCGTGGGCCTGGTCGATGATCAGCAGTTGCAGGATCGGGCACAGGGCGAAGGCAAATGTCCCCCACAACACCAGCGTGATCGCCGCCGGGATCACCGAATGGCTGGTTTGCGTGAAGGCCGCCAACACCACCAGAACCGCCAGCGCCATGCCCACCAGAGAAGGCAGCAAGCGGCTGTCCGCCAGACGACCACCGAGCATGCTGCCGGCGGTCAAGCCAACACCGAACAACAACAGCATGATGGTGACGCCGTGGGGGCTGACACCGGTGATGTCCTGCAGGATCGGCGCAATATAGGTGAACACACTGAACAGGCTGGTCGAGGCCAGCACGCTCATGCCCAGGGCCAGCAGCACGTTGGCCTTGCCCAGCACCTTGAACTCGCTGGCCAGGTTGGCTTTATCCATCGCAATGTTTTTCGGCAGCCAGACCCATTGCGCAATCGCCGCCAGAACCCCGATCACTGACACCGCCCAGAAGGTCGAGCGCCAGCCGGCGTATTGCCCGAGTGCGGTGCCCAGTGGCACGCCGAGCACGTTGGCCAGGGTCAGGCCGGTGAACATCATGGCAATCGCCTGAGCCCGTTTGTTGGGGGCCACCAGCCCGGCAGCCACCACCGAACCGATGCCGAAAAATGCGCCGTGGCACAGTGCTGTGATCACGCGTGCGGCCATCAGCGTGGCGTAGTTCGGCGCCAGTGCACAGAGCATGTTGCCGAGGATGAACATCAGCGTCATGCCCAACAGCGTGGCCTTGCGGGGCATGTTGGCGGTGCCGACCGCGAGGATCGGCGCACCGAACACCACGCCCAGGGCGTAGCCGGTGATCAGCAATCCGGCATCGGGAATACTCACGCTGAGGTCGCGGGCGACATCGGGCAAAAGACCCATGATGACGAATTCAGTGGTGCCGATGCCGAAGGCGGCAACAGCGAGGGCAAGCAAAGCGAGTGGCATGCGCAAGGTCTCTGTCGGTAGTCTTGACGCTGTGATCAGGCATACGCAGGCCGACGACCGTTCTCGATGAGAGCGGGCCGGGCAGAATTTTTTTGGAATTAGTCTGTGCGCAACTGAGTGCGGCGTGGTCGCTTGCAGTATAAACAGACACTGAAATATGGCGAATCAATTCTCTGCACCCCAACAAGGATCGTGGAGACAACAAAAGGAGTGGGTCGTGCTTGCGACTGCGTTGGTGTTGGTGGCGGCGCTGTTGCATGCGGCGTGGAATACCCTGATCAAGTTCAGTGCCGAGCGACTGTTGGTAGTGGCCTGCATGGACAGCGTGGCGCTGCTCTTTGTCGTGCTGATGTTGCCGTTCCTGAGTGTGCCGCCGCTGGAGATCTGGCCGTGGATCCTGGCATCGGCGGCGTTCGAGTTGCTCTATCGCTATTTGCTGATCCAGGCCTATCGGGTCGGCGACCTCGGGCTGGTCTATCCATTGATGCGCGGCCTCTCGCCGTTGGTGGTGCTGGCGCTGACGCTGATCTTTGCCGGGGAAGTGCTGACCCATCAGCAGATTTTCGGCATCCTGCTGATTCCGTTCGGCATGTTGTGTCTGCTCTGGCAGGGCGGCGGCGGAGCGCGTTTGCCGTGGTCAATGTTGCCGGTGGTGGCACTGATCGGCCTGTGCATCGGTTGCTACACCTACATCGACGGGCAGGCATTGCGGCGCTGGTCCCATCCACTGGATTACCTGGTCTGGGTCACCTTGCTCAGTGCCTGGCCTTTTCCGCTGTTGGCATTGGTGCGCAAACGGCCTGCGTTCATGTTGTTCTGGCGCGAGCAGTGGCGACTGGGCCTGGCCGTCGGGTTCTGCGTGTTGTTCAGCTACGCTCTGGTGCTGTGGGCGATGCAATTGGGATCGATTGCAGAGGCAGCGGCGTTGCGCGAGATCAGCGTAATCCTGGTGGTACTGTTTGGCATGCGTTACCTCAAAGAACCTTTTGGCGGGCCGCGCCTCTTAGCCTGTGGGCTGGTGCTGATCGGTATATTGATCATGAAATTTTGACTGTTCTGAAACGTGAAGAAGGGACTGCTTTATGACGGTTGCTCTGTGGTGCATTTTGATTGCGATCTTCCTGCCATATCTGTGCACGGGTGTCGCGAAGGTCAGTGGCGGGTACAGACTGAAAGACAATCATGATCCACGAGGGTTTCTCGATTCCCTGGAGGGGTTGGGCAAGCGGGCGAATGCGGCGCAGTTGAACAGTTTTGAAGTGACGCCAGCGTTCGCAGCCGCGGTGATCGTGGCGCACCTGGCGGGCAACGCCGAATTGGTGACAATCAATGTTCTGTCGGTGTTGTTCATCACCAGCCGTCTGCTTTACATCATTTTCTATCTGACGGACCTGGCGACGCTGCGGTCGTTGATGTGGTTGCTGGGGATGGGGTTGATCGTGAGTTTCTTTGTGGCGTCGGTTTAAAGGCAAGATCAAAGGATTGCAGGCTTCGCCAGCTCCTACCGGGTGTCGAATGTGCCTGTAGGAGCTGGCGAAGCCTGCGATCTTTTGACGTTAAAGTTTGTCCGCCACCTGCGGCACTTGCGGTAGCACTGCACCTTTGGGCCAGAGCATCCAGATCTGTCCCTGCTGTTTCATGTCCCCGGCCAGTTGCCCGGCCGCATCGCCGGTACCCCAGAACAGATCTGCCCGAACCTCGCCGGCAATGGCGCCGCCAGTGTCCTGCGCTGCCACGGGGCGAACCAGGGCCGTGCCGTCCGGTTTTGTAGTGGACAGCCACAACAGACTGCCCAGCGGAATCACCTTGCGATCCACCGCCGCGCTGTAGCCGGCGGTCAGCGGTACGTTCAGCGAGCCGCGCGGACCTTCATTGCTGTCCGGGTTTCGGGTGAAGAACACGTAGCTGGGGTTGCTGCCGAGCAGTTCGGGAATGCGCGAAGGATTGGCCTTGGCCCAGGTGCTGATGGCGCCCATGGTCACGTCTTCTTTTTTCAACTCGCCCTGTTCCACCAGCCAGCGGCCGATCGGTCGATACGGATGGCCGTTCTGATCGGCGTAAGCGATGCGCAGCTGGCGACCATTGTCGAGCTGGATACGACCCGACCCCTGGATTTGCAGGAACTGCAGGTTCATCGGGTCGGTCAGCCAGGCCACGACCGGCGCCTTGACCCCTTTGCTCTCGATGGTTGCCGCATCGTCGTACGGCTTGAGCACGCGACCTTCGAGTCGCCCGCGCAGGCGCTTGCCCTTGAGTTCCGGGTAAATGCTGTCGAGGGCGACGATGATCATGTCTTCGGGGACGCCATAGACCGGGACATTGGCAGCGCCGGTCTGGGTCAGGCTCCCGGGATAGACCGGTTCGTAGTAGCCGGTGATCAGGCCGTTGGGGTTGTCGTTGGCGGCGCGCAGGCCATAGACATCGAGGTTCTGCTGGAGAAAACCGCGAATGTCGCTGGCGGTTTGCGGCACGTTGGCAGCCGCGGCGCAGGTGCCACCCCAGACCGGGTCCGCCTTGAGTCGGGTGCAGGCGCTGCGCCAGGAGCCGAAACCGGCGACCAGATCGCTGTCGGACACCGCCGGCAGTGCTTCCCATGTGGCGCTGGAGTAGGTGGCCAGGGCGTGGGTTTTCGGTTGTTGTTTGTCGCCACCGGTGCAGCCTGCGAGCAGGGCCACCATCGGCAGGGTCCAGGCCAGGCTGTGACGCCATGCCTTGAAACGGCTGTTCATGGAGTGATTCCTTTGCCGGTTGCCTGAGCGCTCCATGTGCTCAAGCAACCCTTGTTGATAATAGGGCTATTGGTCTTTGCCGATGACGCGAGGATACTGGCCGCCGTTTCCCGTGACCTGAAGCCACCATGACTCTTAAAAGACTTTCTGTTGTATTGCTGGCCTGCCTGACGCTGTCCGCTTGTGGCGGTATCGACCCCAACTCGCCGCTCGGCCAGCGCAAGGCCATTTTCAAGCAGATGCTCAAAACTGGCGAAGACCTGGGCGGCATGTTGCGTGGACGCATTGCGTTCGATGGTCCTAAGTTCGCCGAAGGCGCGGTGAAGCTCGATGCGTTGTCCCGTGAGCCGTGGCAGCATTTTCCGCAAGTGCGCGAAGAGGATCACACCAGCGCCAAGAGCGATGTCTGGGAGCAACAGACACGTTTTCAGGCAATGGCCCGTGACCTTGAAGGCGCCACCGGTGAATTGGTGATTGCCAGCCAGGTCCAGCCCTACAAGGCTAGCAATCTGGGGCCGGCGGTGCAGAAAGTCGAAGATGCTTGCAGTGCTTGTCATAAGGCGTTTCGGGATCATTGATTGGTGTTGCTCGGTCTGACGAAGGCTGCTTCGGCAATACCAAAGCTCTTTGTTCGTTATCCGTTCTTACTTATCCAGCTCATCCAATGCGTTCTGCAATTCCTTACGGGCATCGGCGAGTTTGTCTTTGCGCTTGTTGATCTTGTCGGGGTCGCCTTTGCTCATGGCCTTGTCGAGGTCCGCCTGACGCTTGCTGACTTCGTGCTTGGCGTCGAGCACCTTGTTTTCCCGTTCCTTCTTCAGCGAGGCGTCGGTGCAGTTGGCTTCGACTTCGCTCAGGGCCTTTTCCAGCCCGGCCTGCTGATCGGCATTGCCGTGGACCTTGGCCAATTCGATCTGGTTGACGATACCTTGCTTCTTGGCGGCGCAACCGGTCAGCCCCGGCGCTTCCTCGTCCGCCATCAACGGGGTGGCCAGCACGCTGCAAAGGGTCAACAGGGCGAGCGGTGAAAGAAGTTTCATAAAAGCTCCATGTAGGAAAGCAAGCAGACCGGTGTGGCAATGGCTTGTTGGAGCCCAGCGGTCTCCTGGGGTTCCCGGTGGGTGCAGGGTCGACCGCTAAAAGCCGTCAATCCCCGCATCACGTAACGTTTCACTCAAGGCCAGAACCTGCGGATCGCGGAAAAAAGCGTTCAGTTGCGCTGCGCGCCCTGGCCCGATATCGGCCACGGCCCGCCATTGTTCGATGTCGCGCCGGGCCAGTGCCTGCCATGAGTCGCCGAGAGGCGCCTGGCCTGTCGGCGGTAATCCCAAGGCTTTGAGCCAGTGTATAAACGGGCGTTGCCGGGCCTGGCTGAAGCTGTCCGCAAGGCGAAGCGCACTGCGCTCGCCGAAACCGTCAATGGTAGCAAGCTCTTGGGCATCGAGGGTCAACCAATCCAGCAGACTGTTCAGGCGACCTGTTGCAAGAAGTTTTTCCCAAGTCCCCGGACCCACATTGGGCAGCGCCAGGCCCTGTTTGCTGCTGAGCCAGGTCAGGCGCGCGAGGAACTGGCTCTCGCAGCCTGGAGTCGGTTGCCAGCAACTCAATGAATGAAAGTCCTCTGCCAGGGGTGCGTTCAATTCGGCGCGCTCGCTGCTGCGCAATACAACGCTATCGAGCCTGGGAATGGTCAGCCCGGCCAGGCTGATGGCAACCTGATCACCCGGGCGGATGTCCAGCGTCTGCCAGCGTTGCAACGAACCGACGCTGACGTGTTTGATCTGCCGGTCATCGAGCTTCACCGGGGTCAGTTCAAGTACCGGAGTGATCCGCCCGGTCCGGCCGATTTTGAAGTGAACCTGGCGGACTTCGGCCAGTGCCTTGGCGAAGGGGTATTTCCAGGCAATGGCCCAGTAGGGTGACCTGGCCTGCCAGCGTTCGGCGGCTGGGCGCTGGTTTTGACGCAGGACCACACCGTCGCTGGCAAAGGGCAGGGGGGAGCTATACCAGTGTTCGCGCCAGCGTTCGGCATCGATGACTGAAGTAATTGGCTGGCTGTATGCCGTGGTATTCGGGAAGCCCAGCGCAGTCAGCGCCGCGGCACGCTCGGGCACGCTCGACGGCCCTTGGGGCCAGTCCCAGACAAACAAGTCGATGTTGGCGGCCTGTTTGGCGCTCAAGACCTTGCGCGCCATCAGGCCGGCCACCGAGCCGCGGGCATTGAGGCTGCCGGCCCGGGCCTGCACATGATCGGTCAGGCGCCAATACAGTTCGCCTTGCACGATCAAGTCCCGGGCCTGCGATAGCCGTTGCGGGATGGCCGGAATCAGCCGCGCAGGAACCGTCCAGTCCTGACCGCTCTGGCCGTCACCACGACTGATTGCCTGGGCCAACAGGCCGTTGCGGTAAACCAGGGTCACCGCCACACCATCGATTTTAGGCTGGACCCAGACGTCCACCCGGTCACGCAGCCATTTTTCCACGGCGGGCCGATCGTGCAGCTTGTCCAGGCCGGTGTGGACGATGGGGTGGGGCAAGGTGCCGCGCGCGGTGCGCAAGGGGTCTGCGGACGGGCTCAGGTTGAAGCAGTGGCGCCATTGGGTGAGTCGCGCGCGGGACTGGTCGTAGAGTTCATCGGCGACCAGTGAACGTCCCAGGCGGTGATAGCTGTCGTCCCAGAGGTCGATTTGCTGTTGCAGTTTGTCGACTTCGTTCCGGGCGCGTTCGGGTGGCCAGGCCGGGCACTCGGCGGCGCTGGCGGTCAGATAGGTAAAGGTCAGTAGAACGGCGAAAAACAGGCGCAGGTCGGGAAGCATCTTGAGCGTCCTTGCTCGGTGAGGTGCGTGAAGGCTAGGTCAGTATGGGGTGGCGCGCAGAGGGGTGTTTTTGCCGGGTATTTCCGGTAGCTGTGCTGGCCACTTCGCGAGCAGGCTGCGACGCGGTGTAAAGCGAATCCCAATAAAAAAGCCCCGCAGGGCGCGAACCGTGCGGGGCTTCGGGTGTTGCGGGGAATCCTTACAGGCCGGCAGCAGAACGCAGGGCGTCGGCGCGGTCGGTTTTTTCCCAGGTGAACGTGGTGAAGGTGTCGTCACCCACGGTCTTGGTCGCCGGGGTGCGACCGAAGTGGCCGTACGCAGCGGTTTCCTGATACATCGGGTGCAGCAGGTCGAGCATGGTGGTGATCGCGTATGGGCGCAGGTCGAATACTTCGCGGACCAGTTTGACGATCTTGTCGTCGCTGATCTTGCCGGTGCCGAAGGTGTTCAGCGAGATCGACGTCGGCTGGGCAACGCCGATGGCGTAGGACACCTGGATCTCGCAGCGCTCGGCCAGGCCGGCAGCGACGATGTTCTTGGCCACATAACGACCGGCGTAGGCCGCCGAACGGTCAACCTTCGATGGATCCTTGCCGGAGAACGCGCCACCGCCGTGACGGGCCATGCCGCCGTAGCTGTCGACGATGATCTTGCGACCGGTCAGGCCGCAGTCGCCCACCGGGCCGCCAATGATGAACTGGCCGGTCGGATTGATGTGGAACTGGGTGTCCTTGCTCAGCAGTTCGGCAGGCAGCACGTGCTTGACGATCAGCTCCATCACGCCTTCGCGCAGGTCGTTGTACGACACTTCAGGGTTGTGCTGGGTCGACAGAACGACGGCGTCGATGCCGACAACCTTGCCGTTTTCGTAACGGCAGGTCACTTGCGACTTGGCGTCCGGGCGCAGCCAGGGCAGCAGGCCGGATTTACGGGCTTCGGCTTGCCTTTGTACAAGCTGGTGCGAGAAGGTGATCGGTGCTGGCATCAAAACGTCGGTTTCATTGCTGGCGTAGCCGAACATCAGGCCCTGGTCGCCGGCGCCCTGATCTTCAGGCTTGGCACGGTCGACACCCTGGTTGATGTCGGGGGACTGCTTGCCGATGATGTTCATCACGCCGCAGGTCGCGCCGTCGAAGCCGACGTCGGAGCTGGTGTAGCCGATGTTGGTGATCACGTCACGAACGATCTGCTCCAGGTCAACCCAGGCCGAAGTGGTGACTTCGCCGGCGATGATGGCCACGCCCGTTTTCACCAGAGTCTCGCACGCCACACGGGCGAACTTGTCTTCAGCAATGATGGCGTCCAGCACCGCATCAGAAATCTGGTCGGCGATTTTGTCCGGATGCCCTTCAGACACGGACTCGGAGGTGAAAAGGGAGTATTCGCTCATCTCGATGTTTTCCTGAAATTACCGATGGTGAGTGTCGCCAGCCGGTCGCTGAAAATGGCGGACCTGGATCTGGAAACCATTACGTAAGCCTACATAGAGGCTTTCCCCGGGAACGAGTCCCGCAGCGGTGGCCCAACGGGCCAGATCGTCCTGTTCAAACCCCAGCCAGAGATCACCGCAGGCCTCCTTGGCCCAACTCTGGTTGTGGCTACATAACTCTGTCACTAACAGGCTACCGCCTGATTGCAGCAAATTGGCCATGTGCTTGAGCGCATCGGCCGGCGCGGCAAAATGGTGCAGCACCATGTTCAGTACAACGCAATCGGCCTTGAGGCTGACGCCGTTCAATGCATCGGCCAATTGCAGACTAACGTTAGTCAGCTTGTCGCGTTCGCAGACCTGGCGCGCCAGTTCGAGCATTGCGCTGCTGTTATCCAGCGCCGTCACCTGCGCGAAGCGGCGCGCCAGTTCCGGCAGGAATGCGCCGTCTCCGGGGCCGACTTCAATGGCCGTGGCGTCTTTGTCAAAACTCAGCTTGTCGAGCAGGGCCACCACGCTTTCGCGGTATTGCGGCAGGCCGGCGATCAAGTCTTGCTGGGCGCGAAACTTTTCCGCCACCCGTGAGAAAAAGTCCTGGCTGGCGGCCGCCCGTTGCCCATGGACCTGAGCGATGCGCGACTGTACGTCAGTCGGCAGCGTCAGGTTGTCCACCTCTTCGAGCAAGGCGGCGTGCAATTTGCCACCCGGCAGTTCGGTGTGGGGCAGGGCGCGACGGTAGAAAATCGCGTTGCCTTCGCGGCGCGTCGCCACCAGGTCGGCCTGGGCCAGTACCTTGAGGTGGTGGCTCATGCCTGACTGACCGATGCCGAAGATCTGCGCCAGCTCCAGTACGCCGAACGAGTCGTTGGCCAGTGCGCGTAAAACATTCAACCGCAGAGGATCGCCGCCAGCCTTGCACAAGGCCGCCAGCTCATCGCAATCGTCGTGTTGAATGGATGGCACGCGTAAATTCATAAGGCCGGCAGTCTAGTCACGGGTCGAAGGCATCGCAAGAGCAATATCAAAAAGTTTTGATATTGCTCGATAGATGGCACTTCTTAACGTTAGCTTCTGTCAACAAACGGATGGCGGAAAGGTTTCACCAAGCGAAACCGTCGTTATCCATTGGAAAAACGCCTTCAGATGACTATCTATCATTGCCCCGAGGCGTCCCGGTGAGGGAAAATGCTCGCCTTTTTTCCGTTTCGTTTTATTCAAGCCCCCAGGAGAACAGCGATGCCTAGCCGTCGTGAGCGTGCCAACGCCATTCGTGCCCTCAGCATGGATGCCGTGCAAAAAGCCAACAGCGGCCATCCCGGTGCCCCGATGGGTATGGCGGATATCGCCGAGGTACTTTGGCGCGACTACCTCAAGCACAACCCGAGCAATCCATCGTTCGCCGACCGTGACCGCTTCGTGCTGTCCAACGGCCACGGCTCGATGTTGATCTACTCGCTGCTGCACCTGACCGGCTACGACCTGTCGATCGACGACCTGAAGCAGTTCCGTCAACTGCACAGCCGCACCCCGGGCCACCCGGAACTCGGCTACACCCCGGGCGTCGAAACCACCACCGGTCCACTGGGCCAGGGCCTGGCCAACGCCGTGGGTTTTGCCCTGGCTGAAAAAGTCATGGCGGCGCAATTCAACCGTCCTGGTCACAACATCGTCGACCACCACACCTATGTGTTCCTGGGTGATGGCTGCATGATGGAAGGCATTTCCCACGAAGTCGCTTCCCTGGCCGGTACCCTGGGCCTGGGCAAGCTGATCGCCTTCTACGATGACAACGGCATCTCCATCGATGGCGAAGTCGAAGGCTGGTTCACCGACGATACGCCGAAGCGTTTTGAGTCCTACAACTGGCAAGTGATCCGCAATGTCGACGGTCACGACCCGGAAGAAATCAAGACGGCGATCGACACTGCACGTAAAAGCGAGCAGCCAACCCTGATCTGCTGCAAGACCACCATTGGTTTCGGTTCGCCGAACAAGCAAGGCAAGGAAGATTGCCACGGCGCTCCACTGGGTGACGCGGAAATCGCCCTGACCCGTGCGGCGCTGAAATGGAACCACGGTCCGTTCGAAATTCCGGCCGATATCTACGCCGAGTGGGATGCCAAGGAAGCAGGTCGCGCCGTGGAAGCCGAGTGGGACCAGCGTTTCGCCGCTTACTCCGCCGCGTTCCCGACTGAAGCCAGCGAACTGGTGCGTCGTCTGAGCGGTGACCTGCCAGCTGACTTCAGCGAAAAAGCCTCGGCCTACATCGCCGAAGTGGCGGCCAAGGGCGAAACCATCGCCAGCCGTAAAGCCAGCCAGAATGCCCTGAACGCGTTCGGCCCGTTGCTGCCTGAGTTCCTCGGCGGTTCGGCTGACCTGGCCGGTTCCAACCTGACCCTGTGGAAAGGCTGCAAAGGCGTCACCGCCGAAGACGCCAGCGGCAACTACATGTACTACGGCGTGCGCGAGTTCGGCATGACCGCGATCATGAACGGTGTTGCCCTGCACGGTGGCCTGGTGCCTTACGGCGCGACCTTCCTGATGTTCATGGAATATGCCCGCAACGCGGTACGCATGTCGGCCCTGATGAAGCAGCGTGTGATCCACGTCTACACCCATGACTCCATCGGTCTGGGCGAAGACGGCCCGACTCACCAGCCAATCGAGCAACTGGCCAGCCTGCGCTGCACGCCGAACCTCGATACCTGGCGCCCAGCCGACGCCGTTGAATCGGCGGTGAGCTGGAAATACGCACTGGAGCGCAAGGACGGTCCTTCGGCCCTGATCTTCTCCCGTCAGAACCTGCAGCACCAGACCCGCGACGCCGGCCAGATCGCCGACATCAGCCGTGGTGGCTATGTGCTGAAAGACTGCGCGGGCGAGCCTGAGCTGATCCTGATCGCCACCGGTTCGGAAGTCGGCCTGGCCGTTCAGGCCTTTGACAAACTTACCGAGCAGGGCCGCAAGGTTCGCGTGGTTTCCATGCCGTGCACCAGCGTGTTCGATGCCCAGGAAGCAGGCTACAAGCAATCGGTCCTGCCGTTGCAGGTCAGCGCCCGTATCGCCATCGAGGCCGCTCACGCGGACTACTGGTACAAGTACGTGGGCCTGGAAGGCCGCGTGATCGGCATGACCACCTACGGCGAGTCGGCGCCTGCTTCGGCCTTGTTCGAAGAGTTCGGCTTCACCCTGGAAAACATCCTGGGTCAGGCTGAAGAGCTGCTGGAGGACTAAGCACGACGCGGTGGTTTCACGACCACCGCGGTCCCCTGTAGGAGCTGCCGAAGGCTGCGATCTTTTGATCTTGTTTTTAAGATCAAGGTCAAAAGATCGCAGCCTGCGGCAGCTCCTACAGGGTTTGTGAAGTTAACGAGATTTCGATCCGCCCGCGTCTATCGAGAACCCCATGCCTCAACCGCGTCCCTACAAAGTTGCACTCAACGGCTACGGCCGGATTGGTCGTTGCGTCTTGCGTGCGTTGTTCGAGCGAGGCTCGACGGCTGGGTTCGAGATTGTCGCGATCAACGATCTGGCGGACATGGCCAGCATCGAATACCTGACACGCTTCGACTCCACCCACGGCCGGTTCCCTGGCGAAGTGAAGGTCGACGGCGATTGTCTGCATATCAATGGCGACTGCGTGAAGGTCCTGCGCAGTGCCACCCCCGAAGGCATCGATTGGGCGTCCCTGGGCGTCGATCTGGTGCTGGAGTGCTCCGGCGCTTACCACACCCGCGAAGACGGCCAGCGTTTCCTCGACGCCGGCGCCCCGCGTGTGCTGTTTTCCCAGCCGATGGCCAGCGAGACGGACGTCGACGCGACCATCGTCTACGGCGTGAACCAGGATTGCCTGACTGGCGACGAGTTGCTGGTGTCCAACGCGTCCTGCACCACCAACTGCGGCGTGCCGTTGTTGCGTCTGCTGAATCAGGCCATTGGTCTGGATTACGTGTCGATCACCACCATTCACTCGGCCATGAACGATCAGCCGGTCATCGATGCCTACCACCACGAAGACCTGCGCCGTACCCGTTCGGCGTTCCAGTCGGTGATTCCGGTGTCCACCGGTCTGGCGCGAGGTATCGAGCGCCTGCTGCCGGAACTTGCCGGCCGAATTCAGGCCAAAGCCGTGCGGGTGCCGACGGTCAACGTGTCCTGCCTCGATATCACGATGCAGACCGCCACCGCGACCGACGCCACCGAGGTCAACCGGATCCTGCGCGAAGCCGCCACCAGCGGCCCGCTCAAAGGCCTGCTGGCTTATACCGAGTTGCCTCACGCAAGCTGTGATTTCAACCATGACCCACATTCGGCCATCGTCGATGCCAGTCAGACCCGCGTTTCCGGCCCACGGCTGGTGAACATCCTGGCCTGGTTCGACAACGAGTGGGGTTTTGCCAACCGAATGCTGGACGTTGCAGAACACTATCTGCAAACAGCAACTTCAAAAAAACCGTAGGAAGTGCGACCCATGACCGTGTTGAAGATGTCCGACCTCGATCTGCAAGGTAAGCGCGTATTGATCCGCGAAGACCTCAACGTCCCAGTCAAGGACGGTGTTGTCACCAGCGATGCGCGTATCCTGGCCTCGCTGCCGACCATCAAGCTGGCCCTGGAAAAAGGCGCGGCCGTGATGGTCTGCTCGCACCTTGGCCGTCCGACCGAAGGCGAGTTCTCGGCCGAGAACAGCCTCAAGCCAGTCGCCGACTACCTGAGCCGTGCCCTGGGTCGTGAAGTGCCGCTGGTAGCCGATTACCTGGGCGGTGTCGACGTGAAAGCGGGCGACATCGTGCTGTTCGAAAACGTGCGCTTCAACAAGGGCGAGAAAAAGAACGCTGACGAACTGGCCCGGCAATACGCCGCCCTGTGCGACGTGTTCGTGATGGACGCCTTCGGCACCGCTCACCGTGCCGAGGGTTCGACCCACGGCGTGGCCAAGTTCGCCAAAGTCGCTGCTGCCGGCCCGCTGCTGGCCGCTGAACTGGAAGCACTGGGCAAAGCCCTGGGCGCCCCGGCCCAGCCGATGGCGGCCATTGTTGCCGGTTCCAAGGTGTCGACCAAACTCGACGTGCTGAACAGCCTGAGCCAGATCTGCAACCAGTTGATCGTTGGTGGCGGTATCGCCAACACCTTCCTGGCCGCCGCCGGTCACCCGGTCGGCAAATCCCTGTACGAGCCGGACCTGCTGGACACCGCGCGCGCCATCGCCGCCAAGGTCAGCGTACCGCTGCCAGTAGATGTGGTGGTTGCCAAGGAATTCGCCGAAAGCGCCGTTGCGACCGTCAAGCTGATCGCTGACGTCGCTGCCGACGACATGATCCTGGACATCGGCCCGCAGACCGCTGCCAACTTCGCCGAGCTGCTGAAGTCGTCGCAAACCATCCTGTGGAACGGTCCGGTCGGCGTGTTCGAATTCGATCAGTTCGGTAACGGTACCAAGGTGCTGGCCCAGGCCATCGCAGACAGCGCAGCGTTCTCCATCGCTGGCGGCGGCGACACCCTGGCGGCCATCGACAAATATGGCGTGGCCGAGCAGATCTCCTACATTTCTACCGGTGGCGGCGCGTTCCTCGAATTCGTCGAAGGCAAGGTCCTGCCAGCCGTTGAAGTCCTGGAAAGCCGGGCCAAGGCCTGAGGGTCGCCCGTTTGACCAGGCAGGGAGTGTTGAAATGGTCAAGACGTTAGCGCTGTTGATCGTCGCAGGTTCGCTGGTGGCGTGCGGGAGTAACCCGAAGGCCACCCCGGAGCCTGCGCCGTCCGAGTCGGACAAAGGCTGCTACCAGGCTGACTGGCAGGCGGAAACCAACCCGGTGCTCAACAAGCGTTCCGGGCCGGAAGGCCTGGACAAATACGAGACCCAGGCACCCGCCAAGGAACATGGCTGCCCTTGACGGGTCTGACTCATTACTCAGGGCTGGCAGCGTGCGCCGTCAGTCGAGGGACACGGATGAAAGGTTTTATCGCCGTTGCGGCGCTGACGTTGTTGGCCGGTTGTGCTCAGTTCAATCAGTTGAACCCGTTCCAGTCGTCCGCGCCTGTGGATAACTGGACCACCTGGACCTGCGACAGCCAGGCCAAGGTGCTGTGGCGCTACACCGACGACAGCCGCAGGGAAGTCGACGTGCGCCTGGGCGGTGCCGATCAGGTCTACCGCCTGAAGCAGGAACCGGGTGCATCGGGTTCGCTGTACAGCAATGACATGCTGGCGTTCCACATAAAAGGTGAGGAAGGCCTGGTTTACTGGGTCGCCACCAATGATTTGATCGGCCGTGGTTGCAAGGCCGAGTAAAACGAAGAACACCGAATCCGCAGCCCGGCTTAACCCCCGATCTGCAAAAACTTGAATAGCCGCCGCCGCTCCGGCAGGCTGGCACGATTAACGACCCTCAACCGGGAGAGATACACACAATGGCACTTATCAGCATGCGCCAGATGCTGGACCACGCAGCCGAGTTCGGCTACGGCGTTCCAGCCTTCAACGTCAACAACCTTGAGCAGATGCGCGCCATCATGGAAGCCGCTGACAAGACTGACTCCCCGGTGATCGTCCAGGCTTCGGCCGGTGCTCGCAAATACGCCGGCGCACCGTTCCTGCGTCACCTGATCCTGGCTGCCATCGAAGAATTTCCGCACATCCCGGTGTGCATGCACCAGGACCACGGCACCAGCCCTGACGTCTGCCAGCGCTCCATCCAGTTGGGCTTCAGCTCGGTGATGATGGACGGTTCCCTCGGTGAAGACGGCAAGACCCCGACCGACTACGACTACAACGTCCGCGTTACCCAGCAAACCGTCGCCATGGCTCACGCCTGCGGTGTTTCGGTAGAAGGCGAGCTGGGCTGCCTGGGTTCGCTGGAAACCGGCATGGCCGGTGAAGAAGACGGCATCGGCGCCGAAGGCGTCCTGGATCACAGCCAGATGCTGACCGACCCGGAAGAAGCCGCTGACTTCGTAAAACGCACTCAGGTGGATGCCCTGGCCATCGCCATCGGCACCAGCCACGGCGCCTACAAGTTCACCAAGCCGCCTACCGGCGACGTGCTGGCCATCGACCGTATCAAAGAGATCCACAAGCGCATTCCGAACACTCACCTGGTGATGCACGGTTCGTCTTCGGTTCCGCAAGAGTGGCTGGCGATCATCAACCAGTACGGCGGCGACATCAAGGAAACCTACGGCGTACCGGTTGAAGAAATCGTCGAAGGCATCAAGCACGGCGTGCGCAAGGTCAACATCGACACCGACCTGCGCCTGGCATCCACTGGCGCCATGCGTCGCCTGATGGCCACCAACCCGAGCGAGTTCGACCCGCGTAAATTCTTCGGCGCCACCGTCACCGCCATGCGCGATGTATGCATCGCTCGCTACGAAGCCTTCGGCACTGCCGGCAACGCTTCGAAGATCAAGGCGATCTCGCTGGAAGGCATGTATCAGCGTTACCTGAAAGGTGAGTTGAACGCCAAGGTCAACTGAGCCTGAGCGTTAAACTGCCTTGATGAAAAACCCGTCGAGAGGCGGGTTTTTTGTGGGCCAGAGAAATGTATGCCACGGGCTATCGGGCTATTGATTGTGATCGATATCCAGCTTGCTGAAGGTCACCTTGCCGCCTTCGGTGGTGTACCCGGTGTTGTCCTGCACATAGACCCCGGCCTTGAAGTACAGCGGTTTGTCGCGCCAGGTTGTGCTGATTTGCGTATCCCACTGATAACCTGCCGCGCTGATGCCCAAGGCGCCACCGGGGCTGAGGTGTATGAGGTAGTTGAACTCCTGGTCGAGTTTCACCCCCGTCGCAACGATGATCACCCGGCCAGTATCGTCATCGGGATGCATCCGGACCTTGGCGACGATATTGCCGGTGCCTGTACTGGTTTTGTATTGGTATTCGACCTTCACCAGAGGTTTCTGGCTTTGATAGGCATGGATCTGGCCGATGACGACCTTCCCGGAACTCGGCACCTGGTTTACTGCCAAAGTGGCATACAACAAATTGTCGGCCTCCGGGTAGTACCAGTTTTTCAACGTGCCGTTGCTGTAGGTTTCACGCAATTCGGTGCGCGGATAAATCGCGTTTTCGGTACGGGAACCGGTCACGGGCGTCCAGAAAAACAATGTGCCGGTGTCGGAATGGAAGTATTGATCCTTGAAGCCATCCACCAGTTTGGCGGTTTCGACGGTGTACGGCGGGCTGCCAACGGGAACGCTGAGGTTCCAGGTTGCGAGGTCGATCATGTCGGTTCTTCCACTGGGTTCATGCTGCACGGGCGTGCCAGAAGCTCTAGATCGCACCTTTGGGGCGGCCTTTATAAGCGTAGCGGGGGATTTTGTTAATGCTCCCCTGACGGGTGGTTGACGTCAACATCCTGTCGAAATGCCATCTTTCGGGTTTTCACCGGACTGGGCATTCGACCGTTAGTCGGTAAAAAGACACAATGATTAAGTGGTGGCTCACTGACACCTTCTGCTTTTGCAGAACCGGGTCTAGAGTGAGGGCACAGTATTTGTCCGGTTTTCACGAGAAACCGGCCTGACACCCCCGCAATTAGAGAAGCAGCATGGAATGCGCGCAACCCACGCCAGTAGAAGGCGGCTCAACCCTTTTAGTCGTCGACGATTACCCTGAAAACCTGATCAGCATGCGCGCGTTGTTACAGCGCCAGGGCTGGCGGGTCATTACTGCCACCTCGGGTTTCGAGGCTCTCGGCTTGTTACTTGAACACGAAATCGACCTGGTGCTGCTGGACGTGCAGATGCCGGGCATGGACGGTTATGAAGTGGCACGCCTGATGCGCGGTAGCCAGCGAACCCGTCTCACCCCGATCATTTTCCTGACCGCCAACGAACAGTCCCAGGACGCCGTGATCAAGGGCTATGCCAGTGGAGCGGTGGATTACCTGTTCAAACCGTTCGACCCACAGATCTTCACGCCCAAGGTCCAGGCGTTGCTCGAACACCAGCGTAACCGTCGGGCCCTGCAGCGTCTGAGTCACGATCTGGAAGCCGCTCGTGCCTTTAATGCGTCGGTGCTGGATAACGCAGCCGAAGGCATTCTGGTGTTGGGCGAGGACGGTCTGATTCGTTTTGCCAATCCGGCGATGTCACGGTTGCTCAATGCCACGGTGCAGGAACTGCAAGGCAAGGAGTTTCTGGACTACCTGCAAAAGCCGCATATCCCGATCTGGGCCGATTCCGAGTTGCTGGCCGGATACAAGCGCGGCGAAACCTTGCGCCTGCACGATGCCCAGTTACGAACCGCGCCCGGCCAGCAGGTGCCGGTGGCCTTGTCCTGCGCGCCATTGCCCGCCGAGCAACACGCGATGGTTGTGACCGTGCTGGACATGTCGGTGGTGCGCCATCTGCATCAACAACTGGAATTTCAGGCGGTTACCGATCCGTTGAGCGGATTGCTCAACCGTCGGGGTTTCTACCAGACCGTAGAGAACCTGCTGTTGCGCGGTGAGCGTTCCAACAGCTCCTGGGTCTTGATGTACCTGGACCTCGACGGCTTCAAGCGAGTCAACGATTCCCTCGGGCACGATGCCGGCGATCGGGTGCTGCGCTGGGTCTCCGAACAGTTGAAGGCTTGCCTGCGGCCCTTCGACATTCTGGCGCGGATGGGCGGTGACGAGTTCACCGCGCTGCTGGATCTGGAGTTCCCCGAGCAGGCGGCGAAGATTGCCGAGAAGCTGATCGAGCGAGTGTCGATCTGTCAGCAGATCGATGGCCTCGATATCGCCCTGGGTGCCAGCATCGGCATTGCCACGTTCCCTGAATGTGGCGCCAATCTCGACGGCATGCTGCGGGCGGCCGACATCGCCATGTACGAAGCCAAGCGTGCCGGCCGCCAACAATATCGTTTCTACGATCATGAAATGAACGGCCGGGCGCGCACGCGGCTGATGCTGGAAGAAAGTGTGCGCACAGCCATCGAGAATCGGGATTTCAATCTGGTGTATCAGCCTCAGGTTGCGATTTCCGACGGGCGGATTCGGGGTTTCGAGGCCTTGTTGCGCTGGCAGCATCCGAGCGTTGGCGATGTCCCGCCGGGGCTGTTTTTGCCATTGCTGGAGGAGGCACGGCTGATCAGTCGCCTGGGCAGCTGGATCTACCATCGCGGCGCCGGGCAGCGTAAAGCCTGGGAATCCCTGTTTGCCGAGGACCTGGTGCTCGGCGTCAGCTTGAGCAGTACGCAGTTCGGCATGCCCAACCTGGTCACCGAGTTGCGCCAGGTGCTGGAGCGCCATGGCCTGCAACCGCATCATCTGGAGGTCGAGGTCACGGAAGAGGCCTTGATGCACAACCCCGAAGAAACCCGCAAGCAATTGCGCCTGCTGCACAATCTGGGCGTACGCGTGGCATTGGATGACTTCGGGGCCGGACCTTGCTCCCTGACGCACCTGCGTGACCTGGAGCTGGATACCCTCAAGATCGACCGCCATTTGATCGCCCGGTTGCCGGAGTCGGCAAGGGATGCGGCGCTGGTGCGCAGTGTGATCGACCTGTGCAGACAGTTCGGGATGCTGGTGATTGCCGAAGGGGTGGAAACCGTCGCGCAGTATGAATGGCTGCAAGCCAATGGCTGTGCATATGTGCAAGGTTTTCTCGTGGCCCGGCCGCTGATGGCCGAAGACACCGGGGCCTTTGTCCAGCCGTTTGACTGGAGCGCGCTGCCTCGCTGAATTCGCTACACTGGCGACCTTTCAGTGACCTGTATTGCCGCCCCGATGACCGTGTTGAAATATCTCCAGGCTTATCCCGCTACCTTGCAGGATCAGGTGCGCCAGCTGATCGCCGACGGTCGGCTGGGCGACTACCTGAGCCAGCGTTACCCGCAAAAGCACGGGGTGCAGAGTGACAAGGCGCTGTACACCTATGCCCTGGACCTCAAGCAGGAATACCTGCGTAATGCCCCGGCCATCGACAAGGTGCTGTTCGACAACCGTCTGGACCTGACCCACCGTGCCCTTGGCCTGCACACTACGATTTCCCGGGTGCAGGGCGGCAAGCTCAAGTCCAAGAAGGAAATCCGCATCGCTTCGCTTTTCAAGGAGGCGCCTTCCGAGTTCCTGAAAATGATCGTGGTGCATGAGCTGGCGCACTTCAAGGAGTCGGACCACAACAAGGCGTTCTACAAACTGTGCGAACACATGCTGCCGGGTTATCACCAGGTGGAATTTGATGTGCGGGTATACCTGACATGGCGGGATCTGTAGGAGCTGCCGCAGGCTGCGATCTTTTAAGGAGCATTGGATGGACGTGAGCAAGACCAAGAGCAGCTTCTATCGCCGGTTGTACGTGGCGTACCTTATCGACAGCGGGCTGGCCAGCAGCGTCCCGACACTGACCGAGGTCACCGGCATGCCCCGGCGCACGGCGCAGGACACCATCGCGGCGTTGGCGGATCTGGATATCATTTGTGAGTTCGAGCAGGAAGAGGGCGCGCGCAACCATGCGGGGCGCTATCGGATTCGCGAGTGGGGGGCGATTGATCGCGGGTGGATCGAGCGTAATCTGCGGCAGATCAAGGCGGTGCTGGAGTATCCCTGAAATCTTTTCAGAGGATTGACTGGCGCCTTCGTCGGAACGCCGCCCGGAGCAAGCCCGCTCCCACATTTGATCTCTATCGCACACAAAGTCTGTGTTCACTGCTGATCTGATGTGGGAGCGGGCTTGCTCGCGAAGAGGCCCTTACGGACGACGCATGCCAATGTGTGGAATGCCATCCTCGACAAATTCCTCACCCGTCACGACAAACCCGTACCGCCCGTAATACCCCTGCAAATGCGTCTGGGCCGAGAGGTAGATCGGCGTTTGCGGCCAGCGTTCTTCAATCTGCTTCAATGCCTGCTCCATCAACTCATGTCCAAGCCCGGCACCTCGTGCTTGTGGAGCAATGATCACCCGACCGATCACTACGTCCCCGCCTTGCAGTTCCGGGTCGAGCAGCCGCAGATAGGCCACCAGTTGATTGTTGTCCCAGGCCATCAAGTGACAAGTGTCACCTTCCAGGTCCTGGCCATCCACGTCTTGATAAGCGCATTGCTGCTCGACGACGAACACTTGCGCACGCAACTGCAAAATGGCGTATAGCTGTTCCTTGCCCAGGTCGCTGTGGTGTTTGCAAATCCAATCGACTGTCATGTTTTGATTCCCTGAAAACGTCGTTCCGATACTAAGCGCACTCACGCCAGAAGTCTTTATGGCGGAAGAATCTGTGACAAAGGCCAAAATGCCATCATTCATTTTTCGCGCGGATGTCTTCTTTGTGTAATCTGGATCGCAGCGCTGGGTTGTTGCTTCGATGAGCTAATGTTGAGTACCCGGGTCCTGCCGGTAAGGGGGGCTTGGGGTTTTGGCTGAAAACACGTCGGGCAACCCGCCCGCTAAGGATTTTCTGGCATGCCGCGATTGCATCGAGCGTTGGCCTTGATTGGATTGCTGTGGCTGGCTCAGGGAGCGGCTGCAGAAAAACTGCGGTTGGTTGCTGATGCCTGGCCACCCTTTACCGACTCCACGCTCGTCAACGGTGGTCTGGCCACGGACATTGTCAGTACCGCGCTCGCCAGGGCTGGTTATGCCAGTGATTTCGAACAGGTGCCCTGGGCACGGGCCTTGATGGGATTGGGCGAGGGTCGATACGACGTGCTGGTCAACGCCTGGTACACCGAGGAGCGAACCAGGCTTGGCCAGTTTTCCGGCGAGTACCTGCTCAATCGCGTGCGTTTTCTCAAGCGCAAAGATGCGCCCATCGAATTCAATAACCTGCAGCAATTGCACACTTATCCGATTGCCATCGTGCGTGGATACGCCTATTCGCCTCCGTTCGACAACGACGAGTCGTTGCAGAAAATCCCCGTGCACAGTTTCGCCATGGCGGTGCGCATGCTCGCGGCCGACCGGGTCAAGCTGACGCTGGAAGATGAATTCGTCGCCCGCTACTACCTGGCCCGTGAGTCACCCAAGGTGCGAAACGCCGTGGAGTTCCTGCCCAAGCCATTGAGCGAGAACAGCCTGCATATCATGGTCAGCCTGAAGAATCCCGAGCATGCACGGATCGTCGCCGGTTTCGACCGGGAGATCGCGGCGATGAAGGCGGACGGGAGTTATGACAAGTTGATTAAACAGCACGGGATGTGAGTGGGTTGAGCCAGTTTCTGTGCTGTTGCTGATGGCCTCTTCGCGGGCAAGCTCGCTCCCACACTAGATCTTCAGTCGACACAAATTTTGTGAACACAAGAGAACCCCTGTGGGAGCGAGCTTGCTCGCGATGAGGGCAGACCAGGCACCACAAATCTCAATCTTCACTGGTGTCCTTGATCAGATGCGCCGCCAATGTCCTCAACGGCCCCAACTGCCGGCAGATCAGTGCCAGTTGCGTCTGTACCAACCGCTGCCCTTCATCGATTTCATCAGGCATCTGTTCCAGTTCATTGGCCAGTGCTTCTTCTTCATCGCTCTGAATCTCGATCGAAGACTTGCTCGCCAGTCCTTGGGCGATCGCGTCGATGCTGGCGGCCAGTTTCACCCCGGCCCCTTCGATCAAGTGCTCACGCATGTCCGCCGGCAGTTGGGTTTCCCGGTGCGCGCCCAGGCCCGACAGGTAACTCAGTAACGTGTGTGACAGCACCAGGAAGCGGAAGCCTACGTCCGCTTCCTTTCGGAAATGCCCCGGCTCCATCAGCATGTTGGCCAGTGTGGTCGACAGCGCCGCGTCGGCGTTGTGCGCGTTGCGGCGGGCCAGGCGGTAAGCCAGGTCGTCGCTTTTGCCCGCCGCGTATTGCTGCATGATCTGGCGCAGGTAAATGCTGTTGCAGGCCAGGGTGTTGGCCAGCACCTTGTTCAGGCGTCGGCCTTGCCAGTCCGGCAGGAACAGGAACACCGCGAGGCCAGCGATCAGGCTGCCGAGCAAGGTGTCGAACAGCCGGGGCAGGAACAGCCCGTAACCGTCACCCACCTGGTTGAAGCAGAACAGCACCATCAGGGTGATCGCGGCCGTCGCCAGGGTGTAGCGGGTGGTGCGGTTGGTAAAAAACACCACCCCGGCGGCGATGGCGAAACACGACTGGATCAGCGGGTTCGGGAACAGGTCGAACAGCGCCCAGGCCAGGGTCAGGCCGATGGCGGTGCCGATGATCCGTTGACCGAGTTTGCGGCGGGTGGCGCCGTAGTTCGGTTGGCAGACGAACAGCGTGGTGAGGATGATCCAGTAGCCTTGGGACGGGTGAATCAAATGCACCATGGCGTAGCCGATGCTCAACGCCAGGGGCAATCGCAGGGCATGGCGAAACAGCAGCGAGGTTGGCGTCAGTTGCGTGCGCAAGCGCAGCCACACGTCCTTGAGGCTGCGCGGCGAGCGGTCGAGCAGGCTGCTGTCGGTGGCATCGGCCAGGGCGTCGGGGTTGCTGGCATCGCTGAGCAGGCGGTCGAGGGTGCCGAGGTTGGCCGCCAGTGCCCGCAGTGAACGCAGCAAACCGCGCCAGGCCGGGTTGCTCTGGATGCGCAGGTGTTCGAGGGAGGCATCGAGGTCGCTCAGGGCCTCGGCGAAACTGGCGTCATAGGTGAACGGCTGGCGCATCTGGATCGATTCGGCCAGGGCCCGGCAGGCCTTGCCTTGCTGGCGCAACAGGCGTTGGCAGCGGAACAGCACGTCGCTGTGGAAGAAGGCGTCGGCCAGGGCGTTGTAAGGGTAGTGCGACGAACTGGCGCGCTCGTGGATGTCCTGGGCGAGGAAGTACAGCTTGAGGTAGCGGCTGACTTTCGACCCCGGGCGCCCGTTGCCGACCCGGTGCAGGATGATCTCCTTGGCGGCGTTCAGTGCCGCCACCACCCGGCCGTTCTGCTGGGCCAGTTCCAGGCGCCGAGCCTCCACGTCCATCTGCCGGATCGGCTCGAACAACGAGGATTTGAGCTTCAGGTAAAAGCCCAGTTCGCGGAACAACCGTGCCAGGCTCTGCTGCACCGGCTGATTGGAAAACAGCGCCTGCCACAACACTGACAGCACGCCGTACCAGGCTGCGCCTGCCACCAAAAGCAGGGGCTCGTGCCAGAAGTCGGTGACCGCGCCCCCACGCTGGTCCACGCCGATCATGGTGTAGACCGAAAGGATCAACGTCGCCGAGGCAATCGCGCCATAACGTTCGCCCAGGGCGCCGAGCATGGTCAGGCAGAACGCGGCCAGGGCGAAGGCAATGATGAAGAGGTAGGGGTAGGGGAAGAGCAGTTCGACGGAGAGGGCGGCAACCGCGAAGCACACCAGCGTCACCGCCAGCGCGTTGAGACGGCCCTGCCAGCTGTCGTCGGTCTCGGCCAGGGCGCTGGCGATAATCCCCAGGAACAACGGGATCAGCAGGCCCATTTCATCCTGATACCAACACAGCGCCATGGTGCCGGTCAGGGCAATGAACACCCGCACGCTGTAGCTGAATTTATCCAGCGCCCAAAGGCGACGCAGAGACTGGCGGAACGAAGTCGATGACATGAAATGCGAAGGCCTTCCGAGGCAATGACGCTAAATTGAGCCACTAATGACGCCGACGCAATGGCGTCGATCACATCAGATAGCAAAATCTGTTCCTTTCCTGACTGAAATACGGTCCCTGTAGGAGCTGCCGCAGGCTGCGATCTTTTGACTTTGCTTTTCAAGATCAAAAGATCGCAGCCTCGTTTCACTCGGCAGCTCCTACAAGAACGGTGCGATCAGACGTACTGCGCAGCGGCGTAACCGGAAGCCCAGGCCCACTGGAAGTTGAACCCGCCCAGATGCCCGGTCACGTCCAGCACTTCGCCGATGAAGTACAGCCCCGGGCTTTTCAGCGATTCCATGGTCTTGGACGACACTTCATTGGTGTTGACGCCGCCCAGGGTCACCTCGGCAGTGCGATAGCCTTCGGTGCCGGCGGGCACGACTTTCCAGCTCGCCAGTTTCTCCGCGATATCGGCCAGTTCCGCGTGGGTGTACTGCTTCATCGGTTTGGAGACGAACCAGTTGTCCGCCAGCAGGTTGGCCATCTTCTTGGTGAAGATTTCACCGAGCAGGGTTTTCAGCTCGCTGTTTGGACGTTCGGCCTGTTGCTGTTGCAGCCATTCCGGCACGTCGTGATCCGGCATCAGGTTGATCTCGACGGTATCGCCGGACTCCCAGAACGACGAGATCTGCAAGATCGCCGGGCCGCTGAGGCCGCGGTGGGTGAACAGGATATTCTCGCGAAAGCTCTGGTCGTTGCAGCTCACCAGGCAATCCACCGACGTACCGGACAGCTCGGTGCACAAGGCCTTGAGCTGATCGGTGATGGTGAATGGCACCAGGCCGGCGCGGGTCGGCAGCAGTTCGTGGCCGAACTGTTTGGCCACCTGGTAACCGAAGCCGGTGGCGCCCAGGGTCGGGATCGACAGGCCGCCGGTGGCGATCACCAGGGATTCGCAGGTGATCTGGTCAAGCGTCGTGTCCAGCAAATAGCCATTTTCGAGCTTCTCGATGGTCTGGATCGAGGTGTCCAGGTGCAGGCTGACGCCGACCTGATCGCACTCGTTGAGCAGCATCTCAAGGATGTCGCTGGATTTGTTATCGCAGAACAGCTGGCCGAGTTTTTTCTCGTGGTACGGCACGCCGTGCTTGGCGACCATGCCGATGAAATCCCACTGGGTATAGCGGGCCAGGGCGGATTTGCAGAAGTGCGCGTTCTGCGAGAGGAAATTGCTCGGCTCTGTGTACATGTTGGTGAAATTGCAGCGGCCTCCGCCCGACATCAGGATTTTCTTGCCGGCCTTGTTGGCATGGTCCAGCAGCAACACCTTGCGCCCACGCCCGGCGGCGGTCAGTGCACACATCAACCCTGCGGCGCCAGCGCCAATGATCACGACTTCGGTAGAGCGCAAAACGGTGTCCTCTTGATGTATCACCACAAAACCAATGTGGGAGCGGGCTTGCTCGCGAAAGGGCCATCACATTCAACATCAATGTCGACTGATAAACCGCTTTCGCGAGCAAGCCCGCTCCCACAGGGGGATCTTCGTTGGGTCGAAGATCGCTTACAAAATACGAACGCGCAACGAACGGCCCTTGATCTTGCCGTCGTTCAAACGCTGCAAGGCCTGCTTGGCAACGCCGCGCTCCACGGCCACATAGGCCTGGAAGTCGAAAATCGCGATCTTGCCGACCTGGGCACCGGGGATGCCGGCGTCACCGGTCAGTGCGCCAAGAATGTCGCCCGGACGAACCTTGTCCTTACGGCCGGCAGCGATGCACAGGGTGCTCATCTGCGGCAGCAGCGGACCACCACCCTTGGAGGTGAGGTTGTCCACCTGATCCCAGGTCAATGGTGTCTTCTGCAATTGTTCGATGGCCTGGGCGCGCTGCGCTTCGGACGGCGCCACCAGGCTGATGGCGAGGCCTTTCTCACCGGCTCGGCCAGTACGGCCGACGCGGTGGATGTGGATTTCCGAATCGCGGGCCAGTTCGACGTTGATCACCATGTCCAGCGAGTCGATATCGAGGCCGCGGGCGGCGACGTCGGTCGCCACCAGCACTGAAGTACTGCGGTTGGCGAACATCGCCAGCACCTGGTCGCGGTCACGCTGTTCCAGATCGCCGTGCAGGCCGACGGCGGAAATGCCTTTGGCGGTCAGGTGGTCGACGGTTTCCTGAACCTGCTGCTTGGTGTAGCAGAAAGCCACGCAGGAGGCCGGGCGGAAGTGGCCAAGGACCTTGGTCACCGCACTCATGCGGTCATCCGGAGAGATCTCGAAGAAGCGCTGCTCGATCTGCGTGTCGTCGTGGAACGCTTCGGCCTTCACTTGCTGCGGGTTGCGCATGAACTTCGAGGCCAGCTGCTTGATGCCTACCGGGTAGGTGGCGGAGAACAGCAGGGTCTGGCGACGCTCCGGGGCCTGCATGATGATTTCTTCGATGGAATCGTAGAAACCCATGTCGAGCATGCGGTCGGCTTCGTCGAGGATCAGGGTGTTCAGGCCGTGGAGTACCAGCGAACCCTTGCGCAGGTGCTGCTGGATGCGTCCCGGGGTGCCGACGATGATGTGCGCGCCGTGTTCCAGCGAAGCGATCTGCGGGCCGAGGGACACGCCGCCGCACAGGGTCAGGACCTTGATGTTGTCTTCGGCGCGGGCCAGGCGACGGATTTCCTTGGCGACCTGGTCAGCCAGCTCGCGGGTCGGGCACAGGATCAGCGCCTGGCAACCGAAGTAGCGCGGATTGATCGGGTTCAGCAGGCCGATGCCGAAGGCAGCGGTCTTGCCGCTGCCGGTCTTGGCCTGGGCGATCAGGTCCATCCCCTTGAGGATCACCGGCAAGCTTTGCGCCTGGATCGGCGTCATCTGGGCATAACCGAGGGAGTCGAGGTTAGCCAGCATGGCGGCGGACAGCGGCAAAGTATTAAATTCGGTGGCGATGGTGGTCACGGGACTGGCCTGCAAAACAAAATGTCGCGCAGTGTACCAGCCCAGTGGCCATTCGCCCTAAGGCTCTATGTGTTCTTCCGGACGTTTAACACGCCGTCCGTCATTCCGTGACAGCTGGGAAAAGATCGTCGCGGCCAACATTGCCATGATTCCTACGGTCACGAAGGTCAATTGGAATGCCCCCAAAACCGTGTCCACGCCATCATTGCCAATCTCCGCCGTAAAGCCACCGAGCAATGCACCCGCGCACGCAACCCCCAGGCTCAGGGACAATTGCGCGACCACCGACAGCAAGCTGTTGCCACTGCTGGCGCTGGCATCGTCGAGGTCGATCAGGGTCACGGTGTTCATCGCAGTGAACTGCAAGGAGTTGATCGCGCCAAGGATCGCCAGCTGGCACAGCAGCAGCCAGTACGGCGTCTGCTCGCTGACCAGGCCCATGCTCGCCAGCATGATCCCCAGGGCCAGGGTGTTGCCGGTGAGCACGATGCGGTAGCCCAGACGCTCGATCAGCGGCCGCGCCACCCACTTGGCGATCATCGCCGCCGCCGCCAGCGGCAGCATGCTCATCCCGGCCTGGGACGGCGAATAGCCCAGCGCCACTTGCAGCAGCAACGGCACCAGAAAGGGCAGGGCGCCGCTGCCGAGACGGGCGAACAGGTTGCCGAGAATGCCCACGGCAAAGGTCCGGGTCTTGAACAGCGACGGCGCGAACAACGGGTTCTCGATATGCCCGGCGCGCAGCCAGTACGCCGCCAGGCACGCCATGCCGCCGAACAGCAGCAACATCACCCGCAGATGCGGCAGGTGCAATTCGCCCAGGCCTTCCATGGCGATGGTGATCAGAATCATCGCCGCGCCAAACAGCACGAAGCCCAGGCTATCGAAGCGCGTGCGCTCGGAACCGCGCAGGTCCGGGATGAATTTCCACACGGCGTAGCAACCGACCAGCCCCACCGGCAGGTTGATCAGGAAGATCCAGTGCCAGGTCAGGTATTGCACCATCCAGCCGCCCATGGTCGGGCCGATCAAGGGGCCGAGCAGCCCGGGAATGGTGATGAAGCCCATGATCCGCACCAGCTCCGAACGCGGGTAGGCGCGCAGCACCACCAGCCGCCCAACCGGCAGCATCAATGCGCCGCCCAGGCCCTGGATCACCCGGGCACCGATCAGCATGCTCAGGCTGCTCGACAATGCGCAGAGCAGCGAGCCGAGGCTGAACAGCAAAATCGCACTGAAGAAGATTTTCCGGGTGCCAAAGCGGTCGGCGATCCAGCCGGACGCGGGAATCAGCAAGGCGACGGTGAGCATGTAGGCGATGATCACGCCCTGCATGCGCAGCGGATCTTCGGCCAGGTCCCGGGCCATGGCGGGCAGGGCGGTGTTGAGGATCGTCCCGTCGAGGGACTGCATGAAGAAGGCAATGGCGACGACCCAGGGTATCCAGCGGGCGGTCACGGCGTCGAGAGGCGGGCGGTTGGGCATGGGACCTCTGAGTCAGATAGTGCTCGGTCCCTGTGGCGAGGGAGCTTGCTCCCGCTCGGCTGCGCAGCAGTCGTAAATCCGGTTTGTGTGGTCTTTCAGGTGAACCGGACTTGCAAGTTTTGGGGCTGCTTCGCCGCCCAGCGGGAGCAAGCTCCCTCGCCACAGGTGTGTTGTGTTTACAGGGTCAGGGTCAATCGGCTGACCAACGCCCCCGGCAACAACGCCGACGCCGTCGCTCGCTGACTATAGGTACTCGCCGACAACAACAACTCCCGCTCCTCGGTCAAGGCTTCCAGTTGCGAACCGAGCAGGCTGAAGGCGCTGTCATCGAAGCGCATGGTGTTGACCGGCGCCTGGATCTCGCCGTTCTCGACCCAGAACGTGGCAAACCGGGTCATGCCGGTCAGGCGTGCGGCCGGTTGATCCGAGAAGTTCAGGTACCACAGGTTGCTGATGTACAGCCCCGTGCCCAGTTGCTTGAGGATGTCCGCGTCAGGCAATGCCCCGGCTTTCATGTTCAGCGCGCTCGGTGACTCACCGCCGCTGGCGCCATTGGCGGTCAAGCCGTATTCGGCGGCGCTGCGCGAACTGACCAGTCGTGCCCCGGCCTTGCCGTCGACGATCAACTTAAGATCGCTGCGTGGATAACCCTCATCGGAAAACGCCGGGCTCAGCGAGCCGCTGACTTTTTCATCCAGCGAGACCTGCGGGCTGAACGCGCTGTCGCCACCGTAGAGCTTTTGCAGCGGGCTGCTTTTGCTGGCGATCGACTGTGCCGAGAAACCACCCCAGCACAGCATGCCCATGATTTCTTCCAGCGCCGCCGGTGCCAGGTAAGCGCGGTACTGGCCGGGCGGCAAAGTGCGCAGCGGCCGGCCCAGAAACTCAAGCTGCTCGCGGGCCTGCTGGAAGCGTCTGGCAAAGCCTTCGCTATTCCAGTCGTGCCCGGCGTAACTGGCTTTCACGGCCTGGCCATTCTCGTGGAACAGGCTGAAGTCGAAATTGAAACTGTTGGCCTGATGCCAGCCGAAGGCGCCCGAAGAACTGGCAAAGCCACGACTGATAGGGCCGGCGGCGTAGAAACCGACAAGATCCAGACCTTCGGCGGCCTGGGTGATTTGCGCGACTACCTCCTCGGTGTCCGGCAGCGGATGCGATTGCACGTTGTTGCTCTGCCAGCCGTTGTGGTTGAGCAGCAAATAAGGATCCTGAGGCAGCAGCGGCAAGGTTTCCCGCAGCTGTTGCAGGCCTTCGGTCAAACGTTGCAGATCAACCTGGGGATCGCCGCCCAGGGTGATGTTCAGGTCGGCATGGCGGCCTTCGTTAATCAGTTTCAGGCCGATACTCGCCTGCTGCACCTGACCGGCCTGACGCACCCTGGCGTGGTTGAAACGCACGAAGGCCGACGACTCGGCGGCGTAGCTGAGGGTGAACTGCTCGGGCTCGCGCAGGGCTTCACGCAGGCTGTTGACCAGCGCCTTGAACGACGCGGACTGGCTGTTTGAAGGATTCATCAGGCGTCTCCTCCGAATACATCAACATTGCTGAACACGCAGGCCGGTGACGCGTGGCCGACGCGGATCACCTGGTTCGGTTCGCCCTTGCCGCAGTTCGGTGTGCCGAGGACCTTCAGGGTACTGGCATCGCCGACGGCGCTGAGGCTCTTCCAGAATTGCGCGGAGATGCCCCGGTAATTGGGGTTCTTCACCACACCCTTGAGTTCGCCGTTTTCGATCAGTTGGCCCCATTCGCAGCCGAACTGGAATTTGTTGCGCGCATCGTCGATCGACCATGAACGGTTGGTCGACATCAGCACGCCGTGTTCGATACCGCCGATCAGTTGTTCGATGGACTGGTCGCCCGGCTCGATGTTGAGGTTGGCCATGCGGTCGATCGGCGGGCGGTTCCAGCCACAGGCACGGCTGTTGGCGACGCCGTCCACGCCCGCACGAAATTGCGACAACGCACCGCCCAGCGGGCGCAGTAGCAGGCCTTCGCGGATCAGGAACTGTTTGCTGGCAGGCGTGCCGTCGTCGTCATGGCTGTAGCTGGCGAGTTCCTCGGGGATGTCCGGGTCGAAGGACACGTTGAGCAGGCCGGAACCGTATTGCAGGCGCCCGAAATCACTGGCTTTGACGAAGCTGGTGCCGGCGTAGTTGCGCTCGTCGCCGAGGATGCGGTCCAGCTCCAGCGGATGGCCGATGGACTCGTGGATTTGCAGCATCATCTGGTCGGGCATCAGCAACAGGTCGCGCTTGCCTTGCGGGGTGTTCGGCGCCAGGAGCAATTGCAGGGCCTGATCGGCCACCTCGGCACCGGCACCGATCAGGCCGCAGCGGCTGATGACGTCCGCCGCGCCTTGCTGGCCGAAGTTCTCGCGGCCAAGGCTGCGGGTCTGGCTGTCGTTGCCGTCGTAGGCCGTGACGTCCAGGCCGGGGTACACAAAGCGTTGGGCCTGGCGAAGTTCGGCACCGGCGCTGTTGAGGTAGATCTGCTCGACGTGGGTGATACCGAGGCTGACCTGCCAGTTCACCAGGCGGTCGTCCTTGGGCACGGCGGCGGATTCGGCGCCGAGCAACTGGTAGCACTCACTCAGGGACGGGAAGGCCTGGTCGAGGTTAGGTGAGAAGTAATCGGCGCGGTCGCTGGAAACAGCTTGTTCGCGCAGGTCCAGCAAGGCGTGGGGCTTGAGTCGACGGGCCTGGAGTTCGGCGCGTTCGAGGGCGGCTTGCAGGCCTTGTTGCGACAAATCGTTGGTGGCCGCATAGGCCTCGACGCCATTGACCCGCACGGTCAGCATCGCCCCTTCGTCACGGCTCAGGCTCGGCGGTTCGGCGACGTTCTTGCGCACCGACAGGTACTGCCCGGACTCGCGTACATAACGCAGGGAAAAGAATTCGGCACCCGTGCGCAAGGCAGCGAAGCGCTGCTTGAGCTGGGGGTAAAAATCGAACATTCGTGAACCTCCTGGGTATGGAGTGGCGATGGAGCGGTGCTGCGAGGGGAGAGGTGAAACGATTGCGTGGCGCTAGATTAGGCCTGCAAGGGGGGAGGGATCAAGGATGGAGCGGTCTAGAGCGGTGGATACTTTGGGAGGGATGGTGGCTGACAGGGCCCCTTCGCGAGCAAGCCCGCTCCCACATTTAATCCCGGGTGTTCACAAAATCTGTGTCCACTGGAGATCAAGTGTGGGAGCGGGCTTGCTCGCGAATAGCCGTAACGGGGGTTAACGCCTTAAGCGATCTGGCTCACTTCCCGCACCGGCTTGCCCTTCACCGGCGCTTCACCCGCCACATAGTAAGTGGCGGTGCTGCGCGGCAACGGCTTGCGGCCACGGATCTTGTCGGCGATTTTCTCGGCCATCATGATCGTTGGTGCGTTGAGGTTGCCGGTGGTGATGATCGGCATGATCGAGGCATCGACCACGCGCAGGCCTTGCATGCCATGCACGCGACCTTCGCCATCGACCACGGCCATTTCGTCGGTGCCCATCTTGCACGAGCAGGACGGGTGGAACGCGGTTTCGGCGTGTTCGCGGATGAACTTGTCCAGTTGCTCGTCGCTCTGCACGTCGATACCCGGGCTGATTTCGCGACCACGGAAGGCGTCCAGTGCAGGCTGCTGCATGATTTCACGGGTCAGGCGGATGCCGTCGCGGAATTCCTGCCAGTCCTGCTCGGTGGCCATGTAGTTGAACAGGATGCTCGGGTGCTGGCGCGGGTCCTTGGACTTGGCCTGGATGCGCCCGCGGCTCGGCGAACGCATGGAGCCCATGTGCGCCTGGAAGCCGTGCTCTTTCACGCCGTTGCTGCCGTTGTAGTTAATCGCTACCGGCAGGAAGTGGTACTGGATGTTCGGCCATTCGAATTCCGGACGGGTACGGATGAAACCGCCGGCTTCGAACTGGTTGCTGGCGCCGATGCCGGTGCCGTTGAACAGCCACTCGGCACCGATGGCCGGCTGGTTGTACCAGAGCAGCGACGGGTACAGCGAGACCGGTTGGGTGCAAGCGTATTGCAGGTACAACTCAAGGTGATCCTGCAGGTTTTCACCGACGCCCGGCAGGTCGTGGACCACCGGAATGTCGAGCTTGTTCAGCAGTTCGGCCGGGCCGACGCCGGAGCGTTGCAGGATCTGCGGCGAAGCGATGGCGCCGGAGCACAGCAGCACTTCCTTGCGCGCCTTGACCTCAACGCGCTCTTCAGCGGCGCCGACCAGGTAACGCACGCCGACCGCACGCTTGCCTTCGAACAGGATCTTGTCGGTCAGGGCATGGGTGACGATGGTCAGGGTCGAACGCTTCTTGGCCACGTCCAGATAACCACGGGCGGTGGAGGCACGACGACCTTTGGGTGTCACGGTGCGGTCCATCGGGCCGAAGCCTTCCTGCTGGTAGCCGTTCAAGTCTTCGGTACGCGGGTAACCGGCCTGCACGCCGGCTTCAACCATGGCGTGGAACAGCGGGTTGTTGCCGGCTTTCGGCGTGGTCACGCTGACCGGGCCGTCGCCACCGTGGTAGTCGTTCGGGCCGATGTCGCGGGTTTCCGCTTTACGGAAATATGGCAGGCAATCCAGGTACGACCAGTCTTCCAGGCCTGGCAGTTTCGCCCAGCCGTCGTAGTCCATGGCGTTGCCGCGGATGTAGCACATGCCGTTGATCAGCGAGGAACCACCCAGGCCCTTGCCGCGACCGCATTCCATGCGACGGCCATCCATGTGTGGTTCTGGATCGGTTTCGTAGGCCCAGTTGTAGCGACGGCCTTGCAGCGGGAACGCCAAGGCGGCCGGCATCTGCGTACGGAAGTCGAAACGGTAGTCCGGGCCGCCCGCTTCGAGCAGCAGGACGGTGACGCCTGCGTCTTCGGTCAGACGGGTCGCCAGGGTGTTACCGGCCGAGCCGGCACCGATGATGATGTAGTCGAATTCTTGGGACATTGAATGCACCCTCTTTGATGTTGGTCAGGTCTGGCCTGACGAGTGCTGCGCACTCGATTCGCGAGCAAGCCCGCTCCCACATTTGATCTCTGGTGTACACAGGATCTGTGTTCGCCACTGGTCCCTTGTGGGAGCAGGCTTGCTCGCGAGAGGCCCTCGCGAGCAATACGGGTCTCAGTCTTAGAACACCGAGACGTAATCGCCCAGCTCGACCTGTACCGATTTGATGCGGGTGAAGTTGTTCAGCGAGCTGATGCCGTTCTCACGGCCGACACCCGACTGCTTGTAGCCGCCAACCGGCATCTTCGCGTCGGACTCGCCCCAGGCGTTGATCCAGCAGATACCGGCTTCCAGCTGATGAATCACGCGGTGGGCGCGGTTCAGGTCCTTGGTGACGATACCGGCGGCCAGGCCGAAGTCGGTATCGTTGGCGCGGCGGATCACTTCTTCCTCGGTTTCGTAGGACAGGATCGCCATTACCGGGCCAAAGATTTCTTCACGCACGATGGTCATGTCGTCGGTGCAGTCGGTGAACACGGTCGGCGCCACGAACGCACCTTTGGCGAGTTCGCCGTCGGTCAGGCGCTCACCGCCGCACAGCAGGCGGGCACCTTCTTCCTTGCCCTTGGCGATGTAGCCCAGCACGCTTTCCATGTGCGCAAAGCTGACCAGCGGACCGAAGTTGGTGTTTTCGTCTTGCGGATTGCCGATGCGGATGCGTGCGACGCGCTCGGCGATCTTGGCTTCGAAAGCGCCTTTCAGGTGGGCCGGGACGAACACGCGAGTGCCGTTGGTGCAGACCTGCCCGGAGCTGTAGAAGTTGGCCATCATCGCGGTGTCGGCGGCGCGATCGAGGTCGGCGTCGTCGCAGATGATCAGCGGGGATTTGCCGCCCAGTTCCATGGTCACGTCCTTGAGCGAAGAGCTCGAGGCGCTGGCCATGACTTTCTTGCCGGTGTCGGTGCCGCCGGTGAACGAGACTTTCTCGATGCGCGGGTGCTCGGTCAGCCAGGTGCCGACTTCACGGCCGCTGCCGGTCAGGACGTTGAACACGCCGTTTGGCACGCCGGCTTCGGTGTAGATCTCGGCCAGTTTCAGGGTGGTCAGCGAGGTGACTTCGCTTGGCTTGAAGATCATCGCGTTGCCGGCCGCCAGGGCGGGTGCGGATTTCCACAGGGCGATCTGGATCGGGTAGTTCCACGCGCCGATACCGGCCACGACGCCCAGCGGCTCGCGACGGGTGTAGACGAACGAAGTGGTGCGCAGCGGAATCTGCTCGCCTTCGATGGCCGGTACCAGGCCTGCGTAGTACTCCAGCACGTCAGCGCCGGTGACGATGTCGACGTAGCGGGTTTCGGAGTAGGCCTTGCCGGTGTCCAGGGTTTCCAGGGCTGCCAGTTCGTCGTTGCGCTCGCGCAGGATTTCCACGGCGCGACGCAGGATGCGCGAACGCTCCATGGCGGTCATGGCGGCCCAGATCTTCTGGCCCTTTTCGGCGCTGACGACGGCGCGTTCGACGTCTTCCTTGGTCGCACGTTGCACTTTTGCGAGGACTTCACCGTTAGCCGGGTTGATGGCTTCGAAAGTGGCGTCGCTGCTGGCGTCGCTGTACGCGCCATCGATGTAGAGTTTTTGCAGTTCGAAACGGGCCATAAAGTCCTCGCAAGAGCATTAAGTGGCTGGCGCGGTTCGGTGGTTGAGCGTTTATGTGTGCTCTAACTCACCCGCTTGGCCAGTTGGGTATCCATGTATTCGTAAGCAATCTGTTGCGCCTGCCCGGTGTCGAAAGCATCTCCCGACAGCGCGCCGCGTAACCACAAGCCGTCGATCAACGCAGCCAGGCCTCGGGCGGCACTGCGCGCATCATTGAGCGGCAGTACGCGGCGGAACTGGCAGCACAGGTTGGAATACAGACGGTGATCGTTGATCCGCTGCAACCTGTGCAAAGACGGCTGGTGCATGCTGGTGGCCCAAAAGGCCAGCCAGGTTTTCATCGCCGGGCCATTGACCTGGCTGGCGTCGAAGTTGCCTTCGATGATCACCTGCAGATGCGCCCGCGGGCTGTCATCTGTCAGCGCCTGTCGGCGCAGGGTGACGTTCTCGCTCAGGACGGTCATCAGGTACCCCATGGTGGCGGCAATCAGGCCGTTCTTGTCCTGAAAGTAGTGACTGATGATGCCATTCGAGACACCTGCCAAACGGGCGATCAGCGCAATGCTGGCGTCCCCCATTCCGACCTGATCGACGGCCAGCAAAGTGGCTTCGATCAATTGCTGGCGGCGGATGGGTTGCATACCGACCTTGGGCATCTTGCACATCTCCTTAGGCCTTCCGGTGGACGTAGTACGGCTACCGGGTTGAAGGCCAGTCTATTTTGTTTTGATTGAACGTTCAATCAACAAAGAATAAGATCTGCGACAAATCGTCGCTGCCTGTGAATTTTCCTACGCGCTGTGGCGGAAAAAACGACAACTGAAACGGCTCGAAACCTACGCGCTGCGGCGCTCCAGGGGTTTCGGGCTTTTTTCGGGGTGTCTTTATATCACCCGCCGGTCGGCTGCCCACTAACCGATTGGTCGGGTAACACGTTTGTCTTGCGTTCTTCTCTCGCACTGCCCGGAGCATCTGTGCCATGAGTTCTGCCTCGCTAATAAAGACCCCACCCGAGAAGGTGACGGTCAACGGTTGGGTGTTCTACACCTCTACCGCGTTGATTCTGTTGTTGACCGCCATTCTGATCATCGCCCCGCAAGAGGCCGGCAGAATGCTGGGTACGGCGCAAGCCTGGTTGTCCCGCAGCTTCGGCTGGTACTACATGGTGGTGATTGCCGCCTACCTGATTTTCGTCGTCGGCCTGGCGTTTTCGTCCTACGGCAAATTGAAACTGGGCAGCAAGGACGACACCCCGGACTTCAGCTACGGCGCCTGGGCGGGGATGCTGTTCTCGTCGGGTATCGGCATCTCATTGCTGTACTTCGGCGCGTCCGAGCCGCTGGACCACTACTTCAACCCGCCGGAAGGCGTGGCCGGCAGCAACCTTGCCGCCCGTCAGGCCGTTCAACTGACGTTCCTGCACTGGGGCCTGCACGGCTGGGCGATCTATGCGCTGGTGGGGTTGGCCGTGGCGTACTTTGCCTACCGGCATAACCAGCCGCTGGCGTTGCGTTCGGCGTTGTATCCGCTGGTGGGCGAGCGTTGGGTCAAGGGCGCGGCCGGGCATGCGGTGGACGGCTTCGGCATGTTCGTGACCCTGCTGGGGCTGGTGACGAACCTGGGGATCGGTTCGCTGCAAGTGTCGTCGGGGCTGGAAAACCTGTTCGGCATGGAACACAGCAACACCAACCTGCTGATCGTGATCATCGTGATGAGCACCGTGGCGACCATCGCTGCCGTGTCGGGCGTGGAAAACGGCATCCGCCGTCTGTCCAACCTGAACATCGTGCTGTTCAGTGGCCTGCTGATTTTCGTGCTGTTGTTCGGCCCGACCTTGCACCTGCTCAACGGCTTCGTACAGAACGTCGGTGACTACCTGAACGGCGTGGTGCTGAAGACTTTCGACCTCTATGTCTACGAGGGCGATAGTGAGAAGTCCGACCGCTGGTTGGGCCTGTGGACCCTGTTCTACTGGGCCTGGTGGATTTCCTGGGCGCCATTCGTGGGCATGTTCATCGCGCGTATTTCCCGTGGCCGCACCGTGCGCGAACTGGTAGCCGGCGTGCTGCTGATTCCGCTGGGCTTCACCCTCGCGTGGCTGTCGATCTTCGGTAACTCGGCTTTGGACCTGGTGATGAACCATGGGGCGGTGGAGCTCGGGAAGACGGCACTGGAACAGCCGTCCATGGCGATCTACCAGTTGCTTGAGCACTACCCGGCGTCGAAGGTTGTGATCGGCGTGTCGATCTTTGTCGGTTTCGTGCTGTTCCTGACTCCGGCGGACTCCGGCGCGGTGATGATGGCCAACCTTTCGTGCAAGGGCGGTAATGTCGACGAAGACGCACCGCACTGGCTGCGGATCTTCTGGTCGGCGGTGATCACCCTGGTGACCATCGGCCTGCTGTTCGCCGGCAACTTCGAAGCCATGCAAACCATGGTGGTGCTGGCCGGTCTGCCGTTTTCGGTGGTGTTGGTGTTCTTCATGTTCGGATTGCACAAGGCCATGCGCCAGGACGTGCAGATCGAACAGGAGCAAGCGCAGTTGGCCGAACGTGGTCGTCGAGGTTTCAGCGAGCGCTTGACTCAGCTGGACCTGCAACCGAGCCAATCGGTGGTGCAGCGCTTCATGGACAAACAGGTGAGTCCGGCGCTGGAAGATGCGACGGCGCAGATGCGTGCACAAGGCCTGCAAGTGCAGACTTTGCTCGGTAAGTCCAAGCGTTGCATGGGCGTGCGCGTGGAAATGGAAGAGGGCAACCCTTTCGTCTACGAAGTGAGCCTGGATGGCTATCTGGCCACGCCGACCGAATCGGTGCAATCCGACGAGGCGCGCCAGCGTTTCTATCGCGCCGAGGTGTACCTGCACAACGGCAGCCAGGACTACGACTTGATGGGCTTCACCCAGGATCAGATCACCCGTGACGTGCTCGATCAGTTTGAAAGCCATCGGCAGCTACTTGGCCGGGTTTATAGCTGAGTGGTGAAAGGGCGCGGTGTGTCAGTGGCATCGCGTCAGCCTTAAAAGATCGCAGCCTTCGGCAGCTCCTGCAGGGGAATGCGTTTTAGGTAGGAGCTGCCGAAGGCTGCGATCTTTTGATCTTTGCTCTTCAAACAAAAACGCCGCGATTCTATCGCGGCGTTTTTGTGTCTGTTGCCTTACCCCAGGTTCTTGCCGAGCAGTGCGTGATACAGCTCGCTGTCGCCAAGGATCCCCACCACCTTGTTGTTGTCGTGCAGCACCAGCTTGTTGCCGGTCTGATAACGAATCTGCAGTGCATCGCGCATGCCGATGTTCGAGTCCACCAGGGTTGGTCGACGACCCAGGCCTTCAACGGCCTGACCCGGTATCCAGTTCTGCAAGTCCAGCACAGAGCCGTTTTGGCGAGCGCCCTTGATGGTGTTGCCATCGGCCAGGTCCAGCCACGAATCACCGCCTGGATCCAGGCACACCGAACCGTTGATGCGTTTGCAGTTGTCCAGGGTGCGCATCAGGCTGCGACCGCACAGTACGTTCAGCGGGTTGGTGTGGGCAACGAAGGTCCGCACGTAATCGTCCGCAGGGTTGAGGACGATTTCTTCCGGTTTGCTGTACTGGATAATCCGGCCGTCTTTCATGATCGCGATGCGGCTGCCCAGTTTCAGGGCCTCATCGAGGTCGTGGCTGACGAATACGATGGTCTTGTTGAGCTTGTGCTGCAACTCCAGCAGCTCGTCTTGCAGGCCCTGGCGGATCAACGGGTCGAGGGCCGAGAACGGTTCGTCCATCAGCAATATGTCGGCGTCCATCGCCAGCGCACGGGCCAGGCCCACGCGTTGCTGCATACCACCGGACAGCTCATCGGGTTTCTTGTTGCGCCACTGGGCCAGGCCCACCAGCTCAAGCTTTTCGTCCACCAGTTTGCGTCGTTCCTTTTCCGGACGACCCTGCATTTCCAGGCCGAAGCTGATGTTCTCGCGCACTGTCAGCCAAGGCATCAGGGCGAACTTCTGGAACACCATCGCGATGCGCTTGGTGCGCATCATTTTCAGTTCTGCCGGGGTGCACGAGGCAATGTCGATCTGCTTGCCTTCGTGCTCGACGAACAGCTTGCCGCGGCTGACGGTGTTGAGGCCGTTGATGCAGCGCAGCAGGCTGGACTTGCCGGAGCCGGACAGGCCCATCAGCACGCAGATTTCACCTTTTTCGATATCCAGGCTGGCTTTTTCAACGCCGACAATCTGCCCGGTCTTTTTCAGGATTTCGTTACGGGTCATGCCTTGATCCAGCAGCTTGAGGGCCTCGCGTGGATCCTTGGAGAAGATAACGTCAACGTTATCAAAGCGAATAATGCTCATGCATCACCCCCTACTTTGGCGTCGGGTTGTTTGCAGATACGGTCGAGCATGATCGCCAGCAGTACGATCGCCAGGCCTGCTTCGAAGCCCAGGGCGATATCAGCAGTGTTCAGTGCGTTGACCACCGGTTTGCCCAGGCCATCGGCGCCCACCAGTGCCGCAATCACCACCATCGAAAGGGACAGCATGATGCACTGGGTGATGCCGGCCGCGATGCTTGGCATGGCGTGGGGCAGTTCGATTCTTGAAAGCAACTGACGGCGCGAGCAGCCAAAGGCCTTGCCGGCATCCATCAATTCTTCCGGAACATCGCGGATACCCAGGTAAGTCAGGCGGATGGGCGCGGCAATCGCGAACACCACCGTGGAGATCAGGCCCGGGACCACACCCAGCCCGAAGAGGGTGAGGGTAGGAATGAGGTACACGAAGGTCGGTACGGTCTGCATCAGATCGAGTACCGGACGCATTAAAGTATAGAACATCGGCTTGTGCGCGGCGACGATGCCCAATGGCACACCGATGAGCACGCAGACCAGGGTGGCGAACAGCACCTGGGCGAGGGTTTCCATGGTTTCCTGCCAGTACCCCAGATTGAGGATCAGCAGGAAGGAGGCAACGACAAACGCGGTCAGGCCCCATTTGCGTTGAATGAAGTGTGCCAGTAGTGCGATCAGGCCGATCAATGCCAGCGGGTTGAACCAGGTCAGCGCAAACGTCACGCCGTGGATCATCGTTTCCAGTGTCACGGCGATGGCGTCGAAGGTGCTGGCGCCGTGTTGCGTCAACCATTCAACGAAGCCTGCGATGTACTGGCCTAGGGGTATTTTCTGATCAATCAGCATGGTAGTGAACGTCCGCATGCAAGGTAATTAACAGCCCGGGCAGGCGAACCTGCCCGGCATAAACGATGCTCCCTAATTCAAGGCGTCAGTTTGGCTTTCACGGCCTCCAGGCCAGGTTTACCGTCAATGGTGGTCACGCCAGCGAGCCAGGTATCGAGCACCTGTGGATTCTTTTTCAGCCAGGCCTTGGCGGCCGCGTCAGGCTTCATCTTGTCGTCCAGGATGTTGCCCATCAGTTCGCTTTCCATGTCGACAGTGAACTCCAGGTTCTTCAGCAACTGGCCAACGTTGCTGCACTCCTGGGCGTAACCCTTGCGGGTGTTGGTCGCCACGGTGGCGGCACCGAAATCCGGGCCGAAGAAGTCATCACCACCGGTCAGGTATTGAATTTTGAAACGCTTGTTCATCGGGTGCGGCGCCCAGCCGAGGAACACCACGGCGGTGTCGCGTTTCTGCGCGCGGTCGACCTGCGACAGCATGCCGGCTTCGGAGGACTCGACGACTTTGAAGCCGGCGGTCTTCAGGCCGAAGGCATCCTTGTCGATCATGCTCTGGATCAGACGATTGCCATCGTTGCCCGGCTCGATGCCGTAGATCTTGCCGTCGAGCTCTTTCTTGAATTTGGCAATGTCGGCGAAGTCATGCAGGCCCTTGTCGTACAGCGCCTGAGGGACGGCGAGGGTGTACTTGGCGCCCTTTAGGTTGGTGCGCACGGTTTCCACGGTGCCGGCATCGCGGTAGGCCTTGATGTCGTTTTCCATGGTCGGCATCCAGTTGCCCAGGAACACGTCCATGTTCTTGCCGTCGGCCAGGGACTTATAGGTCACGGGCACGGAAATCATGGTGGTCTTGGTCTTGTAGCCGAGGGCGTTGAGCACGACGCTGGTGGTTGCGGTTGTCGCGGTGATGTCGGTCCAGCCGACATCGGAGAAGTTTACGGTGCTGCATTGGGCCGGTTCGGCGGCTTGCGCCAGAACCGGCAGACTAAGCATTGCGGCCAACAACAACGACGGGGAACCTTTCATGGATGGACTCCTTGGTGTTTTTTTTGGCAGTGTTCCGACTGGACCACCGCACTTATAGGTTGCGGTTGGATGGCGTTCTGGAGACAGCTCTACCACGTCGCCTTGCAATCGAGTCGATACGATCATGTACCAGTGAAAATCTGACGCCTACAGGGTGCGTCGTATCCAGTACAGGGATGGTCGCATCCAGTGTCGGTGACGTCGTTTACAGATTTTTTCAGCCCGATTTCCCCCTCTGAACCGCAAAAAAACGGCGAAAACACAGCGTAAAAGACACGCGGCGCTGGTGGGCATGAGTGCGTCGGTTAGAGACGTCGAACAACTGGATAAAAGCTTGATGATGCGGTCATCTCGGCGGATTGCAGCTTGAGCGTAGCAGCTCCGTCACCGTGCGCTTTCGCGTGCGCAGTGGGCCCATCCAGGAGTTCGGCAGTAATGGCTATCAGTGTTTTCGACCTGTTCAAAATCGGCATCGGCCCTTCCAGTTCACACACCGTGGGGCCCATGCGGGCGGCGGCGTTGTTTGTGCAGGGCCTGCGTGAGCGCGGGCTGCTTGAGCAAGTGCGGCGTGTCGAAGTCCAGCTGTTCGGCTCGTTGTCGGCCACCGGCATCGGCCATGGCAGCGACAATGCCGTGATCATGGGCCTGATGGGCGAGTGGCCGGACGCGATCGATCCGTCGCAAATCGGCATTCGTATCGCCACCCTGCGCGAGACCGATACGCTGCTGCTCGACAGTCGCTTGCCGGTGCCCTTCATCTGGGCCCGGGACATGCGCCTGATCGACGAGAACCTGCCATTCCACCCCAACGCCATGACCCTGATTGTCGAGGGCGATGACGGCGAGTTGCATCGCGACACCTACTATTCGGTTGGCGGCGGTTTTGTCGTCGATGAGGCGCAGGCCTCCAGCGGTGTCGTCGACCTCGACCGCACCGTGTTGCCTTATGACTTTTCCAGCGCTGCCGAGCTTCTGGAGCTGTGTAAAAAGCACAAGCTGCGCGTGGCTGAGTTAATGATGGCCAACGAGAAAGTCTGGCGCAGCGAGGATGAAATCCGCAGCGGCCTGATGAAGCTCTGGCGCGCCATGCAGGATTGCGTTGAACAAGGCCTTAAACACGAAGGCATCCTGCCCGGCGGGCTGAACGTGCGTCGCCGTGCGGCCAAGCTGCATCGCAGCCTGCAGGAACTGAACAAACCCAACGTGATCGGCTCGACCTTGAGCGCCATGGAATGGGTCAACCTGTTCGCCCTGGCGGTCAACGAAGAAAACGCCGCCGGCGGGCGTATGGTCACGGCACCGACCAACGGCGCGGCGGGGATCATTCCGGCGGTACTGCACTACTTCATGAAGTTCAGCGAGGCCGTGACCGACGCCAATGTCGTCGACTACTTCCTCGGCGCGGCGGCGGTGGGAATCCTGTGCAAGAAGAACGCTTCGATCTCCGGTGCCGAAGTCGGCTGCCAGGGCGAAGTCGGTTCGGCCTGCGCCATGGCGGCGGCGGGACTGGCGGAAATTCTTGGTGCCACGCCAGAGCAGTTGTGCAACGCGGCGGAGATCGGTCTGGAGCACAACCTCGGCCTGACCTGCGACCCGGTGGGTGGGTTGGTCCAGGTGCCGTGCATCGAGCGCAACGCGATTGCCGCGGTGAAGGCGATCAATGCCGCACAAATGGCATTACGCGGTGATGGCCAGCACTTTATTTCGCTGGATCGGGTGATCCGCACCATGCGCGATACCGGTGCCGATATGCATGACAAATATAAGGAGACATCGCGGGGTGGGTTGGCGGTTAGTGCGGTGGAGTGCTGAGACCGCGTCGCCTTCATCGCGAGCTTGCTCGCGATAGCGCCAGACCAGTCAAAACTGCGCGCTAAGTGAACACCCTGTTTAAAACGCGCCACCTTTTGGCGCGTCGCTCACAGATAAATCGTCTTGCCACTGATCGAGGGCCAACCGGCCTTCGACCGCCTGTCACCCGTGCCTGCGGTGACACTCCTTTCCACCGCGGCGCAACGCCGTTCCCACAAGTGCTACCGAATTGCTCAAAGCTTGTGGGCCGGGGCGCTTGCAGTCCTGATGGCCATTTAAATCCCCCTGCCTTGCAAGACATATATAGACACATTCCGACGTCGTTTTTAGGAGTTATTGAACGCGCATTCAAATTTAGGCATGGCAATTGCTCTGTCATTACAAAGCCCGTCTCCCACGCGAGAACGATGGCGATAAAAAGAGCCTCCGCCTGAGGCCATTACCCGCTTTGTGTGAGGAGATACCGCGATGACGACGTTCAACTCCGGGGCTCAACCCCAGAACCGTGCGCCTCAATCCATCGGCTTTCTGCTGCTGGACAATTTCACGCTGATTTCTCTGGCCTCCGCAGTGGAACCCCTGCGCATGGCCAACCAGTTGTCCGGTCGCGAGCTGTATCGCTGGACCACCCTCACCGTCGACGGCGGCCAGGTCTGGGCCAGTGACGGCCTGCAGATCACCCCCGACGCCTCCATGCACAAAGCGCCGCCAATGGACACGGTCATCGTCTGCGGCGGTATCGGCATCCAGCGCACTGTTACCCGCGAACATGTGTCATGGCTGCAAAGCCAGGCTCGCCAGTCCCGCCGCCTCGGTGCGGTGTGCACCGGCAGCTGGGCCCTGGCCTGCGCCGGCCTGCTCGACGGTTTTGATTGCAGCGTGCACTGGGAATGCCTGGCGGCGATGCAGGAAGCTTTCCCGCGTGTAGCGATGAGCACACGCTTGTTCACCCTCGACCGTAACCGTTTCACCAGCTCCGGCGGCACCGCGCCGCTGGACATGATGCTGCACTTGATCAGCCGCGATCACGGTCGTGAGCTGTCGGCGGCCATTTCGGAAATGTTCGTCTACGAGCGCATCCGCAACGAGCAGGATCACCAGCGTGTGCCGCTCAAGCACATGCTCGGCACCAACCAGCCGAAGTTGCAGGAAATCGTCGCGTTGATGGAAGCCAACCTCGAAGAACCGATCGACCTGGACGAACTGGCGGTGTATGTCGCGGTGTCCCGTCGTCAGCTCGAGCGCCTGTTCCAGAAGTACCTGCACTGCTCGCCGTCGCGTTACTACCTCAAGCTGCGCCTGATCCGCGCGCGGCAGTTGCTCAAGCAAACGCCGATGTCGATCATCGAAGTGGCGTCGGTCTGTGGCTTCGTGTCCACGCCGCACTTCTCCAAGTGCTACCGCGAATACTTCGGCATTCCGCCGCGTGACGAGCGCGTAGGGTCCAACACCACCCAGCAAGTGGCGATGATGCCGCTGCCGCAAGCATTGGTGCTGTCGCCGTTGTCCGGCCCGTTGTCGGCGCTGAGCCAGGCGCGCAATGAGTCGACTTTCGCTAGCGTAAGGCTTTAAGCCGAGAAGCCATTAAAAGATCGCAGCCTTCGGCAGCTCCTACAGGGAACGTGTTTCAACTGTAGGAGCTGCCGAAGGCTGCGATCTTTTGATTTTCTGTCAGCCGCGATGGCTTTGCTGGTACTCCGACAACGCCGGCAGCAATTGTTTGTCGATGGCCTGGCGCACTGCCGGCAGGATCGTCGCGCTGCTGGTGTACATCTCCTTGACCATCTTGCGAAGTTCATACGCCCGGGCATCGTCCAAGCCCCTTACCACGCACTCGCAAGCCTGCTCGGCGGTGGCTCCAGTGGGCACGTTGAATCCCAACGACTTGAGCTGGCCCAACAGGTCTTCCTGGTCTATCAAATCGGCGTGCATCATGACGCAATCCTTCTTCAGGGAACGGTGTCGTGGTTCGATTCTGGTAGGGGTACCGGGTGTCGGCAAGGACGAATTGTCGCAATGGCAGCATTGGCTATGAACAGGTCGCTTTCGGGCAACTTGCCGGCCAAAGGAGGGGGCACACTGGACTCAGCTTGCTTCACGAAGGTTTGGTCACCCTCGCACGGCAGCTCCTCAACAGTACCCTCTGCCTCGATCCTGTCACGGCTTGATCGGGGTTTTTTTTGCCTGTGATTCAGTGGGTTTTGTGTTGATTGATATACCGCTTTCGCGAGCAAGCCCGCTCCCACAGTTGACCGAGTTCTCCCAGAGGAATGCGATCGAATGTGGGAGCGGGCTTGCTCCGGGCGGCGTTCCGACGAAGAACGATGACGCGGTTTAACGCTGCAACACCAGAATCCGCGACAACAACTCATCACGGTCCACATAGCAGCCCTGGAAGTGCCGCGCCCCGGTGGCGGGGTCGAAGGCGTTGCGGGCATGCAGGGTGCGGCGGTTGTCAAAGCACCACAGCTCACCGGGATTGAGCCGCTGCATCAACCTGAATCGAGGCTCGCGGGTCATCGCGATAAAGCGCCGGTAGGCCTGATACAGCTTGGGCATCTGCTCCACCGAAGCATCGAACGGCCCGCGCAGAAAGTTCGCCATGCGGATTTCCGACACCTGCCCCAACGCATCCAGAGCGATGATCGGCGCCAGGCAGCGGTAGTCGCTGTGGCGGTCCTTATTGCGAAACTCCACGGGGATTTCACACAGGCTTTTAAACGCCTCCGGGGCTTCCAGGCGCAGGGTGTCGGCAATGGCAAAACCGTCGACAAAAATGCTCTCGCCACCCTCGGCATCATTGACCAGGCAATGCAAAAATTGCAGCCCCGGTTGCAACTCCCGGGTCGGCAGGTCGCTGTGCAGCGGCAGGTTGAAGGCGGTGTAGGCGTTGCTGTCTGCGTCGGCCTTGGATTGCACGTTGAACAGCACGCCGAAATTGCTCTCGCGGATGAAGGAAATACGCTGGGCGATCAGTTTCAGGGAGCCGGGCTCGGTGGGCACGCCACGGACCTGGGTCAATCCGACATCCCGCACAGCCAACAACCATTGCAACAAGGCGTCGGAGTCGCTCATCAGCGCTTGATACTCGAACACCGGCAACTGCAAATCGCTGTGCCAGAGCCTGGCTTTCGGCTTGCGCTGCTGACGCTCGGCGCGGGATTCATCGTCATAGGCGTGGGCGCGCAGCCAACCAGGGTCGAAGCGGCTGCTGTGGCCGTCCCGCCAAGCCACCGACAGGCAACCTTCGCTGTCGATACCGGCGTTATCGGGCATCAGATCTTGAGCCACGTCGACGATTTCCAGTACTTGCTCGCGGGTCACGGTGTAGACGCATTGCGGGCACGGGCAGTTATCCCGCAGCCATTGATGGTGGAAAGGGCTGACGCGATCGTCGGCCCATTTCACCAGAACACTGTCCGCCAGGGTCTGCACGCCAGCCAGCGCGCTGATCAACGGATAGGTACGGAAGTCGGCAAATGCAGCGGCGGTATTCATGGCGATCTCCTTGTTATTTTTTTGGGGGTAGTGCGATCACTCGGCCAATGTACCCGGGTGTTGGCAGGTCCGCCTGTTCGGCGACGATGGCTTGCAAGCGGTCCAACGACTGTTCGCTGAACGGCGCCGAACGCGGCCCGGCGAGATCCACGTGCAGCAGCATCTGTTCGTTGCCTGCGAGCTCCTGGGCTTCACCGACCAGATGCAGGCTGTGATAGAGGTGCACGCGCTTGCTGTCGTGGGCGATGATTTGGGTGTGCACTTCGACCTGGGCGTCGAGCTTCACTTCGTGCAGGTAATTGAGGTGCAGTTCGAGGGTGAACAGCGAGTTGCCGCTGGCCTCGCGGCTGTTGCTGTCCAGGCCCAGGCGATCCATCAGGGCGTCGGTGGCGTAGCTGAAGATCAGCAGGTAGAAGGCGTCGCGCAGGTGGCCGTTGTAGTCGACCCAGTCGGGGATGATGGTGGTTTGGTAGGTGGTGAGGGTGGGCATGGTTTCTGATCCAATTTATAGAGTGACTGGGCTGCCGCTTTCGCGAGCAAGTGCTGTTGGCCCCAAGCCTAGGGGTTACTCGCTGAAAGCCATCCCATGCTTCTCTTTGGTGGTCTTTACCGCCTCCAGCACCGCCAGCAGGCAGTCATCACGATAGCGCTCCAGCGCCGAAATGCTGTGTTTGCCCAATTGATCGCTGGTGCCATCGACCACGTCGTCGATCAGCTTGTCGGTCAACTCCGGTGCCGGCAGGTAGGTCCACGGCAATTGCAACGCCGGGCCGAACTGTGCCATGAAGTGGCGCATGCCGGCATCGCCACCGGCCAGGGTGTAAGTCAGGAAGGTGCCCATGAACGACCAGCGCAAACCCGCGCCAAAACGGATCGCGTCGTCGATTTCGCCGGTGGTCGCCACGCCGTCGTTGACCAGGTGCAGAGCCTCACGCCACAGCGCTTCGAGCAGGCGGTCGGCGATGAAGCCCGGCACTTCCTTGCGCACGTGTAGCGGGCGCATTCCCAGGGATTCATAGACTTTCATGGCCGCTTGCACTGCTTCAGGGGCAGTGTTTTTACCGCCGACCACTTCCACCAATGGCAGCAGGTAAACCGGGTTGAACGGATGACCGACCACGCAACGTTCCGGGTGCGTGGCGCTCTCGTAGAACTCGCTCGGCAACAGCCCGGAAGTGCTGGAGCCGATCAACGCATTGGGCTTGGCTGCCGCGCTGATTTTGCTGTGCAGCTCCAGTTTCAGCTCCAGTCGTTCCGGGGCGCTCTCCTGGATGAAATCGGCATCGCGCACGCACTCTTCGATGGTCGCGACAAAGCGCAGGCGATCTTGCGATGCACCCGGCGCCAGACCTTGTTTCTCCAGCGCGCCCCAGGCATTGGCGACGCGTTTGCGCAAGGCGGCTTCGGCGCCGGGGGCCGGATCCCAGGCCACGACATCCAGGCCATGGGCGAGGGCGCGGGACACCCAGCCGCTGCCGATGACACCGCTGCCTAACGCTGCGAAGGTTTTGATTTCGGTGATGAAGCTCATGGTGACGTCCTAATAAGTTCGGTGAGCCCTGTAGGAGCTGCCGCAGGCTGCGATCTTTTGACTTTGTTTTTTACAAGCAAGATCAAAAGATCGCAGCCTGCGGCAGCTCCTACGGGTTTTGTGTTTGAGGTTAACCGCGCTTGGTCAGGCCCATTTTTGCCCGGCCTTCAGCCGGGGTCAGGATGCGGGCACCGAGGCGGCTGAGGATTTCGCCGGCGCGCTCGACCAGTTGGCCGTTGGTCGCCAGCACGCCCTTGTCCAGCCACAGGTTGTCTTCCAGCCCGACCCGCACGTTGCCGCCGAGCAACACCGCTTGCGCCGCCATCGGCATCTGCATGCGACCGATACCGAAGCCGGCCCAGACCGCGTCGGCCGGCAGGTTGTCGACCATGGCTTTCATGGTGGTGGTGTCTGCGGGAGCGCCCCAAGGGATGCCCAGGCACAGCTGGAACAACGGGTTGTCGAGCAGGCCTTCCTTGATCATCTGCTTGGCGAACCACAGGTGGCCAGTGTCGAAGATTTCCAGCTCGGCTTTAACGCCCAGCTCTTGAATGCGTTTGGCACCGGCACGCAGCTGGGCCGGGGTGGAGACGTAAATGGTGTCGCCGTCGCCGAAGTTCAGGGTGCCGCAGTCGAGGGTGCAGATTTCCGGCAGCAGTTCTTCGACGTGGGCCAGGCGGGTCAGCGGGCCGACCAGGTCGGTATTCGGGCCGAACTCCATCGGGTTCTCGCCGGCACCGATCTCCAGGTCGCCGCCCATGCCAGCGGTGAGGTTGACGATGATGTCGACGTCCGCCTCGCGGATGCGCTCCATCACTTCGCGGTACAGCGCCACGTCACGGCTGAATTTGCCGGTTTGCGGGTCACGCACATGGCAGTGAACCACGGTGGCGCCGGCCTTGGCGGCTTCCACGGCGGCAGCGGCGATCTGTTTCGGGGTGACCGGCACGTGTGGGCTCTTGGCGGTCGTGTCGCCAGCACCGGTGAGTGCGCAGGTGATGATGACGTCGTGGTTCATTTGGCGGTTCCTTACAGGCGAGTTTTGGCTTTGGCCAGGCGTGGTGGTCCCGTTCGCAGCCCGTCGGGGCTGCGAGTCGGTGGTTCGTTCGGGTTTATTTACTGGTCAGTTGCAGGTTTTCAGCGGCCGGCTTGCCATCGAAGGTGGTGACGCCTTCAAGCCAGCGCTTTTTGTCCTGCGGGTGATCCTTGAGCCATTGTTTGGCCGACTCGAAAGCGTCCTTGTGATCCAGCAGCGGCTGCATCATCCGGCTCTCGTCTTCGGCGGTGAACGTCAGGTTGCTCAGCAGGCGACCGATGTTCGGGCATTGTTCGGTATATGTCGGCGCAGTGACGGTCCACACGGTGGCCTTGCCTTCGTTCGGGCCGAGGGCGTCGTCGCTGCCGGTGAGGTAGGTCATCTTGACGTTGACGTTCATTGGGTGCGGCGCCCAGCCGAAGAACACCACGGCTTCGTTGCGACGTACGGCGCGATCCACGGCGGCGAGCATGCCGGCTTCGCTGGATTCGACCAGCTGGAACTTGCCGAGGCCGAACTGGTTCTTGGAGATCATTGCCTTGATCTGGGTGTTGGCGCCCGAGCCAGGCTCGATGCCGTAGATCTTGCCGCCCAGTTCTTTTTCGAACTTGGCGATGTCGGCGAAGGTTTTCAGGCCCTTGTCGGCGAGGTAGGTCGGCACGGCGAGAGTCGCGCGGGCGTCCTGCAGGCTTGGCGCCTCAAGCACCTTGACCTGTTTGGCGTCGACGAACGGGGTGATGGTCTGGGTCATCAGCGGGTTCCAGTAGCCGAGGAACAGGTCCAGACGCTGGTCGCGGATCCCGGCGAAGATGATTTGCTGGGAGGCGCTGGTTTGTTTGGTGCTGTAGCCGAGGCCATCGAGCAATACCTGGGTCATGGCGCTGGTGGCGATCACGTCGGTCCAGTTCACTACACCCATGCGCACGTTCTGGCATGCGGCGGGTTCGGCGGCCATGACACTGGCGCTCAGCAAAGCGGTACCACTGAGTGCAAGAACACAGCTGCTGATCAGTCGTTTCATTCTCAGGTTCCTCGGCAGGTCGTTTATTGTGAGTTCCGGTGTCTGATGCGCCGGTGATGCCAAGTTACGCAGCAAAGCCCCCATGAAAGCGCACTGCGGCGACCAGCTCTTGCACTGCAGCGACCTGCCCCCTTGAATGCCGCTTGCAAGTGGCGTATCAACATCCCTACGCTGCCCGCCCTCTCGTTACCTGGCCTCCTGTTACCCGCTAAGCGAGTGCGCTCCATGTCCCAGGATTTCTACTTCTTGTTGATGCCGGGTTTCTCGGCTATCGGGTTTATCTCAGCCATCGAGCCGCTGCGGGTCGCCAATCGCTTTCGCGGCGAGCTGTACCGCTGGCATGTGCTGAGCGCGGATGGCGGGGCGGTGCTGGCGAGCAACGGCATGTCGGTCAACGCCGATGCGGCGCTGGAGCCGCTCAAGAAAGGCGCAACACTGCTGGTGGTCGCCGGGTTCGAACCCCTGAAGTTCACCACCCCGGCGCTGGAACACTGGCTGCGCCGCCTGGACAACGAAGGCGTGACCCTCGGCGCCATCGACACCGGCAGTTTCATCCTCGCCGAAGCCGGCCTGCTCGATGGCCATCGCCTGACCCTGCACTGGGAAGCCATCGACGCCTTCAAGGAATCCTATCCACAGCTCAGCGTTACTCAGGAGCTGTTCGAGATCGACCGCCGTCGCATCACTTCCGCCGGCGGCACTGCTTCCATTGACCTGATGCTGGATCTGATCGCCCAGGCCCACGGACCGGAACTGGCGATCCAGGTCAGCGAGCAATTCGTGCTCGGCCGCATCCGCCCGCGCAAAGACCACCAGCGCATGGAAGTCGCCACACGCTATGGCATCAGCAACAAGAAGCTGGTGCATGTGATTGGCGAGATGGAGCAGCACAGTGAACCGCCGCTGAGCACGCTGGAACTGGCGGAATCGATCAAGGTGACGCGGCGACAGCTGGAGCGCCTGTTTCGCCTGCATCTGAACGACACACCGAGTAATTTCTATCTGCGGTTACGATTGGAAAAAGCGCGGCAGTTGCTGCGACAGACGGACATGAGCGTGCTGGAAGTGAGTATTGCCTGTGGGTTTGAATCCCCGTCGTATTTCACCCGCAGTTATCGGGCGAAATATGAGCGGTGCCCGAGGGAAGACCGGCGTACTGCCAAGGCATAAATTAAAAGATCGCAGCCTTCGGCAGCTCTTACATGAGATCTCCTGTAGGAGCTGCCGAAGGCTGCGATCTTTTGATCTTATTTCTTCACCAACGCCGAACACGCCGCTTTGTAAGCCTCATGCTGATACTTGTTCAGCGTCCCTGGCAGTTCGAAATTGTGCTTTTTAGCCTGGGCATTGATGGTCTGCGGCGACAGCAGGGTCACCTCGCAATTCTCCTGCAACTGGAAAACCCCTTCGATCTTGAAGGTGGTCGGCCCGCCAGCGAACTCGCCTTTCTTGCTGCGCTTCTTGATCGCGATGCGATCGATGGAATTCTCGCGGATAAACGAAGCGACCTGAGCGGCGAATACTTTGACGTTGGCGGCTTCGTCGTCATCGTCCAGGGCAATTTTCTTGGTGGCGAGCGCGACATGGCCCAGCGCCTGACCGTCCAGCGTGGCCACGGCGATGATCGCTTCGCTGCCTTTGATTTCGATGCCGCAGACTTTCATGTTCAATCCCATTAGTGACAGAGGGTGTGCAGCTTACAGCTCAAGCTGGCTGGCCGTGATGCCAAACGCCAAAGCGATTTTTTCGCGAGTGGCTTTACGGGGCTTGGCGACTGTTTCCTGTTGGGCAAAGGCAGGCTGGGTTATGCCCATGCGTTTGGCTACTTCATCCTGGGTAAGGTTCAAATGTTCGCGCCAGGCGCGGATAGGGGTAGCGCCATCGACGATACGGCTCACTACCTCATGGGGGATCAAGTCGGGCTCGATTTTCTGCGCCACGTATTGTGCATAGGGAATGACCACGAAGGCTGGATTGCCTTCGGCGTCGTTGATGATTTGAATGTCAGTAGGTGCGTTCATCGCGTTTTTTGACCTCTTGAATACTGACCACTTTGATCGCGCCATCCCAATCAAACATGACCCGGTAATTACCGACACGCAGCCGATAAGCGTAGTCATGACCGACCAGTGCTTTGACATTGCCTGCCTCAGGCATGCCAGCGAGCGCCGTGATGGCATCACGAACCTGAATCTGGTGAACGGAATGCAATCTCAAGAGTTGCTTAACGGCCTTTCGAGTCCAGTGAATGCTGTTCATGGAAGAATATAAGTCTTTTATAAGATTTGCGAATTTTTACTTATATTTTTATGCTTGGCCATCAGCAACATTTGTCGGCATGTTGCGTGAAAGGTCCGCAGAGCAGCGGCTTTGGACAGAAGCTGTAGGTCAGAGCAGAGTGCTTTGTGGGAGAAGGTTTTTTGGCGATTGAAAGCTGGTGGTAGCGCCAGCTTTCAGCGGGATACTCAGGACTATTCCTGCCCAATCGACTCCAAAAACTCCGACCGTTCATCGCTCATCCGCGCCACACAATCGTTCTGGGCAATGGTGAGCGCCTTGCTGCCGGCGGTGGCCGGGAAGGTTTCGACGGCGCAGTCTGCGTCGCGGGTCTTCAGCCATTGCTGTTGGGCGGCTTTGATCCTGGCGGTGATGTCGGCCAGTTGCGACGGGTTTTTGCCGTACTGCGACTGCATGCGCTCGGTCAGGCCCTGGAGGTTTTCCTTGAGCAGGTCTTCGGCGGAGGTTTTGCTGAAGGCCGAGCATTCCAGGGTCTGGATGTCGTTTTCGACTTTGTCGCACGGGTTGTCGTCGGACACCTGCGCTGCGTGTACGCCGGTCGCAATCAGGGCCATTGCCAGAATGATCGATTTCATTATCGTCGCCGCTCTTGTCCAGTGAAGCATCCAGTGATGCGGCGAATTCTGGCCCAAGCCGCGGGCCTTGAACAGGTCGGTGATTGTGCCTGGCGACGACCCTTTGTCGCGGATTGACGCTTTCGGCAATTCCCCTGTCGTTTTTGCACCCGGGTGCTTGGGCACCGAGGCATATGCTGGCCCCAAAGCGCCGGCAGACGATTCGGCGCATGAATCGCCAACAAGGGGACAGCCTGATGAGCCCAGCCGAATTGCACGCCGACAGCATCGTTATCGACGGGCTGATTATCGCCAAGTGGAACCGTGAACTGTTCGAAGACATGCGCAAGGGCGGTCTGACCGCGGCCAATTGCACTGTGTCGGTGTGGGAGGGCTTCCAGGCCACCGTCAACAACATCGCCGCGAGCCAGAAGCTGATCCGCGAGAACAGCGACCTGGTGATTCCGGTCCGCACCACCGCCGACATCCGTAAAGCCAAGGAGCAGGGCAAGACCGGCATCCTTTTCGGCTTCCAGAATGCCCACGCCTTTGAAGACCAGATCGGCTATGTCGAGGTCTTCAAGCAGCTTGGCGTCGGTATCGTGCAGATGTGCTACAACACCCAGAACCTGGTGGGCACCGGCTGCTACGAGCGTGACGGCGGTCTGTCGGGCTTCGGTCGCGAAATCGTCGCCGAGATGAACCGTGTTGGCGTGATGTGCGACCTGTCCCACGTCGGTTCCAAGACTTCCGAAGAAGTCATCCTCGAATCGAAGAAGCCGGTCTGCTACTCCCACTGCCTGCCGTCGGGGCTCAAGGAGCACCCGCGCAACAAGTCCGATGAAGAGCTCAAGTTCATTGCCGACCACGGTGGTTTTGTCGGCGTGACCATGTTCGCGCCGTTCCTGGCCAAGGGTATCGATTCGACCATCGACGACTACGCCGAAGCCATCGAGTACGTGATGAACATCGTCGGCGAAGACGCCATCGGCATCGGTACCGACTTCACCCAGGGCCATGGCCAGGACTTCTTCGAATACCTGACCCACGACAAGGGCTACGCCCGCCGCCTGACCAGCTTCGGCAAGATCATCAACCCGCTGGGTATCCGCACCGTGGGCGAGTTCCCGAACCTGACCGAGACCCTGCTCAAGCGCGGCCACTCCGAGCGGGTAGTGCGCAAAATCATGGGCGAGAACTGGGTCAACGTCCTCAAGGACGTTTGGGGCGAATAAGCCGCCGCATCTCTGAATCCTTTCCCGCTGCCGTCCGTGCAGCGGGCAACACAACAAATTTTCTGGAGTTAAGTTTTCATGGCCAAGATCGCCCCTCAATTGCCAATCGAAGTCGACAGTGAAACCGGTATCTGGACCTCCGACGCCTTGCCGATGCTGTACGTGCCGCGCCATTTCTTCGTCAACAACCACATGGGCATCGAGGAAGTGCTGGGCGCTGAAGCCTACGCCGAAATCCTCTACAAGGCCGGCTACAAGTCCGCCTGGCACTGGTGTGAAAAAGAAGCCGAATGCCATGGCCTGGAAGGCGTCGCGGTGTTCGAGCACTACATGAAGCGCCTGTCGCAGCGCGGCTGGGGGCTGTTCAAGATCCAGGACATTGACCTCGACAAAGGCACCGCCAGCGTCAAGCTCGAACACTCGGCATTCGTCTACGTGTACGGCAAAGTCGGGCGCAAGGTCGACTACATGTTCACTGGCTGGTTTGCAGGGGCGATGGACCAGATCCTCGCCGCTCGCGGCAGCAAGATCCGTACCGTGGCCGAACAAGTCTACGGTGGCTCCGAAGAGGGTCACGAAGACGGCTTGTTCACCGTCAAGCCGTTGTAAGTCGAGGAACCCGCCATGGCTTTCGAAGCAATGTTCCAGCCGATCCAGATCGGCAAACTGACCATCCGCAACCGCGTGCTCAGCACCGCGCACGCCGAGGTCTATGCCACCGACGGCGGCATGACCACCGACCGGTACGTCAAGTATTACGAAGAGAAAGCCAAGGGCGGGATCGGCCTGGCGATTTGTGGCGGCTCGTCCGTCGTGGCGATCGACAGCCCGCAGGAGTGGTGGAGCTCGGTGAACCTGTCCACCGACCGCATCATTCCGCACTTCCAGAATCTGGCCGATGCCATGCACAAGCACGGCGCCAAGATCATGATCCAGATTACCCACATGGGTCGACGCTCGCGTTGGGACGGCTTTAACTGGCCAACGTTGATGTCGCCGTCGGGCGTGCGTGAGCCGGTGCACCGTGCCACTTGCAAGACCATCGAGCCGGAAGAAATCTGGCGGGTGATCGGCAACTATGCGCAGGCTGCGCGTCGTGCCAAGGCCGGTGGCCTGGACGGCGTGGAATTGTCGGCTGTGCACCAGCACATGATCGACCAGTTCTGGAGCCCGCGCGTCAACAAGCGTACCGACGAATGGGGCGGTACCTTCGAAGGCCGCATGAAGTTCGGCCTGGAAGTCTTGAAAGCCGTGCGCGCCGAGGTCGGTGACGACTTCTGCGTGGGCATGCGCATCTGCGGTGATGAGTTCCACCCGGACGGCCTGTCCCACGAAGACATGAAGCAGATCGCCAAATATTACGACGACACCGGCATGCTCGATTTCATCGGCGTCGTCGGCTCGGGTTGCGACACTCACAACACCCTGGCCAACGTGATTCCGAACATGAGCTACCCGCCCGAGCCGTTCCTGCACCTGGCGGCCGGGATCAAGGAGGTGGTCAAGGTTCCGGTGCTGCACGCGCAGAACATCAAGGACCCGAACCAGGCCACGCGCATTCTGGAGGGTGGCTACGTCGACATGGTCGGCATGACCCGCGCCCACATTGCCGACCCGCACCTGATCGCCAAGATCAAGATGGGCCAGATCGACCAGATCAAGCAGTGCGTCGGGGCCAACTACTGCATCGACCGTCAATACCAGGGTCTGGATGTGTTGTGCATCCAGAACGCCGCAACTTCCCGTGAATACATGGGCCTGCCACACATCATTGAAAAAACCACCGGCGTGAAACGCAAAGTGGTGGTAGTTGGCGCTGGCCCTGCGGGGATGGAAGCCGCTCGCGTTGCCGCCGAACGTGGCCACAACGTGACCCTGTTCGAGAAGAAAGAATTCATCGGCGGCCAAATCACCACCGCTTCGAAAGCACCACAACGGGATCAGATCGCCGGTATCACCCGCTGGTACCAGCTGGAGCTGGCTCGGTTGAAAGTCGATCTGCGCCTGGGCACTGCGGCGGATGCGCCGACCATCATGGACCTGCGTCCAGACGTGGTGGTGCTGGCCGTCGGTGGACATCCGTTCATCGAGCAGAACGAACACTGGGGTGCGGCTGAAGGTCTGGTGGTCAGCAGCTGGGATGTGCTCGACGGCAAGGTTCTGCCTGGCAAGAACGTGCTGGTTTACGACACCATTTGCGAGTTCACCGGCATGTCTACCGCGGACTTCATTGCGGACAAGGGCAGCCAGGTCGAAATCGTCACCGACGACATCAAGCCGGGCGTGGCGATTGGCGGCACGTCGTTCCCGACGTACTACCGCAGCATGTACCCGAAAGAAGTGATCATGACCGGCGACATGATGCTGGAGAAGGTTTACCGCGAAGGTGACAAGCTGGTTGCAGTGCTGGAAAACGAATACACCGGTGCCAAAGAGGAGCGGGTGGTGGACCAGGTGGTCATCGAAAACGGTGTGCGCCCGGACGAGGAAATCTACTACGCCTTGAAGGAAGGCTCGCGCAACAAAGGCCAGATCGACGTCGAAGCCTTGTTCGCGATCAAGCCGCAACCTTGCCTGGAGCAGAGCGGCGACGGCTACCTGCTGTTCCGCATCGGTGACTGCGTGGCACAGCGCAACGTGCATGCGGCGATCTACGACGCGCTGCGGTTGTGCAAGGATTTCTAAGGTTTTGACACCCCCTGTGTAGGAGCTGCCGCAGGCTGCGATCTTTTGATCTTGTTTTTAAGATCAAGATCAAAAGATCGCAGCCTTCGGCAGCTCCTACGCCGACCGTGTTTCTCCAAGATGTACTGGTGGGAGCTTCACCATGTTGAACACCCTTCTTCCAATCCTGTTGTTCGCCGCCCTGGGCCTTGGTGTCCTGGGCGCGTTACGGCGGGTGGCCATGTGGCGCCGGGGCCGGGCTTCGAAAGTCGACCTGATCGGCGGCCTGTTCGCCATGCCCAAGCGCTACATGGTCGACTTGCACCATGTGGTGGCGCGAGACAAATACATTGCCAACACCCACGTCGCCACGGCCGGCGGTGCGGTGGCGTCCATCGTGCTGGCGATTCTGGTGCATGGTTTCGGCCTGCATAACCGTTTCCTCGGCTATGCGCTGCTGCTGATGACAGCGGTGATGTTCGTCGGCGCGATCTTTGTTTACCTGCGTCGGCGCAACCCTCCGTCGCGCTTGTCGAAAGGCCCGTGGATGCGCCTGCCGAAAAGCTTGCTGGCGTTCTCGGTCTCGTTCTTCCTGTTGACCCTGCCGGTGGCCGGGATCCTCCCGGAAAACTTCGGTGGCTGGCTGGTGGCGGCGGTTCTCGGGGTAGGCGTGTTGTGGGGCGTGTCGGAACTGTTCTTTGGCATGACCTGGGGCGGGCCGATGAAGCACGCCTTCGCCGGTGCGCTGCACCTGGCCTGGCACCGTCGCGCCGAACGCTTCGGTGGCGGTCGTTCCACGGGCCTCAAGCCTCTGGACTTGAACGACCCGACCGCGCCACTGGGCGTGGAAAAACCCAAGGATTTTACCTGGAACCAATTGCTCGGCTTCGACGCCTGCGTGCAGTGCGGTAAATGCGAAGCAGCGTGCCCGGCCTTCGCCGCCGGTCAGCCGCTGAACCCGAAAAAACTGATTCAGGACATGGTCGTCGGCCTGGCCGGTGGCACCGATGCAAAATTCGCCGGCAGCCCGTATCCGGGCAAGCCGATAGGCGAACACGGGGGCAATCCGCATCAACCGATCGTCAACGGTCTGGTGGACGCCGAAACCCTGTGGTCGTGCACCACCTGCCGTGCCTGCGTCGAGGAATGCCCGATGATGATCGAGCACGTCGATGCCATCGTCGATATGCGCCGCCATCTAACCCTGGAAAAAGGCGCGACTCCGAACAAGGGTGCCGAAGTCCTGGAAAACCTGATCGCCACCGACAACCCGGGCGGTTTCGCGCCGGGCGGGCGGATGAACTGGGCAGCAGACTTGAACCTCAATCTGCTGAGCGAAAAGAAATCCACCGACGTGCTGTTCTGGGTTGGCGATGGCGCCTTCGACATGCGCAACCAGCGCACCCTGCGCGCCTTCGTCAAAGTGCTCAAGGCGGCGAAAATCGACTTCGCCGTGCTCGGCCTCGAAGAGCGCGATAGCGGGGATGTGGCCCGACGTCTGGGCGACGAAGCGACCTTCCAGCTGTTGGCCAAACGCAACATCCAGACCCTGGCCAAGTACAGCTTCAACCGCATCGTCACCTGCGATCCGCACAGCTTCCACGTGCTGAAAAACGAGTACGGCGCCTTCGATGGCAACTACCTGGTGCAGCACCACAGCACCTACATGGCGGAAATCATTGATGCTGGCGCGCTGAACCTCGGTCAGCACAAAGGCGACAGCGTGACCTACCACGACCCGTGCTACCTCGGCCGCTACAACGGCGAATACGAGGCGCCGCGTCAGGTCCTGCGCGCCCTCGGGATCGAAGTGAAAGAGATGCAACGTTCCGGTTTCCGCTCCCGCTGCTGCGGCGGTGGTGGCGGCGCGCCGATCACCGACATTCCGGGCAAGCAGCGCATTCCCGACATGCGCATGGAAGACATCCGCGAAACCGGCGCCGAACTGGTGGCCGTGGGTTGTCCACAATGCACCGCGATGCTTGAAGGCGTGGTCGAACCCCGGCCGATGATCAAGGACATCGCCGAACTGGTGGCTGATGCGCTGCTCGAAGACGCCGCGCCGGGAAAGCCTTCGGCACCGGCCAAACGTGAACCTGCGGAGGTGCACTGATGAGCGACATTATCCGCCGCGACCCTCGGGCCGAATGGATTGCCCGCAACCGTCTGCACCCGCTGCACGCGGCCATGCAGCCGGCGCAACACAGCTGGATGGGGCCTAACGGCGTCATCCGCAAAAATCCCCATGGCATCGGTTTCATTGGTCCCAATGGCATCAAGCGTATCGACCGTAGCGGCGCTCAGCAGGGTGGAGCGACAAAACGTTCAGCCGCTGTTGAAGTGCAATTGCCGCTACATCAGGTGACCGCGCCGGCGTTTTACATCAGCGTGGTGCCGGATATGGTCGGTGGTCGCTTGAGCAGCCACGACCGTGACCTGCTGGGCCTGGCCCATCAACTGGCCGGCAAGGACGGCGCAGTGCTGGCCGTGGTGTTCGGCGAACACAAGGAAAACGCCTTCGCCACGACGGGCGTTGATCGCCTGCTGGTGCTTGAGGGCGAAGAGTTCAATGGTTATGCACCGGAACAACGGGTCCAGGGGCTGCGGGCTGTGGATAACCAGTTCAGTCCGCTTCACTGGTTGCTGCCGGACAGCCGCAGCGGTGGTGGCGAACTCGGTCGACGTTTTGCCGCGGCACTGGGCGAGCGCCCGGCCACGCGGGTCTGGCAGGTCAAGGATCAGGAGTGCATCGGCCGCGCCGGTGCTGGTTTGCAGGATCTTGCACGTCCGGTCGCCCGATTGATTCTGGCGGCTGCCGAATGCGCCGAACCGGTCAGCGAAACCCGTCACGAAGCCTTGCCCGTGGAGTTATCCACAACCGTGGCGCGCAGCCTGTCGCGGATCGAAGATCTGGGCGCGGTGGCCGTCGATCCGGCGGCAATTCCCATGGCCGAAGCCGAGTTCATCTTCTCCGGCGGCAACGGGGTCAAGGACTGGGGCCTTTTCCACAGGACCGCCGAAGCCCTCGGCGCGACCGAAGGCGCATCGCGGGTGGCGGTGGACGACGGCTTCATGGCCCGCGACCGCCAGGTCGGCGCATCCGGTACCTGGGTCACCGCACGGGTCTATGTGGCGGTGGGGATTTCCGGGGCGATCCAGCACCTGCAAGGCATTGGTGCCTGCGACAAGGTGGTGGCGATCAACCTCGACCCTGGCTGCGACATGATCAAGCGAGCGGACCTCTCGGTGATCGGCGAGAGCGCGGAAATTCTTCAAGCCTTGATCGAGGCGGTAGAGGCTTACCGCAACGACGCCAAGCGCGATGCGGCTTAAGGGAAGGAAAGGGTTATGAGCACGAAAATCATCAGCCTGGTGTCCATCGGCGCCCACCCGACATCCGGTCGGCCGCGTCGCGCGGAGCAGGATGCGCGGGCGGTTGAACTGGGCCTGCAATTGGCTGGGGATAACTTGCAGGTGCTGCATGCCGGTGACATCGCCGAGCCAGCCTTGCGCGCTTACCTGGGCATGGGGCTTGAGCAACTGCATGTGCTGGAGCAACCCCAAGGCGCCGACGCGCTACCGGCGCTGACCGACTATTTGCGTGATGCCGGGGCGCAGGTGGTGTTGACCGGCAGCCAGGCGGAAACCGGTGAAGGCTCGGGCATGTTGCCCTTCCTGCTGGCCGAAAGTCTGGGCTGGCCGCTGGTGGTGGGGCTGGCGCAGGTCGAGTCCATCGACGGCGGTTCGGCGCTGGTGCTGCAAGCCTTGCCCCGTGGTCAACGCCGTCGCCTGAAGGTACGCCTGCCGTTTCTGGCGACGGTGGATAACGCCGCCCCCAAGCCTCGGCAAAGCGCTTACGGCCCGGCTCGACGCGGTGTGCTGCAAGCGCAGGACGTCGAGGTCATCGACGATGAACTGCTCGCGGTCGCCACGCTGCAACCGGCCAAGCCACGGCCCAAGCGCCTGAAGGTGATCAAGGCCAAGAGCGGCGCCGACCGCATGAAAGCCGCGACGGCCAAGGCAAGTGGTGGAGGCGGGCAGGTGCTTAAAGGCGTAACGGCCCAGGCCGGTGCCGAGGCCATCCTCAAATTGCTGATTGAAGAAGGTGTGGTCCGCTAACGCTTTCCTTCATGTGGACTGGATAAATCTGGCAGAGAAAAAACAATGGCAGTTGAATTTCGTTCGGCAGTGCGTGCGGACGCGCGCGCGATTGCGCGTCTGTTCCAGATTTCCTCAGAGGGCGCTTCGGATTACATCTGGAGCCAGTTGGCCGAGCCCGGTCAGGACTTGCTGGATGTAGGTGCCATTCGATACGCCCGGGACGACGTGGATTTCTCCTACCAGAACTGCCTGATTGCCGAGGCCGATGGTCAGGTCATTGGCATGATGCACAGCTACGCGATGCGCCACGATCCACTGGCTGTGCCGACGACCGACCCGGTACTGGCGCCTTACGCCGACATGGAGGTACCCGATACCCTGTACATCTCCAGCCTGGCCCTGCATGAAGGCTGGCGCAACCGGGGGCTGGGCGTGCAGTTTCTCGCCCATGCTCAAGAACGCGCCGACCAACTGGGGCTCAATGGCCTGAGCCTGATCGACTACGCCGCCAACGCTGGCGCCCGGCGTTTTTACGAGCGGCACGGTTTCGGGATCATCAAGACCTGCCAGATCACCCCTCATCCCATGATCCGCGTCAGCGGTGACGCCTATCTTATGCATAGGCCTTGAGCTTGCTCGAGGGGGCGACCGGCGGCGGTTATCCACAACGCCACGAACCCTTGCTCTCGCCCCACGCCGACGAGGGCAGTGAGCTACAGTTTTCAATGCGCTGATCAGGGGTGCGGTACGCTTTCGGGAGCTTTCAGACATTCAGCGCTGACTCATAAAAACCGGTTTTTATGACTGGCCTGAATATGAAGACTTTCGCTCTTCTGGCGCTCTGTGCATCGGCCATGTGGTTATCCACAGGTGTGATCTCTGCCGCCCAGACAAATGCGCCTGTGGCTGACCAGGATTTTTACCGCTGGATAGACTCCGAACAGGGGCGCAGCGCGTCCCTGGCGCAACTGCGGCAACAGTGCGACAAGGTGCTGGATGCCGATAGACACCTCAGTTGCTCGGTAACTGTCTTCGCCAGATTGCTCGAAGCCAAGGCCGCCAACCAACTCCCTGAATACTACCTCGCGATCAAGGCCAGGCATGCCCGGGCGATTGCCGCCAGCGCCGATCTGAAGCCTCTGTTCTCCACGTTTGGCAGCAAATCACTGGCTATGCTGGCGGCGACTGGCGATTTCACGGTCAAGGGTTCGATGCGGCATGAGGTGCTGCCGCTCTATCCGTATGCCGGCGACTTTTACATCGCTGAACAAGTGCTGCCATTTATCGAGGTCGGCGCGGCCAATGGTGCCTCGGCGCGTTTTGTACTGGACACGGGGGCCCCGCAAACCCGGGTCAACATCGACACCGCGAAACAGATGGGCATCAGGTTGTTGCCCGATGCTTTTTATCGCTACAGCACGTTTTATGGCGAAAAAGGCCTGGCTGCGAGGCTGGGCATTCTCCGGTCGCTGAAAGTCGGCACCCGTGAATTCAGGAACGTCCTGGTCTTTGTCAGCGACCGCGATAATCTGTTGGGGCTGGATCTGATCAGCAAGCTGGGGCGCTTGAAGATCACCAGCAGAACACTGGAGCTGGATCCACCGCCGGCCACAGGCTGTGATGCGTCGGTTGTCGTTAGCCGCCTGGATCTCAATCAACGGTTGGTGGTGGCCGCACAGCTGGATCGCCGGGCAACGCAGGCCATCATCGATACGGGAAATGTCGACTACCTGACGGCCTCGTCGCCCGGCAGGCGGCTCAGTGTCGTACAGGCGCTGACACCGGGAAGCTCGAGCGTTTCCACCAACGACAACAAGCGTTTCCAACGCTTCGACGGCGTATTGGCCCTGCAGGGCAACACCATGGCGGTTACCTACAAATACTACCCGGGCTTTACCATCCCGCCGGCGCTGATAGCAGGGCAATACGTCCCGTCGATATTGCTCGGATGGCGCGCGTTCAAAGACTTTGAATTGAACCTGGACCTGGATTCAGGTCATTCATGCCTCAATAAAGTCTGAACAACTCGGTGTTTACCCACAATCCCTGTTGGTGGTTCTGTGGATAACATGTTCGCCCCTCGCTACACCCCATATAGATCAAGCCCTGCAAGCCTTCGGTTAAAAAACAACCAGCCCTGTTCGTGGTTTTCCCAAGCTTTTTCAAGGGGATAAGTGCTGCTGGGGATGCAGACTTGCCCCCAATCTCTGTTGGCGCTTCTGTGGATAAGATGTTTGCTATCGGCTGTAGGCCTTACAAATAGCGGCTTTCATGGTTGTGATCAAAAAATGATCAATTGACGGTTGTGAGCCGTGGAATTGCACCTGAACGCCGGTTTATTGCGGGTTATGGCAGTTTTCCACAGCGTCTTCGAAGTTAACCCCAAAGTCTGTTGGCGCTTCTGTGGATAAGGTGTTTGCCATCCTCTGAAGGCCTTGTAATACGTGGCTTTCAGGTTGTCGATCAAAAAATGATCAGTCCATCTGTGGAAGCATGCTTCTGGATAAGTCACGATTTTTCTTTGGGTTTTGTGAAGAAAATTTGCGGCCTTTCCACAGTTGTCCCCAATAGCTGTGGGTGGAGATGTGGATAACTTGTTTGCGGAAGGCTGGGAGGTGCGGCGGGCATAGGCCTGAACGAGATAGATCATATTTCGTACAGTTCTAAATGATCGGGGAAAGTGAGGCCGCTTTCGCGAGCAAGCCCGCTCCCACAATGACCGAGGCGTTCACAGGGTTTGTGTGCGCCACCGATCCACTGTGGGAGCGGGCTTGCTCGCTAAGCTTTTTGCTTTTGATGTTTAGCCGCTAACCGGAACCCCTTTCAGATACGGCGCAGGCTCGGCCCCCAGGTTGCTCAGCAGACGCTCGCTGTACCAGTCCACGAAGTTCACCACGCCAAACTCATAGGTCTTGGAGTATGGCCCAGGCTGGTACGCGGTGGAGTTGATGCCGCGCTGGTTCTCTTCGGCCAGGCGGCGGTCCTGGTCGTTGGTGGCGTCCCAGACCTGGCGCATGCGCTCCACGTCGTAGTCCACGCCTTCGACCGCGTCCTTGTGCACGATCCACTTGGTGGTGACCATGGTTTCCTGGGCGCTGATCGGCCACACGGTGAACACGATGATGTGGTCGCCCATGCAGTGGTTCCAGGAGTGGGGCAGGTGCAGGATGCGCATCGAGCCCAGGTCCGGGTTCTTGATGCGGCCCATCAGCTTGGCGCAGCCCTGTTTGCCGTCCATGGTCATCGACACGGTGCCCTTGAGCAGCGGCATGCGCACAATGCGGTTGCGCAGGCCGAAGCTGGCGTGGGCGTAAGGGATCTTCTCGGCTTCCCAGGCTGCGGCGGAGGCGGCGACGTGGTCCTTGAACGCCTGGTCGGCGCGCGGGTCGGTGACGTCGTCCCATTCCAGCAGGGTTTTGAGCAGTTCCGGGTGCGACGCGTTGCAGTGGTAGCACTCGCGGTTGTTTTCCAGCACCAGTTTCCAGTTGGCCTTTTCCATCAAGGTGGTTTGCACCGCCACCTTGGTGTTCTCCATGTCGTACGGTTCCATGTAGTGGTTGAGCGTCGACAGGAAGTCATCGATGGCCGGCGGGTTCTCCGCCAGGCTGATGAAGATGTAGCCGCCAGCGATCTTCACGTTCACTGGCTTGAGGCCGTACTGGTTCATGTCGAAGTCGGCGCCCATTTCGGTGCCGGCGAACAGCAGGCGGCCGTCCAGTTCGTAGGTCCACTGGTGGTAGTGGCAGACCAGCTTGGCGACCTTGCCCTTGTCGCTGGTGCACAGACGCGAGCCACGGTGGCGGCAGACGTTGTGGAACGCATGCACCACGCCTTCGGCGCCACGGATCACGATGATCGGGTTCTTGCCGATCTGCAGGGTCAGGTAGTTGCCCTTGGCGGGGATCTCGCAGGTCATGCCGGCGATCAACCACTCTTTCTGAAAGATTTCCTGCATGTCGATATCAAACAGGCGCTCGTCGGAGTAAAACGGCTGCGGCAGCGAGAACGTGCGCTCGCGCTCTTGCAGCATCTGTGCAGTGGCCTTGCGTGCGGGTTCCAGCGGATCGCCCAGGCTGATTTTTGCGGTGACGTCCATCGATTTGATCCTCAAGGCCATTCTGTGTGGCCGGCGAAAGTGACTTGGCTACGGTTTGCTACGCAAGGTGTAAAAGGTTGTGTCTTGGTATGGGGCGAGTGTGGGGCCGGCGCTGGGCAGAACCTTATCCATGGGCGACATGGTGCAATCTGTTCCCGACGCGCAAGCCCCGGTAGCCGGGGGCTGGTCGCGATAAGCATGTCAATGTCGCAGATAGGTAAATGGATGGTTCGCGCTATACGCAGAATCGCCAACATGAAGGCCGGCAGTCGGCCGTGGAGATCAGCATGTCCAATAGTTTCCTGAATCCGGTAACCACCCAGACCTGGGCCAATGGTCGACACATCGTCCGTTGCGTCAAAGTCATCCAGGAAACCTGGGATGTGCGCACCTTTTGCTTCATGGCCGACCAACCGATCATGTTCTTCTTCAAGCCGGGGCAGTTCGTCACCCTTGAGCTGGAGATCGAAGGACAGCCGATCATGCGCTCGTACACCATTTCCAGCTCGCCGTCGGTGCCGTACAGCTTTTCGGTAACCATCAAGCGCGTGCCGGGTGGCAAGGTGTCCAACTGGTTGCACGACACCCTGCACGAAGGCCAGGAGCTGGCGGTGCACGGGCCGGTCGGGCTGTTCAATGCCATGGACTTCCCGAGCCCGAAAGTCCTGTACCTGAGCGGCGGCGTGGGGATCACCCCGTGCATGTCCATGGCGCGCTGGTTCTATGACACCAACGCCAACGTCGACATGACGTTTATCCACAGCGCCCGCTCGCCCAAAGACATCATCTATCACCGCGAGCTGGAACACATGGCGTCGCGGATCGACAACTTCAGCCTGCACCTGATCTGCGAGAAGCACGGACTGGGCGAGCCATGGGCCGGTTATCGCGGTTACCTCAATCACAAGATGCTGGAGCTGATGGTTCCTGACTTCCTCGAGCGCGAAGTGTTCTGCTGCGGCCCGACGCCATACATGAACGCGGTCAAACGCTTGCTCGAAGCCGCTGGCTTCGACATGTCTCGTTACCACGAAGAGTCCTTCGGAGCGACCCCGCCAGAGGCGCGCGCCGACGCCGTGGAGCACGCCGAGCAAGCGGCCGACGCACCGGAGCTCGACGCGGCAGACCTGCATCAAGTGGAATTCACCGCCTCCGGCAAGAGCATCCGCGTGGCCCCGGGCGAGACCGTGCATGCGGCAGCGGCCAAGGTCGGCCTGCTGATTCCGAAAGCGTGCGGCATGGGGATTTGCGGGACGTGCAAGGTGTTGAAGCTGGGCGGCGAAGTGGAGATGGAGCACAACGGCGGGATCACCGAGGAAGACGAAGCCGAAGGGTTCATCCTGTCGTGCTGCAGCGTGCCGAAGGGGGATGTGCGGATCGAGTTCTAAACAGCGCCGATCTTCGCCCCGCAGGAGCAGCCTTCGGCAGCTCCTGCGGGGCATGTGTAGAAAATCAGTCGACAAACAGATCCGTCATCAGCTTGTCGCTGCTGTCGGGCGCGTACCGATAGTGTTCGAACTCCGTCACACCGTTCTCCCGCAGTATTTCCTCATCAATCAGCAAGCGCCCGGTGATGCTGCGCCCGCTGCTGCCCAGAATCACATGCGCCGCATCCGCCATGATCGCTGGCAGGCGCGCATGCTTGAACGATTCCCTCGACCCCAGCTGAAACTCGATGGCGGCGGTGGCAATCATCGTCTGTGGCCACAGCGAGTTGACGCTGATCCCGTAGTTCTTGAATTCCTCACTCATGCCAAGCGTCAGCATGCTCATGCCGTACTTGGTGACGGTATAGGGGCTGTATTGGGCGAACCACTTGGTGGCCAGGTTCAGCGGAGGGGACAGGTTGAGGATGTGGCCACCGGACTTCTTCAGGTACGGCAACGCAGCCTGGCTGCACAGCAAGACGGCGCGGGTGTTGATCTGGTGCATCAGGTCGAAGCGCTTGAGTTCGAGGTGCTGGACCCCGGTGAGCTTGATCGCCCCGGCGTTGTTGATCAGTGCATCGATACCACCGAAATGTTCGTTGGCCTGGGCCAGGGCCTCACGTACGGCATCCTCCTCCCGCACATCCACTTGCAAGGCCAGCGCCTTGCCGCCAGCGGCTTCCACTTCCTTGGCCACACTGAAAATCGTGCCCGGCAGCTTGGCGTGGGGTTCGGCGCTTTTGGCGGCTATGACGATGTTGGCCCCGTCGCGTGCGGCCCGCAGCGCGATCTCGCGGCCAATGCCGCGGCTGGCGCCGGTGATGAACAGGGTTTTGCCTTGCAATGACATGCTGACGCTCCTGATTGTTGTTATGTGAGCGGTTCGGCTCGACAAACAATGTAGACGAAGTCTTCAGGTGCGAAAGTTTCCTGTAGGAGCTGCCGAAGGCTGCGATCTTTTGATCCTGAGCATCAAAAGATCGCAGCCTCGTTTCACTCGACAGCTCCTGCAGGGGCGGGTGTCAGGCGGACATCACTTCGCGGATGTCCTTCGCCAGTTCCCGCACCCGCTCTTCCTCGGTGTCCCACGAGCACATGAAGCGTGCGCCGCCGTTGCCGATGAAGGTGTAGAAGCGCCAGCCCTTGGCGGTCAATGCGGCGATGGCCGGTTCCGACAGTTGCAGGAACACGCCGTTGGCCTGTACCGGGAACATCAGCTCAACGCCGGGAATGTCGCTGACCAGTTCGGCGAGCAATTGTGCGCAGTGGTTGGCGTGGTTGGCGTATTTGAGCCAGGCGTCGTTTTCCAGGATCCCGACCCACGGTGCCGACAGGAAGCGCATTTTCGAGGCCAGTTGCCCGGCCTGCTTGCAGCGGTAATCGAAGTCTTCGGCCAGTTTGTGGTTGAAGAACAGTATCGCCTCGCCCACCGCCATGCCGTTTTTCGTGCCGCCAAAGCACAGCACGTCGACACCGGCCTTCCAGGTCAGGTCAGCCGGGGTGCAGCCGAGGAATGCGCAGGCGTTGGAGAAGCGCGCGCCGTCCATGTGCAGGTTCAAGCCAAGCTCTTTGCAGGTGGCGCTGATGGCGCGGATTTCGTCCGGCGTGTAGACGCTGCCGACTTCGGTGGCCTGGGTCAGGGTCACGACGCGGGGTTTCGGGTAATGGATGTCCTGGCGCTTGAGCGCGACCTCGCGGATCGATTCCGGGGTCAGCTTGCCGTTTTCAGTGCGGGCGATCAGCAGTTTGGAGCCGTTGGAGAAGAATTCCGGGGCGCCGCATTCGTCAGTTTCGACGTGGGCGGTTTCCGAGCAGATCACGCTGTGGTAACTCTGGCACAACGACGACAACGCCAGCGAGTTGGCGGCGGTGCCATTGAAGGCGAAAAACACTTCGCAGTCGGTTTCGAACAGCTTGCGGAATCCGTCAGAGGCGCGGGCGGTCCACTCGTCGTCGCCGTATGCGCGTTGGTGGCCGTGGTTGGCCTGTTCCATGGCCGCCCAGGCTTCAGGGCAGATGCCGGAATAGTTGTCGCTGGCGAATTGTTGGCTCTTGTCGGTCATGGCCTGCTTCCGTGGTCGAGATGCCTATGGTGAAGCGTCCCGTGGTCAATGAGGGTGCGCACCGTACCCAAGATCGTCAGGTGGAGCACACTGGATGTCGCTGTCGGGAACATACACAGTCGAAGGGCAATTATGCACGTGACTATGTACAAGAGCATGTACAAGAGCATGCACGAGGCCATGCACTTAAAGCCGCGCGATGGGGCACTGGATCTGCTCAAGTGGCTGGCGCTTTTGAGCATGGTGCTCGATCACCTGCGATATGTCGGTTATTCCGCCGATTTGTTGTATGTGCCGGGGCGCCTGGCGTTTCCGTGGTTCTGCCTGGCGATGGCGGTCAATCTGGCGCGAAAGCCTGTTGTGGTAAACGCCGGGCATTGGCGCTATCTGGGCTGGTTGTTGCTGTTTAGTGCGGTGAGTGAAATTCCTTACCGGATGTACATTCCTAATCCCGACACCTTGAACGTACTGCCCACCCTTGCCCTGGGCTTGCTGGTGGTTCGTGGCTGGCAGCAGCCGGTACTTGTGTCGCGGCTGCTGGCGGTGGGCGCGTTGCTGTTGGCAGGGTTTTTCTCCCAGCGATTGATGTTCGGGTTCTTTGGCGTGCTGTTGCCACTGGCGATGTTGCTGGTACTGCAACGGCCCTGGTATTTCGCGCTGTTGGCGGGGTTGGTATGCCTGGCGGCCAATCAGTGGCAGGTGCTGTATTACGCCGCTCGTCTGGGCAATTTCACGGCGATTCCGGCCATCGTCGCGTGTCTGATTGCGCCATGGCTCGGGCTGTTCTTGTTGCGACATGCAATGGACGTAAAACCACCACCGATGCGGCGCTGGGCGTATGCGCTCTATCCATTGCATTTCCTGGTGTTGCTTGCAGTGCGTCAGGTTATCGCCTGACCCTGTGGGAGCTGCCGCAGGCTGCGATCTTTTGATATTGACCTTCTAGCGCCGGCGTTGACGCCAAAAGATCGCAGCCTGCGGCAGCTCCTACAGAGGCATGCGTAACACCGTATGGCAGTCCATGTCGTAAACGCACCTTTGCGTGGCGCCCGTAGGCATTTGACCCTTTGAAGCCAGTCATACCATCGCTACCAAAGGGCACTGCCGAAATGCCAGTGCCTTACCGAGACGAATGGCGCAAAGATGCCGCTGGGAGAGACGCGATGTTCAGCAAGCAAGACCAGATCCAGGGTTACGACGATGCACTGCTGGCGGCGATGAATGCCGAGGAGCAACGCCAGGAAGATCACATCGAGCTGATCGCGTCGGAGAACTACACCAGCAAGCGCGTGATGGAAGCGCAAGGCAGCGGTCTGACCAACAAATATGCCGAAGGCTACCCGGGCAAGCGCTACTACGGTGGCTGCGAGCACGTCGACAAGGTTGAGGCGCTGGCCATCGAGCGCGCCAAGCAACTGTTCGGCGCCGATTACGCCAACGTGCAGCCGCACTCCGGTTCCTCGGCCAACAGCGCCGTGTACCTGGCCCTGCTGCAAGCCGGCGACACCATCCTCGGCATGAGCCTGGCCCACGGCGGTCACCTGACCCACGGCGCCAAAGTGTCGTCCTCGGGCAAGCTGTACAACGCCGTGCAGTACGGCATCGACACCAAGACCGGTCTGATCGATTACGACGAAGTCGAGCGTCTGGCCGTCGAGTGCAAGCCGAAGATGATCGTTGCCGGCTTCTCGGCCTACTCCAAGACCCTCGACTTCCCACGCTTCCGCCAGATTGCCGACAAGGTTGGTGCACTGCTGTTCGTCGACATGGCCCACGTGGCCGGTCTGGTCGCTGCCGGCCTGTACCCGAATCCGCTGCCGTACGCCGATGTGGTCACCACCACTACCCACAAGACCCTGCGCGGTCCACGTGGCGGCCTGATCCTGGCCAAGTCCAACGAAGAAATCGAGAAGAAGCTCAACGCGGCAGTTTTCCCTGGTGCCCAGGGCGGCCCGCTGATGCACGTGATCGCCGGTAAGGCGGTGTGCTTCAAGGAAGCGCTGGAGCCTGGCTTCAAGGTTTACCAGCAGCAAGTGATCGACAACGCCCAGGCCATGGCCGGCGTGTTTATCAAACGCGGCTACGATGTAGTGTCCGGCGGTACCGACAACCATCTGTTCCTGGTCAGCCTGATCCGTCAGGGCCTCACCGGTAAAGAGGCAGATGCCGCTCTCGGTCGCGCCCACATCACTGTGAACAAGAACGCTGTCCCGAACGATCCACAGTCGCCGTTCGTGACCTCGGGCCTGCGCATCGGTACCCCGGCGGTCACCACTCGCGGCTTCAAGGTGACCCAGTGCGTCACGCTGGCCGGCTGGATCTGCGACATCCTCGACAACCTCGGCGACGCCGATGTCGAGGCCAATGTCGCCGAGCAAGTGGCAGCCCTGTGCGCGGACTTCCCGGTTTATCGCTGAGTGCGGTTTTGGAGTAAATGACTATGCAACGCTACTCGGGCTTCGGCCTCTTCAAACACTCTCTCAGCCATCATGAAAACTGGCAGAAAATGTGGCGCACGCCGACCCCTAAAAAGGTCTACGACGTGGTCATCGTCGGCGGTGGCGGGCATGGTCTCGCCACGGCCTACTACCTGGCCAAGGAGCACGGCATCACCAACGTGGCCGTGGTCGAGAAAGGCTGGCTGGGCGGTGGTAACACTGCGCGCAACACCACCATCGTTCGCTCCAACTACCTGTGGGACGAGTCGGCGCACCTGTACGAACACGCGATGAAACTGTGGGAAGGCCTGTCCCAGGACCTGAACTACAACGTGATGTTCTCCCAGCGTGGCGTCTACAACCTGTGCCACACCCTGCAGGACATCCGTGATTCCGAGCGTCGGGTCAGCGCCAACCGCCTCAACGGCGTGGACGGTGAACTGCTCGATGCCAAACAGGTGGCCGACGAGATTCCGTACCTCGACTGCTCCAAGAACACCCGCTACCCGGTGATGGGCGCTACCGTCCAGCGTCGCGGCGGCGTGGCCCGGCACGATGCCGTGGCCTGGGGCTTTGCCCGTGCCGCTGATGCCTTGGGCGTGGACCTGATTCAACAAACCGAAGTGATCGGGTTCCGCAAGGAAAACGGCGTGTGCATCGGCGTTGAAACCAACAAAGGCTTTATCGGCGCCAAGCGCGTCGGCGTAGTGACCGCCGGTAACTCCGGGCACATGGCCAAGCTCGCCGGTTTCCGCCTGCCGATCGAATCGCACCCGCTGCAGGCGCTGGTGTCCGAGCCGATCAAGCCGATTATCGACAGCGTGATCATGTCCAACGCCGTACACGGCTACATCAGCCAGTCCGACAAGGGCGACCTGGTGATCGGCGCCGGTATCGACGGCTACAACGGCTACGGCCAGCGTGGTTCGTACCCGGTGATCGAGCACACCGTCCAGGCCATCGTCGAGATGTTCCCGGTGCTGTCGCGGGTACGCATGAACCGTCAGTGGGGCGGCATCGTCGACACCACGCCGGACGCATGCCCGATCATCTCGAAAACCCCGGTACCGAACATGTTCTTCAACTGCGGTTGGGGCACCGGCGGCTTCAAGGCCACACCTGGTTCGGGCAACGTGTTTGCCGCGAGCCTGGCCAAGGGTGAAATGCACCCACTGGCCGCACCTTTCTCCATCGACCGTTTCCACAACGGTGCGTTGATCGATGAACACGGCGCTGCTGCGGTTGCCCACTAACAGGAGAAATCCCCATGTTGCATATCTTCTGTCCTCACTGCGGCGAGTTGCGCTCCGAAGAGGAATTCCACGCATCCGGCCAGGCGCACATCCCGCGTCCACTGGATCCGAACACCTGCACCGACGAGGAGTGGGGCGACTACATGTTCTTCCGCGATAACCCGCGCGGTCTGCACCACGAGCTGTGGGATCACGTCGCCGGTTGCCGTCAGTACTTCAACGTCACCCGTGACACCGTGACCTACGAGATTCTCGAAACCTACAAGATCGGCGCCAAGCCACAATTCACCGACAAGACCGATAGCCCGAAAGCGGCCAGCGCGGCTCTGGGAGAGAAGGTATGAGCCAGATCAATCGCCTGTCCAATGGCGGACGGATCGACCGCAACAAAGTCTTGACCTTCACCTTCAACGGCCAGAACTACAAAGGCTTCGAAGGCGATTCCCTGGCCGCTGCTCTGCTGGCCAATGGCGTCGACATCATCGGTCGCAGCTTCAAGTATTCCCGTCCGCGCGGCATCTTCGCCGCCGGCGCCGAAGAGCCGAACGCGGTACTGCAGATCGGCGCCACCGAAGCCACGCAGATCCCGAACGTGCGCGCCACGCAACAGGCGCTGTACCAAGGCCTGGTCGCCACCAGCACCAACGGCTGGCCGAGCGTCAACAACGACATGATGGGGATTCTCGGCAAGGTCGGCGGCAAGCTGATGCCACCGGGTTTCTACTACAAAACCTTCATGTACCCGCAATCGTTCTGGATGACTTACGAGAAGTACATTCGTAAGGCTGCCGGTCTTGGCCGCTCGCCGACCGAGAACGATCCGGACACCTACGACTACATGAACCAGCACTGCGACGTGCTGATCGTCGGCGCCGGCCCTGCCGGCCTGGCCGCTGCACTGGCCGCTGCGCGCAGCGGTGCCCGTGTGATCCTGGCTGACGAACAGGAAGAGTTCGGCGGCAGCTTGCTCGACTCCCGCGAAAGCCTCGACGGCAAACCGGCGATGGAGTGGGTGGCCAGCGTTATCGACGAACTGAAGAACACCCCGGACGTGCTGCTCTTGCCGCGCGCCACCGTAAACGGCTATCACGATCACAACTTCCTGACCATTCACGAGCGTTTGACCGATCACCTCGGCGACCGCGCACCGATTGGCCAGGTGCGTCAGCGCATTCACCGGGTCCGCGCCAATCGCGTGGTACTGGCGACCGGCGCTCACGAGCGTCCATTGGTCTACGGTAACAACGACGTGCCGGGCAACATGCTCGCCGGCGCCATCTCGACCTACGTGCGCCGTTACGGTGTGGCACCGGGCAAGAAGCTGGTGCTGTCGACCAACAACGACCACGCCTACCGCGTTGCCCTGGATTGGCTCGATGCCAGCCTGCAAGTGGTGGCTATCGCCGATGCCCGCAGCAATCCGCGTGGTGCGCTGGTGGAAGAAGCCCGCGCCAAAGGCATCCGCATCCTCACCGGCAGCGCCGTGATCGAGGCCCGTGGCAGCAAGCGCGTGACCGCTGCCCGTGTGGCCGCCATCGACGTCAAAGCCCACACCGTGACCAGCCCGGGCGAATGGCTCGACTGCGATGTGGTCGCCAGCTCCGGTGGCTACAGCCCGGTGGTTCACCTGGCTTCGCACCTGGGCGGCAAGCCGACCTGGCGCGAAGACATCCTCGGTTTCGTACCGGGCGAAGCACCGCAGAAGCGCGTGTGTGTCGGTGGCATCAACGGCGTCTACGGCCTTGGCGATTCCCTGGCCGATGGTTTTGAAGGAGGCGCTCGCGCCGCCGCTGAAGCCGGATTCCAGACTGTCGAAAGCGTACTGCCGAAAGCCCTGAGCCGTCTCGAAGAGCCGACCGTGGCGCTGTTCCAGGTGCCCCATGAAAAGAACACCGCCCGGGCGCCGAAGCAATTCGTCGACCTGCAAAACGACGTCACCGCCGCCGCCATCGAACTGGCGACCCGCGAGGGCTTCGAGTCGGTCGAGCACGTCAAGCGCTACACCGCGCTGGGCTTCGGTACCGATCAGGGCAAGCTTGGCAACGTCAACGGCCTCGCCATCGCTGCCCGCTCGCTGAACGTGACCATCCCGCAGATGGGCACCACCATGTTCCGCCCGAACTACACGCCGGTGACTTTCGGCGCCGTGGCCGGTCGTCACTGTGGGCACATCTTCGAGCCGGTGCGTTACACCGCACTGCATCAATGGCACCTGAAAAACGGCGCCGAGTTCGAAGACGTCGGCCAGTGGAAACGTCCTTGGTACTTCCCGAAATCCGGTGAAGACCTGCATGCCGCCGTGAAGCGCGAATGCAAAGCCGTGCGCGACAGCGTCGGCCTGCTGGATGCTTCGACCCTCGGCAAGATCGACATCCAGGGCCCGGATGCGCGTGAGTTCCTCAACCGCGTCTACACCAACGCCTGGACCAAGCTCGATGTGGGCAAGGCGCGTTACGGCCTGATGTGCAAAGAAGACGGCATGGTCTTCGACGACGGCGTGACGGCTTGCCTGGCCGACAACCACTTCGTCATGACCACCACCACCGGCGGCGCGGCTCGTGTTCTGCAGTGGCTGGAGCTGTACCACCAGACCGAATGGCCGGACATGAAGGTGTACTTCACCTCCGTCACCGACCACTGGGCGACCATGACCCTGTCCGGGCCGAACAGCCGCAAGCTGCTCGCTGAAGTCACCGACATCGACCTGAGCAGCGAAGCCTTCCCGTTCATGACCTGGAAAGAAGGCCTGGTGGGTGGTGTGCCGGCGCGGGTATTCCGGATTTCGTTTACCGGTGAGCTGTCGTACGAAGTCAACGTGCAAGCCGACTACGCCATGGGCGTGCTGGAAAAAATCGTCGACGCCGGCAAGAAGTACAACCTGACCCCGTACGGCACCGAAACCATGCACGTACTGCGGGCGGAGAAGGGCTTCATCATCGTCGGCCAGGACACTGACAGCTCGATGACCCCGGACGACCTGAACATGGGCTGGTGTGTCGGTCGCACCAAACCGTTCTCGTGGATCGGCTGGCGTGGCATGAACCGTGAAGACTGCGTGCGTGATCAGCGCAAGCAACTGGTTGGGCTGAAGCCGATCGATCCGAACAAATGGCTGCCGGAAGGCGCGCAACTGGTGTTCAACACCAAGCAAGCCATCCCGATGACCATGGTGGGTCACGTGACTTCCAGTTACCTGCACAACTCCCTGGGCTATTCGTTCGCCATGGGCGTGGTCAAGGGCGGGTTGCAGCGGATGGGCGAGCGAGTGTTCGCACCGCTGGCCGACGGCAGCGTGATCGAGGCGGAAATCGTTTCTTCGGTGTTCTTCGATCCGAAGGGCGAACGCCAGAACGTTTGATGGCTTCAAGGCTTGTGAGTGGGCATTGACACCGAGTCGGCCCATTCGCGAGCAAGCCCGCTCCCACAGGGGAATGCGGTCAAATGTGGGAGCGGCGGTGCGACGATTCGCCTTGCTCGCGAAGGCGGTAGTGCAGCCACCACAAGGCCGGAACCAACAGAATTCAGGAAAGGTGCTTTATGACCGCAGCCAATGTTTACCAACAACGCCCAACCTCCGGGGCCAAGGCCGAGTCGTCGTTGCATCACGCCGACCTCGCCAGCCTGGTGGGCAAGGGTCGCAAGAACGCCGGCGTGATCGTGCGTGAAAAGAAACTCCTCGGCCACCTGACCATCCGTGGCGATGGCCACGATGCAGCATTCGCCGCAGGCGTGCACAAGGCCCTGGGCATTGAGTTGCCCGGCGCACTGAGCGTCATTGTCAAAGGCGAAACCAGTCTGCAATGGATGGGGCCGGATGAGTGGCTGCTGATCGTGCCGACCGGTGAAGAACTGGTCGCCGAGCAAAAACTGCGCAAAGCGCTGGGCGATTTGCACATTGCGATCGTCAACGTCAGCGGCGGCCAGCAACTCCTCGAACTGAGCGGCCCGAACGTGCGCCAGGTGCTGATGAAGTCCACCAGCTACGACGTGCACCCGAACAACTTCCCGGTGGGCAAGGCCGTCGGCACGGTGTTCGCCAAATCGCAACTGATGATCCGTCACACCGCCGAAGACACCTGGGAACTGCTGATTCGTCGCAGCTTCTCGGATTACTGGTGGTTGTGGTTGCAGGACGCTTCTGCCGAGTATGGCCTGAGCGTGCAGGCCTGATCACCACCTTTACCGATTTCTCAGGAGTCACCGCATTATGAGCCGCGCCCCAGACACATGGATTCTGACCGCCGACTGCCCCAGCGTACTCGGCACCGTGGACGCGGTGACCCGCTTTCTGTTCGAGCAGGGCTGCTACGTTACCGAGCACCATTCCTTCGATGACCGGCTCTCGGGCCGTTTTTTCATTCGTGTGGAATTCCGCCAGCCTGACGGTTTCGACGAGCAGTCCTTTCGCGCGGGCCTGGCCGAGCGCGGTGAAGCCTTCGGCATGATCTTCGAACTGACCGCGCCGAACTACCGGCCGAAAGTGGTGATCATGGTTTCCAAGGCCGATCACTGCCTCAACGACTTGCTCTATCGCCAGCGCATCGGCCAGTTGTCGATGGACGTGGCCGCCGTGGTCTCCAACCACCCGGACCTCAAGCCACTGGCCGACTGGCACCAGATTCCGTACTACCACTTCCCGCTGGATCCGAACGACAAGCCGTCGCAAGAGCGTCAGGTGTGGCAGGTGATCGAAGAATCCGGTGCGGAACTGGTGATCCTTGCGCGCTACATGCAAGTGCTGTCGCCGGAGCTGTGCCGCAAGCTCGATGGCAAGGCGATCAACATTCACCACTCCCTGCTGCCCGGGTTCAAGGGCGCCAAGCCCTACCACCAGGCCTACAACAAGGGCGTGAAACTGGTGGGCGCCACCGCGCATTACATCAACAACGACCTGGATGAAGGCCCGATCATTGCCCAGGGTGTGGAGGCAGTGGATCACAGCCATTACCCGGAAGACCTGATCGCCAAAGGGCGGGATATCGAGGGGCTGACGCTGGCGCGGGCGGTTGGGTATCACATTGAGAGACGAGTGTTTTTGAACGCCAATCGTACGGTCGTTCTCTAGATTGCTATCGCGAGCAAGTCGAATCGTCGCACCGTCGCTCCCACAGGGTTTTGTGTCGTTCACAAATCTTAAGTTCAACCCGAATCACTGTGGGAGCGGGCTTGCCCGCGAAGAGGCCCTTACAGGCAACACAAGAAACAGCATCTGTACCCAAGCACTTAACGCGCTGCCTGCCTGGGCAACGCGGTTCCATAAAAACAACAGCGAGGTGAAAGCATGTCTGGCAATCGTGGTGTGGTGTATCTCGGCAATGGCAAAGTCGAAATACAGAAAATCGACTATCCAAAAATGCAGGACCCGCGCGGCAGGAAGATTAACCACGCTGTCATCCTGCGTGTGGTTTCCACCAACATCTGTGGTTCCGACCAGCACATGGTGCGCGGGCGTACCACAGCGCAAACCGGCCTGGTGCTGGGCCATGAGATCACCGGTGAAGTGATCGAGAAGGGCAGCGACGTCGAGAACCTGCAAATCGGCGACCTGGTGTCCGTACCGTTCAACGTGGCTTGCGGGCGCTGCCGTTCCTGCAAGGAAATGCATACCGGCGTGTGCCTGAGCGTCAACCCGGCGCGTCCGGGCGGTGCTTATGGTTACGTCGACATGGGCGACTGGACCGGTGGCCAGGCCGAATACGCCATGGTGCCGTACGCCGACTTCAACCTGCTGAAACTGCCGGATCGCGACCGTGCGATGGAAAAAATCCGCGACCTGACCTGCCTCTCCGACATCCTGCCGACCGGCTATCACGGTGCCGTGACCGCTGGCGTCGGCCCGGGCAGTACCGTATACATCGCCGGTGCCGGTCCGGTCGGCCTGGCGGCGGCCGCTTCCGCTCGCCTGTTGGGTGCGGCGGTGGTGATCGTCGGTGACGTCAACACCGTGCGCCTGGCCCACGCCAAGGCCCAGGGCTTCGAGATCGCCGACCTGTCACTCGATACCCCGCTGCACGAACAGATCGCCGCACTGCTGGGCGAACCGGAAGTGGATTGCGCTATCGACGCCGTCGGCTTCGAAGCCCGTGGCCACGGCCATGACGGCGTGAAGCACGAAGCGCCGGCCACCGTGCTCAACTCGCTGATGGGCGTGGTGCGCGTGGCAGGCAAGATCGGCATCCCTGGCCTCTACGTGACCGAAGATCCGGGTGCTGTCGACGCTGCCGCGAAAATGGGCAGCCTGAGCATCCGCTTCGGCCTGGGTTGGGCCAAATCCCACAGCTTCCACACCGGCCAGACCCCGGTGATGAAGTACAACCGCGCGCTCATGCAAGCGATCATGTGGGACCGCATCAACATTGCTGAAGTGGTGGGGGTGCAGGTGATCAGCCTGGATCAGGCGCCGCAGGGGTATGGCGAGTTTGACGCGGGTGTGCCGAAGAAGTTTGTGATTGATCCGCATAAGATGTTTAGTGCGGCGTAAAAAATCTCAATGAAAAATAGGGCGACTTGATGTCGCCCTATTTGCATATTTCAAAACCAGTTTCCGCTTCTTATATCCGAAGACAATGCATTGGACTGTTCACGTCGCGAAATACCTGGAGGTAGAGGTCCAAAGTGGACAGCTCTATTGTTAATAACCTGCACCATCGGATATGGATATTTTCGTTGAGCATCTTGAAAGGTTACTCCTGATTGTACGGCTGAGGAGGGTGCGACACCTTTGATTCGACCGAAGCCTGCATCTGTTATGAGTGGTACGAGATTTTGCTCGGGTGCATCTGCAATGAGTTTTGTCATGTTTATTGAAGATAGTGCTTCAACAGACTCGTTCATTCGTTTTGAAGTCCTGGAAACATTCGCAAGATCTTTGCCCTGAAGATTGTCGAATATTTTTCCCAGTACTTCATTGGGCATATCTTCAAGGCCTATATTTTTTGACTGTCTTAATCCGAAAGTTTTCCCTATCCATTTCAGCACTTTCATAAACCCAACATGTCCCGTCGGATCCACCTGATTTACCGGATCCCCCACACAATACGCATACCCATTCAACCCACCCTCCCCAAACGGGCTCCAACTGTCCGGGCTGTTAAACCGCATCAACACCGGGTTAAACGCCCGATAACCATTCCCCAACAAATAACACCCCGTCACCGGATCCGGCCGCTCGCCGTTGAAACCGAGCAGGCTGAGTAAGCCGCTTTCCGCAGGGCGATGACCATAGGGTGAGTAGGCGAGGGGATGTGGCCGAGCGACATCAAGTACATTCAAAACCGAACGCTGTTGATCTGTGGCAAGCAAGCGCGCTTCCACGGCACCGTTCTGACGCTGTTGCTGAGCCAGCAGTTGATCGTCGTGCTGAATGATCGAACGTTGCACAGCGTCTTGAATCTCGGTGGCCAAACGATCTTTCAGGTAAAAGCGTCGGGTGGGTGCCTGCGCTGAGGGAGTGCAATCAACCAGTCGATCCAGCGGGTCGTAGTGGTAGCGGCAGAGCAGCGTTTCTCGGGTGGGGAGCATGGCCGGGCTTCCTGAGTGAGTTCGTCGATCCAGGGTTTTACTGTGGCGCATTCGAACAGAGCCGCCTACTGGCAGATCTGATAGTGCCGCAGGCTTCAGGGCTGCTTTGTGACGAGCGGATGGGAAATGGGTGGAAGCCTGAGGAACATGCCGGCGTTTGCCCGGTCAAATCGGCAGCTTTGCGCCCGTAAGCCGGGCGTTTTTCATGAAACAAGAGGATGTCTGAATGAAGATTTCACGCGGTTTTGCATTGGCATCACTCCTGACCCTGTCCGCCAGCCCGGCCTTTGCACAGTTCAGCCTGGGCGATGCGGCCAATGCCATTGCCGGCATGAAGGGCGGTGACGCAGCTGCGACCGCCGCACCGACGCCGCAGACAGCCGATCTGCTGAGCACTCTCAGTGAACTGGACATCACCCCAGAGCAAGCCATTGGCGGTGCCGGGGCGATGCTGGGGCTGGCGAAGAACCAGTTGAGTTCGACCGACTACTCGCAACTGGCCAAAAGCGTGCCGGGCATCGACATGCTCTCGGGCGGCGGTGAGTTGGGCGCACTGGCCGGTCTGCTTGGCTCCAGCGGCAAAGCGGCAGGGCTGGATAACGCCCTGGGCAACGTCAAGGACACCAACGACCTGAACAATGCCTTCAGCGCCTTGGGCATGGACAGCGGCATGATTGGCCAGTTTGCCCCGGTGCTCCTGCAATACTTCGGTCAGCAGGGCGTCGGCGGTACGCTGCTGAGCAGTCTGGGCAGCATCTGGGGCGCTGGCGCCGGTAGCTGATTCAGCGGCGTCCGGCGCGCAAGGCGTCGATGCGCCGTTCCTTCTCGATCCAGAGCTGGTTGACCCAGTTCTGGACCTTCTCGCGAAATACAGGATCGTTTTCGTAATCGCCCTGCCACAGCGCCGGGTCGAGTTCGCGGGTCTGGATATCGATGATGACCCTCGGCACATTGCCGCTGATCAAGTCCCAGAACCCCGGAATCTTCTGCTGCGGGTAAACCACCGTCACATCGAGAATCGCGTCCAGCTGTTCACCCATCGCCGCCAGCACAAAGGCCACCCCGCCAGCCTTGGGCTTGAGCAGGTGATTGAACGGTGACTGTTGCTGGGCACTTTTGGCCGCCGTGAAGCGGGTGCCTTCCAGATAATTGACCACTGTTACCGGTTGGCGCATGAACAGTTCGCAAGCCTGTCTGGTGATTTCCAGATCCTTGCCGGCCAGTTCCGGGTGCTTGGCCAGGAACGCCTTGCTGTAGCGCTTCATGAACGGGTAATCCAGCGCCCACCACGCCAGGCCCAGGAAGGGTACCCAGATCAGTTCTTTCTTGAGGAAGAATTTGAAGAACGGCGTGCGCCGGTTCAGCGTCTGGATCAGCGCCGGGATGTCGACCCAGGATTGATGGTTGCTGATCACCAGATATGAAGTGTCGCGACGCAGATCGTCACCGCCGCGGATGTCCCATTGGGTGGGGATACAGCAGCGGAAAATCAGCTTGTCGATCTCCGACCAGGTCTCGGCGATCCACATCACCGACCAGGAGGCGTAATCGCGAAAACGGCCGGGCAGGACCAGCTTGAGCAGGGCAAACACCATCAACGGCCCGATCAGGACCAAGGTGTTGAGCACAAGCAGCAGGGTCACGAAACAGCCGGTGAGCAGGCGGCGCATAAGTCACTCGTGGAAGCGGTTGGGCGCGCCATGATAAGCAGCTTCGGGCGACAGGCCAAATCGGTGCTGACGAATGTTTCACTTTTGGGTCGGTAGGCTTGTGGGAACGTTCAAGCGCACGACGGTCTAAAATCCGACTGTTCACTCTCATGGAAACCCATTACGTGAAATCCCTCCTTGCAGTGCTCTCCCTCATCGCCCTGCCGGTCATGGCCGCCGAGCCGACCCTCTATGGTCGTTACGAATACATCGCCCTGCCGGAAATCGGCGGGAAGGTCCTCAAGGCGAAAATGGACACCGGCGCCCTGACCGCGTCGCTGTCGGCCAAGGACATCGAAACCTTCAAGCGTGACGGCGAAGACTGGGTGCGTTTCCGCCTAGCCACCAAGGATGCGGGCAATCAGGTCTATGAACACAAGGTCGCACGGGTAAGCAAGATCAAGACCCGTTCCGAAGAGGAAGAGGATGACAGCGAAGTGATCGCACCCACCAAGCGTCCGGTGGTCGATCTGGAACTGTGCCTGGGTAACGTCAAGCGCACGGTCGAGGTCAATTTGACGGATCGCAGCAGCTTTAACTATCCACTACTGATTGGTGCCAAGGCGCTGCGTGAATTTGGGGCTGCGGTGAATCCGGCGCGGCGTTTTACCGCGGACAAGCCCGATTGCTGATTGACGGGGTGTGAGGCTTGGGGCACCGTTCGCCCACAACACTGCCGGGCTCGGACGCCATGCCTCATATCCTGATTGTCGAAGACGAAGCGGCCATTGCCGACACCCTGGTTTTCGCCCTGCAAGGCGAGGGCTTCACCACTACATGGCTTAGCCTCGGCGCGGCGGCGCTGGAGCACCAGCGCCAGACTCCGGCGGATCTGATCATTCTCGATATCGGCCTGCCGGACATCAGCGGCTTCGAAACCTGCAAGCAACTGCGGCGCTTCAGCGAAGTGCCGGTGATGTTTCTCAGTGCCCGGGATGGCGAGATCGATCGCGTCGTGGGCCTGGAAATCGGCGCCGACGATTACGTGGTCAAACCGTTCAGCCCTCGGGAAGTAGCGGCGCGGGTCCGGGCGATTCTCAAGCGCATGGCGCCCCGCATAGTGAGCGAACCGTCGACGCCGCTGTTTCGTATCGATAGCGAACGTGTGCAAATCAGTTATCGCGGTCAATTGCTGACCCTGACTCGCCATGAATTCCGTCTGTTGCAATGCCTGCTGGAGCAGCCCGGGCGCGTCTTCAGTCGAGAACAGTTGCTCGATGCCCTGGGCGTGGCCGCCGACGCCGGTTACGAGCGCAGCATCGACAGCCACATCAAGAGCGTGCGCGCCAAGTTGCGACTGGTGAAGGCTGACGCCGAGCCGATCCAGACTCACCGCGGCCTCGGCTATAGCTACAACCCGGGACAAAGCTGATGCCGTTGGGAATCCGGATTTTCCTGGTCTATGCACTGTTCATCGGCTTGACTGGCTACTTTGTGCTCAACACGGTCATGCAAGAGATCCGCCCCGGCGTTCGCCAGTCCACCGAAGAAACCCTGGTCGATACCGCCAACCTGATGGCCGAGATCCTGCGCGACGATTTCAAGGCCGGCAGCCTCAACCAGAACCGCTGGCCGGAACTGCTCAAGGCCTATGGTGAGCGACAGCCCGGAGCGAAAATCTGGGGTTTGCCAAAGAATCAGGTCAATCACCGCATCTACGTCACAGATGCCAAAGGTATCGTCGTGCTGGACTCCAGCGGGGTGGCGGTGGGGCAGGATTACTCGCGCTGGAATGACGTCTACCTGACCCTGCGCGGCGAATACGGCGCTCGCTCCACGCGCAATGACCCGAACGATCCGGGGTCTTCGGTGATGCACGTCGGCGCGCCGATTCGCGACAACGGCCAGATCATCGGCGTGGTCACCGTGGCCAAGCCCAACAGCTCGTTGCAGCCTTATGTGGATCGCACCGAACGCCGGTTGCTGGCGTATGGAGCCGGGCTGATCGGCCTCGGTCTGCTGTTCGGCGCATTGTTGTCCTGGTGGCTGAGCCGTGCCCTGCGAAGATTGACGGCCTACGCCCAAGGCGTCAGTAAAGGCCGGCGGGTTGAAGTGCCGCATTATCGCGGCGGTGAACTCGAGCAGTTGGCCACGGCGGTGGAGCAGATGCGCACGCAGCTTGAAGGCAAGGCCTATGTCGAGCGTTACGTGCACACATTGACCCATGAGCTGAAGAGTCCGCTGGCGGCGATTCGTGGTGCGGCGGAGCTGTTGCAGGGCGAGATGCCTCCGGGACAGCGGCAACGGTTCGTCGGCAACATCGACAGCGAAAGTGCGCGCATGCAGCAGTTGATCGAGCGGCTTTTGAACCTGGCACAGGTCGAGCAGCGCCAAGGGTTGGAGGAGCGGGTGGCGGTGCCATTGGCGGCATTGGTGGATGGCCTGCTGAACGCGCAATCTGCGCAGATCGAAGGTAAACAGTTGCGCGTAGAGCAAACGATTCCATCGGACCTGGTGCTAATCGGCGAGCCATTTCTGCTGCGTCAGGCGTTGGGCAATCTGCTGGACAACGCGCTGGATTTCACCCCTGTTGAAGGCGTGCTGCGATTTACCGCCGAACGGGCAGGCGAGCAGGTCGAGTTCAAGCTTTTCAATCAGGCAGAGCCTATTCCCGACTACGCGCTGCCGCGTTTGAGCGAGCGTTTCTACTCGTTGCCGCGTCCCGACAGTGGGCGCAAAAGTACCGGGCTCGGGCTCAATTTTGTCGAGGAGGTGGTCAAGCTGCATGGCGGCACCCTGAGCATCGGCAATGTCGATGGCGGTGTGCAAGTGACAGTGCACCTGCCATAGGGCCGGGTCCAGTCTCCACAAAGTCTCCACACTCCCTCCATTCATTCCTCACACAGCCAACCCAGACTTTCCCCATCCAAAACAGGGAGAGTCCCATGAACCGTAGCCTGACCCTAAAACTCGGGGCAATTGCCCTGCTGATTCTGTTGTTGCTGGTTCCACTGCTGATGATCAACGGCGTGATTCAGGACCGCCAGCAACTGCGTGACGGTGTGCTCGAAGACATTGCCCGCAGTTCCAGTTACAGCCAGCAATTGAGCGGGCCGCTGATGGTGGTGCCGTATCGCAAGGTGGTGCGTACCTGGAAGACCCGTGAAAAAACCAACGAGCGTTATCAGGAGATCGGCGAAGAGCGCGGTCGACTGTATTTCCTGCCGGAACGCTTCGAACTCGACGGCCAGGTGCAGACTGAGTTGCGCTCCCGGGGGATTTACCAGGCGCGGCTGTTTCATGCCGACAATCGCATCAGTGGGCATTTTTCGCTGCCGGCGCAGCTCGGTATCAAGGAAGACTTTGCCGATTACCGGTTCGACCAGCCGTTTCTCGCCGTTGGCATCAGCGACATCCGTGGTATCGAAAATGCCTTGAAACTCGAACTCGACGGCCAGAGTCTGGACTTCATTCCCGGAAGTCAGGTCGGATGGCTGGGGGAGGGCGTGCATGTGGCGCTACCGACGCTCAACACAGAGAAGGCCACGGAGCTGGATTTCGGTTTTGACCTGCGCCTGCAAGGCACGGGTGTGTTACAGGTTTTACCTGTGGGTAAAACCAGCACAGTCTCGCTGAGCGCCGACTGGCCTCACCCAAGCTTCATCGGCAACTATCTGCCAGCCCAGCGTAAAGTCACCGATCAGGGATTCTCCGCCAACTGGCAGGCGTCATTCTTCTCTACCAATTTGCAGGAGGCCTTGAACAGTTGCGTCACCGGCGGTGACTGCACAGCCTTTAGCGGCCGCAGCTTCGGCGTGAGCTTCATCGACCCGGTGGACCAGTACCTGAAAAGCGATCGGGCGATCAAATATGCGTTGTTGTTCATCGTCCTGACTTTCGCCGGGTTCTTCCTGTTCGAAGTGCTGAAAAGCCTCGCGGTACACCCGGTGCAATATGCATTGGTAGGTGTGGCGCTGGCATTCTTCTACCTGTTGTTGCTGTCGTTGTCCGAGCACATCGGCTTTGCCCTGGCGTACCTGTTGTCAGCCAGCGGTTGTGTGTTGTTGATCGGGTTCTACGTTTGCCACGTGTTGCGCAGCGTGCGACACGGGCTGAGCTTTTCCGCGGGATTGGCGGCGTTGTATGGACTGCTCTACGGGTTGTTGAGCGCAGAGGACTACGCGCTATTGATGGGCTCGTTGCTGCTGTTCGGTTTGTTGGGTGTGTTCATGGTGCTGACCCGCAAGCTGGACTGGTATGGGGTTGGGCAAAAAACGCCAAAACCGTTGGACTTCGATATTGGAGCGGTGCAATGAGCCGGTCGGTGGGGCTGCGCGAGGACCAGCGCTGGAGCGAGGTGCTGGCGACGCGGATTTTGCAGTGGTTGCCGGATGAACCGCGTTGGTATTTTCGCGATCAGGCTCGCTCCCACATGGGACCGCAGTCAAAGGTGGGAGCGAGCCTGCTCGCGAAGGGGGCGACGCAGTCAGCGAAGATCTAAACCTTTGGCATCGTCGCAATCATTGATGGCCGCTGGCTCACCTCGAAATACCACGCTGCAAGTTGAGGGTTCGCTGTGCGCCAGTCCAGATCCGGATGGCGCAGGTCCAGGTAACCCAGTGCACAGGCCACGCTGATCGCGGCCACGTCGAAGTGGCAGGTCAGCTCGGCAATCGCGTCCTTTTCCAGCAATGCCAGGGCGCGACGGATTTTGTCGCGCTGGCCGTCGAGCCATTCGTCCCAGTGTTTTTCCGGGGCGCGCAGGGCGGTTTCGTAGCGCACCAGCACGGCCGCGTCCATGACCCCGTCGGCCAGTGAGGCGAGGGTAAGACGACGCCAACGGGCTGAACCTTCACGGGGGATCAGCGGGTTGCCGACGTGCTGGTGGTCGAGGTAGTCGAGGATGACCCGGCTGTCGTGGATGATGTTGCCGTCGGCCAGGCGCAGGGCCGGGATTTTGCTCAGGGGGTTGTCTTCGATCAGGGTCAGGTCCGGGTTGACCGGTGTGAGTACGCTGGATTGCAACGCCACGCGGTTCTGCTGGCCGGTTTCGTGGAGCAGCACCATGACTTTGCGAACGAAGGGAGAGAGCGGGTTGTGGTACAGGGTCATGCTCGGGGCGGACATGGCTGTGTCTCGATCGGTGGCAGTGTCGGGCAGCATAGCGTGTTGGGGGGATAGCTCAAGATGGCAAACACCTTTGTAGGAGCGAGCAGGCTCGCTCCTACAGGTTTTGTGTTTTAGCTCGCGGGTTGCAGCGTTTGATCAGCGGCAGGCCCCGAAACTATCTTCGGCTTGATCTCACGGGCAACGGTCCAGACGATGAACGCGGCAACGATGTCGAAAATCGCCAGTACCACGAACAGCGGGCTGTAGCCGATCCTGGTCACCATCACGCCAAACACCAGGGTGAACGCAGCTGCGCCCAGGTAGCCGAACATGCCGCCCATGCCGGTGGCGGTGGCCACTTCGTTTTTGCCGAAGGAGTCGGAGGTGATCGCATACAGCGCACCGGACAGGGTCTGGTGCGCGAAGCCGCCGATGCACAACAACGCGATGGCTGTGTACGGGCTGGCCACCAGGCCAATGCACGCAGGGCCGATCATGCACGAGGCGCCGAACAGCAGGACCATTTTGCGCGAGGTGAACAACGACACGTTGCAGTACTTGTGGAAGAACGGGCTCAGGTAACCGCCGAGCACGCAGCCGAGGTCGGCGGCGAGGAACGGCAGCCAGGCGAACATCGCGATCTCTTTGATGTTCATGTGCCGTTCGGTCATCAGGTACAGCGGAATCCATGCGTTGAAGGTCTGCCAGGCTGGCTCGGAGAGCATGCGCGCGCTGGCGATGGCGTAGAAGTTGCGGTTGCCGATGATCTTTTTCCAGCTGCCTTTTTTCGTCGCCGGGTCTTTGAAGTGTGCTTCCTGACCGCTGAGGATGTAGTCGCGCTCTTCGTCGCTCAGGCGCTTCTGGTCCCGTGGGTGCTTGTAGAGAACCATCCACAGGAAGGTCCAGGCCACGCCCAGGCCGCCCACGATCAGGAACGCCAGTTCCCAGCCGCTGTGCAGGATCGCCCAGACCACCAGCGGCGGCGCCAGCACGGCACCAATCGACGAGCCAATGTTGAACCAGCCAATGGCCACCGAGCGTTCTTTGGCCGGGAACCATTCAGTGGAAGTCTTGACCGCCGCCGGCAACCCCGCCGCTTCGGTCAGGCCAAGCAGGCCGCGGACAAAGGCCAGGCCCTGCCAGCCGGTCGCCAGGGCCGCCAGTGCGCAGGCAATCGACCAGGCGAAGGCGAAAATCGCGAAGCCCATTTTGGTGCCGATGGCATCGATGATGTAGCCCGCCACCGGTTGCATCAGCGCATAGCACACCTGCCATGCGACGACGATGTGCGAGTACTGCTCGGTGGAGATGTTCATTTCGCTCATCAGGGTCGGAGCGGCCACTGACAGGGTATTGCGAGCCAGGTAGTTGACCATCAGGCCGGCCGTCACCAGACCGACCATCCACCAGCGGATGCCTTTGACTTTCATCACTTCACCATCATTTTTTTGGATTTATTTTTGGTGCTGCATCTGTTGTAGGTTGTCGTACAACGTGCGTCTTTATAGGAGTGCAAGGGTAAAACTGTCAACAGATATGTCAGAGGATTTGCAGGGGGAGGCGACGGATGGACGAGGGGTGTCGTCGTATGACTGGGCAGGATTTCCCCTGTGGGAGCGGGCTTGCTCGCGAAAGCGGTGGGTCAGCAATATAGAGGCTGGCTGACACTCCGCCTTCGCGAGCAAGCCCGCTCCCACAAAAGGGGATCAGCGGCGTTGCAGGAGGCCGCGCAGGGCAAGAGCGGCGGGGACACCTAGCCCCACCCAACTCAACGAATCCCAAACACCATCCCCGAGCAACGCGGCAAACAACCCCGCCGCGCTGAGCACCGCGATGACGGTCGGAATGGCAAACACTTTCCAGAAGTTCGACTGCCGGGGTTTCATGCCACGCTCTCCGCTTTTTCCAGCACCGGCCTGGCGACCTTGCGCCGAACCACCCACAGGTAGACCCCGCTGCCGAGCACGATGATGGTCAGCACATCGAGGGTCGCCCAGAGTATCTGCATCGGCATGCCGCCGTAGTCACCGAAGTGCAGCGGTTGTGACATGCCCATGACGTCCATGTACCACGGGCGTTCGACCACCGCGGTGACTTGCAGGGTGCTGGCATCGATCAGTACCGGCGTCAGCAGGTGCGAGGTCAGGTGCGTGCTGCCCTTCATGAACACTGCGTAATGATGCTCACTGGAAAAGCGCGTGCCGGGGAAGGCGATGAAGTCCGGTTGCATGCCCGGTGCGGCTTCCCTGGCGATATCGAGCAATCGGTTGGCGGGCGCCAGTTGTGTCAGCGGTGGTGCATCCCGATAGGGCGCGATCATCGCGGTCAGCGTGTCGTTGCGCCATGCGGCAATCAGCAGGTCCGCGCAGGCACTGACGACGCCCGTCACGCCGACCACCAGCGCCCAGGTCAGGGTCACGACGCCGATCAGGTTATGCAGGTCAAGCCAGCGCAGGCGGGTGGATTTGTCCTGGCGCACGGTGGCGAATTTCAAGCGGCGCATGAACGGCAGGTACAGCACCGTACCGGAGACAATCGCTATCACGAACAGAATCCCCATGAACGCCAGCAACAACTTGCCAGGCAGCCCGGCGAACATGTCCACGTGCAGGCGCAGCATGACCATCATGAAACCGCCGTTGGCCGATGGCGTCTCCAGCGCTTCGCCGGTACGGGCGTCGAGCATGAAGGTGTGGGACGAGTTCGGCTCGGTGCCCGCCGTCGCGGCCATGATGGTCAGCACCGCGTTGGGCTCATCGTCCTCGAAGCCGAAATACTGCATGACTTCACCGGGGCGATGCTTCTCGGCGGCCTCCACCAGCTGCTGCAAATTCAGGTGCGGGGTGTCCGCCGGCATTTCCTTCACTTCAGGCGCATCGCCCAGCAAGTGGTCGATCTCGTGGTGAAAGATCAACGGCAGGCCGGTCAGTGCCAGCAGTAACAGGAACACCGTACAAATCAGGCTGGTCCAGGTATGAACAGCGGACCAGCGGCGAATCGTTTTACTTTTCATTTCAAAGCCTTCAGAAAAACCAAAGCCGCCCACGAAGGACGGCCTGGTCATTGGGCGTGTCAGCTCAAAGCGTTACCACTTGTAGGTTGCACTTGCGACGACACTGCGCTGGTCGCCGTAGTAGCAGTAGTAGCTGTCGCAAGTCGAGATGTAGTCCTTGTCGAACAGGTTGGTCGCGTTAACGGCCAGCGAAGCGCCTTTGAGGCTGTTGTCCAGGCGACCGAGGTCGTAGTGAACCACTGCGTCGAACACCGTGTAGGCGTCGGCCTTGCCCAGCCAGGTGTTGGCCTGGTCTCCATAGGTATTGCCGGTATAGCGCGCACCGGCACCGATGCCGAAGCCGTCCAGCACGCCGTTGTGCCAGGTGTAGTCGCCCCACACCGACGCTTGCTGGTTAGGCATCAGTTGCAGGCGATTGCCCTTGTAGATGCCCTCTTGCACTTCGGATTTGGCCAGGGTGTAGGCAGCGGTGACCTTGAGGTTTTCGGTCACGTCGGAAACGGCTTCCAGCTCCAGGCCTTTGACTTTCACTTCGCCGGTCTGGCTGGTGACTGTCACGTTGCCCACGTTGTTGGTGACGGAAACGTTTTTCTGGGTCAGGTCATACACAGCCGCCGTCAGCAGGGTGTTGCTGCCCGGTGGCTGGTACTTGATCCCCAGTTCCCATTGCTTGCCCTCGGTCGGCTTGAACGACTCGGTCGGCGAGGCGACGGCATTGCTGGTCGGCTGGAACGATTCGGCGTAGGACAGGTAGGGTACGAAGCCCGAGTCGAACACGTAGCTGATCGCCGCGTTGCCGCTGAAGTTCTTGTCGCGCTCGGTGTTGGTGGCATCGCCCTTGTTGAAGAACGTGGTTCCGGTGTGGACCCAGTCTTCACGACCGCCGAGGGTCAGGCGCCATTGGCCGAGGGCCATCTGGTCCTGGATGTACAGGCCGGTCTGCTGGGTCTTTTGTTCGTAGTCGTAGAACGCCGTGGAGCGTGGCGGACGGGTTATCGGCAAACCATAGATCGGGTCGTTGACGTTGATGCCCGGCGCGGTGCCGAAGATCGAGAGGTAGTTGGTGGTGTTGCGCTGGTGATCCAGGCCGATCAGCAAGGTGTGACTGACGTCGCCGGTGACGAAGTCGCCCTGGAGGTTGTTGTCCACGGCGAACTGTGCGATGTCTTCGTCGACATTGGTGGTGCCGCGGCCGGTGTTGCCTTGATCGTCAACGACAAACCCGAGATCGGCAAAGTCGGGGTTGTAGCTATTGACGGTCACGGCCTGGAACGACAGCTCCGACTTGGTGTAGCGCAGGTTCTGCCGGAACTGCCAGACATCGTTCAGGCGGTGTTCGAAGGCATAACCCAGCGCGTAGTAGGTGCGGTCGTAGTAGTCGTAGTCCGGGTCACCCAGGTTCTTGTGGTGGGAGATATCGCCGAACGGCATGTCGATCTTGGTGCCCTGGATCGGATAGAACTGACTGGTGATACCGGTATCGTCACGGGTGAACTGCGTGAGCAGGGTGAACCTGGTGTCTTCGTCGATGTTCCAGGTCAGGCTGGGCGCGATGTTGTAGCGCTTGTCATCGATGTGGTCGATGGGCGTGCCGCCGTCGCGCAGCACGCCGCTGAGGCTGTACAGGAACTGGCCTTCTTCATCGATTTTGCCAGTGCTGGCGAAGTTGATCTGGCGATGATTGTCGCTGCCGTATTGCAGCTGGATCTCGCTGCTGGCTTCAGCGCTTGGGCGACGGCTGACCATGTCCAGCAGGCCGCCCGGCGGGGTCTGTCCGTACACCGAGGAAGCCGGACCGCGCAGCAGCGCCAGTCGGTCGAGGTTCCAGGTTTCCTGTTTCGGGTTGGAGTACACACCTTTTGGCAGTGGCAGGCCGTCGAGGAATTGAGTCGGCTCGAACCCCCGCACGCGCAACCAGTCGGCGCGGGTGTCGCTGCCGAAGCTGCTGGAGGTGATGCCCGGCAAGTAGCGCACGGCATCGTCGAGGGTGTGCGCGTTGCGGTCGTCCATCTGCTCTCGAGTGACGACCGAAATCGAACGCGGCGCCTCGACCAGCGCGGTGTCGGTCTTGGTGCCGGCGGCGGTGCGCTTGGCCAGGTAGCCCTGTACCGGGCCCCAGGCGCTTTCAGTGTCTTGCACGCCGATCACGCTGGTGGCCGGCAGGTCCATCACCCCTTCTGGCACGGCCACCAGGGTATAGGTGCCCGCACTGCTCTGCTCCAGTTGCAGGCCGGTGCCACGCAGGGCTTCGCGCAGGGCGTCGGGTGCGTCGAACTGGCCTTTGACCGGCGCCGAGGTCTTGCCCGCCGCCAGGGATGGATTCAATGACAGGGCCAGACCGGCCTGGCTGGCAATCTGGTTCAGGGTGTTGACCAGTGGCGCGGCCGGCAGGTTGTAGGCGCGGACGCTGGACGTCTGTTCAGCGGCGACCAGTTGGCTGCTGGCCAACGGGGTACAAAGGGCAATGGCGACCGCCAGCAAACTGCGGCGCAACAGGGAGTCTAGCGAACGAGGCATACAGCGGCTCCTGAATGGAAACATTTCTCAATTGCCTGTGTGCCGAACGAAAATAAAAAAGTGATAGGGCTGGATGAAAATAATTTCGATTCAGCTATCCAGTTGCGGCCAAAGTACTTTCGGGATGCGCTTCTGTGGCGAGGGAGCTTGCTCCCGTTCGGCTGCGAAGCAATCGTAAAGTCAGCAAGTGCGTTTTAACTGGAAAGTACAGGGGGCCGCTTCGCGACCCAGCGGGAGCAAGCTCCCTCGCCACAGGGGGCTGTGTGGCGGTTCAGGGCTTGGTATCAGCCTTGGCCACGACCTTCACCCACCATTGCGTGTGCTGTTCGATCTGCACCGGCAGGGTCGGCAACAGGGCGTTGAGTGCCAGGTCGGTGTCGCGTAGCGGGAAGCTGCCGGTGATGCGCAGGTCGGCCACTTCAGGGGCGACCCCGACGTAACCGTTTCGATAGCGGCCGATTTCATGCACCAAATCTTCCAGCCGCGTGTTGTCCACCACCAGCATGCCGCGGGCCCAGGCATCCGCGCCGAGGTTGACGGCCAGAATCGGGCCCAGGCCGTTGTTGCGGATCAGCACCTGCTGGCCTTCGTGCAGAATCTGTTCGTCCGGGGTGGATTCAGGGTGAACCGCCACCGCCGACTGCAATACGCTCAGGCGCGTTCCGTCCTCCTCACGCTTGACCAGAAACCGCGTTCCCAGCGCACGCATGCTGCCTTCACGGGTTTCGACGATGAACGGCCGGGGATCGCCATGGCCGGTTTCGACCAGGATTTCGCCTTCCTGAAGCACAACGCGCCGCTGTTTTTCATCGAAACGCACATCCAGTGCGCTGTGGGTGTTGAGATTGATCAGCGTGCCGTCAGCCAGACGCAGGGTGCGCTGCTCGCCAACGGCGGTGCGCTGGTCGGCCAGCCAATAGTCGATCGGCAGGTAACGATCCCCGGCGAACAGGGCCAGGCCGATCATGGCAACGATACTGGCGAAACCGTTGCCAAGCTTGCGCACTCGCCGGCGGATGCCTTCGCGCGATTGCAGCAAGGCCGTGCGGGCCGGGCCGCTGGCCACGCTGAAACGCTGGTCGAGCATACCCAACTGGCGCCAGGCGCGGGCGTGCTCTTCGTGGGACGCGTGCCACTTGGCGAACTCTTCACGTTCTATCGGGTTGGCGCAGTCCATGGACAACTGCCAGGCAATCGCCGCGTCCAGCACGTTGGCCGATACCGGTTTGGAACCGAGCGGATTCATGTCGGCTCACCATACAGCGCGATGTAGCACTGGCGAATGCCTTGAGCCAGGTACTGGCGCACCCGCGGCACCGATACACCGAGGCGCTCGGCGATTTCTGCATGGCCGAGGCCGTCGAGACGGTTGTAGAGGAACGCCGCCCGGGCCTTGCTGGAAAGCTTGCCGAGCAGGCGGTCGATGTTTTTCAGGTCTTCGAGGATCATTTGCTGTTCTTCCACCGACGGTTGTTCGGCTTCGGGAATCAGCATCAGCTCGGTGAGGTAGGCCTGTTCCAGCGCGGCACGGCGGAAATAATCGAACAGCAGGCCCTTGGCGATCGCCACCAGGAACGCCCGGGGCTCGCGCGGTACCTTCAGCTCTTCACGGCCCAGCAAACGCACGAAAGTGTCCTGGCTCAGGTCTTCGGCCCGCTGCGGGCAGGCGACGTTGCGTCGAAGCCAGGCCAATAGCCAACCGCGATGGTCGCGATATAACGCACCGACGAGCTCACTTTGGGGGCTTGGGACTGACGACACGCCGCATCACCGATTGGGAAGTATTAACTAACGAGAACTGTTCGCGATTGTGGCAGAGGCGAGGGAGGTAAGCAATTGGCGTTGGTCGGGTGGTTAGTGCTGGCGCAAAACCCCGTAGGAGCTGCCGAAGGCTGCGATCTTTTGATCTTGAAGAATCAAAATCAAAAGATCGCAGCCTTCGGCAGCTCCTACAGTGACAAATTGCTATTAGAAGGACGGCGCCTGCTGCCGGCGTTTCCACTGATTCAAGCGCTGTTGCAGGTTCAACGGGCTGTGAATCTGCTGCTGTCGCGCACGGCTGAACAGGATCATCATCAGTTCGGCGGTGGCCAGGGCGTCGGCGCTGGCGTGGTGGCGCTCGAAGACTTCGAGCTTGAACCAGTCGATCCAGTCGTCCAGCCCGGCCTCGCGAATGTGCGCCTGGGGACATAGCAGCGGCGCAATATCCGCCACATCCAGAAACGGATGCTGCAATTTGAAACCCAGGTGATCTTTCAATGCACGGCCGAGCATGTGCTGGTCAAACGGCGCGTGGAAGGCCAGTACCGGACTGTCCCCGATGTACTCCATCAGGTCGAGCAGTGCTTCTGCCGGTTCGCTGCCCGCCGCAATGGCGCTGGGGCCAATGCCATGTATCAGCACGCTGGGGCCGAGTTTCACTTGCGGATATTGCAGGGTGCGTTCGAACATTTGGCGAAAGTCGATGGCCCCGTCCTCGATCACCACCGCGCCGATGGACACCACGTGGTCCTTGTTCAGGTTCAAGCCGGTGGTTTCCAGATCGAGCACCACCCAGCGCTGTTCGCGCAGGCTGGACTCAGTCAGGTCGGCCGCCGTAGGTAATTGCTCCAGCCGATGTTGCAGGTCGGCGGGCAGGGTGAGGCTCGGCGGGCGCAGCCACGAAAACAGGCTCATAACTGATACCGCAAGGCCAGGCTGCTTTGCAGGCGTTGTGCCTGGCGCAGGGACTCACGCAGGATGCGTCGGTCCAGATGATTGAGGCTGTCGGGATCGACCCGATTCGAGTAAGGAAAATTCTCCCGGGTCTGTAGTTGGTGTTGCTGCATGCGGGTTTGCTGGATGAAGTGATAGGCCTCTTCGTACGCGGCGCCGTCCAGGGGATCGATGATCTCCTTGTCGACCAACTGGCGAAAGCGCTCCAGCGTGTTGTTCGCTTCGATACCGTGGACCAGGGCCAGCAACCGGGCGCCGTCGACAAAGGGTGCCAGGCCCTGGATCTTCAGGTCCAGGGTGGCCTTCTCGCCATTTTTGCGCGCCAGCACGAAGTCGCGGAAACGCCCTACGGGCGGTCGATTGCGCAGCGCATTCTCGGCCATCATGCGCTGGAACAAGCGGTTGTCGCCGACCTGGTCGAGAATGCCCCGGCGCAACTGCTCACAGCCTTGCTCGCTGCCCCAGACCACGCGCAAATCGAAATAAATGCTCGAACCCAGCAGGTTTTCCGGGGTTGCCTCGCGGATAAACGCCGCAAAGCGCCGTGCCCATTCGGCGCGGGACAGGCACAGTTCGGGGTTACTGGCCATGATATTGCCCTTGCACAAGGTGAAGCCGCACAGCGCCAGGCTCTGGTTGATCTGCTGGGCAATGGGCAACAGCTTGCCGCGAATCTCGGCGGCTTGTGCCGCGTCGCTGGCTTCGAACAGAATGCCGTTGTCCTGATCGGTGTGCAGGGTCTGCTCGCGACGGCCTTCGCTGCCGAAACACAGCCAGCTGAACGGCACACCGGGGTCGCCTCTTTCGGCGAGGGTCAGTTCGATCACCCTGCACACGGTGTGGTCGTTGAGCAAGGTGATGATGTGGGTGATCTGCGTCGAAGACGCGCCGTGGGCCAGCATGCGCTCGACCAGTTGACCGATTTCGCCCCGCAGCGCCACCAGGTTTTCCACTTTCTGGGCATTGCGGATAGTGCGCGCCAGGTGCACCAGGTCGACCCGTTGCAGGGAAAACAGGTCGCGCTCGGAAACCACGCCGCACAAGCGCTGGTCCTTGACCAGGCAGACATGGGCGATGTGACGCTCGGTCATGGCAATCGCCGCGTCGAATGCACTGTGATCCGGCGACAGGAAGAACGGCGCCCGGGTCATGTGCCCTTCGATGGCTTCGTTGAAATCACTGCTGCCGTTGGCTACGGTCTGACGCAGGTCGCGCAGGGTGAAAATCCCCAGTGGCGCCTTGTGTTCGTCGACCACCACGATGCTGCCGACCTGTTGTTCGTGCATCAACGTCACGGCTTCGCGCAATGGTGTCCGCGGGGTGCATGTCACCGGGTGGCGCATAGCCAACTCGCCCAGACGGGTATTGAGCGAATACTGGGTGCCGAGGGTTTCCACGGCTTTTTGCTGCACTTGTTGGTTGACCTGATCCAGCAGACTGCTGACGCAGCGCAGGGCGAAGTTGCGGAAAGTGTCCGATAGCGAAAACAGGCGGATGAACGCCGGCTTGTTCAGTTGCAGGCAGAAGGTGTCTTCGCCGGCCAGGTGCTCGGTGCGGGTCGCCCGTTCACCCAGCAACGCCGCGAGGGGGAAACACTCGCCGGTGGTGATCTCGAAGACCGTTTCGGTGCCACCTTTTGCCGTATGCGGACGCTCGCCCACGACCCGGCCTTGCTTGACGATATAGAAGTGCTCGACCGGCCCGTCGGCGGGTTTGATGATGCTCTCGCCCGGGGCATAAAAACGCAGTTGACATTGCTCGACCAGATACGCCAGGTGAGCGTGTTCCATCTGGTTGAAGGGCGGGAAGCGCTGAAGGAATTGCAACGTGCCCTGGATGTTCTGCAACACCGCGGTTTTCCCTGCCTGTGTGAAGGCGTCCGCTTTACTCATAACCATTACCGCAGTCTTTTTTGAATTGTTGTGGTCGGGTGACATGGACATGGTCGACCCCTACGGTCGGGGTGCCCATTGGACGTAAGTCTAGGTAGGCGGTTAGCGCCCTGAAATGTCGGAAGAAGCCTACGCAAGTGTGCGAAAAACCTCTCTGCTCCCCTATTGGAAAATTATCTGCCGGAGTGCACATTGGTGGTCAGCTTAGCGATGTCTCTTAACTGTGCTAGGGAATTGAATTGAACATGTAGAGAACGCCATGTCCGACCACGATATTTTGAGCGACGCCGAGCGCGAAGCGCTAAGTGCCGTCATGCTGGAGCCTGACCTGCCGCTGCAACGAGTGCTGATCGTCGACGACGATAAAGACGCCCGGGAACTGCTGTCAGAGATCCTCGCGTTGGAGGGCATCAACTGCATAACGGCGGCCAGCGGAGAAGCGGCACTCAAGATGCTGGTGACCGAGGCTGAGATCAAAAAAACCTCGATCGGTTTAATGATCACCGACTTGCGAATGGGCCACATTGACGGTCTGGAACTGATTCGTCAGGTACGCGAATCGGTAAGGGCGGCATTGCCGATCATCATTGTCTCGGGTGACGCCGACGTGAAGGATGCGATCGCCGCGATGCATATGAGCGTGGTGGATTTTTTGCTCAAGCCGATTGATGCCAGCCATCTGGTGACACTGGTAAAACGCGAGCTGGGCATTAAGTAACTCAAGCCTGTAATTATTAATTACAGGCTTGAGTTGTTTTGTTGGTTTTTACTTGTAATTGAATTTATCTAACTTGCCCGCGAAAAAGCTACTCACAAATAGCTTGTTTTTTCTTCCTGTGTTTCAGTTATCGTTCAGTTCTTGAGGGCTAATGCAGGCATTTATTTGATGTCGCGCTTGGTTCAATAAAATCTGTCGTAGCACTATCCAGGTTGCCAGTTTGACTCTTAAATGTTAGCGGCTTGAGTATGCCGATGGCAGTCGTGTATTCAGGCTTCGGCTAATTCCTGTGGATAAAACTCCGGTAAAGGTCAGGTCATTACTCTTCCTGGATTGTGTGGCTGTGTATCACAATGAGGACGATATGATAAAGAAAATGGAGTTTCGCGATCTTGTACTTGTTATCGGTGTGACAGTGATGTGGGGTAGCAATTTTACGGTAATTGGTATCAGTCTTGACGGTATCGATCCCTTCATATTGACAGCATTGCGTTTTACTTTCTGTGCATTACCGTTGGTGTTTTTCCTCCCCAAACCCAAGGGTATCAGTACATTTGTAACTATCGTCTACGGTTTGTTGTTTGGTATCGGAATGTGCTGGCTGATGAACTATGGCATGTTTCTTGGCGTCAGTGCCGGCGTGACATCTTTGCTCTTGCAATTCAGTGCTTTTTTCACAGTCATCTGGGGAGTACTTCTGTTTGGCGAGAAAATGACGGTAATACAGGTGGCTGGCATTCTCATGGCGTTGGTTGGACTGATGTTTATTATTCATGTAACGGACGGCGATGCCGAAAGCTTTGGACTTTTTCTGGTATTGCTCGGCGCATTGTTCTGGAGTCTTTGCAATGTGTTGGTCAAGAGAAGCAAAGTTGTTGATATATTTTCCTTTGTCGTTTGGTCGAGTCTGTATGCAACACCTCCTCTATATCTGATGACTTACTGGGTCAAAGGCGCAGCCCCTTTCCAGTCGTTGCTAACGGACATGACCGCTCCGGTGTTGGCATCTGTCCTGTTTCAGGCCTATGTGGCGACGGTATTCGGGTATTGGGTGTGGAACCGAATGATTGAGAAGTATCCGGCGAGCCAGGTTGCACCATTGTCAGTGATTGTTCCGATATCGGGCATCTTGACCTCGTGGCATGTACTCGACGAACCCATTGGTGGCGAAAAGCTGTTTGCTCTCGTAATCACGGTCCTCGGAATTGCCTTGTTCATGAATGCGTCGAGAATAGGCCATTGCATCGCTGCAAACGCGTTGCGTTACAGGAGGTAGCCCTGCATTTGCTGGAAGTTGAAACAAAAATCCCCCGGTTTTTCAACCGGGGGATTGCTGTGAAGACAGCTGGTTACAACCCGTTCTTCGCCTTGAACTCGCGACGACGACGGTGCAGGACCGGCTCGGTGTAGCCGTTCGGCTGCTTCGTGCCTTCGACCACCAGTTCAACCGCCGCCTGAAAGGCAATGTTGCTGTCGAAGTTCGGGGCCAGCGGGCGGTACAGCGCGTCGCCGGCGTTCTGACGGTCAACCACCGGCGCCATGCGCTTGAGGCTTTCCATGACCTGGTCTTCGGTGACGATGCCATGGCGCAGCCAGTTGGCGATGTGCTGGCTGGAAATACGCAGCGTGGCACGGTCTTCCATCAGGCCGACGTCGTTGATGTCCGGCACTTTCGAACAGCCGACGCCCTGGTCGATCCAGCGCACTACGTAACCGAGAATGCCCTGGGAGTTGTTGTCCAGTTCGTTCTTGATCTGTTCGGCGGTCCACTGCGGGTTCACCGCCAGCGGGATGGTCAGGATGTCGTCCACCGAAGCGTGGGCACGCTTGGCCAGTTCGGCCTGACGGGCGAACACGTCAACTTTGTGGTAGTGCAGCGCGTGCAGCGCAGCAGCGGTCGGCGATGGTACCCAGGCGGTGTTGGCACCGGCCATCGGGTGAGCGATTTTCTGTTCGAGCATCGCCGCCATCAGGTCAGGCATGGCCCACATGCCTTTACCGATCTGTGCGCGACCTTGCAGGCCGGTGCTCAGACCGATATCGACGTTGGAGTTCTCGTAGGCACCGATCCATTTTTCCGCCTTCATGTCCGCCTTGCGCACCATCGGGCCGGCTTCCATGGAGGTGTGGATTTCGTCGCCGGTGCGGTCGAGGAAACCGGTGTTGATGAACACCACACGCTCGCTCGCCGCCTTGATGCAGGCCTTGAGGTTGATCGTGGTACGACGCTCCTCGTCCATGATCCCGACTTTGAGGGTGTTGCGCGGCAGGCCCAGCACGTCTTCGATGCGACCGAACAGCTCGTTGGTGAACGCCGCTTCTTCCGGGCCGTGCATCTTCGGCTTGACGATGTAGATCGAGCCGGTGCGGGTGTTTTTGCGCGAAGTGTTGCCGTTCAGGTTGTGCATCGATGCCAGGCAAGTCACTAAGCCATCGAGAATGCCTTCCGGCACTTCGTTACCGTCTTTGTCTAGGATCGCATCGATGGTCATCAGGTGACCGACGTTGCGCACGAACAGCAACGAACGACCGTGCAGGCTCAGTTCACTGCCATCGACAGCGGTGTAGGTGCGGTCGGCGTTCATGGTACGGGTAAAGGTCTGACCGCCCTTGGCGACGTTTTCCGACAGATCGCCCTTCATCAGGCCGAGCCAGTTGCGGTAGATCACCACTTTGTCATCGGCGTCGACGGCGGCAACCGAGTCTTCGCAGTCCATGATGGTGGTCAGCGCGGCTTCCATCAGGATGTCTTTGACGCCGGCCGCGTCGGTCTGGCCGACCGGGGTGCTGGCGTCGACCTGGATTTCGAAATGCAGGCCGTTGTTTTTCAGCAGGATCGCGGTCGGTGCAGAGGCATTGCCCTGGAAACCGATCAGTTGTGCGTCGTTGCGCAGGCCGGTGTTGCTGCCGCCTTTAAGGGCGACCACCAGTTTGCCGTCAACGATCTTGTAGCCGGTGGAATCGACGTGGGAGCCAGCCGCCAATGGCGCCGCTTCGTCGAGGAAGGCACGGGCGAAGGCGATGACCTTGTCGCCGCGAACTTTGTTGTAGCCTTTGCCTTTTTCCGCGCCGTCAGCTTCGCTGATGGCGTCGGTGCCGTAGAGCGCGTCATACAGCGAACCCCAACGGGCGTTCGAGGCATTGAGGGCGAAACGGGCATTCATCACCGGCACCACGAGCTGCGGGCCGGCCATGCGGGCGATTTCTTCGTCGACGTTTTGCGTCGTTGCCTGGAAATCGGCCGCTTCTGGCAGCAGATAACCGATCTCTTGCAGGAAGGCTTTATAGGCCACGGCGTCATGCGCTTGACCGGCACGGGATTGGTGCCAACCATCGATGCGAGCCTGGAAATCATCGCGTTTGGCGAGTAGGGCTTTGTTCTTCGGCGCCAGGTCATGAATGACCTTGTCGGCACCGGCCCAGAACTGATCGGCGGTGAGGCCGGTTCCGGGAATGGCTTCGTTGTTCACGAAGTCGAACAGGACTTTGGCGACCTGCAGGCCACCGACTTGAACGTGTTCAGTCATTGCTTGCCTCACTCTGCTCAGCTATTTCGCTTTTCAGCTCTTCAATTTAACAATGAAGCCTTTGGCCATTTAAACCACAAACCCCTCTACCAGTACATGCCCATGACAGGCGGCTGGGTTGGGACCAATCAACGGCTTGGGGCCTTGCTGACAGGGCTTTCAGGGTTGCGAACGTGCCTGCGGCAGACATCGATCCAACGTTATGTAGTGCTCGCTGCGGCATACTACATGATGAATTGCGGTTGTGAAAATTAGACTAATTACGTCGTTCTGCGACCCCATGACGCATTGCGGTCACGTCGGGGAGCGTGATGTTCTCAAAAAACCATTGGATTGTTCCAGCTAAATATCAAAAGTTGTACACGATTTGTTGGGTCGGTCAGATCGTCGGTGCCTTCATTCGCGAGCAAGCCCGCTCCCACAAGGACAGCGCATGACCCTGTGGGAGCGGGCTTGCCCGCGAAGAGGCCAGTCGATACACCTTTGATTTCGGATCTGCCCAGGCACCATCCAACCCTTGCCTATACTTGGTTCTCTATAACAAAAGTCATGACAAGAGGGCTGTGCCATGGACCACCTCGTACTCACTGTTTTTGCTCCGGACAAACCCGGGCAAGTCGAGCGCATTGCCCAATGCATTGCCGAGCACGGCGGCAACTGGCTGGAAAGCCGCATGTCGCGTATGGCGGGACAATTCGCCGGGATTCTTCGGGTGGGGGTGCCGGCCGAGGCCTACGACGAACTGGTCGATGCCTTGCAGAGCTTGTCCGCTCATGGCATTCGCGTATTGATCGCAGAAAGCGGTATCGAACAATCCTGCACCTGGAAACCGATTGCCATGGAACTGGTGGGCAATGATCGCCCGGGGATCGTGCGTGACATCACGCGCTTGCTGAGCGAGCAGGGGGTGAATCTGGAACGGCTGGTCACCGAAGTGCGTCCGGCACCAATGAGCAGCGAGCCGCTGTTCCATGCCGAAGCGATTCTCGCGGTCCCGCTGACGCTGTCGCTGGACGTACTGCAATCGCGCTTGGAAACCCTGGCTGACGACCTGATGGTCGAGTTGGTGCTGCGCAGTGAACCCTGATCAGGTTATCCAAGTTAAACGTGCACCGGCCTGTGGATAACCTGTAGAGACACCTCGCCAGGCCACGCCGACCGGGGGTTTTCAGGTTCTGATCAAAAAACCAGCAGTTTCAGATACTTGCGCACAAACGGCGGGGATCACGCTGTGGATAACCTTGGGAAGGAATGATGCAGGCCACGGAAGACGTGGCCTGCAGGCTTTTGTGCGTTTTTTGATCAGCTGCGGCGGCGCAAACTTATCCACGCATCGATGCTGTAAACCGCCAGGCCGGCCCAGATAAACATGAACGCTACCAAGGTGCTGGACGACAGGTGTTCGCCAAACAGCAGGACTGCTTGCAGCAGCACCAGTGTCGGGGCCAGATACTGGAGAAAGCCCAGTGTCGTGTAGGGCAAATGCCTTGCAGCAGCGTTGAAACAGACCAGCGGCACCAGCGTGATCGGGCCGGCGGCGACCAGCCACCAAGCCTGGGACGTGGTCCAGAATTCGGCCTGGGCGCTGCTGGCCGTCGGATTGAGCAGCAACCAGCCAAGTGCAATCGGCACTAGCATCCAGGTTTCCACCACCAGCCCCGGCAGCGCCTTGACGGGCGCCTGCTTGCGAATCAGGCCATAGAAACCGAAGGTCAGTGCCAGCACCAGCGACACCCATGGCAGGCTGCCGACTTGCCAGACCTGTTGCGCCACACCGACAGCCGCCAGACCGACGGCAATCCATTGCATGCGCCGCAGCCGTTCGCCAAGAATCAGCATGCCCAGCAACACGTTCACCAAGGGGTTGATGTAGTAACCCAGGCTGGCCTCCAGCATGCGTCCGTTGTTCACCGACCAGACGTAGGTCAGCCAGTTGGCTGCGATCAGCGCACCGCTCAGGGCCAGGATCGCCAGCCGCCGCGGGTTTTCTCGCAGTTCGCGCCACCAGCCGGGATGCTTCCAGACCATCAGCAACAAGGCGCCGAACAGCGCCGACCACAGTACCCGGTGAATGATGATTTCCACGGCGGGCACACTGGCGATGGCTTTGAAGTAGAGGGGGAAAAGTCCCCAGATGATGTAGGCACTCAGGCCTAGAATGTACCCGCGACGCGGGTTGGCGGCTTGCATGCAGAATCCTTGCTTAGGCAGCTAACAAAGAGGGGATTGTAAGGTGGTTGTATAGATGTGTCGTGTCAGAAAAAAGATCGCAGCCTTCGGCAGCTCCTACAGAGAAAACATATTCGCCCTGTAGGAGCTGCCGAAGGCTCGGGCCGCGTTCGGACGATCTTTTGATTTTCGATTAAAACAGCTTCAACGGCTCTTCGTTGAGCGCCGCCAATTGCTCGCGCAACGCCAACACCTGATCCCCCCAATACCGTTCGGTACCGAACCAAGGGAAACTGCGGGGGAAGGCCGGGTCTTCCCAGCGGCGGGCGAGCCAGGCGCTGTAGTGCATCAGGCGCAAGGCGCGCAGCGGTTCGATCAAGGCCAGTTCACGGGGGTTGAAGTCGTGGAACTCGTTGTAGCCGTCCATCAGTTCCGACAACTGGCTCAGGCAATCCTGACGGTCGCCGGCGAGCATCATCCAGATGTCCTGCACCGCCGGGCCCATGCGGCAGTCGTCAAGGTCGACGATATGGAACATCTCGTCGCGGCACATCATGTTGCCGGGGTGGCAGTCACCGTGCATGCGGATGTTCTGGTGCGACGTGTTGCTGTAGGCATCTTCCACACGCTTGAGCAGATCGCGGGCCACCGATTCGTAGGCCGGTAGCAGGCTGCGGGGGATGAAGTTGCCATCGAGCAACGTGGCCAGCGAGTCATGGCCGAAGTTCTTTACCGCCAGCGCTTCACGGTGCTCGAACGGCCGAGTCGAGCCGACCGCATGCAGGCGTCCGAGCAACTGGCCCAGGCGATACAACTGGTCGAGGTTGCCCGGTTCCGGTGCGCGGCCGCCACGGCGGGGGAACAGGGTGAAGCGGAATCCTTTGTGTTCGTGCAGGGTTTCACCGTTGTGGATCAACGGCGCCACGACTGGCACCTCGCAGTCGGCGAGTTCGGCGGTGAACTGGTGCTCTTCCAGAATCGCTTCGTTGCTCCAGCGTTGCGGCCGGTAGAACTTGGCGATCAGCGGCTCGGCGTCTTCGATACCGACCTGATAGACGCGGTTCTCGTAGCTGTTGAGGGCCAGGATGCGCGCGTCGCTGAGAAAGCCGATGCTTTCAACGGCATCGAGCACGAGGTCTGGGGTGAGGGTTTCAAACGGGTGGGCCATGCTGACTCCTGCGCGCAGCAGGCTGCTGCGTCCGGCCAGGCATGGTAGCGCAGACGGCGCGGTTTTAGTGGTTGGACTGAGATGTGTGGTGTCTGGGCTGACGCCATCGCGAGCAAGCTCGCTCCCACAGGAGATCTCTGGTGTGCCGCCGATCGCATGCACACCGACAATCCAAAGTGGGAGCGAGCTTGCCCGCGAAGAGGCCCTGTCAGGCGCCGACGATCCCGCCATCTTCCCGCGAAATCGCCATCACCGAAGAGCGCGGCTTGCCGTTGGGCAGGTGCTCGGGGAAAGTCGAGCCGCCGTTTTCACCCGGATGCTGAATCCCGACAAACAGGGTTTTCTGATCCGGCGAGAAGCTGATCCCTGTCACTTCACAACCTACCGGGCCAACCATGAAGCGGCGAATCTCGCCGGTTACCGGGTCGGCACAGAGCATCTGGTTGTTGCCCATGCCGGCAAAGTCTCCGGCGTTGCTCGAATCGCCATCGGTGAGAATCCACAAGCGTCCGGCCTTGTCGAAGCCCAGACCGTCCGGGCTGTTGAACATGTTCTGTGGCGTGATGTTCGACGATCCGCCTTTGGGTGTGCCGGCGTGAACCCCCGGATTACCGGCGACGACGAAAAGGTCCCAGGCAAAGGTTTTCGAGCCGTGATCGTCACGCTCGGTGCGCCAGCGCAGGATCTGCCCGTAGACGTTCTTCTCGCGCGGGTTCGGCCCGCCCACCGGTTGCCCGTCTTCGCCGCGTTTGGCGTTGTTGGTCAGCGTGCAGTAAACCTGGCCATCCTTGGGGCTGACCACGATCCATTCCGGGCGGTCCATGCGGGTGGCTTTCACCACACTGGCAGCCAGGCGGGCGTGGATCAGCACTTCGGCCTGATCGGCAAAGCCGCTGCTGGCATCGATGCCGTTTTTGCCATGGGTCAGTTCGATCCATTCGCCCTGGCCTTTCGGGTGATCGACGTTGCCGTCGCCGGCATCGAAACGCGCTACGTACAGGGTGCCGTGGTCGAGGATGTCGCGGTTGGCCTTGGGGTTCTTGTGGTCGATCTTGTCGCGGCTGACGAATTTGTAGATGAACTCACCGCGCTCATCGTCGCCCATGTACACCACGGCATGACCGTCGGCGGTTTCGGCCAGGGCGGCGTTTTCGTGTTTGAAGCGGCCCAGGGCCGTGCGTTTGACCGGCGTCGACTTCGGATCGAACGGATCGATCTCCACCACCCAGCCGTGACGGTTCAGCTCGTTGGGGTTCTTGGCCATGTCGAAGCGCTCGTCGTACTGGTGCCAGTTGATCTCTTTGCTGGTGGCCACCACGCCGTAGCGTTTTTGCGCCGGGTCGAATTTCTGCTCGGCGTTGCTGCTTCCGAAGCAGTCGGTGAAGTTCTCTTCACAGGTCAGATAGGTGCCCCACGGTGTCTTGCCGTTGGCGCAGTTCTGGAAGGTGCCCAGGACATTCTTGCCCTGTGGATCGGCGCTGGTTTTGAGCAGGGCATGTCCGGCGGCCGGGCCGCTCAGGGTGATGGGTGCGTTGCCGTGAATGCGGCGGTTGTAGCGCGAGCCCTGGACGAAATGCCATTGGCCGTTCTTGCGCTGCACTTCAATCACCGACACACCTTCACAGGCCAGCGCCTTGCGCACTTCTTCGGCCGATTGCGGCATGCCGCCGTGGGTGTAGAGGTAACGGTAGTTGGTGTATTCGTTGTTGATCGCCATCAGCGCCCGGTCTTTTTCGCCCGGAAATTCGAACAGGCTCATGCCGTCGTTGTTGTCGCCGAACTGGACTTCCTGATGTTCGGCGCTGCCGTTGCCGCTCGGGTCGAACGCCGGACCGTCCTTGTGCAGAGGCTGGCCCCAGCTGATCAGTACCGAGGACTTGTAGCCAGGTGGCAGGGTGATGGAGTCGCTGGTGGCGGCGGCAATGCTGTCGAAGCCCAACAACTGGCTGTTACCGGCGCTGACACTGGCGGCCATCACGCTGCGGCTCAGCAGATTGCCGCCGAGGAACATCGCAGCGCCGCACAGGGCACCTGCGCTGATGAAGCCGCGACGGCTGAGGCCGACCATGTTTTCGAGGTCGGTGGACTGGTTTTCTTCTAATAGGCTCATTTCAGGCTCCCTGCGGATTTTGCAGACACCTTAAAGATGAGTAATGAACCTTTTGTTGCAGTTTGCTTAAAGCGGCGTGCCCAGTAGAACCCGGGACGGCGAGAACTCCACGCGCACCGGCTTGCCGCAGGTCAACTCCGATGCTTGCAGAAGACTCGGTTCGACCAGGGCGCATAGGGTCAGACCGTTGGCCAGGGTGATGCGCACTTCGCTGGGGCCGTCATCGGCGTCGAGGACTTTTTCGATGATGCCCCTGAGGCAATTGTTTCCAGGCGTTTCGACGGTGTCAGTTTGCAGTACGTCGAGCCAGCCGGCCTTGATCAATGCCACGACATCGGTGCCGATTTGCAGCTCCAGGCGCTCGGTGCTGTCGTGGGTGATTTGCGCGGCGACGATCAGGCCTTCGGCGACTTCAAGGCGAATCAGGTCGTTGCGCCCCTGAGGTTCAATCGCCACCACCTTGCCGTGTAACTGGTTGCGCGCGCTCGTGCGCAGCATCAGGCGCCCGAGCAGGTCCAGATCGCTCGCGTCTTCAGCGGCTTCCAGCACCTGGGCCTGCAAGGCTTGCAGCTTCTGGTACAGGCGCAACACCCGCTCGCCTTCGTTGGACAGTCGCGCACCGCCGCCGCCCTTGCCGCCGACAATCCGCTCCACCAGCGGTTTCTGCGCCAGGTTGTTCAGCTCATCGATCGCATCCCAGGCGGCCTTGTAGCTCATGCCCGCGCTTTTGGCCGCCCGGGTGATCGAGCCTTGTTCGGCGATGTGCTGCAGCAGGGCGATGCGCTGCGGACGGCGGACGATGTGCTGGGACAGTAAGGTGGGCAAAGACATGACAAGTCGCTTTGAGTGGTGACGATGGTCAGGAAGTTGGCCGCTTGGGTCGCGCGAGTCAAGTCAGGGTGTTTCGCCGGGTTTGGGCGTACGGGCCAGGCAATAGACGTCGACCCTCGCCGCACCGGCGTCCATCAGCAGGCGAGCCAGGGCCTGGGCCGTGGCGCCGGTGGTCAGTACATCGTCGACCAGCGCCAGGTGCAAGCCTTTGACGACGGCGCCGGGTGCCAGGGAGAAAGCGTTGCACAGGTTCTTTCGGCGGGCTTGGGCGTTCAAGGCCTGTTGGGCGTCGGTGTCCTGGTGGCGTAGCAGCAACCGTTCGTCGCAAGGGATATCGAGACTCGCACTCAGCCAGTTAGCCAGCATCGCCGCCTGATTGAACCCGCGCTGGCGCAGGCGTCGGATGGCCAACGGGACCGGAATCAGCGCATGGGGGCGCGGCAGGTCGTCTTCGAAGCGATGTTGCAGGTATTGAGCAAGAAGTTCGCCGAGCAGGCGGCCAAACGGCCACTTGGCGTTGTGTTTGAAGCGGGTGATCAGGCTGTCTACCGGAAAGCTGTAGGTCCAAGGCGCAATCACCTGTTCAAAGGCCGGTGGCTGCTTCAGGCAATGGCCGCAGGTGCGGCCCGGGGCCGGGAGCGGCAGGGCGCAGGCCAGACAGTGATCGCCGAGCCAGGGCAGCTCGATTTCGCAGGCCGTGCAGACAGGAGGGATACCGTCGGCCGATTCATCGCACAAAAGGCACGATTGTTTGTTTTTTAACCAGATGTAAACCTGCCCTTCGTATCGTGGTTGACAGCGCATCGCTCTTCCTTAAATATGCCGAAACATCTGTGAAGCGGCTGTGACATTCCATTACCCAACCGCATGCCAAAGCATAATTCAAAGGAAACGCCCATGAGCGCCAGCACCACTGCAACCCTGCGTCATGACTGGACTTTGGCCGAAGTCAAAGCACTCTTCGTTCAGCCATTCAATGACCTGTTGTTCCAGGCGCAGTCGGTGCACCGTGCGCATTTCGACGCCAACCGCGTCCAGGTGTCGACCCTGCTGTCGATCAAAACCGGCGCCTGCCCGGAAGATTGCAAATATTGTCCGCAGTCCGGTCACTACAACACCGGCCTGGAAAAAGAAAAACTGATGGAGGTGCAGAAGGTCCTTGAAGAGGCCGCTCGCGCCAAGGCCATCGGTTCGACCCGCTTCTGCATGGGCGCGGCGTGGAAGCACCCGTCGGCCAAGGACATGCCGTATGTTCTGAAGATGGTCGAAGGCGTGAAAGCCCTGGGCCTGGAAACCTGCATGACCCTCGGTCGCCTGGATCAGGATCAGACCGAAGCACTGGCCAAGGCCGGTCTCGACTACTACAACCACAACCTCGACACGTCGCCGGAGTTCTACGGCAGCATTATCACCACCCGCACCTATAGCGAGCGCCTGCAAACCTTGGCCTATGTGCGTGAGTCGGGGATGAAGATCTGTTCCGGTGGCATCCTCGGCATGGGCGAGTCGCTGGACGACCGCGCCAACCTGCTGATCCAGCTGGCCAACCTGCCGGAGCATCCGGAGTCGGTGCCGATCAACATGCTGGTGAAAGTCGCCGGTACGCCGCTGGAAAATGCCGATGACGTCGACCCGTTCGACTTCATCCGCATGCTCGCCGTCGCGCGCATCCTGATGCCGCAATCCCACGTGCGCCTGTCCGCCGGCCGCGAAGCCATGAACGAGCAGATGCAGGCCCTGGCGTTCTTTGCCGGCGCCAACTCGATTTTCTACGGCGAAAAACTGCTGACCACCGCCAACCCGCAGGCTGACAAGGACATGCAACTGTTCTCTCGCCTGGGCATCCTGCCGGAAGCCCGCGAAGAGCACGCCGACGAGGTGCATCAGGCGGCGATCGAGCAGGCCCTGGTGGAGCAGAAGAGCAGCGAGCAGTTCTATAACGCGGCCATCTGAAATTCGCTCCGGTTCCTCTGAAGGAATGCGAAACCCCCTGTGGGAGCGGGCTTGCTCGCGAAGGCGTCAGTCCAGTCGACATCAATGTTGAATGTCAGTCCGTATTCGTCGGATCGCCGCCCGGAGCAAGCCCGCTCCCACAGGGGACATGTGTCATTTGATAGTCGAGGCCTGCATGTCTTTCGATCTCGCCGCACGCCTTGCCGCCCGTCGTGCCGAAAACCTCTACCGCCAGCGCCCGCTGCTCGAAAGCCCGCAGGGGCCGCAAGTGGTGGTCGATGGCCAGCCGTTGCTGGCGTTCTGTAACAACGACTACCTGGGCCTGGCCAATCATCCGCAAGTGATCGAAGCCTGGCGTGCCGGTGCGTCGAAGTGGGGTGTGGGCGGAGGGGCATCCCATCTGGTCATCGGCCATAGCTCCCCGCACCATGCCCTGGAAGAAGCGTTGGCCGACCTGACCGGTCGCCCGCGCGCGTTGCTGTTCACCACCGGCTACATGGCCAACCTCGGCGCGGTCACGGCGCTGGTGGGGCAGGGTGATACGGTGCTCGAAGACCGGCTCAATCATGCTTCGCTGCTCGACGCGGGGCTGTTGTCCGGCGCGCGGTTCAATCGTTACCTGCACAACGACCCGGTGAGTTTGGCCAAGCGCCTGGAAAAAGCCACTGGCAATACGCTGGTGGTCACCGACGGCGTGTTCAGCATGGACGGTGATATCGCCGACTTGCCAGCGCTGGCCCGAGAGGCCAAGGCCAAAGGCGCCTGGTTGATGGTCGACGATGCCCATGGTTTTGGACCGCTGGGCGCCAACGGTGGCGGCATCGTCGAACACTTCGGCTTGAGCCAGGATGACGTTCCGGTGCTGGTCGGCACCCTTGGCAAGGCGTTCGGTACGGCGGGTGCCTTTGTGGCTGGCAGCGAAGAACTGATCGAAAGCCTGATCCAGTTCGCCCGTCCCTACATCTACACCACCAGTCAGCCACCTGCGCTGGCCTGCGCCACGTTGAAAAGCCTGGAACTGCTGCGCAGCGAACACTGGCGCCGCGAGCATTTGCAGACGCTGATCCGCCAGTTCCGCAAAGGTGCCGAGCAGATTGGCCTGGAACTCATGGACAGCTTCACGCCGATCCAGCCGATCATGATCGGTGACGCCGGGCGCGCGGTGCGCCTTTCGCAGATGTTGCGTGAACGCGGGTTGATGGTGACCGCGATTCGCCCGCCGACCGTACCCGCCGGCAGCGCCCGGCTGCGGGTCACGCTGACGGCTGCCCACAGCGAAGCCCAGGTACAGCTATTGTTAAATGGACTGGCCGATTGTTTTCAGCAACTGAAGCCGGAGCCAAGCCATGCGTGATCGTTTGATTCTGCTGCCCGGCTGGGGCCTTGGCGTTTCACCGCTGGAGCCTCTGGCGGCGGCCTTGCGTGGCCTGGATGAGCACCTGCATGTCGAGATAGAGCCGTTGCCGGAGCTGGAGTCGAGCGATCTTGAAGAGTGGCTCGATGAGCTTGATTCGACTTTGCCGCAAGACGTCTGGCTAGGTGGTTGGTCATTCGGCGGCATGCTCGCTTGCGAGTTGGCGGCCCGGCGTGGCGATCGCTGCTGTGGCGTGTTCACCCTGGCCAGCAATGCTTCTTTTGTCGCCCATGATCAATGGTCAAGCGCGATGCCCGGAGAAACCTTCGACGCGTTTCTGGCGGGATGCGAAGCCGATCCGCGCGCGACCTTGAAACGCTTTTCACTACTCTGCGCCCAAGGCGCCGAAGACTCCCGCGGACTGTCGCGGTTGTTGCTCGGCGGGGCCCCGAATACCGCCGCGCCAGTGCTGCTCAGTGGCCTGCAGGTGCTCGCACAACTGGATACACGACAGGCTCTGCAATCGTTCCGCGGTCCGCAACTGCATCTGTTCGCCGGCCTCGACGGGCTGGTGCCGGTGGAAGCGGCGGGCGAGTTACTGGCATTGCTGCCGGATGTCGAAATCGGTCTGATTGAACAGGCCAGCCACGCGTTTCTCCTGGAGGATCCCCACGGTGTGGCGGGGGCGATCCAGGCCTTTTTGCATGAGTCCGGCGATGACTGATCTATCCCTTCCCAACCTGCCCGGCGCCTTGCCTGACAAACGTCAGGTAGCCGCTTCATTCTCCCGCGCGGCGGCCAGCTACGACAGCGTGGCCGAGTTGCAGCGGGATGTGGGCAGACAATTGCTCGGGCGCATGCCGCAAGACTTCGTACCGCAGCGCTGGCTGGACCTTGGCTGTGGCACCGGGCATTTCAGTCGTGCCCTGGATGAGCAATTTCCGGGCAGTCACGGTGTGGCGCTGGACATCGCCGAGGGCATGCTCAACCACGCCCGGCCATTGGGCGGCGCCACACACTTCGTGGCCGGCGATGCCGAGCGCTTACCACTGCAGGATTCGACCTGCGACCTGATCTTCTCCAGCCTGGCGGTGCAGTGGTGCGCGGACTTCGACTCGGTGCTCAGTGAAGCCTTTCGAGTACTGAAACCGGGTGGCATTTTCGCGTTTGCTAGTCTGTGTGTAGGGACGTTGTTTGAATTGCGCGACAGCTGGCGCGAAGTCGACGGCATGGTGCACGTCAACCGCTTCCGGGAGTTTGGTGTTTATCAGCAGTTGTGTGCGGCCAGCGCCTTGAATGTGGTCAGTCTGCAAAACCTTGCGCATGTGCTGCATTACCCGGATGTGCGCAGCCTGACCCATGAACTCAAGGCGTTGGGTGCGCACAATCTCAATCCCGGGCGGCCGGGTGGCTTGACCGGCCGGGCGCGGATTCTGGGTCTGATTGAAGCTTACGAACAGTTTCGTCAGGCCCAGGGCCTGCCGGCGACTTATCAAGTGGTGTACGCCGTTTTGGAGAAGCCCTTATGAGCGCAGCCTATTTCATCGCCGGCACGGATACCGATGTCGGTAAAACAACGGTCGCTGCGGGGCTGCTGCATGCGGCGCGTTCGGCGGGATTGAGCACGGCGGCGGGCAAGCCGGTCGCGTCCGGTTGCGATGTGACGCCCAAGGGCCTGCGCAACGCCGATGCGCTGGCCTTGCTGGCGGAGTGTTCGCTGCCGCTGACCTACACGCAGGTCAATCCGATGGCCTTCGAACCGGCCATTGCCCCGCATCTGGCGGCGCGAGAGGCGGGCGTGGCACTGACGGTGCAGTCGTTGCTGACGCCGATGCGACAGATCCTGGGCATGCAGGCAGACTTCACCCTGATCGAAGGCGCTGGCGGCTGGCGCGTACCCTTGGCGGATCAGGACAATCTGTCGGACCTGGCCATCGCTTTGAAGCTGCCGGTGATCCTGGTGGTCGGCGTGCGGCTGGGGTGCATCAGCCATGCCTTGCTGACCGCTGAGGCGATTGCCCGGGACGGTTTGCAACTGGCGGGCTGGGTGGCCAACATTATCGACCCCAAGACCTCGCGGCTGGAAGAAAACCTGGCCACCCTTGCCGAGCGTATCCCGGCACCGTGCCTGGGGCGTGTGCCTAAACTCAAGGTCGTCACGGCCGAGGCAGTGGCCGAGCACTTGCAACTGGACCTGTTGGACTGAGGTTTGTCGCATGGGGGCTTTGCCTATGGCAAGGCACTGTGCCATTAGTGTTTTTGACGGGTGTTTTGCCAGCCACTCTGCTTCAATGGCCGCTGTTGATCCTTTGAAAGGACGAGTTCTCCCATGGAAATCTCAGGAAACACCGCTTTTTATGCCGGTCTGAGCACTCTTCAGACGGGGCAGAACCGTGTCGATCAAGCCGCCGGGCAGATCGCCAACACGACGATCGAGCGTTCGGTCACCAGCCAGTCCTCCGAGGCGCAGGTCGATCGTCTGCGATCGGTTGATCGCAGCCGGCAATCGGACCTGGCCAGCAACGTGGTCGAAATGGCCCAAGGCAAGATTCAGGCGGAGCTGGGCGTGAAAATCGCCAAGGCAGCCGACGAAGTGCTCGGGACGTTGATCGATACCTACGCCTGATTCTTTAAAGAATTTGCACCCTCCAGCGCCGCGCCTGTTCGCGGCGTTTTTCTGCGTAAGTCTTTCTTGTTCAACTAATCTTTTCGGTGCGGCTGGCTGCTTCGCAAGCGCGGCTGCGTTGTCGCGTGCCTGTGTGTCCAATCCTGCGATGACGAACGGCAAAAGATCGACGCTTGACAAGATTTGGGCGTAAACGTATGTTTCAAACAACTGTTTGATCGCAACAACAAATCAATGCGGTCGTTCATTCCCGGTTACATCAGCAGAGGTTTATCGCTATGCCTGACTACAAGGCCCCCTTGCGTGATATTCGCTTCGTTCGTGACGAGTTGCTCGGCTACGAAGCGCACTATCAGAGCCTTCCGGCTTGTGCCGACGCAACTCCGGACATGGTTGACGCCATTCTTGAGGAAGGCGCCAAGTTTTGTGAGCAGGTACTGGCTCCGCTGAACCGCGTGGGCGACCTCGAAGGCTGCACCTGGAGCGAGTCCGGCGTTAAGACCCCGACTGGCTTCAAGGAAGCCTACAAGCAATTCGTCGAAGGTGGCTGGCCGAGCCTGGCTCACGACGTAGAGCACGGTGGCCAAGGCCTGCCGGAGTCCCTGGGTCTGGCCATCAGCGAAATGGTTGGCGAGTCCAACTGGTCGTGGGGCATGTACCCAGGCCTGTCGCACGGTGCGATGAACACCATCTCCGAGCACGGCACCCCTGAACAGCAAGAGGCTTACCTGACCAAGCTGGTTTCCGGCGAGTGGACCGGCACCATGTGCCTGACCGAGCCGCACTGCGGCACCGACCTGGGCATGCTGCGCACCAAGGCCGAGCCTCAGGCCGACGGTTCCTACAAGGTTTCCGGCACCAAGATCTTCATCTCGGCCGGTGAACACGACATGGCCGACAACATCGTCCACATCGTTCTGGCCCGCCTGCCGGACGCACCGGCTGGCACCAAAGGCATCTCCCTGTTCATCGTGCCGAAGTTCATGCCGAACGCCGATGGTTCGGTTGGCGCGCGTAACGCTGTGTCCTGCGGTTCCCTGGAACACAAGATGGGCATCCACGGCAACGCTACCTGCGTGATGAACTTCGACGGCGCTACCGGTTTCCTGATCGGCCCGGCGAACAAAGGCCTGAACTGCATGTTCACCTTTATGAACACCGCACGCCTGGGTACTGCGCTGCAAGGCCTGGCCCACGCTGAAGTCGGTTTCCAGGGCGGCCTGAAATACGCTCGCGACCGTCTGCAGATGCGCTCGCTGACTGGCCCGAAAGCGCCGGACAAAGCCGCTGACCCGATCATCGTGCACCCTGACGTACGCCGCATGCTGTTGACCATGAAGGCATTCGCCGAAGGCAACCGTGCAATGGTTTACTTCACCGCCAAGCAGGTCGACATCGTCAAGTACGGTGTGGACGAAGAAGAGAAGAAGAAAGCCGACGCACTGTTGGCGTTCATGACGCCAATCGCCAAAGCCTTCATGACCGAAGTCGGTTTCGAATCGGCCAACCACGGCGTGCAGATCTACGGTGGCCACGGCTTCATCGCCGAGTGGGGCATGGAGCAGAACGTCCGCGACAGCCGCATCTCGATGCTGTACGAAGGCACCACCGGTATCCAGGCACTCGACCTGCTGGGCCGTAAAGTGCTGATGACCCAAGGCGAGGCCCTCAAAGGTTTCACCAAGATCGTCCACAAGTTCTGCCAGACCAACGAAGGCAACGAAGCGGTCCAGGAGTTCGTCGCTCCGCTGGCCGCACTGAACAAGGAATGGGGCGAGCTGACCATGAAGGTCGGTATGGCCGCCATGAAAGACCGCGAAGAAGTCGGCGCGGCCTCCGTGGATTACCTGATGTACTCCGGTTACGCCTGCCTGGCCTACTTCTGGGCTGACATGGCGCGTCTGGCTGCCGAGAAACTGGCTGCCGGCACTTCCGAAGAGGCGTTCTACACCGCCAAGCTGCAGACTGCGCGTTTCTACTTCCAGCGCATCCTGCCGCGTACCCGCACTCACGTTGTAACCATGCTGTCGGGCGCCAACAACCTGATGGACATGAAAGAAGAGAACTTCGACCTGGGCTACTAAGCCTTAACGAAGTACTTGAAAAAGCCGCTGCTCCTTCGGGAGCAGCGGCTTTTTTTGCTTTAAAGGTTGCCGGTGAAATGAATGGTTGGAACGGCCTTTGAAAAATACCTCAGTAATTCACTCAGCAACTCGGGCTTCCTGCCGTTACAGTAGTGGGCACATTGCCATCTATTGATTTGACGGGTCGGAGCTTTACCCTTGCCGCGCTCATCTGCTGTACGTTTCAGTCATTTCCTGCCGTCATTAGTGCTGTTACTGGCGGGGCTTGCGGCTGCTTACATCAAGGATCTGAACGTCTTCTTCACGTCGCTGTTCAACGTGTTGCCCACCCTGGTGTTGTTGCTCGGGGGCGCCTATTGCGCGGTGTACCGACGCCAGCGTGAACTGTTTCTGATGGTCACGGTGTACATCGCCTACTTCCTGCTCGACACCCAGACCGACTATTACCGCGACAACGGCAAGGTGCGTGACGATGCCGCCGTGGTCTTTCATTTGTGTTGCCTGCTGCTGCCGCTGTTGTTTGGCGTGTTCGCGGCGTGGCAGGAACGCACCCATCTGTTCCAGGACATGGTGGCGCGCTTCGCGGTCTTGCTCGCGGTCGGCAGCGTAGCGCTGGGGCTTGAGCAAAGTTATCCACACGCGCTACTGATCTGGCTGTCGGAGATACGCTGGCCTGCCTTGCATGGCGCCTGGATGAGCCTGATCCAGTTGTCCTATCCGGTGTTCATCGCTGCGTTCCTGCTGCTGGCCTGGCAATACTGGCGCAACCCGCGACCGCTGCATGCCGCGCAATGGGTGGGGCTGCTCGGGTTGTTCTGGATGTTGCCGAAAACCTTCATCCTGCCGTTCACGCTGAACATCATGTGTAGCCAGGTGATGCTGATGATCGCCGCCGCCGTTGCCCACGAAGCCTATCAAATGGCCTTCCGCGACGAACTGACCGGACTGCCGGGCCGTCGTGCGCTGAATGAACGCCTGCAACGGTTGGGGCGCAACTACGTGTTGGCCATGAGCGACGTCGACCACTTCAAGAAATTCAACGACACCCACGGCCACGACGTCGGTGACCAGGTGCTGCGGCTGGTGGCCAGCAAGCTGTCGAAAATCGGCGGTGGCGGTAAGGCGTATCGCTATGGCGGCGAGGAATTTGCCCTGGTGTTTGCAGGCAAGACCCTCGGAGAGTGCCTGCCGCACCTGGAGGTCATCCGCGAGTCCATCGCCACTTACAACATTCAGCTGCGCAATCAGGAAAATCGCCCGCAGGACGATAGTCAGGGGCGTCAGCGGCGTGCCGGTTCCGGTGCGTCGAGTGTGTCGGTGACGGTCAGTATCGGTGTTGCGGAGCGGATCGACCAACGCACCCCCGAAGAGGTACTCAAGTCCGCTGACCAGGCGCTCTACAGCGCCAAGGGCGCCGGGCGCAACTGCGTGATGGCGTTCGGGCAGAACCGCCGTGGCGCCGTGCGCATGGACACCGCTACGGTTGAGTGATGATGGCGCATTCAGCGAGCGCAAAATGATTGTGAGGCGTGGTCGGCAGCAGTAGGTTGGAGAAATCTGCCGACGGAGAATGACCATGCCCGAGTACAAAGCTCCCTTGCGCGACATGCGCTTTCTGATCGACCACGTCTTCGACTTTCACCGCAATTACGCGGCGCTGGGGGCCACCGATGCCAGCCCGGACATGGTCAATGCGATCCTCGAAGAAGGGGCGAAGTTCTGCGAAAACGTGCTGTCGCCGCTCAACCGCAGTGGCGATGAAGAAGGCTGCCATTTCGACAATGGCGTGGTCACCACGCCTGCGGGCTTCAAGCAGGCATTCGCCCAATATGTCGAGGGCGGCTGGCATGGCCTGGCGGCGGATCCGGTTTACGGCGGTCAAGGGTTGCCGATCTCCCTGGGCCTGGTGATCAGCGAGATGGTGGGTTCCAGCAACACCTCATGGGGCATGTACCCCGGCCTGACCCACGGTGCGATGTCGGCGATCCACGCCCATGGCACCGAGGCGCAGAAGCAGACCTATTTGAAGAAGCTTACCGCTGGCCAATGGACCGGCACCATGTGTCTGACCGAAGCCCATTGCGGCACTGACCTGGGCATCATCAAGACCCGCGCCGTACCTGCGGCCGATGGCAGCTACGCGATCTCCGGCAGCAAGATCTTCATCTCCGCCGGCGAGCACGACATGAGCGCCAACATCATTCACCTGGTGCTGGCCAAATTGCCGGACGCACCGGCCGGGACCAAGGGCATTTCGCTGTTCATCGTGCCCAAGTTCCTGCCCGATGCGACGGGCGAAGCGGGCGAGCGCAACGGCGTGTCCTGCGGCTCGATCGAACACAAAATGGGCATCAAGGCCTCGGCCACCTGCGTGCTGAACTTCGACGAGGCCAAGGGCTTCCTGATCGGCGAGCCGAACAAGGGACTCAACTGCATGTTTACCATGATGAACCACGCGCGGCTGGGCACTGGCATGCAAGGGCTTTGTCTGGGGGAGGCGAGCTTCCAGGGCGCGATAAAGTACGCCAACGAGCGTTTGCAGATGCGCTCGCTGACCGGCCCGAAAGCGCCGGAAAAAGCCGCCGACCCGATCATCGTGCACCCTGATGTGCGGCGGATGTTGCTGACCATGAAAGCCTTCAACGAAGGCAATCGCGCGCTGACCTACTTCACCGCGCAACTACTGGACGTGGCACACCTGAGCCCGGATGAAACGGCGCGCCAGGACGCCGAAGACCTGTTGGCGTTCCTCACGCCGATCTGCAAAGCCTTCATGACCGACACCGGGCTGGAAGTGACCAACCATGGCATGCAGGTGTTTGGCGGCCACGGGTTCATTCGCGAATGGGGCATGGAGCAACTGGTCCGTGACTGCCGGATCGCACCGATCTATGAAGGCACCAACGGCATTCAGGCGCTGGACTTGCTCGGGCGCAAGGTACTCGGCAGCCAGGGCAAGCTGCTGCGCGGCTTCACCAAAATCGTCCATAAGTTCTGCGCGGCGAACGCCGAGCATCCACATCTGGCCGGGTATGTGGCGCAGCTCAATCAACTGAACCAGCAGTGGGGTGAGTTGACCACCAGGGTCGGAATGGCGGCGATGAAAAACCCGGACGAAGTCGGTGCTGCGTCGGTGGATTATCTGATGTACAGCGGTTACATCATCCTTGGCTACCTGTGGTTGCGCATGGCGCTGGTGGCTCAGGCGCAACTCGATGCCGGCAGCGGCGATGGCGACTTCTGCCGGGGCAAACTGGCGACCAACGAGTTTTACTTCAAGCGTCTGCTGCCACGCACTGCCGCTCATCGGGCAGCCATAGAGGCGGGTAGCGATTGCCTGATGCAGCTGCCGGCGGAGTTGTTTGCGCTTTAGTCATAAAAGTCCGTTACAAAGAAGCTCGCCTTGCGCGGGCTTTTTTGTTGATGACTAAAAATAACAAAACAGTCATGAGTTGACCCTATGTGTCGCAAAAGTTGTTGGGTTACACTCGGCCCAACGAAAACACTCTTCCTGTGAATCATCTGTATAGATCTTGCGAGGTTTGCCATGGCTGACTACAAAGCGCCCCTGCGCGATATGCGCTTCGTCCTCAATGAAGTTTTCGAGGTTGCCAAACTCTGGGCCGAACTGCCTGCACTGGCTGAAACCGTGGATGCAGAAACGGTCGAAGCCATTCTGGAAGAAGCCGGCAAAGTCACCAGCAAAAGCATCGCACCGCTGAGCCGTGCCGCTGACGAAGAAGGTTGCCATTGGGCCGACGGTGCCGTCACCACTCCGGCAGGTTTCCCACAGGCTTATCAGACCTACGCTGAAGGCGGTTGGGTCGGTGTCGGTGGCGATCCGACCTACGGTGGCATGGGCATGCCCAAGGCGGTTTCGGCGCAGGTCGAAGAAATGGTCAACTCCGCGAGCCTGTCGTTCGGCCTGTACCCGATGCTGACCGCCGGTGCTTGCCTGTCGATCAACGCCCACGCCAGCGAAGAGCTGAAAGCGGCGTACCTGCCAAACATGTACGCCGGTGTATGGGCCGGTTCCATGTGTCTGACCGAGCCGCACGCCGGTACTGACCTGGGGATTATCCGTACCAAGGCCGAGCCTCAGGCTGACGGTTCCTACAAAGTCAGCGGCACCAAAATCTTCATCACCGGCGGCGAACACGACCTGACCGAGAACATCATTCACCTGGTACTGGCCAAACTGCCGGACGCACCGGCGGGGCCGAAAGGTATTTCGCTGTTCCTGGTGCCGAAGTTCATGGTCAATGCCGATGGCAGCCTGGGCGCGCGCAACCCGGCGAATTGTGGTTCGATCGAACACAAGATGGGCATCCAGGCGTCCGCGACCTGCGTGATGAACTTCGACGAAGCCGTGGGTTACCTGGTCGGCGAGCCGAACAAGGGCTTGGCGGCGATGTTCACCATGATGAACTACGAGCGTCTGGGCGTCGGTATCCAGGGCCTGGCCACTGGCGAGCGCTCGTACCAGAACGCCGTGGAATACGCCCGCGACCGTCTGCAAAGCCGTTCGCCAACGGGCGCGCAGAACAAGGACAAAGTGGCTGACCCGATCATCGTCCACCCGGACGTGCGTCGCATGCTGCTGACCATGAAAGCCTCGAACGAAGGTGGCCGTGCGTTCTCCACCTACGTGGCGATGCAACTGGACACCGCCAAGTTCAGCGAAGATGCCACCACCCGCAAGCGTGCGGAAGACCTGGTGGCATTGCTGACCCCGGTGGCCAAGGCGTTCCTGACCGACCTCGGCCTGGAAACCACCGTACACGGCCAGCAGATCTTTGGCGGCCACGGTTACATCCGTGAGTGGGGCCAGGAGCAGCTGGTGCGTGACGTGCGCATCACCCAGATCTACGAAGGCACCAACGGCATTCAGGCGCTGGACCTGGTCGGACGCAAGATCGTGGGCAGCGGCGGGGCGTTCTACAATCTGTTCGCCGACGAGATTCGCCACTTCACGGCAACCGCCAGCGCGGACCTCGCCGAGTTCACCAAGCCACTGAACGACGCCGTAACCACCCTCGATGAACTGACCGCGTGGTTGCTTGACCGTGCGAAGAGCAATCCGAACGAAATCGGCGCGGCGTCGGTCGAGTATCTGCAGGTGTTCGGTTACGTGGCATACGCCTACATGTGGGCCCTGATGGCCAAGGCAGCTTTCGGCAAGGAAGCGCAAGACGATTTCTACGCCAGCAAATTGGGTACGGCGCGCTTCTATTTCGCCCGCCTGCTGCCGCGCATTCACTCGTTGAGCGCGTCGGTGAAGGCCGGTAGCGAATCGTTGTTTCTGCTGGATGCAGGACAATTCTGATGAAGTAACGTTATGTAAGCATTCTCTTACATAACATGCTGCTGTTCTCCCATAGATGCAAATTGGATCCACAGCTAATCTACTTCTCATGGACGTAGCGCAGGAAGCGCAAAGCAACAACAGGGACACGTAGGATTCTGCCAGGACGGCGGAGTGAAATGGATGTCAGGGAAACAGTCTGCAAAGCCCCGCTTCGGCGGGGTTTTCTTTTGCCTGAAGAAAAGTTTTCAGCTTGTCCCATCCAGAGCCTGCGCGCTGTTCAAGCGCCCGTCCGGGCCGTTTATCACCTCTTCCAGCAATGTCCGCAGCAATGCCAGCGAGGCCTGCTGCCGTTGCACATCCCGACACACCAGACCGACCTTCAGCGGCACCCGGGGTTCGCTCAGGGGCTTCCACAACAGTTCGTGGTTGCCATGGGTCTTTTGCGAGCGACCGGGCAATACCGTCGCCAGGCGCGTGTGGGGCAGGCTGTCGAGGATGCCGGCCATGTTGTTCAGCTCGGCTTGCACCTGTGGGCGACGACCAAGGCTTGTCAGCTGTGCCTGCCAGATCTGCCTGATCTGAAATTCTTCGCCCAGCAGCAACATCGGCAGTTCGGCCGCCTGACTCATGGACACTTTCTTGAATTCACGCAGCGGATGCTCTGCCGGGATGACCAGGGTCAGTTCATCTTCGTACAGCATCACGCCATGCAAGCCAGGCTGGCGGGGCGGCAGGTAGCCGATGCCGATATCCAGAGAACCGTTGAGCAGTCGCCGCTCGATTTCCAGGCCGGTCAGTTCATAGATCTGCACCACCAGATGCGGCTGCGCCTTGCGCACCCGTTCGAGCATCTGCGGAACGAGGCTGGTGTGCACGGTCTGCAACACACCGATGGCCAGGGTGCGCAGGGCCTGCCCCTTAAAGTTGCCGAGCGCTTCCCGTGCCCGTTGCAGACCATCGAGCAAAGGCAGTGCGTGGTTGTACAGCGTGTGTGCCGCGAGGGTCGGCAACAGGCGTTTGCTGCTGCGCTCGAACAGGCTCACCTCGAGGTTTTGCTCGAGGTGGCGGATTTGCTGGGACAGCGCCGGCTGGGAAATGGACAGACGCTCGGCGGCCCGGCCCACGTGGCCTTCTTCGTAGACCGCGACGAAATAACGCAGTTGCTTGAAATCCATAAGTAATGCTTATCGAAAATGCTGGGAAATCGAAATGGCTGAACGCCTCGCCTGAGCCTAGTCTAACCGCATTCACAGGGCTTACAGGGCCACAGAGTGCGATGAATACCCTTTGCTTCGATGGTATTTACATAGGTAAGGCAAAAAACCTCATCAGAGGTTTTGTCAGATGAATCTGTTCAGTCTGCGCCGCAGTCCACCCAGTCTTGATGATCTGGTCATGGACGCCTTCCTGCCATCCCAAGGCGATAACCTTTCCAGCGAGTACTTGATGCCCAGTGTCGAGCGGCCGAAACAGATATTTGTGCGTGGCCAGGGTTCATGGTTGTGGGACAGCGATGACCGTGCGTACCTGGATTTTTCCCAGGGCGGCGGGGCCAACAGCCTTGGTCACAGCCCTTCGGTACTGGTCAATGCAATCACATCCCAGGCTCAGTTGCTGATCAATCCGGGTTTCGGCCTGCACAATCGCGGCATGCTCAGCCTCGCCGAACATCTGTGTGCCAGCACCGGCAGTGATCAGGCCTACCTGCTCAATACCGGCAGCGAAGCCTGTGAGGCGGCGATCAAACTGGCGCGCAAATGGGGTCAACAGCATCGCGGTGGTGCGTCGCGCATCATCGTGGCCAACAACGGTTGCCATGGCCGCAGCCTGGGGACGATTTCGGCGTCGGACAGCTCGACATTGGCCAACCGTTTCGAGCCGCAATTGCCAGGCTTCAGTCATGTCCCGTTCAATGATCTGCCAGCGTTGCATGCGGCCGTGGATGAGCGGACCGTAGCGATCATGCTCGAGCCGATCCAGAGCGAAGCCGGCGTGATCCCGGCCACCGCGCACTACCTCAAGGGCGTCGAACGCTTGTGCCGTGAACTCGGCATTTTGCTGATCCTTGACGAAGTGCAAACCGGCATCGGCCGTTGTGGCACCTTGCTCGCGGAACAGTCCTGTGGCGTCACGGCGGATATCGTCGTGCTTGGCAAAGGCTTGGGCGGCGGGGTGCCATTGGCCGCATTGCTGGCGAGGGGCAAGGCTTGCTGCTTCGACATTGGCGAGGTGACAGGCACTCATCACGGTAATGCGTTGATGACGGCGGCGGGACTTGCGGTGCTCGATACCGTGCAGGACAAGGTTTTCCTCAAACACATCGCAGAAGCCGGTCAACACCTGCGTGAAGGATTGGAGCGTCTGGCCCATCGTTACGGTCACGGCGAGTTGCGCGGACAAGGGCTGCTTTGGGGGCTGACGCTGTCGGACGATTCCGCCGACGCGGTGGTCAAGGCCGCGCTGTATGAAGGCTTGTTGCTCAATGCACCACAACCCGACTGCCTGCGCTTTACCCCTGCGCTCAATGTCAGCAACGCCAACATCGATGAAATGCTCCTGCGCCTGGCGCGTGCCTTCTCCCGAGTACGCACCGCGCAATTGCAGTGCCGCAAAGGGATTGCCGTCTGATCCGGCGCGCCCTGCACACATTCCAGAACCGTCTCGCGGTAATACGCACGCCCTACGCCCGACACTTTTGGCGTGGGGCGTTTTTTTGTGGCCGGCCTTTTCCAAAGGCAATTTCGGCTTGAGCGGTTAGCACATCAATGGCTTTCTAGCGTGCATCGGCAGGGAGTGCCGGTGCCAGCGAAACTGTATTACCTTCGCGTTGGTTTTGATTTCTATACCACTGGGTGGTATGTTTTATGGAAGGGATGCCGATGTCACCAAGGTTGTTCAAGACAAAGCGCTTCGCAATGCAGGCCGCCAAGGCCTGGATCGGTGATGACGAACTCCGGGAGGCATTCACCGAAATGCTCAATGGTCAGGCTGACAATTTGGGTGGCGGGGTCTGGAAGAAGCGTTTGAATGCCAACCGCCATCGCTCGATTATCCTGGCCAAGGGCGGTGCTCATTGGGTCTATCAGTTCCTGTACGCAAAAAAAGATCAGAGCAATATCAGTCCCAGGCATCTGCTCGACTTGCGAGAGTTGGCCAAGACATATGGTGGACTGACCGAAATGCAAATTCAGCGTTTGCTGGATGCAAAGGAGTTTGTGGAGATACCAAATGAGTAAAAAATTCAAAAGTGAGCTATCGGAATCGATCCACGAATCGGCCAGTGCCTTGTATGCCATAGGTGCAATCAGCAAAGCGACCATGCGTGAATTCGATGAATCCTGTCTTGCAAGGGTGCCGGATGCGATTCCCGCGCAGGAGATCAAGGCATTGCGCGAGCGCAACAATGTCAGTCAACCTGTGTTTGCGCGCTACCTGAACACCAGTGCTTCCACGGTCAAGCAATGGGAAGCAGGGGATAAGCACCCCAGTGGCATGGCGCTGAAGTTGCTGAGTATCGTGCGCAAACACGGTCTGGAGATACTCGCCTGAGAAATCGGGCTGAACCCTGACAAACGGTACAGGTCGATTAGCTGTAGGGCTCGAACGAGTCCACCCCAATCAGGAGCTGCCCCATGGACTTCATTCGCATCATCATCGCCATCCTGTTGCCGCCACTGGGTGTGTTTCTGCAAGTAGGATTCGGCGGGGCGTTCTGGCTGAATATTCTGCTGACGTTGTGCGGTTACATTCCGGGGATCGTGCATGCGGTGTACATCATCGCCAAGCGCTGAGTAGAACGTCGGCAGGTAGACCGCCTTCGCGAGCAGGGCTCGCGATTGAGGCGCCACCGTTTCGGCAATGAGCGCAGGCTTCAGTCTACTGAGTCCATCACCCGCCGATAAAACAACCACTCCTGCTCCAGCGCATGGGCCTGGTTACCGGCCTTGCGAAAGCCATGGCGTTCATCGGCGTAGTAATGCGCTTCGACCAGGATACCGTTGTCTTGCAGCGCCGTGACCATGTCGCGGGTTTGTTGCGGGACGACCACGGCATCCAGTTCTCCTTGAAAGAAGATCATCGGCACGCGGATGTTGCCGGCATGCAGCAGCGGCGTGCGGGCGGCGTAGCGTTCGGCATCCAGTTGCGGATCGCCGATCAGCCAGTCCAGATAGTCGCTTTCGAATTTGTGGGTCGCGCGCCCCAGCGCCACCGGGTCGCTGACCCCATACAGGCTGGCGCCAGCGCGGAACACGTTGTGAAAAGCCAGGGCGCACAGGCTGGTATAGCCGCCAGCGCTGCCGCCGCGAATGAATGCCTTCTCGCCGTCGATCAAGCCACGGTCGTTGAGGTAACTCACCACGGCGCAAGCGTCTTGCACATCCACGTCGCCCCAACTCAGGTGCAGTGCCTGGCGATAGGCCCGGCCATAGCCGCTGCTGCCGCGGTAGTTGAGGTCGGCGACGGCGAAGCCCCGCTGTGCCCAGTACTGGATACGCGGATCGAGCATCGGGTAGCACGCCGAGGTCGGGCCGCCATGGACGAACACCACCAATGGCGGTTTCGCCGCGCCGGTCATCGCCGGGTAGAAGAAGCCGTGGGCTTCGCCTGAGCCACTTGGGTAGCGCAAGGTTTGCGGGCGGCTGATCTGTTCGGGAGCAAGCGGTGCGATGCCGCCGGCCAGTACTTGCACTTGCCGGCTCTGGCGGTCAATGGCGATGACGGCAGTTGAGCTGACGGGCGACGCCGCGATGCAATAGATGAACTGCTCATCCACGGCGAGATGGCGAAAGCGGCTGTAGTCGCCGGTGAAATCGGCGCTGGAATCGCCGCCTATGCCCAATCGGCCAAAGCCACCCTCGGTCCAACTGGCCAGATAACTGTCGTCGCCCAGCGGCAACCAGGTGCTGCCGCCGAGTTGCCAGGGCGCGGGGCCGTGGTCGGCGGCCGCACTTGGCAATGGGCTCAAGCCTTTTTCAGTTTCTTTCCATGGCTGCCAGTAACCTGCGCGATCCGTCAGGCAATACAAGCGACCGTCGGCATCGAACCGCGGTTGTTGCACAGACTCTTGAACGCCGTCGCCGGCCACACAACGAGCCTCGGCAAAGCCACCGTTGGCGAGGCCTTCAGCAACCATCAAACGTGTCGCTGTCCATGGCTGATCCGGACGACTCCACTCGATCCAGGCCAGGCGCCGGGCATCAGGGCTCAGCGTCGGCGCCGAGTAGAAATCAGCACCTTCGGCCAGCAGGTGACGTGCACCATCCAACAGATCGATTGCCACCAGCCGGTGTTGATCGCGATGCTCCTCGACCGCCAGCACTTGTCCGTTGGCGAACTGCAGATCGCCATATCGGCACGCACCGGAGGTCAGCCTTTCGGGCGCTTCGTCTTGCAGTGATTGCCGATACAACTGCTGGTCGGCCTCGTTGACGAAAACGATACCGTCGTCCGTCAGACAAAACGCGCCGCCGCCATATTCGTACACCCGACTGCGCGCGCTGAACCCCGGTGGCGTCAGGCATTTCGCTGCACCATCGCGCCAGTGCCAGATCCGGCACGCCGCGTCTTCGGGGCGGTACTCGTTCCAGAACAGGCCCTGCCGCCCGACCTGCAGTTCGGCAAAGTCGATACCGGCGGCCACGGCTTTGGCAGCGCTGAAAGGTTCAGCTTTTGGCGATGAGGCGTGAGTTTCGTTCATTGCGAAAGGCCAGTTGGTCGATGGTCTGAGTGGCGCTCTCGGCTTCTTCGCGGGCCTTGAGGATCACGCCGTGTTGTGGCGACTTGCTGCACACCGGGTCGGCGTTGCTGGCGTCCCCCGTGAGCATGAACGCCTGGCAGCGGCAGCCGCCGAAGTCTTTTTCTTTCTCGTCACAAGAGCGGCACGGCTCGGGCATCCAGTCGTAACCGCGAAAGCGGTTGAAGCCGAACGAGTCATACCAGATGTGCTGCATGCTGTGGTCGCGCACGTTGGGAAACTGCACCGGCATCTGTCGGGCACCGTGACAGGGCAGGGCGGTTCCGTCTGGCGTGACCGTCAGAAAAATACTGCCCCAGCCATTCATGCAGGCTTTCGGGCGTTCTTCGTAATAGTCCGGCGTGACGAAAATCAGCTTGCACGGATGCCCTTCGGCTTCCAGTTTGGCGCGGTATTCGTTGGTGATGCGTTCGGCGCGCACCAACTGCTCTTTGGTCGGCAGCAGGCCAACGCGATTGAGTTGCGCCCAGCCGTAGAACTGGCATGTGGCGAGCTCGACGAAGTCCGCCTCCAGGGCGATGCACAGCTCGATGATGCGGTCGATCTGGTCGATGTTGTGCCGATGGGTGACGAAGTTCAGCACCATCGGATAGCCGTGGGCTTTCACCGCCCGGGCCATTTCCAGTTTCTGCGCGAAGGCCTTTTTCGAACCGGCCAGCAGATTGTTCACCTGCTCGTCGCTGGCCTGGAAACTGATCTGGATGTGATCGAGCCCGGCCTTCTTGAAGTCGCTGATTTTCTGCTCGGTGAGGCCGATGCCGGAGGTGATCAGGTTGGTGTAGAAACCCAGCTTTCGGGCCTCGGCAATCAACTCGGCGAGGTCCTGACGCACCAGCGGCTCGCCACCGGAAAAGCCCAGTTGCGCCGCGCCCATTTCCCGCGCTTCGCGAAACACCTTGAGCCACTGCTCGGTGCTCAGCTCTTTGCCTTGCTCGGCGAAATCCAGCGGGTTGGAGCAATACGGGCATTGCAGCGGGCAGCGATAGGTCAGCTCGGCCAGCAGCCACAGCGGCAGGCCGATTTCAGGTTTGGGCGGTACTTGCACCGATGAATCAGGCAAGTTCAATCCAGTGCTGCGCACGGGCAACCTCCATGAATTGCTCGATGTCGTCACCGAGCTCGGGCACGCCAGGGAACTGCTGATCGAGCTCATTGATGATGGCCGCGACATCCCGTTCACCGTCAATCAAACCGCCGATCAGCGCGGCACTTTCGTTGAGCTTGATCATGCCTTCCGGGTACAGCAGCACATGGCCTTTTTGCGCCGGTTCGTACTGGAAGCGATAGCCAGGGCGCCAGGTCGGGGTCTTGCTGCGATCGAAACTCATAAGGTGATTCCTTTGTGCCAGACCCGTTCCCCGGTCACGCTGTGATACGGCGGGCGTTTCAGTTCGTAGGCCATGCTCATGGCATCGAGCATGCTCCAAAGAATGTCCAGTTTGAACTGGAGAATTTCCAGCATGCGCTCCTGGCCTTCACGGGTGGTGTAGTGCTGCAGCGTGATCGCCAGACCATGCTCGACATCACGCCGTGCCTGGCCCAGGCGCGTGCGGAAATATTCGTAGCCGGCCGGGTCGATCCACGGGTAATGCTGCGGCCAGCTGTCCAGGCGCGACTGGTGGATCTGCGGGGCGAACAGTTCGGTCAGCGAGCTGCTTGCGGCTTCCTGCCAACTGGCGCGGCGGGCGAAATTGACATAGGCGTCCACGGCGAAGCGCACGCCGGGCAACACCAGTTCCTGGGAGCGCAGTTGGTCCGGGTCGAGGCCCACGGCCTGGCCCAGGCGCAGCCAGGCTTCGATGCCGCCGTCTTCACCGGGCGCACCGTCGTGGTCGAGCAGGCGCTGAATCCATTCGCGGCGGATCTCGCGGTCAGGGCAGTTGGCGAGGATCGCCGCGTCCTTCAGGGGGATGTTCACCTGATAGTAGAAACGGTTGGCGACCCAGCCCTGGATCTGTTCGCGGGTGGCCCGGCCTTCATACATCGCCACGTGATAGGGGTGATGGATGTGGTAATAGGCGCCCTTGGCGCGCAGGGCCACTTCGAATTCGGCGGGGGACATTGGGGTGTCGGTCATTGCGGTTCTCCGGTGTACAACCGTTGAAATCTTGGGTATCTGGTCGGACGCTTTCGCGGCGGTGCGGCGATCCGACAAGCCCGCTCCCACAGGGGTTGTGTACGCCACAGATCCAATGTGGGAGCGGGCTTGCCCGCGAAGGGGCCCTCCGCTACAACACAATACTCATGCCGTCATACGCCACTTCAACCTGGCGCCGATCCAGCTCCGCCCGTTCCGACGAATCCTCATCAAGAATCGGGTTGGTATTGTTGATGTGGATAAGTACTTTGCGCTGGTTGGGCAGTTGCTCAAGCACTTCAAGCATGCCACCGGGGCCGTTCTGCGCCAGATGGCCCATCTCGCGGCCGGTGCGGGTGCCGACGCCGCGACGCTGCATTTCATCGTCATCCCACAGCGTGCCGTCGACCAGCAGGCAATCGCTGCCAGCCATGATTTCCAGAAGCTCTGCATCCACCTTGCCCAGGCCCGGTGCGTAGAACAGTTTGCCGCCGGTGTTGAGGTCTTCGATGATCAGGCCGATGTTGTCGCCCGGATGCGGGTCGAAGCGATGTGGCGAGTAGGGCGGCGCGGCACTGCGCAAAGGCAGCGGGGTGAAGCGCAAATTCGGGCAGGCCGGTACGCTGAAGCTTTGATCGAGTTCGATCCGGTTCCAGGTCAGCCCGCCATTCCAGTGGTTGAGCATGGTGAACAACGGAAAACCGGTGCTCAGGTCTTCATGGACCATGTCGGTGCACCAGACCTGATGCGGGCAGCCTTCGCGCAGCATGAGCAGGCCGGTGGTGTGGTCGATCTGGCTGTCCATCAGGATGATCGCGCCGATCCCGGTATCGCGCAGGGCGCGGCCCGGCTGCATCGGGGCGAAGCTCTGGAGTTGGGCGCGGATGTCCGGGGAAGTGTTGCAAAGCACCCAGTTCACGCCGTCGTCGGAAATCGCGATGGACGATTGCGTCCGCGCCTTGGCCCGCAGGCTGCCGTTGCGAAATCCCGCGCAGTTCACGCAGTTGCAGTTCCACTGGGGGAAGCCGCCGCCGGCAGCGGAACCTAGAATCTGGACAAACATGGACGCTCCATCATTTCAACGCTGAAAATAAAACGCCTCGGATAACCGAGGCGTTGTGCTGCATCTCTGTCAAAGCTGAGATTAGCGGCTTGCGAAGTACATGGTGACTTCAAAGCCAATACGCAGGTCGGTGTAGGCAGGTTTGGTCCAGGCCATAAATTGAACTCCTCAGGTAAGGTGGGACAGCGCTATCTATAGGTATAGTCCACCTCAAGTCAGAGATGTTCCAGATAGTTAGGTTGCTATGTTACTCAAAATTTCAAAGAAATTGCCCGTGAAACTTTGAGAAAGCTCCTTGCAGCCCCGGTAATGATCATTTTGCCGCTTGCCATGGCGCGCCTGGCGAAGCGCTGTTGGCAAGGCACAGCCAGCCGCCTTCGGCCTGATTCAGGCGTTGGGCCGCAGCCAGTAGAGCGGTCCGGTCAATGCGCACTATGGCCTCGGGCAATTGCGTCAGATAATCCGACGAACGGCCGGCCAGCTTGCCCTGCCAAAGCAATTCGGCCGCTTGCGCCATAGTGAGCGCAGCGCTGGAAAACTGATCCGCCAGGGCCTGGCGTTGAGCGTTGAAGCTAGTGTCGTCGAGTGCGTGGATCAGTTCCGGCAATCGATTCAGGAATTGCTCGGTGTGTTGCAGCAGCTCCACCGGCGCAACGCTTGGCGATTGCACGCCGAACAGCAACCCGGTTTGTCCGTGAATCTGCCGCAGGGCGCTGAACACCGCATAGCCGAGTTGCAGTTCCACCCGCAGGCGTTGGTAGAACGGCGTCTGACAGACATGCGCGAGCAAACGCCATGCAATTTCGTCGGCCAATTCCTGGGTGGCTGTCGGACAGAACAGCAGCAACGCGTGCTCGCTGGAGGCGGTATCGACATTGCTCCACAGGTGCTGTGCAAGGATAGAAGAGCGCGGCATCAGTTGATTGTCCGGCGTGCCGGGTATGCGGTTCAAGGCCAGTCCCATGGCTGCCTGAGCCTGAGCCGATAACCCGATGGCCAGCCCATCCCAGCGCGCACTCGACCAGAGTGGCTGCACGTCGTCCGAGTTCGCGGTGTGCCCGAGGCAGTGATCGGGCAATGCCTTGAGCAGTTGTCGAATCGGAATCAACGCAACGCTGGTCGATTCGGCTTGTGGGACAGCGGCATCGGGTTTTGTCAGTTCTTTGAGCACATGCTCCAGGACGCTGGGCATCGGCTCCTGTAGCCCGTTCAGTTTGAGCAGCCATTCGTTGCCCGACGCACTGAAGGAAATATCCACACCAGCCTGGCGCGCGTCTTCGCGCAACGGTTGCAGGTGGTTTTCCAGCCGTGATTGAAGCTGGCTGCCGGGGGTCGGGTCCAGACGCCAGCGCAGATAAATCGCACCTTCAGCACCGTTGTCTGGCCATGCCTGACTGAACTGCATCGGCGAGCGTTCACGACGGCTGCGCGAGCGATCCTGGGCAAACGTGCGCAGGCCACGGTGGGCGCTGGTCTGGCCGCGAATCAATCCGGCGTTAGGTGTTGGTGCTTCGGCGCACAGGAACGGATTAGGTTCTGGCAATTGCCATGGGCCGTTGAAGTTATCCACAGCGCCGATTTGTTGAAGGATTTGCTTGAGGGCTGTTACACCCGGTTCGGATAACCCGACTTCGCGTTGTTCGCTGTCCAGGCGGGCCAGTTGCAAGGCACTGCTGATTTGCTGCTGGCGCTGGAGCAGGGTGGCGTACTCTTCGCGCAATCGGTTCCAGTCTTGCTCGGCAAAGAAACCGAGCCAGTCCAGCAGGCGTCCGCGGATGCCTGTTGCCGAGACTGTGGCAGGCAGGGTGAATTCGATATGCAGCAAGGCTTGCCCGGCGAACTGGTACAGCGGCTGGGCTTTCAGGTGATCGGCCAGCCCGCGCTCGCGCAGGTCCGCCAACAAGCCGCCGGGTTTTACCTGGTTCAGCCAATGGCACAGGAACGCCAACGCTTCGGCAGAGTTGTCAGGCAGTGTTTCGATGGCAAACAGCAGATCCAGACGTCGTTCGTCAGCCTGTTGATAACTTTTATCTGGCGCATCCATCAGCGGTATCGGCGCTTGCTGCGTGACTGTTTTGCCTTTGGCAATGACGCTGCCAAAGGCTTCTGCCATCGCTTTCAATTCATCGAGGCCCTGCGGTCCGGCCAGGCTCAGGGTCATTTGCCCGGTCTGGTAATAGCGCTGATAAAAACCCTGCAGCGCCTGCTGAAACTCCGGTTGTTGCAGCGGCAGACTGTCGCGATTGCCAGCATGAAAACCCCTTAGCGGATGAGCCTCGGCCAGTCCATTGAACAGCGCAAACTGCTGCTGCGCCTCGGCATCCTGCGACCAGGCGACAAACTCCGCCTGCAACACTTCCCGTTCCCGCTGCTGGTCGTCCGGATTCATACGCGGATGGGCGAGCATGTCTGACAGACGCTCCAGCCCACCGGCAAACGCCTGGGGCGGCAGTTCGAAAAAGTAGTCTGTGGTGCGTTCGCTGGTCCGCGCGTTTACCTGGCCGCCATGACTCTGGACGTAGGCCATCAACCCTTGCCCGGCAGGAAAACGCTCAGTCCCCAGAAACAGCAAATGCTCAAGAAAATGCGCCAGGCCAGGCCACGCCAGCGGCACATCATGGCTACCCGCGGCAACCCGTAACGCTGCTGCGCAACGCTTCAAATTCGGGGCATGACGCAGCGTCACCCGCAGGCCGTTGGCCAGGGTTTCAGTGTGGGGGCGAAGGGGATTCAACGCGGGCATGGGCACTTCCAGAACAGTGAAGTGCCAATGCTAGCGGATTAGGACTTGTTCAGCTCGCCGTAAAGCTCGGGACGACGATCGATCAGGTAGCGATTGGCGGCGCGGGAGTCGACCATCAACTGTCGATCCAGCTCGCCGACGATCAATGCTTCATCAAGGCCTGCCTGAGCGATGCGGCTGCCATCCGGCGCAGCGATGCTGCTTTGACCGCAATAGTGGATATCGCCTTCATGGCCGCAGTAGTTGGCGTAAGCCACATAACATTGGTTTTCGAAGGCGCGGGAACGCACGGTGACATCGGCGACGAAATCGAACGGAATCATGTTCGCGGTCGGCACCAGGATCAGTTCGGCACCGGCCAGGGCCAGGCGTCGGGCGTTTTCCGGAAACTCCAGGTCGTAGCAGATCAGGAAACCGAGTTTCCAGCCGTTGAGTTCAACGACGGGAAACTCATCGGAACCTGCACTGAACATCGAGTGATCCAGATCGCCGAACAGATGGGTCTTGCGGTAATTGCAGATGCGCTCGCCGTTAGCGTCGATCAACTGCACGGCGTTGTAGATCTGCCCGTCCTCGGTGCGCTCGGGATAGCCATACAAAATGGCGATCCCGGCAGTCTTGGCAATGCGCGCAATCTGCTGTGCCGACTCACCGTTATGCACCTCCGCCAACACGCTGACGGCATCGACGCCGATGTTGTAGCCGGTCAGGAACATCTCCGGCAGCACCAGCAAGTCGGCGCCTTTGGCTTCCAGCGCCAACTGATGCAGGCGTTGCAGGTTGCCAGCGACGTCCAGAGGCAGCGGCGGACATTGGTAAAGGGCTACGCGCATTTCGGATTCCTCTTACTCGGGCAGGGCGATCGGTCCGATCTCGTTGAATACATCTCCTGGACCCGGATTCTCGGCGTGAGTTGCACCGCCGAAGTGCTTCATGATGCCCCATACCGCGTTGAGCGAGGTCTGTACCGCGCCCTCAACCCAGGCAGGCGTCCACGAAACGTCGTCGCCGGCGATGAAAATCCCGCGCTGCTCGGCTGGCATGGCGTCCTGCATGAAGTGCGCGTACATGCGCTGGTTGTAGCGGTAGTGGCCGGGCAGGGCGCCTTTGAACGCGCCGAGGAAATGCGGGTCGGCTTCCCACGAAACGGTGATCGGATCGCCGATGATCCGCGCGGCGATATCGACTTTCGGGTAGATCTTCTTCAACGCATCCAAGGCCAGCTTCACGCGTTTTTCCACCGGCTGCGGGAGCATTTTCAGCGCATCGCTCATCCACGAGTACGACAGGCAGATCACCCCCGGCTTGTCGTCGCCGTTGTCGAACAGGTAGGTGCCACGGGTCAGGCGGTCGGTGAGGGTCATGCTCATCAGGTCGCGGCCGGTTTCTGGATCCTTGTCCTTCCAGAATGGGCGGTCGACCATCACGAAAGTTTTAGACGACTGCATGTAGCGGGTACGGTCCAAAGCCATCCACATTTTTTGCGAGAACAGGGTTTCGTCGCATTCGATCTGGGTGGTCAGCAGCCAGCTCTGGCAGGTGGTCAGCACGGCCGCGTATTCGCGGGTGTCGCCCCAGTTGTCGGTGACGGCGAAACGGCCTCCCGGCGCGTGGGCAATTTTCTTCACGCCAGTGCGCGGTGCGCCGTTGTGCAGCGAGCTGAGGCTGGTGCCCGCTGGCCAATGCGCGCAACGCTCCGGTACATGACGCCAGATGCCCTGGGGTACCTGTTCCACACCGCCAACCACCAGGTGCTGGTGATCGTCGCAGTTGGTCATCACCACGCGGAAGATTTCCAGCATCGAGTTGGGGAAGTCCGAATCCCAGCCACCGGTACCGAAACCGACCTGGCCGAACACTTCGCGGTGATGGAACGAGAGCTTGGAGAACGCCTTGGAGGTGGCGACGAAATCGTAGAAGGTGCGGTCGTCCCACAACGGAACCAGGGTGTTCCACAACTCTTTCAGACGTGGCACATCACGGTCGCGGATGGCTTGCTGGATATCGGAGAACTGTGAGCCGGCTTCCAGGGCATCGGCCCAGGCGTCAGCCACTTCCTGGAACAGTGCAGGAAGGTCCGACAGCTTCTGTGCGTAATGGGTCTGGCCTTCGAGGTCGATCACCGTGCTGCCCGACGCGGGTGTCAGCGGGTTAGGGAAAGGTTTGGTTTCCAGACCCAGTTTGTCGACGTAGTGATAGAACGCGGTGGACGACACCGGGAAGCGCATCCCGCCCAGCTCGGCAATGATGCCTTCGGCGCCATTGAACGCCTGGGAACGCAGACGGCCGCCCATTTTCGAAGCTTCGTAGACGACCGGTTTCAGGCCCAGCTTCATCAGCTCATACGCCGCCACCAGGCCGGCAATCCCGCCGCCGACAATCGCCACTTCGGCACCGTGATTATGCTCGGGAATACTGCCCAGCCCGGCGGGGTGTTCGATCCAGTCGTCGAAGGCGAAAGGAAAATCCGGGCCGAAAATGGTGACTGGTTTCTTACCGTCTGCAGGATGGCGATTGTTCTTGTTCATGGCTGACCTTGCTGGCGACCCGACGCGGGATGCGCATCTGAGTATAGGAAAAGATGTCAGCCATTCTAGAGAGCGCAGAACACGTTATTAAGACGCAAAGTGTCGTCATTTTGATGTTTGTTTGATCAATGTGACGAACTATCAATGCACACTGACCACTGTGGGAGCGAGCTTGCTCGCGATAGCGCCAGTTCAGTCACGGATGAACCCAGGCCTGAAAACTCAAACCGGCTGCCCCCGATCAATCTTGCTACTCAAGATGATCGACGTCGTGGTCTTCTCCACCCCATCCACACTGCCAATCTGATCCAGCAGCTGATCGAGTTGCTCCGGCGAATCGGTGCGCAACCACGCCACATAATCAAATTCGCCACTCACCGCGCACAGCTGTTGCACCTGCGCCATTGCGCTCAGGCGTCGCAACACTTCCTTGCCGGAACGCGGTTGCACAGTGATCCCCACATACGCCTGCAACCCGCCATCCACCACGCGCTGGCCGAGGCGCACGCCGTAACCGGTGATCACCTTGGCCTTTTCCAGCCGCGCCAGGCGCGAAGTGACGGTGGTACGGGCGATGCCCAGTTGCCGGGCGAGCATGGCCACGCTCTCGCGGGCGTTGATCTGCAGGGCGGCAATCAATTGGCGGTCGATTTCATCGAGAACGGGCGTGCGAGTGTCAGGCAAGGGGTTATCTCCAGGGGCATGGATCAGTGCGCAAGCATGTTACAGGCAGTTCCTGCAGGACGCTCGCGACGGCGATTTGATCTAGCCTCAATACCGTTCATGACATTTTTGCCTGCGACAAATTGCCATAAGTAACTAGGTAGTACATTATTCCGCCCTTGTCACAAATGGGGAAAATTTCCGACATGAACAATTCTGGGGCTGCCGCCGGCAGCAAATGGTTGCTGGCGGGGCTGGGTGTGCTGATTGCACTGATCGGGCTCGGCCTGGCCGGTGGCGGTGGCTATCTGATCGCGCTGGGTGGCAGCTGGTATTTCCTGCTGATGGGGCTGGCAATGCTGGCGTCCGGGTTGATGATTGCCCGGCGCAAGCCGCTCGGCGCCTGGCTGTATGCTGTGGCATTGCTCCTCACTGCGATCTGGGCCGTTTGGGATGCGGGCCTCGAGTACTGGCCGCTGGTCTCGCGGGTACTGACCTTCGCCGTGATCGGTCTGGTGGTGGCGTTGATCTATCCGACCCTGGTCCGCGCTTCGGGCGCGACCGCTGGGCGTGGTGCCTACGGTCTGGCTGGCATTCTGGGCGTGGGCGTCGTTGCGACGATGGCCTACATGTTCGTGCCGACCCATGTGGTCAAAAACACCACCGTACCTGCGGTAACGCCGGTCACTCCGGGCACCGAGCAGAAAGACTGGGCCCACTGGGGCAACACCACCGCCGGCAACCGCTTTGCCGCGCTGGACCAGATCACCAAAGGCAACATCGACAAATTGCAGGTCGCCTGGACCTTCCGCACCGGTGACATCCCGCAAAGCACCGGTGCCGGCGCCGAAGACCAGAACACTCCGCTGCAAATCGGTGACACGGTCTACACCTGCACCGCCTACGGCAAAGTCTTCGCCCTGGATGCCGACACCGGCGCCCAGCGCTGGAAGTTCGACCCACAAGGCACCGCGCCCAACTGGCAGCGTTGCCGTGGCCTGGGCTATTCCGAAACACCGGCCTCTTCGGACAACCAGCCAACCGCCTGTACGAAACGTCTGTTTCTGCCGACCGGCGATGCGCGCCTGATTGCTATCAATGCCGACACCGGCAAGCCCTGCGAAGAGTTCGGTAACCACGGCACTGTCGATCTGACCACTGACATGGGCGAAGTGAAGCCCGGTTACTACCAGCAAACCTCGACCCCATTGGTCGCAGGAGACGTGGTGATCGTCGGCGGCCGCGTGGCCGATAACTATTCCACTGGCGAACCGCCGGGCGTGGTGCGTGCCTACGACGTGCGCAGCGGTGAGCTGATGTGGGCGTGGGATCCGGGCAACCCGAACACCACCAAACGCCCACCGACCGGTGAGACCTATACCCGTGGTACGCCGAATGTGTGGTCGGCCATGTCCTACGACGCCAAGCTCGGTCTGGTTTACTTGCCAACCGGCAACGCCACCCCGGACTTCTTCGGCGGTCAACGCACCGAGCTCGACGACAAGTGGAGTTCGTCCATCGTCGCCATCGATGTGAAAACCGGGCAGGTACGCTGGCACTACCAGACCACCCACCACGACTTGTGGGACTTCGACCTGCCGGCGCAGCCGCTGCTGTACGACGTGCCGGACGATAAGGGCGGCACCCAGCCAGCCCTGGCGCAAGTCACCAAGCAGGGCGAGATCTTCCTGCTCAACCGCGAAACCGGCGTGCCGATTGCCCGCGTCGAAGAGCGCCCGGTGCCGCAAGGCAAAGTGCCCGGTGAACGCTACTCGCCAACCCAGCCGTTCTCGGTGGACATGCCGTCAATCGGCAACAAGACCCTGACCGAATCCGACATGTGGGGCGCCACGCCGTTTGATCAGTTGATGTGCCGCATCCAGTTCAAAGGCATGCGCCACGAAGGCGTCTACACCCCGCCGGGCATGGACCGCGCCCTGCAATTCCCGGGCTCGCTGGGCGGGATGAACTGGGGCAGCGTCTCGGTTGATCCGAACACCAATTACATGTTCGTCAACGACATGCGCCTGGGCCTGGCCAACTACATGATCCCGCGCGACAAGATCAAAGCCGGGGCCAGCGGTATCGAAATGGGCGTGGTACCCCAGGAAGGCACGCCGTTCGGCGCCATGCGCGAACGTTTCCTCTCGGCGGTCGGTATTCCGTGCCAGAAACCACCGTTCGGCACCATGTCCGCCATCGACCTCAAGACCCACAAACTGATGTGGCAAGTTCCGGTCGGCACCGTGCAGGACACCGGCCCGCTGGGCATCCGCATGCACTTGCCGATCCCGATCGGCATGCCGACCCTCGGCGCATCGCTGGCCACCCAGTCGGGCCTGCTGTTCTTCGCCGGCACCCAGGACTTCTACCTGCGCGCCTTCGACACCGGCAACGGCAACGAAATCTGGAAATCGCGCTTGCCGGTGGGCAGCCAGTCCGGGCCGATGACCTACGTTTCACCGAAAACCGGCAGGCAGTACATCCTGCTCACGGTGGGTGGTGCGCGTCAGTCGACGGATCGTGGGGATTATGTGATTGCCTACGCCTTGCCCAAATAGCGGCTGAAGCTTGAGGAAAAAAGCAGAGTTGCACGTAATGCTGTTCACTTGATTACAGCGCTGGACCTGTGGCGAGGGAGCTTGCTCCCGCTGGGCCGCGAAGCGGCCCCCAAATAGGGGACTGCTACGCAGTCCAACGGGAGCAAGCTCCCTCGCCACAAGCGCGGCTTTTTGCTGGGCGAAAGAGGGGGGGGATCGGCTAGGATTTAATCAGTCGAGGGCGTGAGGCGAAGAACATGACAACGAAGCTACCTGCTGCTGTACGGGACCGTGCCTTGCAGATCGCCCATCACGAAATGGGGCACTACGTGGTGGCCCGCGCCCTGGGGTTTGAAACGGGCGGCGTGACCCTAACAGTGAGCAAGGATTTGCGGCACCAGGGAGGGGCCTCCATTACCTTGGTGCGCCCGATTTCGTCGATGGAAGCCATGAAGGAACATCTGGAAGCCCGGATGATGGTGCTCCTGGCTGGCTCAATGGCGCAGACCCTGCCTTCAAAACCTTCAGCCGCCAAACGCGTCGATAAGCCCAAGGCCACCGCCATCCTCAAAGGCAAGCAGGGGGCGGAACAGGATTACGCAAAAATCAGGGAGCTTCAGCATCTGCTGCGAAATATCGTCTACCCGGACACTGATCCTGCGTCGGGTGAGCGGATAACGGCGGAGCTTAAAGAGATGACAGGTCGGCTGTGGCTGCGGACGCAAAAAATCATAGAAGATCAGGCCGAGACGATTGCCGAATTGGCTGTGGCGCTGGTGGGCGGCATGGTCATCGTGGAGCAGTGGGGACGGCCGGCGGATACGTATGAGGGCATGCTGACGGGGCAGGAGCTGGAGCGGCGGCTGGCCGTGCAGGCCATGCCTTCATGATGTGTTTGAACTGAAGAGCCGAAGCATCTGGCTCTAATCAGTCCCAAAAAGGGAACGCACGGTCCCTATTTGGGAATTTTCAGGCTCTGTTTGTTTTATTGATCTGCCTGCGCTCTCGTTTGAGCAGGTTTGCGCGTCAACACCTTCACTACATCATCAATCACCGCTTTGCTCATCGTCGTCAGGTAATGCGCGGCCCAGGCGTGGCGGTCGGAGTCTTGGGCGTAGGCGGCGTCCACGGTCAGGGACTTGGCGAGGAACAGCAGGTCGGAGGCTTGGGCCAGAGCGTCGGCGATGGGGACGTCGCGGCAGACGTGGAACAGTGGTTGATCCGAGAGATATAGGAAGGGGGTGAAGCCGATGGTTTTCAGTTCTGAAGGATCGTGCGAGATGGTTTTGCTCATGATGTAACTCCTTAATCCAAGAAGCCGCCACGTTCGTTTCCAAGCGAATGGGTGGCAGCTGTACGCAGGTTGGAAAACCGGGGATCAAGGAAACCGGCACGCCCGAAAGCGTCCCACGCACAGCTGCCATAACACAGTTTCGCAGTCGTAAAAAACGACTGGAGTAGTGGTAGATTCTGCTGCGATTTGATCCGACGGGTTTCCAAGCCCGATCGCTGAATGGTCAGCGACGACCGGAGACTATCCCGTCAAGAAAAAGCGCAACAAGGCGGCAAAGTGCCCAAAAGCAAGGTTCGGAGTTTGCCTACAAGGTTTACGGACGTCATCCGATATTGCGACACCCTCTGTAAACGAAGACTGGCGCGACGAGCGATTTTCCAGGCCGGTGCATCCTCTGAGTAGTTGAGCCAAGCGCTGGGTTCCCACGTTGTCATGAGGGCGCTGAAGCAATTGGCGAAACGGCAAACCTACTGCGAGTAACCATCGTTAACAATTGACAGAGGAGTCAGAGTGGTTGGGCACCTCTGAAGCTCATACATTTATTCCTTTGAGGTTATATTCCTTTGGTGGCATATTTGTATGAAATGGGACGTCGAATACACGGATGAATTTGAGGCCTGGTGGGATCACCTGAACGAGTTCGAACAGGACTCGGTTCAGGCCACAGTGATGTTGCTGGGCGAGGATGGCCCACACTTGGGTTTTTCTACATACCAGCGATATCAAGGTTCACGGCATGGCAACCTTCGTGAGTTAAGAGTGCAGCACGCTGGCAGGCCGTACCGTGTGCTGTACGCGTTTTGATCCACGGCGCAGTGCGATTCTGCTGATTGGCGGTGATAAAACCGGCCAGGAGCGTTGGTATACGGAACACGTGCCACTGGCCGAACGTCTCTACGACGAGCACTTGGAAACATTGAAGAAAGAGGGCTATGACAATGGCTAAAAAATTTGCTGATTTGGTGGCACGTCGCTCTCCAGAGTCTCAAGCGCGTGTTGAGGCCTTGCATCAGAAGCTACGAGCACAAATGCCGCTGCACGAGTTGCGCCAGGCGCAAGCGTTGAGTCAGGACACACTGGCCAGGACACTGCATGTCAATCAGGCGGCGATCTCCAAGATGGAGCGGCGAACGGACATGTACATCAGTACTTTGCGCAACTACATCCGCGCCATGGGTGGCGAGTTGGAAATCATCGCCACCTTCCCCGAGGGCCAGGTAAAGATCGAAAACTTTGCCAACTGAACGATTAAAAAATGGCTCTACTGTTTCGGGCTATTCAGATACGCAAAAGCCGCGCAATGCGCGGCTTTCTTGTTTGGTGGGCCCACACGGACTTGAACCGTGGACCAAAGGATTATGAGTCCTCTGCTCTAACCAACTGAGCTATAGGCCCTCAGTAGGTCGCGGATTATAGCGACGGTTTTGCGACTGTGCTATCCGAAAAAGCCTTTACTGTTGTACGAAGAAACGTCGCGGCGAATTCGTCGGGGGGCAGGGGCAGGCTGACGATGTAGCCCTGGATTTGTTCACAGCCCTCGGCGGCGAGGAATTGCTGTTGCGCGCGGGTCTCGACCCCTTCGGCAATCACGGTGAATTGCATGCTGCGGCCGAGGGCGATGATGGCGCGTACGATGGCGGCATCGTGGGGATCGTCCGGCAGGCCGCGGACGAAGGACTGGTCGATCTTGAGGATGTCCAGCGGCAGGCGCTTGAGGTAGCTCAAGGACGAGTAGCCGGTGCCGAAGTCGTCGATGGCCAGTTGCACGCCCAGTTGTTTGAGTTGATGCAGCACCGCCAGCGCTTCCTCGGCCTGGCTCATGATGAAGTTTTCGGTGATTTCCAGTTGCAGGAAACCGGGGTTGAGGCCGTTGTCCTTGAGCAACTGCTCGATGCGGCCCACCAGGTTGGGTTGGCGCAGTTGGGCGCCGGCCAGGTTGACCGACAGCGGACCGGGGCTTTCGTACAGCCTGTGCCATTCGGCCATCTGCCGGCAGGCGGTTTCCAGCACCCAGTCGCCGATTTGCAGGATCATGCCGTTTTCTTCGGCCAGCGGGATGAAGTGTTCCCGCGGTACGTCGCCAAAGGTCGGATGGTGCCAGCGGATCAGGGCTTCGGCGCCGACCAGGCTGTAGTCTTCGAGGCTGATTTTCGGTTGGTAGCACAGGTGCAATTCGTTGCGCTCGATGGCGCGGCGCAGTTCGTGTTCCAGCGCCACGCGTTCGCTGGCCTGGGCGGTGAGGTCGCGGGTGTAGCTTTCGACGCGGTTGCGGCCCTTGGCCTTGGAGCGGTACATCGCGGCGTCGGCGTTCTTGATCAGTGTGGCAACGTCGCAGCCATCTTTCGGATAGAGGCTGGTGCCGATGCTGGCGCTGATGAAAAACTCGTGTTCGCCGGCCTGGAATGGCGCGGCGAAACAGTTGAGCAGTTTATTGGCGATGTGGTCGGCGTCGCTGGATTGTTGCAGGCCCGGCAGCAGGATAATGAACTCGTCACCTCCCAGGCGCGCCACAGTGTCGATATCACGCAGTTGCTCCTTGAGGCGCACGGCGATGCCCTTGAGCAGCAGGTCGCCGACCGGGTGGCCGAGGCTGTCGTTGATGTGCTTGAAGCGGTCGAGGTCGAGGAACAGTACCGCGCCCTGGCCACCGTTTTCCTGCTGGCTGTTGAGCGCGGTCAGCAGGCGGCTTTCGAACAGTGTGCGGTTCGGCAAGCCGGTCAGCGGGTCGTGGTGCGCCTGGTAGTCGAGTTTGGCCTGGGCATGCTTGAGGCTGGAAATGTCGGCGAACACCGCGACAAAGTGGGTGATGAACTTCTCCCGGTTGCGCACGGCACTGATGGTCAGCCAGCTGGGGTACAGCTCGCCATTCTTGCGCCGGTTGGAAATTTCACCTTGCCAATGGCCTTCGGCGGTCAGTTGGTGCCACATGGCCGCGTAGAACGCGCTGTCATGCAGGCCCGAGGCGAGCAGGCGTGGCGTGTGGCCCAGGGCTTCGCTTTCGCTGTAACCGGTGATTTCGGTGAACGCACGGTTGACCGCGCTGATGTGCTGTTGGGTGTCGGTGATCAATACGCCTTCGGCGGTGCTTTCGAACACGGTGGCGGCCTGTTGCAGTTTTTCCTGCATCAGGTGCCGCTCGGTGATGTCCCGGGCGATGGTCAGCATGCAGTTTTCATCGCCAATCGGCAGCGGACGGCTGGACACTTCGCAGAGGCGGATCTGCCCGTCGCTGCGGCGGATATGGCAGCTGAAATCACGGACAAAACCGTCGCGGTGCAGCAGGTCGAGCATTTGCTTGCGTTCATTGAGGTTGACCCAGATCCCCAAGTCCAGCGCCGAACGATCCACCGACATGGCGCTGTTGAAGCCGGTGATGCGGCTGAAACCGTCGTTGACCTCCAACAGCAAGCCATCGCTTTGCCGCGACAGCAGCAAGCCGTCGGGGGAGGCGTGGAAGGCCTTGGCGAACTTTTCTTCGGACGTTTGCAGCTGTTGCTGGGTTTCCTTGAGCTGGGTGATGTCCCGCACCACGACCACCAGCGCCGGTGTCATGTCGAGGTCGAACGGTTCGGCGGAGATCAGGCCGGTAAACACCTGGCCGTTGCTGCGACGGAAGGGCATTTCCAGGTTGCGGATGCTGCCGGCCTGCAAGCGTTGCAGAAGGCCCGGCCCGACACCGGGAATCCCCCAGATGTTCAGGTTGGTGGCGGTCTGGCCAATGACGTCCTCGGCCTTGAGGCCAATTTGCTCCTCGAACGCTTCGTTGACCTCCAGCAGACAACCGTCGCTCAGGCGCGCGATCACCAGAATGTCCGGGCATTGCTGGAACACAGAGGCGAATTTCTGTTCCGACAGGCGCAGTGCTTCTTCGGTGCGCTTGGCGTCGGTGATGTCGATCATCAGCCCACGCATCACCGGTTCATGCCCGTGCTCGATCAGGCTGACGATGTCGCGCACCCACAGGCAGCGCCCGTCGGCGGTGATCACCCGGTAATCGAGGCGATGGTCGCGCCCGGCCAGCACTTCGTGGTCGCAGAAGGTCTGGGCGCGGGTCAGGTCGGCGGGGTGAATGATGTTGCGCCAGAAGCCCGGGATCAGCCAATGGGACAGGGGATATCCGAGAAGGTCTTCGGCGTGGGGCGATACATAGCTGTAGGTGAAGTCGGTGACTTTTGCTTCCCAGGCGATGGCCGACAGGCTCTCCACCAAGCCGCGGTAGTGGTATTCGCTGCTGCGCAGTTCCTGTTCAAGGTCGACCCGGCGGGCGATTTCCGAGCTCAAACGGCGGTTGATGCGGATGACCACCGCCAGTACGACAGTCAGCAGCAGCAGTCCGGGCAGGCCATACACCAGCAGGTCGCTCCAGAACGTTCGATGATCGAGGACGTTGCCGACCCAATGCTCCTGAATGGCGCTGATTTCAGCGGGGCTCATGTCCGCCAGGACTTTGTCGAGAATGCCAACCAGCATCTTGTTGTTGCGGGGTACACCCATGGCCAGTTGATAGCGATAGGGCGTTTCACCGCTGACATACAACCCGTCGAGCTTGAGTTGGCGCAGGCTCCAGACGCTGGAAGCCAGATCGCCTACCACGGCGTCCACTTCGTCGGTGGCCAGTGCCTGTAGCGTCGAACTGACGTTGGGCATCGCTACCAGATTCAAGTCGGGATGGTGGGTGCGCAGCAGTTCGTGAGGGGCGTAGTTTTCCACTACGGCGATTTTCAGGCCGTACAGGTCTTTCAGGTTGTGTGGTTGGGGGCCCCCGACATGGGCCAGGATGACAATCGGAAAATCCAGGTAGGGGCGGGTGAACGACAGGTATTGCTGGCGTTCCGGGGTCGACATGATGCCCGGCAGCAGGTCTAGCTTGCCCTTCTTGGCCTGCTCCAGGACGGCGGTCCAGCTCACCGGCTCGATGGGCGTGAGTCGGGTTGCCAGCCTTTTGCGGATGACCTCGATGTAATCGGCGGCAAGGCCCTGGTAGCGGCCCTCATCGTCACGAAACTCGAAAGGCGGCCACGACGCATCGACACCCAGGCGCAATTCCGGGTGAGCCGCCAGCCAGCTACGTTCTTCGTCAGTGAGAGTCAGCGCGCCAGCCGTTGCGGTCCAGGTCATCAGCGACAGCAAAAAAAGCACGGTCGGCAGTCTGGGCATAACGGTCTCGTTATGGCTCGGGGGAATGTTTCGAGTGTAGACGGCTACAGGGCGGAGGGGGGAGGCGGGGGGATTTAATCTGTACAAAGCAAAACCCCCGGCCTGGGCCGGGGGTTTTGTGATCACTCGTCGAGGAAGGAGCGCAGATGCTCGCTTCTCGTCGGGTGGCGCAGCTTGCGCAGCGCCTTGGCTTCGATCTGACGAATCCGCTCACGGGTCACGTCGAACTGCTTACCAACCTCTTCGAGGGTGTGGTCGGTATTCATGTCGATACCGAAGCGCATGCGCAGTACCTTGGCTTCACGGGCAGTGAGGCCGGACAGCACTTCGCGAGTCGCTTCTTTAAGGCTCTCAACGGTTGCAACATCGATTGGCGACTGCATGGTCGAGTCTTCGATGAAGTCACCCAGATGGGAGTCTTCGTCATCACCGATCGGGGTTTCCATGGAGATCGGCTCTTTAGCGATCTTCAATACCTTGCGGATCTTGTCCTCAGGCATTTCCATGCGTTCGCCCAGCTCTTCCGGGGTCGGTTCGCGACCCATTTCCTGCAGCATCTGGCGGGAAATGCGGTTGAGCTTGTTGATCGTCTCGATCATGTGCACCGGAATACGGATGGTGCGGGCCTGGTCGGCGATCGAGCGAGTGATCGCCTGACGGATCCACCAGGTGGCATAAGTCGAGAACTTGTAGCCGCGACGGTATTCGAACTTGTCCACCGCTTTCATCAAGCCGATGTTGCCTTCCTGGATCAGATCGAGGAATTGCAGACCACGGTTGGTGTACTTCTTGGCGATCGAGATCACCAGACGCAAGTTGGCTTCAACCATCTCTTTCTTCGCGCGGCGGGCCTTGGCCTCACCGATCGACATGCGACGGTTGATGTCCTTGATTTCAGCGATGGTCAAGCCGGTTTCGGTTTCCAGCGCGGTCAGCTTCTGCTGGCAACGGATGATGTCCGGCTGCAGACGACCAATGGCTTCAGCGTATTTGCCTTTGCCTTTGGCCAAGGCGTCACTCCAGCTTTCGTCGACTTCGTTGCCCGGGAACTGGCGCAGGAAGTCGGCACGCGGCATGCGTGCATCACGAACGCAGAGCTGCATGATTGCGCGCTCTTGCTGACGCAGGCGATCCAGGGCACTGCGAACACGCTCGACCAGGCCTTCGAATTGCTTCGGAACCAGTTTGATCGGCATGAACAGCTCGGCCAGGGCCAACAGCTCGGCAATCGTTGCCTTGTTGTTGCGGCCGTGCTTTTTCAGCGCCTTGCGGGTGATTTCCATCTGATCGGCCACAGCACCGAAGCGCTGTGCAGCGATGACCGGATCCGGACCGCTTTCGGCTTCTTCCTCGTCATCGGAGGCTTCGGCGTCATCGTCCTCGGCGTCGTCATCCGCTTTAACGGCTTTCGCGTCGATCGGCGGCGGCACTTCTGCCGCAGGCGGCGCGATGCCGTCGTCCGGGTCGATATAACCGCTCAGGACGTCGGACAGGCGGCCACCTTCGGTGGTGACGCGGGTGTACTCGGAGAGAATATGATCAACCGTGCCGGGGAAGTGCGCGATTGCGCTCATCACCTCACGGATGCCCTCTTCAATACGCTTGGCGATTTCGATTTCGCCTTCACGCGTGAGGAGCTCCACCGTACCCATTTCGCGCATGTACATGCGCACCGGGTCGGTAGTGCGACCAATGTCGGTCTCGACCGCAGCCAACGCTGCAGCGGCCTCTTCGGCTGCGGCTTCGTCGGTATCGGCGTCGGCCAGCATAAGGGAATCCTTATCTGGCGCAACCTCGAATACGTTGATCCCCATGTCATTGATCATGCGGATGATGTCTTCCACCTGTTCCGGATCTGAAATATCCTCCGGCAGGTGGTCGTTGACCTCCGCGTAAGTCAGGTAGCCCTGCTCACGACCAAGTGTGATCAACTCTTTGATACGAGACTGCTGTTGCGCTTTTCCGGACATAACACCCTATCCACTGAAGGTCTTGGCGGGCAAAAAACAAGCCGAGGATTATACCTGAGCTATGACCTCACGCGCCAGTTGAGGTCGGGTTTGATGCGGAAACATTGCGACTCAAGAGGTCGCGCAGTTGATTTTTCTCTTCGCTGGTCAATTCGCTTTGACGCGCTTTTCGCAGAAGTTGTTCCAGGTTTCGCTCGCGTTGGCGGGCTGACAAGCTAGTAATGGTGTCGAAAAACTGTTGTTCAAGGTTATCTCCATCAATCAGCCATTCCTTTTCCGCCAGGGCTTTGAGCAAGCGGCCTTGTTCTGTGCCGTGCCAACGCGCAATCAATTGAATTGAGTTTAGCTTGGGATTCTTCTGCACAGCTTCGAGCAGCGCCACCAGCAATTGCGTGTTGGTGTGATCCTCGGCGGCGAAGTGCCCGGCATCCTCGACTTTTTCGGCCAGTTGCGGGTGATGCAGCAACGTGCGCAAGGCGGCGAGGGTCGGCGGTTCTACGGCGGCGGGCACCCGTGGCGCGCGGGGTTGATCACGATCACCGCCCCGTTTGCCATTCTTGTCCCACGGTTTCTTGTCCCATTTCTTGCCTCCTGCACCGGGTTTCTTCGGCGTCCATTCCTGCTGCGGCACATACATTTCCTGTGCTTGCGGCTGATGATAGTCGCTGTAATCGGGCATCGCGTCGTAATCGATGCCCGGGTCGTAGGCGGGCGGTGCTTCTTGCGGGGCGCTTTGTGCCAACTGGCTCACCGCTTCACCGCTCAGGCCGGTGATTTCGCTCAGGCGTTGACGCATCAATATGCGCAGGTTGGCGCCCGGGACTTTGTCGATCAACGGCGCGGCGAGGGTGGCCATGTGAGCCTTGCCCTCAAGCGAGCGCGGGTCGGCTTCCTCCGTCAGTTGCTGGAAGAAGTAATCGGCCAGTGGCTGCGCGTGCTGGTTGATGCGCGCGCGGAAGGCATCGGTGCCTTCGGAGCGGACCAGGGTGTCCGGGTCCTCGCCTTCGGGCAGGAACAGAAAGCGTGCGCGACGACCGTCCTGCAGGCTCGAAAGTGTCGCCTCCAGCGCCCGCCATGCTGCATTGCGGCCGGCCTGGTCGCCGTCGAAGCAGAACAGCACGTTGGGTACGACGCGAAACAACCGCTTGAGGTGTTCCTCGCTGGTGGCTGTGCCCAGGGTTGCGACGGCATTGCGCAGGCCTTGCTGGGCCAGGGCAATGACGTCCATGTAGCCCTCGACGACGATGATCTCGTCGAGGTTGCGGTTGGTCTTGCGCGCTTCGTACAGGCCGTAGAGTTCCTGGCCTTTATGGAAAACCGGGGTTTCCGGGGAGTTCAGGTACTTCGGCTTGTCGTCGCCCAATACCCGGCCGCCGAAGGCGATGACGCGCCCACGACTGTCGCGGATCGGAAACATCACGCGGTCGCGGAAGCGGTCGTAGCGTTTGCCGCTTTCGGCGTTTTCGATCAACAGGCCGGCATCGATCATGGCTTTTTGTTGCAGGGTATCGCTGCTCAAGTGCTTGAACAGGTTGTCCCAGCCGGGCGGAGCAAAGCCCAGGCCGAAGTCCCGGGCGATTTCGCCGGTCAGCCCGCGACCTTTCAGGTATTCCACAGCGGCTTTACGCGATGGGTGGCTTTTCAGGGCCTGGCGATAAAAATCGGCAGCTGCACTCAGTAGCGGATACAGCGGCGAATCGGTCGGCTGTCGCGGTTTGTGCGGTCGGCCGCTTTCTTCGCGGGGGATTTCCATGCCGGCGGCTTTGGCCAGTTCTTCGACGGCCTGGACGAAATCCAGGTTGTCGTGGTCCATGATGAAGCCGAGGGCGTTGCCGCCAGCGCCGCAGCCGAAGCAGTAATAGAACTGCTTGTCGGGGCTGACGCTGAACGACGGAGTCTTTTCCTTGTGGAACGGGCAGCAGGCGGTGTGGTTCTTGCCGGCCTTTTTCAATTGCAGGCGCGAGCTGACCACATCGACGATGTCGGTGCGGTTCAGAAGGTCGTCAATGAAGCTCTGGGGAATTAGCCCGGCCATGGCGTTCTCGTCATCTGCGCTGAAAGGATCCCGTAACGTACGGCGACCGAACGGCGGCCATTGTTTGAGGCGCGCAAAGTGTGCGGCTCGACCAGTGTCGTCTGCGTATTCGTTGTCGGGAAGTGTATCTGCCGAAAATCCACTGACGTTAATGCCAATCAGTATTCGACTGTTTGAATGTGTTGCGCTGAATCCGCTACGGCCAATCATAGGCCCCGGATAGCTCATCATCTGGCACGCAAGCAGGTGCCTTGGGCTGATCGTCGTGAGAGGAATCAGTGGGTGTGCTCGTCAGTAGCCTTGAAAGGCTCGTCAGAAAAGACGTGCACCGCTGGCAAAAGAGCCAGGTCTGACGCGGTGAAGCAGATTTGTCTCGGTCGCGTCTGCGGCGTTGACAGTGAAGCATCAAGCGTTTTACGCAAATGCCATAAGCCCGGCTGAGGGCCGGGCTTGGCAGAAGCTTGCTACGATCGTCTGTGTATTAGTACAGACGAACGGCGCGGCGCTGTTCGCGCTGAACTTTCTTGGCGTGACGCTTAACAGCGGCTGCTGCTTTGCGCTTACGCTCAGAAGTTGGCTTCTCGTAAAATTCGCGGCTACGAACTTCAGCCAGTACACCGGCTTTTTCGCAGGAGCGCTTGAAACGACGCAGAGCTACGTCGAAGGGTTCGTTCTCTTTTACTTTGACGGCTGGCATCCAGAGCTACCTTCATTCATTACCGGGGTCAACATCCTCGCGGCAAAAGAGCACTTGAAGACGTCGGTTTTTAAGGGTTGCGGATGTTAACCCCTCATCGCTCGGAATGCAAAGCCTCTGATCGAAAACCGCTGGTCGGGGCATCACGCGACGACTATTATGCGCGCCTTCGAATTCAGCCTAAACAAGGCGCAAACCCATGCTAGTACTGGGATTAGAAACCTCCTGCGACGAAACCGGTGTCGCATTATATGACAGTGAGCGCGGCCTGCTGGCCGACGCGCTGTTCAGTCAGATCGACCTGCACCGCGCTTATGGTGGCGTGGTGCCGGAGCTGGCTTCGCGCGATCACGTCAAACGCATGCTGCCCTTGATTCGTCAGGTGTTGGCCGAGGCCGGCTGCGTGCCGACCGAGATCGATGCGATCGCCTACACCGCGGGTCCTGGCCTGGTCGGTGCCCTGCTGGTAGGGGCTTCCTGCGCCCAGGCGCTGGCCTTTGCCTGGGGCATCCCGGCCCTCGGGGTGCATCACATGGAAGGCCATTTGCTGGCGCCGATGCTGGAGTCGCAACCGCCGGAATTTCCGTTCGTCGCTTTGTTGGTGTCGGGTGGTCATACGCAACTGGTTCAGGTCGACGGAATCGGTCAGTACACGCTCCTGGGCGAGACCCTGGATGACGCCGCCGGCGAAGCTTTCGACAAGACAGCCAAGATGATGGGCCTCAATTATCCGGGTGGGCCGGAGATCGCTCGCCTTGCAGGGCAGGGCGTTGCAGGACGTTTCGTGTTCCCGCGGCCTATGTGCGACCGCCCGGGCCTGGATTTCAGTTTCAGCGGCTTGAAAACCTTCGCCTTGAATACCTGGCAGCAGTGCGTCAGCGCCGGGGACGACAGCGAGCAAGCCCGTTGCGACATCTCGCTGGCGTTCCAGCAGGCCGTGGTGGAGACTTTGACCATCAAGTGCAAGCGTGCCCTCAAGCAGGCAGGAATGAAGCGTCTGGTGATAGCAGGGGGCGTCAGTGCCAACAAGGCGTTGCGCACTTCCCTGGAAAAAATGCTCGGCGACATGAACGGCGATGTGTTTTATGCACGCCCTGAGTTCTGCACCGATAATGGCGCAATGATTGCGTTCGCCGGTTGCCAGCGCTTGCAGGCCGGTCAGCAGGAAAGCCTGGCTATCAGCGTGCAGGCACGCTGGCCGATGGAGCAGTTGACCGCATTGTGATGAACGGTGCTTATGTCCGGCCGCTAGAAGTGCCGTTCGCGCCCGGCAAACAGGTCGCGTAGATTGCCGCGATGGCGCCAGACGATCAGGCCTGTGAGTACGCTCATGGGCAACAGGGCGGCCGGTTCCTGCCAGGCCAGCAGCGGCAGGGTCAGTGGTGTGGCGATGAGGGCGGCCAGGGAGCTGGTGCGGGTCAGGTAGAACGTCAAGAGCCAGGCGCAGACCGCCAGAAAGGCTGCGGGCGGGTATAGTCCCAGCAACATGCCGGCTGCGGTGGCGACACCCTTGCCGCCACGAAAGCGGAAGTACAACGGAAACAGATGGCCGATCACGGCATAGACGCCGATCCAGGCCTGATCCTGTAGTGAAAGGCCCGCGATACCGGCGATCAGCACGGGCAGCAGACCTTTGCAAAGGTCGCCGAGCAGGGTCAGGATGGCGAGTTTCTTGCCGGCCAGGCGCAACATGTTGGTGGCGCCGGCATTACCCGAGCCACTCATTCGCGGATCGGGGTTACCGGTCAGGCGGCTGAGCAAAATGGCAAAGGACAGAGAGCCGAGCAGGTAGGCGAGGATCGCCAATAACCAAAACATGCTAACTATTCCGGGCGAGGAAGCCCTGATTCTAACGGCGCATTGCGCCCTTGTCGTGTAGCGGAGAGAAGTGCTTGGACAGAGTGTTTATCGAGGGCCTGGAAGTCGACACGGTGATTGGTGCCTACGACTGGGAACGAGGCATCCGACAGTGCTTGCGTCTTGATCTGAGCTTCGCCTGGGATAATCGCCCGGCCGCAGCCGGTGATGACCTGACCCTGGCGCTCGACTACGCCAGTGTTTCCTCGCGTATCCAGGCGTTTGCCGAGCAGGCGCAATTCCAGCTGGTGGAAACCTTTGCCGAGCGGCTGGTTGAAGTACTGATGAGCGAATTCAAGATCACCTGGATGCGCCTGAAGCTGACCAAGCCCGGCGCTGTCCCGGCTGCCATCGGCGGTGTGGGCGTGGAGATCGAGCGCGGATGTCGCTGACACAGGTGTACCTCGGGCTCGGTAGCAATATCGAGCGTGAAGCCCATTTGCGGGCGGGGCTCGATGCTTTGGCGGCGTTTCTTGTCGATATCCGCTGTTCGGCGGTGTTCGAAAGTCAGCCGGTGGGCATCAAGAGTGGGCCATTCTTCAATTTCGTGGTGTCGGCGTATACCGATCTGCCGCTTATTGAACTTGATCGACGATTGAAATTCATCGAGGCGGATAACGGTCGTTACGCACCGGATCGCCGAGGTTTGCCACTGGATATCGACGTGTTGTTGTTCGGTGACCTGGTGGGCAACTTCGACGGCCTGATCTTGCCGCGGGCAGAAATTCTCAAGAATGCGTTCGTTCTGTGGCCGTTGTCGTTGATAGCACCGGATCGCGTGCACCCGGGCGCAGGCAAGAGCTTTGCGACCTTGTGGGCTGAAGCGCAGATTGATCAGGTGTTGGCGCCAGTGGCTTTCGAATGGCGTGGTGGGCAGCTGACACCCTCTGATTTACTGTAAAGCAAAAAGATCGCAGCCTTCGGCAGCTCCTACAAGGATTGATGCGTCCTGTAGGAGCTGCCGAAGGCTGCGATCTTTTATCCTGTTCAGGCTTTTTCTTTGTAGGCCTTCAGCGCCTTGAGTCGCTCACGCTTGATCGCCTCCCCCAGTTCCGGCCCCTTGAAGCCTTTCTCCAGCAGCGGCTGAACCGCCACGCTACGAGCCGCGGTTGCCGCGCCGCGCAAATAATCCGCCTGTGGATAACTTCTTTCTTCCAGCCCTTCGCGCCCACGCGCATCCATCTCACATGCCGCGATGAACTCCTCGAACCGCTGTGGCCGGCGGTAAATGTCGAAGCTTTGCAGCACCTCCAGCAACGTTGATGGCTTCAGCTCAAGGGCGCGATGCCCATGGGTGTGATACTCGCCCACCAGCAGTGCCAGTTCCTGGCAGTCCCTCGGTACCTTGAAGCGTTCATTGATCGCTTTGATCAGCTTCAGGCCTTTGAACTCGTGGGCAATGTGTCGCGGCCATTTTTGCTCGGGCGTCAGGCCCTTGCCCAGGTCGTGCAGCAGGCAGGCCCAGCGCACGGTCAACGGCTGTTTGTGCCGCGCCGCTTGCTGCAACACGCTCAGGGTATGTATGCCTGTATCGATTTCCGGGTGATGGGCGGGTGGTTGCGGTACGCCAAACAGCGCGTCGACCTCGGGCATCAGGACCTGGAGTGCGCCGCATGCGCGCAAAACCTCCACAAACACCTGTGGCTGATCTTCCATCAGGGCGCGGGAAATTTCCTTCCAGCTGCGTTCCGGGGTCAGTGCTTCAAGTTCGCCTGACTCGCTGAGTTGGCGCATCAGTGCCAGGGTTTCCGGGGCAACGGTAAAACCCAGCGTCGCGTAGCGTGCCGCGAAGCGGGCAACACGCAGGACCCGGAGCGGATCTTCGGCAAATGCCGGGGAAACATGGCGAAGCAGGCGCGCTTCGAGATCGCGCTGGCCGTGGTACGGGTCGGTCAGGTTCTGCTGGTCGTCTTCGGCCATGGCATTGATGGTCAGGTCGCGACGGATCAAGTCTTCTTCGAGGGTGACTTCAGGGCTTGCGTGAAAAGTGAACCCGCCGTAACCGCGCCCGCTTTTGCGCTCGGTGCGGGCCAGGGCGTATTCCTCACCGCTTTTTGGGTGAAGAAACACCGGGAAGTCCGCACCCACCGGGCGAAAGCCCTTGGCGAGCATTTCTTCGGTGGTGGCGCCGACCACGACCCAGTCGATATCGGTTACCGGTTTGCCCAGCAGGCGATCGCGTACCGCGCCGCCGACTTTATAAATACGCATAAAAAACCTCCGTTAGCTCGACAGGATAACCGTTGCATCGAGCTTTCGGAGGCGCAAACCGGATCAAAGATGGATGACGGCCAGGTCCAGTCGGCCGTAATCACCTTCGCTGTGCTCGCTTCTGGGCGGCACATGGTGGGTTTTCATGACCTGATCGCCTTGCAGGGTTTCCAGGTGAATATCGAAGCCCCAGAGGCGGTGCAGGTGTTTGAGCACTTCTTCAGTCGAGTCCCCGAGTGGTTTGCGGTCGTGCTGCTGGTGACGCAGGGTCAGGGATCGGTCGCCACGCCGGTCGATGCTGTAGATCTGCACGTTGGGCTCGCGATTACCCAGGTTGTACTGTGCCGCGAGGGTTTCACGGATGATGCGGTAGCCTCCTTCGTCGTGAATGGCGGGCACCAGCAGGTCGTCCTTCTGGTCGTCATCGAGAATGCTGAACAGCTTCAGGTCGCGGATCACCTTGGGCGACAGGTACTGCAGGATGAAGCTCTCGTCCTTGAAGCTGCTCATGGCGAATTTGATGGCTGCCAGCCAGTCGGTACCGGCGATGTCCGGGAACCAGCGGTAATCTTCTTCCGTAGGTTCTTCGCACATGCGACGGATGTCGCGGTACATGGCAAACCCCAGGGCGTAGGGGTTGATGCCACTGTAGTAAGGGCTGTCGAAACCAGGCTGGAACACCACGCTGGTGTGGGACGTCAGGAACTCCATCATGAAGCCGTCGGTGACCAGGCCCTCGTCGTAGAGGTCGTTCATCAGGGTGTAGTGCCAGAACGTGGCCCAGCCCTCGTTCATCACCTGGGTCTGACGCTGTGGATAAAAATACTGGGCGATCTTGCGCACGATGCGCACGATTTCCCGCTGCCATGGCTCCAGCAGTGGTGCGTGTTTTTCGATGAAGTACAGGATATTTTCCTGAGGTTCGGCGGGGAAGCGCGCGTTGTCCTTGTCGCTGTACTTGTCCGCGCCCTTGGGAATGGTGCGCCACAGATCGTTGATCTGTTTCTGTAGATGTTCTTCCCGGTCCTTTTGCCGGCGACGTTCTTCCTCCGCGGAGATCGGATAAGGGCGTTTGTAGCGGTCGACACCATAGTTCATCAGGGCATGGCAGGAGTCGAGCAGGTCCTCGACCGCGTCGATGCCGTGGCGTTCTTCGCACTGCATGATGTACTGCTTGGCAAACACCAGGTAATCGATGATCGAGCTGGCGTCGGTCCAGGTGCGGAACAGGTAATTGCCTTTGAAAAAGCTGTTGTGCCCGTAGCAGGCATGGGCCACCACCAGCGCCTGCATGCAGATTGTGTTTTCTTCCATCAGGTAGGCGATGCATGGATCGGAGTTGATCACGATTTCGTAGGCCAGCCCCATCTGGCCGCGGGTGTAGGACTTTTCGGTGCTGAGGAAGTGCTTGCCGTAGGACCAGTGGTGATAACCCAGCGGCATACCGACCGAGGCGTAGGCGTCCATCATCTGTTCGGCGGTGATCACTTCGATCTGGTTGGGATACGTATCGAGTGCGTAACCGGCCGCAATACGACTGATTTCGCGGTCGTAGGCCTGAATCAGCTCGAACGTCCATTCGGAGCCGGTGGAAATGGGTTGGCGTTTCTGCTCTTTGGCGGTCATGTCACTAACCTGCGCTGGAAGAGTTCACGGAAGACCGGATAGATATCCCCGGCCGAGACCAGTTGTTGCTGGGCAAATGTGTCGGAAAAGGCTTCGGCGATGCGCTCGTACTCGAACCACAGGGCCTGGTGTTCGCGCGGGGTGATCTCAACGTAAGTGTAGTACTGCACGAATGGCATGATCTGGTTGATCAGGATGTCGCGGCAGATAGGGGAGTCGTCGTTCCAGTTGTCACCGTCGGAGGCCTGGGCGGCGTAGATGTTCCACTCGTTGCTCGGATAACGCTCGGCCATGATCTCCTGCATCAGTTTCAAGGCGCTGGAGACGATGGTGCCGCCGGTTTCCCGGGAGTAGAAAAACTCCTCTTCATCCACTTCACGGGCGCTGGTGTGGTGGCGGATGAACACGACGTCAATCTTGTCGTAGTTACGCTTGAGAAACAGGTACAGCAGGATAAAGAAGCGCTTGGCGATATCCTTGGTCGCCTGGGTCATCGAGCCGGACACGTCCATCAGGCAGAACATCACGGCCTTGGAACTGGGGTTGGGTTGCTTGATGAGCAGGTTGTACTTGAGGTCGAACGTGTCGAGGAACGGGATGCGATGAATGCGCGCACTGAGTTTTTCGATTTCTTCTTCGATTTTCTGAATATCGCCGAAGTTGTCCGGTTCTTCCTGCTTGAGTCGCAGAAGTTCTTCCTTGGCTTCGCGCAGCTTTGCCCGGCTGCTGCCGGACAGGGCGATACGCCGGGCGTGAGCCGAACGCAGGGTGCGGATGATGTTGATCCGCGACGGGTTACCCTCGTTGCTGATCCCGGCGCGCACGGTCTTGAAGGTGTCGGTGCCGGTCAGGTTACGCTTGACCAGATTGGGTAGTTCGAGGTCCTCGAACATGAACTCGAGGAACTCTTCCTGGGTGATCTGGAAGACGAATTCGTCCATTCCTTCGCCGGAATTGCCGGCCTTGCCGGGGCCACGGCCACCACCGCCTCCCGGTGGGCGGGCGATATGTTCGCCGCTGGTGAATTCCTTGTTGCCCGGGTGCACGACCGTCTGCTTGCCACCGCGACCGTGATGAAGCACCGGCTCGTCGATGTCGCGGCCGGGAATGCTGATTTGTTCGCCGTGTTCCATATCGGTAATGGAGCGCCGGCTGACCGCCTCTTCGACAGCCTTCTTGATGTGATCACGGTAACGCCGCAGAAACCGCTGGCGGTTCACCGTGCTCTTGTTCTTGCCATTGAGACGTCGGTCGATCACATAGCTCATGACTGCTCCTTAGAAGCTGTCCTGAAAGGGGCGAGCGGTGATACAGCATCGAACCGAGAGCCGAGGGATGTTGAACGCTCCCCCAAGCGCTTTGGATGCTGCCTGAACTCGCTACCGACTTTCGAACACCTTCCAGAGGCCTGTGTAACAGAAAAAGCGCACACAGGTCTCTGGCTGACGACAACCGGTCTGACCGGCAGCGGGTTATTGTGATTTTCTGACCCGCAGGTACCACTCGGAGAGCAGTCGTACCTGTTTGTCGGTGTAGCCCCGCTCGACCATCCGTGTGACGAAGTCGTTGTGTTTCTGCTGGTCCTCTTTGCTGGCCTTGGCATTGAAGCTGATGACTGGCAGCAGGTCCTCGGTGTTGGAGAACATTTTCTTCTCGATGACCACCCGCAGTTTTTCGTAGCTGAGCCAGGTCGGGTTCTTGCCGTTGTTGTTGGCCCGGGCGCGCAGTACGAAGTTGACGATTTCGTTGCGGAAATCCTTCGGATTGCTGATGCCGGCCGGTTTTTCGATTTTCTCCAGTTCTTCGTTCAACGCTACGCGGTTGAGGATCTCGCCGGTTTCCGGGTCGCGGTACTCCTGGTCCTGGATCCAGAAGTCGGCGTACAGCACATAACGATCGAAGATGTTCTGACCGTACTCGCTGTAAGACTCGAGGTAGGCGGTCTGGATCTCCTTGCCGATGAACTCGATGTAGCGCGGTGCCAGGTACTCCTTGAGGAAGCGCAGATAGCGTTCGCGGGTCTCGGCCTGGAACTGTTCCTGCTCGATCTGTTGTTCAAGCACGTAGAGCAGGTGTACCGGGTTGGCGGCGATTTCGTGCGGATCGAAGTTGAACACCTTGGACAGGATCTTGAATGCGAAGCGGGTCGAAAGACCGTTCATGCCTTCGTCGACGCCCGCATTGTCGCGGTATTCCTGAATCGATTTGGCTTTCGGATCGGTATCCTTGAGGTTCTCGCCGTCGTACACGCGCATCTTCGAGTAGATGTTGGAGTTTTCCGGCTCCTTGAGGCGCGAGAGCACGGTGAACTGGGCCAGCATCTTCAGGGTATCCGGCGCGCAATGCGCCTTGGCCAGCGAACTGTTGAATAGCAGCTTGTCGTAGATCTTGACTTCGTCACTGACCCGCAGGCAGTACGGCACTTTGACGATGTAGATCCGGTCGATGAAGGCTTCGTTGTTCTTGTTATTGCGGAAGGTATGCCACTCCGATTCGTTGGAGTGGGCCAACAGGATCCCGGTGAACGGAATCGCGCCGAGGCCTTCGGTACTGTTGTAGTTGCCCTCCTGGGTGGCGGTCAGCAGTGGGTGCAGCACCTTGATGGGTGCCTTGAACATTTCGACGAATTCCATCAGGCCCTGGTTGGCCCGGCACAGGGCGCCCGAGTAGCTGTAGGCGTCGGCGTCATTCTGCGGGAACTCCTCCAGTTTGCGGATATCGACCTTGCCCACCAGCGCCGAGATGTCCTGGTTGTTTTCGTCGCCAGGTTCGGTCTTGGCCACGGCGATCTGGTTGAGGATCGACGGGTAGAGTTTCACCACGCGGAACTGGCTGATGTCGCCGCCGAATTCGGCCAGGCGCTTGGTCGCCCATGGCGACATGATGGTGTTGAGGTAGCGCCGTGGAATGCCGAAGTCTTCTTCCAGGATCGCTCCATCTTCAGTGGAGTTGAACAGACCCAGGGGCGACTCGAAAACCGGCGAGCCCTTGATGGCATAGAAGGGCACTTTTTCCATCAGTTGCTTGAGCTTCTCGGCCAGGGACGATTTACCGCCACCGACTGGGCCGAGCAGGTAAAGGATCTGTTTCTTCTCTTCCAGGCCCTGCGCGGCATGGCGGAAATACGACACGATCTGGTCGATGCATTCTTCCATCCCGTGGAAGTCTTCAAAGGCCGGATAGCGACGGATGACCTTGTTGGAGAAGATGCGCGACAGTCTCGAGTTGGTCGAGGTGTCGAGCAGTTCCGGTTCACCGATGGCCAGCAGTAGACGCTCGGCGGCGGAAACGTAGGCGCTACGGTCTTTTTTGCACAGTTCCAGATACTCTTGCAGAGAGAGTTCTTCCTGGCGTGTGGACTCGAAGCGTTGTTGGAAGTGGCTAAAGATACTCATGACGTCACCTCGCTCGATACGTGGAGCCGACGCCGGATCACTCAGTCGATGCTGGCAGCAACCGAACAGGCGATTGCTGTTTACCCCCCAGAACTCTCCCGGAGCTGACTACTCCGAAAGCTACTCCCGATGACCCGTGCGCCGGTGTACCGGCTCTCCCCTGTTTTGGATGGCCTGGGCTTAAGGATAGTTGGGAATTCGGGAGGTAAAGGCGAGATACGTAATTAGTTGTGGCAGACCGTTCGTCTGCCACCGCGCCAGCCCGCGGGAGCCGGGGCCTGCAACGTTACAAAAAAATTATTCAGTGGTGCCTTGCGCCGTTTCCGCAGGATACGTCGTACGCCACAACTCAAATCCGCCATCCATGCTGTAGACGTCGGAGAAGCCCTGGCTGATCAGGTAGGCGGCTGCGCCCTGGCTGGAATTGCCGTGATAGCAGACCACCACGGTCGGTGCATCGAGGTCGGCACCCTGGATGAAAGCGTGCAGGGAATGGTTATCCAGGTGCTTGGAGCCTGCGATGTGCAGGGCGGCAAAAGTGGCCGGGTCGCGGACGTCGACCACCACTGCGCCTTGTTCGCGCAGGGCCTGGGCCTGTTCCGGGGGGATACGTTTGAATTCGCTCATGGCGGGCTCCTGTGGCTCGGCTGAATGGGCAGTCTAGCGCGGGGCGCTGGCTGGCGATGTTTGGGGAATGGATGAGGCGACTGGCGGCACGGCATGACCGTGTTCGTCGCATTTGCAGGACCGGCGCTCAAAGCTGTCGACGTTCATCAGGGTCAGGGCGCCGCCCCAGACACAGCCTGTATCGAGTGCCGAAATACCCGGCTCTTCGACGTTGCCTTCCAGCGCTGCCCAGTGACCGAAGATGATCTTCAGGTCCTTGGTCTTGCGTTCCTTGTGCTGGAACCAGGGCTTGTAGCCAGGCGGTGCGGTATCGAGGCCTTCCTTGCTCTTGAGGTCGAGTTTGCCTTCGGCGGTGCAAAAGCGCATGCGCGTGAAATAGTTGGTGATCACCCGCAGGCGCGTCACGCCTTTGAGGTCGTTGTCCCATTTCGCCGGATCGTTGCCGTACATGCCATCGAGGTAGGGCGGCAACAGGTTGTCGTCGCGCAAGGCGGTCTCGACCTCGGCGGCACACTTCAAGGCTTTGCGCAGCGACCACTGCGGTGGAATGCCGGCATGGACCAGTGCAAGGTTGCGCTGTTCGTCGTAGTGCATGAGCTTTTGCTGGCGCAGCCATTCCAGCAGTTCGGCGCTATCGGGCGCTTCAATGATCTCGCGCAGGGTATCGGCCTTTTTCAGTCGCTCGATATTGCGTCCGGCCGCCAGCAGGTGCAGGTCATGGTTGCCGAGCACGCACACCAGCGATTCGCGAATGCTGTAGAGGAAGCGCAAGGTTTCCAGCGACTGCGGGCCGCGGTTGACCAGGTCGCCCACCAGCCACAGGCGATCCCGTTGTGGGTCGAACGCCACTTGTTTGAGCAGGCATTGCAGGGCTTGAAGACAGCCTTGCAGGTCACCGACAGCGTACGTTGCCATCAGTGCAAGGCTCCGGGCACCGCCAGGCGGAAGGGCGCGATGATGGCATCGAAGTGTTTGCCGTCGTCGGACAACATCTGATAGGTGCCTTGCATGGTGCCGACCTTGGTGGTCATGACCGTGCCGCTGCTGTAGGTGTGGCTCTTGCCGGGGTCGATCAACGGTTGCTGGCCGACGACGCCTGCGCCGCGCACTTCTTCGACATGCCCGTCACCATCGGTGATGACCCAGTGCCGTGAAAGCAGTTTGGCGGGCATTTCACCATTGTTTTGCACGGTGATGGTGTAGGCGAAGGCAAAGCGGTCGTGCTCGGGTTGCGATTGTTCTGCCAGATAGCGAGTGACGACGCTGACGTCGACCTGATAGCGAGGATCGGACATGCAAGGGGCCTTAAAAACGAAGCGGGACGCGGGGCGTAGCTGTTGGGGTTCAGTCTAGGCCAAGTATCGGGTAGTAGACCAGAGTGGCGTCCTACCCGATAGCGCTCATCGCTTGTCAGTCTGCGGCAGGCTTTTGTTCGCTGAGCTTGTCAGCCAGGCGCACGAACGCGGCCAGGTCGAGTTGCTCGGGACGCAGGCTGCCATCGACACCGGCGGCTTCGATTTCAGCATTGCTCAGCAACAGCTTGAGGGTGTTGCGCAGGGTTTTGCGGCGCTGGTTGAACGCTTCGCGCACGACGCGTTCCAGCAGGCGGTGATCCTTGGCCGGGTGTGGCAGTACCGCGTGGGGCACCAGGCGCACGATGGCCGAGTCGACTTTCGGTGGCGGGTTGAACGCGCTAGGGCCGACGTTGAACAGGTGCTCGACCCTGCAGTGGTACTGAACCATGATCGACAAGCGACCCCAGTCACCACCACCAGGGCCGGCAGCCAGGCGCTCGACCACTTCCTTTTGCAGCATGAAGTGCATGTCGCGAATCAGGTGCGAGTTGTGCAGCAGGTGAAAAATCAGCGGGGTGGAGATGTTGTACGGCAGGTTGCCGACCACTCGCAGGCTGCCAGGCGCGGCATTCAGGCTGTTGAAGTCGAACTTCAGCGCATCGCCCTGATGCAGGTTGAAGTTGCTCTTGCCGGCAAACTGCTGGTTGAGGATCGGGATCAGGTCCTTGTCCAGTTCCACCACATCAAGTTGCGCGCCGCTGCTGAGCAGGCCTTGGGTCAGTGCACCCTGGCCCGGGCCGATTTCCAGCAGGCGGTCTTCTGCCTTGGCATGAATGGAGCGCAGGATGCGGTCGATAACGCCGGCATCGTGCAGGAAGTTCTGGCCAAAGCGTTTGCGCGCCTTGTGTTGGTAGTGCTCGGTCATAAACGGGTCTCGGCCATCTGGTAGGCGGTTTCCAGGGCGACTTGCAGGCTGCCGGTGTCGATCCTGCCGCTGCCGGCCAGGTCCAGGGCTGTGCCGTGGTCGACCGAGGTGCGGATGATCGGCAAGCCGAGGGTCACGTTGACTGCCGCGCCGAAGCCTTTGTACTTCAGCACCGGCAGGCCCTGGTCGTGGTACATCGCCAGCACCGCATCGCAGTGCTCCAGATATTTGGGGGTAAACAGAGTGTCGGCGGGCAGGGGGCCACGAAGGTCCATGCCCTCGCCGCGCAGGCGCTCTAATGTGGGTTCGATGATATCGATTTCTTCATGGCCCAGGTGTCCGCCTTCGCCGGCATGGGGGTTGAGCCCGCAGACCAGGATGCGTGGCCGGGCGATGCCGAACTTGCTTTTCAGGTCGGCGTGCAGGATTCGCGTGACGCGTTCCAGACGCTCTGGCGTGATTGCATCGGCAATCTCGCGAAGGGGCAGGTGAGTGGTCACCAGGGCCACGCGCAAGCCGCGTGTAGCCAGCATCATCACCACTTGCGCGGTGTGGGTCAGGTCGGCGAGGAATTCCGTGTGCCCGGAAAAGGCGATGCCGGATTCGTTGATGACGCCTTTGTGCACCGGCGCGGTAATCATGCCGGCGAAATGTCCGTCCAGGCAGCCCTGGCCGGCGCGGGTCAGGGTTTCCAGTACGAAGGCAGCGTTGGCCTTGTCCAGTTGCCCGGCGACGACCTTGGCATTGAGCGGTGTATCCCAGACATACAGGCTGTTGGCTGGCGCGGGTGCATCCGGCCAGTTGTCCGGTGTGACCGGTAGCAAATCGACAGCCACACCCAGCTGCGCGGCCCGCTCAATGAGCAGGTCGCGGCTGGTAATGGCAATCAGGGGATGAGGCTGGGCTTGCGAGGCGAGCAGCAAGCACAGGTCGGGACCTATGCCGGCTGGTTCGCCGGGTGTCAGCGCGAAACGTTGGGGTTTCACTGCGCTGCCTGGTCGGCGCCAGGGAGTTTGATTTCCACGTACGCTTCGTCACGGATCTGACGCAGCCAGGTTTGCAGCTCTTCATCGTATTTGCGGTTACGCAAAACGGTCATTGCTTGCTGCTCGCGAGCCTGTGAGGTGCTGTCGGTGGCGCGACGGCCAAGGACTTCCAGGACGTGCCAGCCGTACTGAGTCTGGAACGGCCTGGACAGCTGACCTTGCGGGGTCTTGGCCATCACTTCGCGGAATTCCGGCACCAGTGCGTTCGGGTCGATCCAGTTCAGGTCGCCGCCGTTAAGGGCTGAACCCGGGTCTTCCGAGTAGCTTTTCGCCAGCTCGCCGAAGTCTTCGCCAGACTCGATACGGCTGTAGAGCGACTCAACCAGGGCCTTGGTTTTTGCTTCGTCGCGGATCGGGCTCGGTTTGACCAGGATGTGGCGCACATGCACTTCGTCGCGCATCTGGGTCTGGCCGCCACGCTTTTCGAGGACCTTCAGGATGATGAAGCCGCCCGGGGTGCGCATTGGCTGGGTGACATCACCCACCGGCATGGTGCTCAGCAGGCGATCGAACGGCGGAGGCAATTGAGCGGCTTTACGCCAGCCCATGTCACCACCCTCCAGTGCGGTTTCGCTGGCGGACTTGGCGATTGCCAACTGACCGAAGTCAGCGCCTTGCTTGAGCTGCTGGTAAATCGCATCGGCCTGCTTGGCTGCACTCTGAATCGCATCGGAGTTGGCGCTTTCCGGCGTAGGAATCAGGATGTTGGCCAGGTGGAACTCTTCAGACAGCTGCATTTTGCCCAGGTCGGACGCCAGGAAATTCTTCACTTCCTGCTCGGAGATCTGGATGCGTTCGGCGACCCGACGCTGGCGTACACGGCTGATGACCATTTCGCGGCGAATCTGCTCGCGTGCGTCGTCGTAGGACAGACCGTCGCGAGTCAGGGCGGTGCGGAACTGCTCGACCGACATGTTGTTGCGCTGGGCAATGGTGCCGACAGCCTGGTTCAATTCTTCGTCGGTAATGCGGATGCCGGAGCGCTCGCCGATCTGCAATTGCAGGTTTTCGACGATCAGGCGCTCAAGGACCTGCTGTTCCAGCACGCTGGCCGGCGGCACGGCAGAACCGCGCTTGGCAATGGTTTTTTGAACTTCATGAACCCGTTGGTCCAGTTGGCTCTGCATGACCACGTCGTTGTCGACGATGGCCACCACTTTATCGATGGACTGCACGGCGGCGCTGGCCGCCGTACTCAGGAACAGCGCGCCCAGCATCAGCGGGCGCAGACAATCAGAAAGCTTGGTCTTCACGTTCACGATAACCTTGAATGCCTTTGTCGAGGAAGCTCTCGGCCTTGGAGCCGGTAAGGCCGCCGAGTCCCTTCAGAACAATTTGGAGGAAGACGCCATGGTCGCCTTTTTCGTTTTGCGGTGCTTCCTGGCTGAACTCGTCGTAATCAACGAAGTAACGGTTGATCAGGCGCAGTTTCCAGCAGCAGTTGTCGTACTCGAAACCACCGAATGCATCCAGGGTACGGTTGCGGTTGTAGTCATACTGCCAACGGCTGATAACGCTCCATTGCGGCACGATTGGCCAGATCACCGAGAAGTCGTGCTGTTCGATCTTGTAGTAATCCTTCACGTAGCCAGGCTGGCCAGGGGTGCCGTAGTCACCGCCGCCCACAGTCCATTTACCGGTGTTCTGGTCGTAACGGACCTGGTCATTACGATAGCGGTAGCCGAAGTTGACGATCTTGTTCGGATTGTCTTCAGGCTGGTAGTGGAACATCGCGCTGCCCGAGCGAGGGCTGCGGCTGTCCGGGTCCCAGTTGTAGTCGGCGGTGGTACGCCAGTCGCGGTTCCAGCGATATTCGTATTCCAGTGCGTACGGCGAAACGCTGGCTTGGGCATCGGCACGGGTTTTTGCATCGATACCCGGCAACTGAACTTCGCGGTCCTTGAAGTACAAGGCCTGGCCGACACTGATGCGCTGACGCTCGAAACCGTCGTCTTCGATCCAGCGGCTGGTCACGCCCAGGGACAGTTTGTTCTCGTCGCCGACACGGTCGGAGCCGGAGAAGCGGTTGTCACGGAACAGCGATGCATAGTTGAAGGTGTATTCGCTGGTGTCGAATACCGGGATGTCTTCCTGGTCGACCTCAGGCACGTACAGGTAGAACAGGCGCGGCTCGAGGGTCTGGCGGTAGTTCTTGCCGAAATACTGGGTATTGCGATCGAAGTACAGGCCGCTGTCGATGCTGGCGATTGGTACGCCGCGGTTCTGGTTGCTGTCGAACGTTCCCAGGAGCTTGTCCTGTTCTGCGGTCTGATTCGCAATCTGACCTTTGCCAGTGCTGTCCAGGTCCAGTTGGTACTGGGTGTACTGGTACTTGAGCTTCGGTGTCAGGAAGCCGTACGTCGTATTCATCGGCAAGCTGATGGCGGGCGCCAGGTTCAGGCGGTCGCCATTGGCACGAGCCAGGCCTTGAACGTTGTTATCGAGGCGGGGAGAGCCGACACCGTCTTCGTCAAAGTATGTTCCGCTCTGCAGATCCCGGTCAAACCGCACGAGTTCGGTGTTGTACGTGAAGTCCAGGCCTTCCGGATGATAAGGCAGCATGCCGTCGAGGGTGAGCTGCGGCAGGCGGTCGTACGGCGTAATGTTCGACACGCTCGCCAGTTCGTAGGCCTGGGCGTTCACGCGAGCGGAATAGCTGTCGCCACGATAGGTGACGGAGCCTTGCTGGTTCACGTAGTCGTTGCTTTTGATGCCAATCTGGTCGGTCTGCAGATCCTGGAAGTAATACGGATCGCTGATCTTGGTGTAGTCGACTTGCGTGAGCACTCGCGAGTCGAGACCGCCCTTGTGCTGCCAGTTGTACATGTAGCGGGTTTTTTCGGCGTCGCTCTGCTTGTCGCGTTCGTTGCTTTCGTCGTTGAGGTACGCCGCACCGAACTGGCCTTCGCTGGACTTGGTCAGGTAGCGGAATTCGCCTTCCATCAACAAGCCGTGCTTTTCCATGTAGCGCGGGTACAACGTGGCATCGTAGTTCGGCGCCAGGTTGAAGTAATACGGGGTGACCAGCATGAAGCCGGTATCGCTGCCGGTGCCGATAGTCGGCGGCAGGAAGCCGGACTGGCGACGGTCGTCGATCGGGAAATAGATGTACGGCGTGTACAGGATCGGAATGTCCTTGACCCGCAGCGTCACGTTGGTCGCGGTACCGAAGCCGGTGGCCGGGTTCAGGGTGATGTTGTTGCCCTTGAGCTGCCAGGCGTTGCTGTTCGGTTCGCACGTGGTGTACGTACCATCCTTGAGGCGGATGATCGCGTTCTCGGCACGTTTGGCGTACAGCGCATTACCGCGGATGCGGGATTTGTGCATCACGTATTCGGCGTTGTCGACCTTGGCTTCGCCGGTGTCGAGCTGTACGTCGGCGTGGTCGCCGACGATCAGGGCGCCGTTGTCGCGAATGCGCACGTTGCCGTTCAGGTCGCCACGGCTCTCGGCCTGGTAAAGGTTGGCTTCGTCTGCTTCGACCTGCATGCTGCCCTGGCGCATGACAACGTCGCCGGCCAGGGTCGCGACTTGCTCATCCTGCTTATAGCGGGAGGCTTTTGCGCCGATAAAGGTTGGAGCGTCACTTTTATTGGTCTTGTCATCCATGCCAGGACGAATCGGTTCGATATAGGAACCAGAGCAATAAGGACCGGTTTCGGCCAATTGTGCGGCGGTGAGCTGCTCGCGGGGAACCCAGTCGAGGTGACTGTAGTCTGCGCTACGCGACTTCAGGCCACGGCCTTTGGATTCGGTGACCAGCACCGGCTTGGCGCCGGCGTCTTCGCTGGAACCGTTCTCGGCCGGAGCTTCGCCGGTGGCCGAAACTGCGCTGCCGTCATGGACGGGACGCGGTGGCAATGCAGCCGCCGGCGTCTTTGGCGCACAGTCCCAGGAACCCGAAGCAGAGACTGAGCAGTCATACTGTTCCGCGGCGACCACGTAGGAAGTGGCAAGGGGTTGCAGCGCCAGCAAACTGCCGGTAACCAACAACGGAAATTTTTTACGAAACGCGGGGGATTTCAATGCCATCTTATTAGTCCGGGCTTCCTGCGTGCCATCTGCCCGCGGTGTGGGCCGCACGCCTCTCGATGGTCTGAAAAAGATGCTGGATAATAAAGCATGACCCGCTTGACGGCTAGCGCCGTCGGAGACCCTTGCAATGCCTGATCAAGATGTACGCTTGCAACACCTGAAAGTTTGGCTCGATGAACAATTGGCGACCCTTTTTGCCGAGCAGGGCTGGGGCGTCGTACCCCCGGCCACGTTGACTGCGGCCAGCAGTGACGCTAGTTTTCGGCGGTATTTCCGTTGGCAAGGCGATGGCAAAAGTTTCATTGTGATGGACGCGCCGCCGCCCCAGGAAAACTGCAAACCCTTCGTGGATATCGCTTTTTTGCTGGCGAAATCCGGAATAAATGTGCCGAAAATTTATGCCGAAGACCTCGAACGCGGTTTTCTTTTGCTCAATGACCTGGGCAACAAGACCTATCTGGACGTCATCGACAGCGAAAACGCCGACAATTTGTTCAAGGATGCCCTGCAGGCGTTGCTGGCTTTCCAGCAGTTGCCAATGGTTGCGCCTTTGCCGAGCTATGACGTGGCCTTGCTGCGTCGCGAGCTGGAACTGTTCCCCGAGTGGTACGTGAAGCGCGAACTGGGCATCGAATTTGACGCGGCACAACAAGTGCTCTGGCAGCAGGTCAGCGAACTGTTGATCGACAGCGCCCTGGCTCAACCGAAAGTCCTGGTGCATCGCGACTACATGCCGCGCAACCTGATGCTCAGCGAACCCAATCCCGGCGTGCTGGATTTCCAGGATGCGGTGTATGGCCCGGTGACCTACGACGTGACCTGCCTGTTCAAGGATGCATTCCTCAGCTGGCCCGAGGAGCGCGTGCACGGCTGGCTCGAAAGCTACTGGCAGCAGGCGGGCGCCCTCGGGATTGCGGTTCAGCCCGACTTCGAGGACTTCCTGCGTGCCAGCGACTTGATGGGCGTGCAACGTCACCTGAAAGTCATCGGCATTTTCGCGCGCATCTGTCATCGCGACGGTAAACCGCGCTATCTGGGTGACGTGCCACGTTTCTTTGCGTACATAGAAGCAGTGATCGCTCGTCGCCCTGAGCTGGCCGAACTGGATGTGCTGCTGGCCAGTCTGCGTGCCGGAGTGAAAGCATGAAGGCAATGATTCTGGCCGCGGGTAAAGGCGAGCGCATGCGCCCGCTGACCCTGACCACGCCAAAACCGCTGGTGCGTGCAGGCGGCGTGCCGCTGATCGAGTATCACCTGCGAGCGCTGGCAGCCGCCGGGTTCACCGACATCGTGATCAATCACGCCTGGCTCGGTCAGCAGATCGAAGACTATCTGGGCGATGGTTCGCGTTATGGCGTGAGCATTCAGTACTCGGCCGAAGGTGAGCCCCTGGAAACCGGCGGCGGGATTTTCCGCGCGTTGCCGTTGCTGGGGGATGAAGCGTTTGTCGTGGTCAATGGCGACATCTGGACCGATTACGATTTCAGCGTGCTGCATCAACCCATCAACGGCCTGGCGCACCTGGTGCTGGCCAGTAACCCGGCCCATCATCCGGCCGGGGACTTCAGCCTGGTCGAAACGCAGGTCCGCGACGGTCAGCCAGAGATTGGCACCCTGACCTACAGCGGTATCGCCGTGTTGCATCCGCAGTTGTTCGACGGTTGCACCGCCGGGGCCTTCAAGCTCGCGCCGCTGTTACGCAAAGCCATGGCTGACGGTCAGGTGACTGGCGAGCAGTTGAAGGGGGACTGGGTCGATGTCGGTACTCACGAGCGTCTGGCCGAAGTTGAAACATTAATAGAAGCGAGGCGCTGACATGTTGTGGCCAGGGACTCTGATCGGAGCCGGAGCAGGCTATGCCATAGCCAGTATTCCGGGGGCCATTCTCGGTGCGTTGTTGGGGCAGGCGCTGGACCGGCGCTTGCACCTGCAGAGCTGGGGGCACTTGCGGGAAAAACTGGGCGGTCGCCCAGTGCTGCGTAACGATGAATTGCTGTTTGTCCTGTTGGGGCGACTGGCCAAGTGTGACGGCCAGGTGATGGCCGGGCACATCGAACAGGCCCGGGCGGAAATGCGCTCGCTGGAGATGTCCGAGTCGGCCCAGCGTCGTGCGATTGCCGCGTTCAATCGCGGCAAGTCGGGCAACGACCGCCTGCGCGGTTATTTGCGTCGCCTGAGTGCCCAGCCCCATGCGGCGGAAGGTGTGTTACGCGCCTGTTGGCGAATGGTCTGGGCCGATGGTCGTGCCGGCAGCAGTGAACGTCAATTGATCGGCCAATGGGGCAAGTGGTTGGGCTGGACATCCCATCAGGTGCAGGCGTTGGCCCACGATTATGAACCGCAGAAACGGCCCTTGGGCAAAAGTGTGCCCAGTTATCAGGACGCGCTGAGGCTTTTGGGGGTGTCGGCCACCGCTGAGCCGGCGCAGATCAAACGTGCTTATCGGCGCCTGCTCAGTCGCCATCATCCGGACAAGATTGCCGGCACTGGCGCGACGGCCACGCAGGTGCGTGAGGCCACCGAACGAACGCGTGAACTGCATAACGCCTACACGCTGATTCGGGAGCGACGGGATTTTCGCTAGCCAGTGATACCGCTATCGCGAGCAAGCTCGCTCCCACAGGTTTTGTGTCGTTCGCAATTTTCTGATCGGCAAAAAACCTGTGGGAGCGTGGCTTGCCCGCGATGATCGCGCCTCGGTCTGTCAGCCCGCCGGGTTCTGCGGATTCAACCAACCTCGCACCCGACGAAACAGCTGCTCCTGTTCGGCCTTGTTATCCGGCAACGCCTTGAGTGCGACCTGGCTGAATGCCGATGATTTCTGGCGTTTGCTGGCCTGCAGGCGCTCCAATGCTGCATCGCGATCCAGCGCTTTGTCCTTGTAGAAAATATCTGCGGTCGGCAGTTTCAGGGTCGGGGTCAGCTCGGCCAGCCCGGGCGTGGCCGCCACAGGTGTCCGGGCGGCAACCATCAGCATTTTTTCGACCTGCGATGGCTGTTTTTCGCTCAGGTAGCGCGCGGCCCAATAGGCGCCCGAACCATGCCCCAACACCACGATGCCGCGGGCGCTTTGCTGTTCGGCGAAGGCGATCGCGGCATCGATTCGGGCAAAGATCCGCTCGGCATCTGCCTTGGACTGTTCCTCGGTGGTTTCGGCGAAGGGCTTGTCGGCCACATCGGCCTCGCCACCGGCCACCTGTTCGATAGGGGCCGCGGTGGTCGAGTCTTTACTGCCGGTTTCGGCGGGTTTGGGTGTCGGCGCTGCTTCGACGATTCGTGGCGCAATGGCATCGCTTTGCAGGTCTGGCAAGGTGATACTCAGGCTGCTCCACTCGGCATCCGGCAATTTGCGCCGCAAAGGGCCTACTGCTTGCGGCCAGTCAACGGTTTCGCCGGCGCCGGGGATGATAATCACCGCGCCTTTGGGTTCGGCGGTATTGGCCGGTTTCCACAAGGCCAGAAACGTGTCGGTGCCTGCTTGCAGTTGTTGCTGTTCCTGAGCCGGGATCTTTCGCTCAAGTGCAGTCGCTTCTTCCTGACTACGCTCAGGCAGCGGCTGACGTTCGAGTGGTTTTTCTTCGGCGGTTTTTTCCTCCGCGGCGGGCGCCGGGTCGGCCGCCTTGACGGAAAAAGCGCAAGGCAGGATCAGCGACAGGCACAATGCTGGCAGTGCCAGGCGGTAGACAGGGGGCATCGGATATTCCAGGCCAGAAGATGTTCCGGCAGCCTAATGGGTTGGTCTGTATTTGTCAGGGTGTGAGAGTTCAATGATGCGTTTTCGCTGCCTGTGGGTTATCGGCTGTTTGTGGTTTCCCTTGATGGGCTGGGCGGCCGCCGCGCCTCCGGCGCCCGTTGCCCAACTGTCCCCGAAACAGCAGCACTGGCTGGCGCAGCAGGGCGAGTTGCGGGTCGGCGTGGTGTTGCAGGCGCCCTATGCGCAATACGACCGCCGCTTGCAGCGCTTGTCCGGGGTGAACATCGAGTTGATGAAGTGGTTGGCTAAAAACCTCAATGTCGAACTGAGCTGGCGCAATTTTCCCGACCTTGAACAATTGGAAGCCGCGGCCCGCGAGGGCGAAATCGACATCGCTCCGGGCCTGACCCAGACCCCTGGCGGGCTGCGTCTCTGGCAGTTTTCCGACCCCTACATGCGGGTGCCGCAATTGGTGGTCAGCGACCAGAAAAGCGCTGGCGCGGTCGAGTTGGAAAAACTCGACAGCCAGACCCGCGTCGCCGTGCGCATGCCCAGTGCCATCGCCGACTACCTGCGTGGCAACTACCCGCACCTGAATCTGCAAGGTGTACCGATGGAGCGCCAGGCATTGCAATTACTGGTTGGCCAGCAGGCAACTTATGCGGTGATCGATGAGGCGCAACTGGGACGCTTGTCGGTCGAGACGGAGTTCGCCGGGTTGGTGGTGGTGGGGGATGTCGGCCTGCCGCAACTGCTGCGGGTGGCCACGCGGCGCGACAAGCCGGAACTGGCGGGCATCGTCGAAAGTGCATTGCGGGCGATCCCGGCCAAGGATCTGGAGCAACTGCACAATCAATGGCTGCAACCCAAGTATCCGCGGCTCACCGAGTCGCCGGGATTTTGGCAAAACCTCTGCCTTCTGCTGGCCGTGCTGGCGTCCAGTTGCATGGCCATTGTGGTCTGGCAGCGTCGCCAGCAGCACCACCTGGAGCAGCGTCTGCTGGCCGCGCAGGAAGACATTGCCTTGCGCGCCGCCAGCGAAGAGGCCCTGCGGCTCACCCAGTTTTCCATCGATCAGAGCACCGTTGGTATCCTCTGGGTCAACTGGGACAGCCATGTGCGCTACGCCAACCGCGCGGCGGAAAGCATGCTGGGCTATCCGGCCGGCGGGATCATCGATCGGCCCCTGATCGATTTCGAGCCTGGCCTGCACATGGACCGTTGGCTGAACCTGTGGAAGCGCGCCCGGGCCAGTGAAGACGGCCCGCAAAGCTTTGAATCCAATTGCGTGCGGGCCGATGGCAGCATCCTGCCGGCCGATGTCTCGTTGAGTTTTCTGCGCTTTCGCGATGGCGAATACCTGGTGGTTTACCTCAACGATGTCACCGAGAGGCGTCGCGCCCTGGCGGCCTTGCAGGAAAGCGAGGCGCGCCTGCAAGGCATCGCCGCCAACGTTCCGGGGCTGGTTTTCCGCCTGGAGCGGGCGCCGGTGACCGGTCAGATCGACTTTGCCTACATCAGTGAAGGCAGCGAAAGCCTGGTGGGTTACTCGCCGGCCACGCTGGCGCATCGCGATAAAGGCTTGCGCAGCCTGGTGCATCCGGATGACAAGGCCAGCTATCACCAGACCCAGGATCATGCGCTGGATACCGACAGCGACTGGTCGTGGCAGGGGCGAATCCTCACGCGTCAGGGCGAGCAGCGCTGGGCGGAAATCAAGGCCATCACCCGCCGGCTGGAAGACGGTGCCTATGTCTGGGACGGAATCGTCTGGGACATCAGCGAAAGCAAGCGCATCGAGCTTGAGCTGGCCAGCTCCCGGGAGCAGTTGCGTGAGTTGTCCGCACACCTGGAAAGCGTGCGCGAAGAAGAAAAGGCGCGCATTGCCCGGGAAGTTCACGACGAGTTGGGTCAGATGCTCACCGTGTTGAAGCTGGAAACGTCCATGTGCGAACTGGCTTACGCGCAGCTTGATCCGGGTCTGAACGAGCGCTTGAACAGCATGAAGCGCTTGATCGCTCAGTTGTTTCAGCTGGTTCGTGATGTGGCCACGGCATTGCGACCGCCGATTCTCGACGCGGGCATCGCCTCGGCCATTGAGTGGCAGGCCCGTCGATTCGAGGCGCGCACGCAGATCCCGTGTCTGGTGCAGGTGCCGGACAACTTGCCGGTGCTCAGCGATGCGAAGGCAATCGGTTTGTTCCGGATCCTTCAGGAAGCGCTGACCAATGTCATGCGGCACGCCCAGGCGCATACTGTTGAATTGACACTGGCGCTGGAAGGCGACGAGTTGTGTCTGACGGTCAGCGATGATGGCGTAGGATTTGTCGCCGCAGCTGGCAGGCCGACATCCTTTGGGGTGGTCGGCATGCGCGAGCGGGTGTTGATCATGGGCGGTGAGTTGTCGCTTGAGAGTGAGCCGGGTGAAGGCACGACTCTGAGTGTGCGAGTGCCGCTGGATGCAGCCTGATGTTTATCTATTGTTTGCTCTGACGTCATCGTCGGAACGCTCGCGATAGATCTTGACCCTGGAGAAGAACGTGATCCGTGTACTGGTAGCCGAAGACCACACCATTGTCCGCGAAGGCATCAAGCAGTTGATCGGCCTGGCCAAGGACTTGCTGGTAGTGGGGGAGGCGAGCAATGGTGAGCAGTTGCTCGACACCTTGCGTCATGTGCCCTGCGAAGTGGTGTTGCTGGATATCTCCATGCCGGGCGTCAACGGCCTGGAAGCGATTCCGCGGATTCGCGCCCTGAACAATCCACCCGCGATCCTGGTGCTGTCGATGCATGACGAAGCGCAAATGGCCGCCCGGGCGTTGAAGGTGGGCGCTGCGGGTTATGCGACCAAGGACAGCGACCCGGCGCTCTTGCTGACGGCCATTCGTAAAGTGGCGTCAGGCGGGCGTTATATCGACCCGGAACTGGCCGATCGCATGGTTTTCGAAGTCGGTCTTACCGACTCGCGTCCATTGCACTCGTTGCTCTCCGAGCGCGAATTCTCCGTGTTCGAACGCCTGGCCCAGGGCGCCAACGTCAATGACATCGCCCAGCAACTGGCGCTGAGCAGCAAGACCATCAGCACCCACAAGGCGCGGCTGATGCAGAAGCTCAACATCACCTCGCTGGCGGAACTGGTGAAGTACGCGATGGAACACAAGCTCCTCTAAAACACACCGAAATTCAGTGTGGTCCAGTGGTGGCATATCCATTTACGACAGCTCCAGATATCGCATGGGCTTGTTCTTGTGGCTTATAGCTGACCCCTTGCCACTACATTTGCCCAAACGCGCCATCCTTGTAGGGCAATCCCTACCCCCAACCTTCCATCCGGCTGAGGCCAATCTCTCTTGCCCCCCGATTTGCGCGGTCCCCAGCGTCCACTAGGCTTAGTCCCACAGCAGTCATCAATAACAAAGGTGTGGGTATGAGCCAGGTCGATTCAAGCGCAGGGGCCAATGATGTTCTGGTCAGCTTTCGTGGAGTGCAGAAGAGCTACGACGGCGAGAACCTGATCGTCAAGGACCTCAACCTGGACATTCGCAAAGGCGAATTCCTCACATTGCTCGGGCCGTCCGGTTCCGGCAAGACCACCAGCCTGATGATGCTCGCCGGCTTCGAAACGCCGACCGCGGGCGAAATCCTGTTGGGCGGGCGCGCCATCAACAACGTGCCGCCGCACAAGCGCGACATCGGCATGGTGTTCCAGAACTACGCATTGTTCCCGCACATGACGGTGGCCGAGAACCTGGCGTTCCCGCTGACCGTACGCGGCATGAACAAGAGCGACGTCAGTGCCCGGGTCAAGCGCGTGCTGAGCATGGTCCAGCTCGATGCCTTCGCCCAGCGCTACCCGGCGCAGCTTTCCGGTGGTCAGCAACAGCGTGTGGCATTGGCCCGCGCGCTGGTGTTCGAGCCGCAACTGGTGCTGATGGACGAACCCCTCGGCGCACTCGATAAACAACTGCGTGAACACATGCAGATGGAGATCAAGCACCTGCACCAGCGCCTGGGCGTCACCGTGGTCTACGTGACCCACGATCAGGGCGAAGCCTTGACCATGTCCGACCGTGTGGCGGTGTTCCACCAGGGTGAAATCCAGCAGATCGCGCCGCCGCGCACCCTCTATGAAGAGCCGAAGAACACCTTCGTCGCCAACTTCATCGGCGAGAACAACCGTCTCAATGGCCGCCTGCACAGCCAGACCGGCGACCGTTGCATTGTCGAGCTCGGGCGGGGTGAGAAGGTAGAGGCCTTGGCGGTCAACGTCGGCCAGACAGGCGAGCCGGTGACCCTGTCCATTCGTCCGGAGCGAGTGAGCCTCAATGGCTCCAGCGACCAATGCGTCAACCGCTTCTCCGGGCGAGTCGAGGAATTCATCTATCTGGGCGACCACGTCCGGGTTCGCATGGAAGTCTGCGGCAAGACCGACTTCTTCGTGAAACAGCCGATTGCCGAGCTAGATCCCTCGCTCGCCGTCGGCGACGTGGTACCGCTTGGCTGGCAGGTCGAACACGTTCGCGCGCTCGACCCACTTCTAGAGGCGCATTGATCGCCCCGGCAACACCAACACCAACCCTGCACGTGGAGAGAACAATAAATGTTGAGATCCCTGAAATTCACCGCTTTGGCACTGGGCATGATGGGCGCGGCACACGCAATGGCGGCCGGCCCGGACCTGACCGTGGTGTCCTTTGGCGGCGCGAACAAGGCGGCTCAGGTCAAAGCCTTCTACGCACCGTGGGAAGCGGCAGGCAACGGCAAGATCGTGGCCGGCGAGTACAACGGCGAAATGGCCAAGGTCAAGGCCATGGTCGACACCAAGAGCGTGTCCTGGGATCTGGTAGAGGTTGAGTCGCCGGAGCTGTCCCGTGGTTGCGACGAAGACATGTTCGAGCAGCTTGATCCGAAGTTGTTCGGCAAGACCGAAGACTACGTCAAGGGCGCCATCCAGCCTTGCGGCGTAGGTTTCTTCGTGTGGTCGACCGTGCTGGCGTACAACGCCGACAAGTTGAAAACCGCACCGACCAGTTGGGTGGATTTCTGGGACACCAAGCAGTTCCCGGGCAAGCGTGGCCTGCGTAAAGGCGCCAAGTACACCCTGGAATTCGCACTGATGGCCGACGGCGTTGCGCCCAAAGACGTCTACAAAGTGCTGGCCGGCAAGGACGGTCAGGACCGCGCGTTCAAGAAACTCGATGAGCTCAAGCCGAACATCCAGTGGTGGGAAGCCGGCGCACAACCGCCGCAATACCTCGCCTCGGGTGACGTGGTCATGAGCTCGGCCTACAACGGCCGTATCGCTGCCGTGCAGAAAGAAAGCAACCTGAAAGTCGTGTGGAACGGCGGCATCTACGACTTCGACGCATGGGCCATTCCAAAAGGTCTGGATGCCAAGCGCGCTGAAGCGGCGAAGAAGTTCATCGCCTTCTCGGTAATGCCGCAGCAGCAGAAGACCTACTCGGAAAACATCGCCTACGGCCCGGCCAACACCCAGGCCGTACCGCTGCTGGCCAAGGATGTCCTGAAAGACATGCCGACCACCCCGGAAAACATCGCCAACCAAGTGCAGATCGACGTCAGTTTCTGGGCTGACAACGGCGAGCAACTGGAACAGCGCTTCAACGCCTGGGCTGCCAAGTAGGAGCTGCCGAAGGCTGCGATCTTTTGATCTTGCTCTTCAGCGGTCTTGAATACGCCAAAAGATCGCAGGCTGCGCCAGCTCCTACAGGGACTGGCGTGTTTCATGAGTGTTGATGTAATGCGGCATCACCGTGGGTGGTGCCGCCCATTCAAAGATTCCCGGAGTACGTCATGGCTATCGCCGTTCCCCTGAACGAGGGCACCAGCCCCACCTTGAAGCAGCGGCTCAAGCACGCCGAGCGGGTCAATCGCTGGAAGGCCCAGGCGTTGATCGCGCCACTGGTGCTGTTTCTGTTGCTGGTGTTCCTGGTGCCGATCGTGGCGCTGCTCTACAAAAGCGTTGGCAACCCGGAAGTGGTCGGCGGCATGCCGCGCACCGTGACCGCCATCGCCAGTTGGGACGGCCGCGGCCTGCCCGCTGAACCGGTTTACAAAGCAGCGGCCGAAGACCTCGCCGAGGCTCGCAAGAATCAGACCCTGGGTGATCTGTCCAAACGCCTGAACATGGAACTGGCCGGCTACCGCAGCCTGCTGACCAAAACCGCCCGCGCCTTGCCGCTCGCAACCGAGCCGGCTTCTTATAAAGAAGCGCTGGAAGGTCTCGATGAGCGTTGGGGCGACCCGGCCTACTGGCAAGCGGTACGTCGCAACACCAGCAGCATCACCCCGTATTATCTGCTGGCGGCCGTCGATCACCGCATCGACGACCTCGGCGAAATCGCCCCGGCCACCCCGGATCAGGCGATCTACCTCGACATCTTCGCCCGTACCTTCTGGATGGGCCTGGTCATCACCGTGATCTGCCTGGTGCTGGCGTATCCACTGGCTTACCTGCTGGCGAACCTGCCGTCGCGTCAGAGCAACCTGCTGATGATCCTGGTGCTGCTGCCATTCTGGACTTCGATCCTGGTACGGGTCGCGGCGTGGATCGTGTTGCTGCAATCGGGTGGCCTGATCAACAGCGGCCTGATGGCCATGGGCATTATCGATAAGCCGATCGAGCTGGTGTTCAACCGCGTCGGTGTCTACATCTCCATGGTGCACATCCTGCTGCCGTTCATGATCCTGCCGATCTACAGCGTGATGAAAGGGATCTCGCCGACCTACATGCGCGCCGCGATTTCCCTCGGCTGCCATCCGTTCGCCAGCTTCTGGCGGGTGTATTTCCCGCAGACCTATGCCGGTGTCGGCGCCGGTTGCCTGTTGGTGTTCATCCTCGCCATCGGCTACTACATCACCCCGGCATTGTTGGGCAGCCCGAACGACCAGATGGTCAGCTACTTCGTCGCCTTCTACACCAACACCAGCATCAACTGGGGCATGGCGACCGCACTCGGTGGGCTGCTGTTGCTCGCGACGGTCGTGCTTTATCTGATTTACAGCTGGCTGGTAGGCGCAAGCCGCCTGCGCCTGAGCTAAGGGGAGAACGAAATGCTGAGTCCTTATATGTCGCCCATCGAACGGGTGTGGTTCTACAGCTTGCGGATTCTCTGCGGCTTGATTCTGTTGTTCCTGATCCTGCCGGTGCTGGTGATCATTCCACTGTCGTTCAACTCCGGCAGCTTCCTGGTGTACCCGCTGCAGGGCTTCTCATTGCAGTGGTATCACGATTTCTTCGCCTCGGCGGAATGGATGCGCGCCCTGAAGAACAGCATCATCGTCGCCCCGGCAGCCACGGTGCTGGCCATGGTCTTCGGTACGCTGGCGGCGATCGGCCTGACCCGGGGCGACTTCCCCGGCAAGGCGCTGGTAATGGCTCTGGTGATTTCACCGATGGTGGTGCCGGTGGTGATCATCGGTGTGGCCAGTTACCTGTTCTTTGCTCCGTTGGGATTGGGTAACAGCTTCTTCTCGCTGATCGTGGTGCATGCGGTGTTGGGTGTGCCGTTCGTGATCATTACCGTGTCGGCGACCTTGCAGGGGTTCAACCATAACCTGGTGCGGGCCGCTGCGAGCCTGGGTGCTTCGCCGCTGACCACGTTCCGCCGGGTGACCTTGCCGCTGATTGCGCCGGGCGTGATCTCCGGGGCGCTGTTTGCCTTTGCGACGTCGTTCGATGAGGTGGTGGTGACGCTGTTCCTCGCCGGCCCCGAACAAGCGACCCTGCCACGGCAGATGTTCAGCGGCATCCGCGAGAACCTCAGCCCGACCATCGCCGCCGCCGCGACGCTGCTGATTGCTTTCTCGGTGATCCTGCTGCTGACCCTGGAATGGCTGCGAGGGCGTAGCGAGAAACTGCGTACTGCGCAGGTCTGAAGCCGAACCCGGTAAAAATGTGGGAGCGGCGGTGCGGCGATCCGACTTGCTCGCGAAAGCGGAGTGTCAGCTGATGTATTGGTTGAATGACACACCGCCTTCGCGAGCAAGCCCGCGCCCACAGTGATTTTTGGTTTTCCCGGAAACCTGGGTCATTCACCGCCTGAATAGAAGACAACCCGCAATCCCCAGCTACTATTGTGCCCAGCTCCCTTACCTATAAGAGGCTGCGCACATGAGTCTTTCCTCTTTCAAGATCGCTCACAAACTGATCACCGGCGCAGGTGCCATCGAGCAGCTGTCTGCCGAGCTTACGCGTCTGGACATCGACAACCCGCTGATCGTCACCGACGCCGCCCTGGTCAAGTCCGGCACGGTAGAGCTGGCACTGGCGCAGCTGGGCGAACGCAGTTACGAGATTTTCGACCGGGTGCTGCCGGACCCGGAAATAGCCATCGTCGAAGATTGCATGCAGGCCTATCGCGACGGTGGGCATGACGGCTTGATCGGCCTCGGTGGCGGCAGTGCTATCGACATTGCCAAGAGCGTGGCGGCCTACGCCGGGTACCACGGTGCGCTAGCGGATCTGTTCGGCATCGATCAGGTCCCGCGCAAAGGCCCGCCGCTGATCGCCATCCCGACCACCGCCGGCACCGGCTCGGAGGTGACCAACGTCGCCATCCTTTCCGACAAGGTCGCGCAACTGAAGAAGGGCATTGTCAGCGACTATCTGTTGCCGGATGTGGCGCTGGTCAGTCCGCAAATGACCCTGACCTGTCCGCGCAGCGTCACGGCGGCCAGCGGCGTCGATGCGCTGGTGCATGCCATCGAGTCCTATCTGTCGGTCAACGCCTCGCCGATTACCGATGCCCTGGCCATCGGCGCCATCAAGTTGATCGCCAAGGCTTTGCCCAAGGCGTATGCCAATCCGTCGAACCTGCAAGCCCGGGAAGACATGGCCACTGCCAGCCTGATGGCCGGCATGGCGTTCGGCAATGCCGGGGTTGGCGCGGTGCACGCGCTGGCGTATCCGCTGGGCGGGCGCTTCAACATTGCCCATGGGGTCAGTAATGCCTTGCTACTGCCCCATGTCATGACCTGGAACAAGATGGCCTGTATCGAACGCATGCAGGATATCGCCGAGGCCATGGGCGTGAAGACCGCTCGCTTGAGCATCAACGAAGCGGCTGACAAAGCCGTGCAAGCCATGAGCGAACTGTGTGCCGCGGTGGAAATTCCCCAGGGCCTGCGTAGTTTCGGTGTGCCCGAGGACGCCATTCCTTCCATGGCCGTGGAAGCAGCGGGGATCGAGCGCTTGATGCGCAACAATCCGCGTAAGTTGAGTGCCGTCGATATCGAAAAGATCTATCGCGCGGCGTACTAGGACCCCAGCCGTCGATGGATGATGGCAAGGTCCAATCATCGCGCTCACGGTGCGCGCTTCAAAGCATGAGGTATACAATGCGCGCCATCGTGATTCTGCTCAGAAAAGGTGCGTCATGCAGCCCTTCGTAATTGCTCCGTCGATTCTCTCCGCCGACTTCGCCCGCCTGGGTGAAGAAGTGGACAACGTCCTGGCCGCCGGCGCCGACTTCGTGCACTTCGATGTCATGGACAATCATTACGTACCGAACCTGACCATCGGCCCGATGGTCTGCGCGGCACTGCGCAAGTATGGCGTGACCGCGCCGATCGACGCGCACCTGATGGTCAGCCCGGTGGACCGCATCGTGGGTGACTTCATCGAAGCCGGCGCGACCTACATCACCTTCCACCCGGAAGCGAGCCAGCACGTCGACCGCTCCCTGCAACTGATCCGCGAAGGCGGCTGCAAGTCGGGCCTGGTGTTCAACCCGGCGACCCCGCTGGACGTGCTCAAGTACGTGATGGACAAGGTCGACATGATCCTGCTGATGAGCGTCAACCCGGGCTTCGGCGGGCAGAAGTTCATCCCCGGCACCCTCGACAAACTGCGCGAAGCGCGGGCACTGATCGATGCGTCGGGCCGTGACATCCGCCTGGAAATCGACGGCGGCGTGAACGTGAACAACATTCGCGAAATCGCCGCGGCTGGCGCTGACACCTTCGTCGCCGGCTCGGCCATCTTCAATGCGCCGAACTATCAGGAAGTCATCGAGAAGATGCGTTCCGAACTGGCGCTGGCTCGCCCATGAGTGGATTTGAGCAGTTGTTCCCGGGGCAACTGCCGCGGCTGGTGATGTTCGATCTGGACGGTACCTTGATCGACTCGGTCCCGGACCTGGCAGTGGCTGTGGACAAGATGCTGCTCAAACTCGGTCGCAAGCCCGCCGGTCTGGAAGCGGTACGCGAATGGGTCGGCAACGGCGCGCCGGTACTGGTGCGTCGTGCGCTGGCTGGCGCTATCGATCATTCGGCGGTCGATGACCACGAAGCCGAACGGGCGCTGGAGCATTTCATGCAGGCTTATGGCGAGAGCCATGAGTTGACCGTGGTTTACCCCGGCGTGCGCGACACCCTCAAATGGCTGCAAAAGCAGGGCGTCGAGATGGCGCTGATCACCAACAAGCCGGAGCGTTTCGTCGCGCCGCTGCTGGATCAGATGAAAATCGGCCGTTATTTCCGCTGGATTATCGGCGGCGACACCCTGCCACAAAAAAAGCCCGATCCGGCCGCACTGTTTTTCGTGATGAAAATGGCCAACATTCCGGCTTCGCAGTCTTTGTTCGTCGGCGATTCGCGCAGCGATGTGCTGGCGGCGAAAGCGGCGGGGGTCAAGTGCGTGGCCCTGAGCTACGGCTATAACCACGGTCGGCCGATCGCGGAAGAATCGCCGGCACTGGTGATCGACGACCTGCGCAAGCTAATTCCCGGTTGCCTGGATCCGGCCGCTGAGATAACGTTGGTCGACGCTGTCAAACCCCCTTCTGGAAACGCCATCGTGGTGGTCACTCGCAAACTCTGGATGAAAGTCATGAAGGCCCTGGCCCGCTGGCGTTGGCGCGCCTGACTTGATCCTGGCCGGTTTCCGGCGCGTTTGCATACCTGACTGTTCGACCCTCAAGCCACGAGGCACCTCATGATCCGCGAAGAATTCCTGCGCTTGGCCGCTGCCGGCTACAACCGCATCCCGCTTGCCTGCGAAACCCTGGCCGACTTCGACACGCCGCTGTCGATCTACCTGAAGCTGGCCGACGAGCCCAATTCCTACTTGCTGGAGTCCGTACAGGGCGGCGAGAAATGGGGGCGTTACTCGATCATCGGCCTGCCGTGCCGAACCGTGCTGCGGGTTCATGATCATCACGTCAGCGTGACCGTCGATGGCGTCCAGACCGAAAGCCACGACGTGGAAGATCCGCTGGCCTTCGTCGAAGCCTTCAAGGCGCGCTACAACGTGCCGACCATTGCTGGCCTGCCGCGTTTCAACGGCGGCCTGGTGGGTTACTTCGGTTATGACTGCGTGCGTTATGTGGAGAAGCGCTTGGGCAAATGCCCGAACCCGGACCCGCTGGGCGTACCGGACATTCTGCTGATGGTGTCCGACGCCGTGGTGGTGTTCGACAACCTGGCCGGCAAGATGCACGCCATCGTCCTGGCCGACCCGGTGCAGGAAGACGCCTTTGAACAAGGTCGCGCGCGCCTGGAAGAACTGCTGGAAAAACTCCGCCAGCCGATCACCCCGCGCCGTGGCCTGGACTTCAGCAAGCAACAATCGGCTGACCCGGTGTTCCGCTCCAGCTTCACCCAGAACGATTACGAAAAAGCCGTCGACACCATCAAGGAATACATCCTGGCCGGTGACTGCATGCAGGTCGTGCCGTCCCAGCGCATGTCGATCGACTTCAAGGCGGCCCCCATCGATCTGTATCGCGCACTGCGCTGCTTCAACCCGACGCCTTACATGTACTTCTTCAACTTCGGCGACTTCCACGTCGTTGGCAGTTCGCCGGAAGTACTGGTGCGGGTCGAAGACAACCTGATCACCGTGCGCCCGATTGCCGGCACCCGTCCGCGGGGCGCCAACGAAGAGGCTGACCTGGCGCTGGAAAAAGACCTGCTGTCGGACGACAAGGAAATCGCCGAGCATTTGATGCTGATCGACCTGGGGCGTAACGACACCGGTCGCGTTTCGGAAATCGGCTCGGTGAAACTGACTGAGAAGATGGTCATCGAGCGTTACTCCAACGTGATGCATATCGTGTCCAATGTCACCGGGCAACTGAAAGCCGGGCTGACGGCCATGGATGCACTGCGGGCGATTCTGCCGGCGGGCACCTTGTCCGGCGCACCGAAGATTCGCGCGATGGAAATCATCGACGAACTCGAGCCGGTCAAACGTGGCGTCTACGGCGGTGCGGTCGGTTACTTCGCCTGGAACGGCAACATGGACACCGCCATTGCGATCCGCACGGCGGTGATCAAGAACGGCGAGCTGCATGTGCAGGCCGGTGGCGGCATCGTTGCCGACTCGGTGCCGGCGCTGGAATGGGAAGAAACCCTGAACAAGCGCCGCGCGATGTTCCGCGCCGTTGCCCTGGCGGAACAAACACCGAACGCCTGAGTTTGCGAAAAAACCCACAATGATTTCATCGCCAAAAAAACGCGGCGCCTGTGAGGGCGCCGCGTTTTTTATTGGTTGCACATCAGAAGTCCAGCGCAACACCTACATTGATGCCCTGTTGGGTGAAGTCGTCGTCCTTGCGGATGTTGTAGCTGGCGCGCAGTGCCAGGTCCTTGGTGAGGTTGTGGCTCACCCCCAGGTTCACATGTTGCAAGTGACTTTGCGGGGTGTAGCCTTCCAGCGTGAACTGGTTGTTTGGCAGGCTGTTGAGGTTGATGTCCACGTCCTGGGTATCGTCGTTGTACTCACGCTCGATTGCCGCTTCGCCGAACACCTGGGTTTGCGGGGTGATCTGGTATTTACCCTGCAGGCCAGCGCCCAGGCGCCGGGAAATACGCTCCTGATCGGCGAAGGTCAGCGCCGTGGAATTGTTTCCGTCCTCCGAGTAACCATCGACTTGTACCTTGGCGAAGTCGGCGCTGACAAACGGCGACAGGTGCCAAGGACTGCTGGCTTGTTGCGCAATGTCGTAGCCCACGCGTGCGCTGAAGGCTTCGACGTAGCCGCTGGTATCGCCTTTTTCGCCGCGTTCGTTGACGCCCAGCTGGAATTTGCGCTTGAGGCTGTCGTAATCCAGATGCCCGGCCGTCAGCGCCACGTCGGCCCACACACGGTTTTGCTGGTACTGGGCGAATGCCGTGCCCAGGTAAGTGTTGAGCTTGTAGTCGGAGTCGTTGTTGCCGGCTTCGAGTTCCTGGTTATAGAAACCGGCCACCAGACCAACACGCCAGGCATCGTCGAGACGATAGCTGCCACCGATGTTCAGGTTGGCTCCGTTGCCGTCGGCGCTTGCCACGCTGTCCTGACCGTCAAAGTCCTGATGCTGTCCGCCGGCGGAAACAATGGCTCGCCATTGGCCGACGCCTTGCCAGTTTTCCCAATCGGCCAGCCACTGGTTGCGCAATTCATCCTGATGCGCACGCACCGTGCCCTGGGCCATTTCCGGCAGCAGGGTCAGCTCCCACGGCGCCGCCAGCAGGGAGTACGCGTAATCGGCGATCAGGCGTTGCCCGGCTTCGGTGGGGTGCACCGAGTCGTTGTAGATCAGCTTGGTCGGGTCCGGCGTAGCGCTGTTGATGCCGTAGCGGGCGTTCTCGGTACAACCGTTGCCGCTGAAGCAGGTGGTGATGAGGTTCTGGTCGGTGGCCAGGCCAAACTGTGCCGGGTTGGCGAAAGTCTCTTTGAGCAGTACCGGAATGTTCAGCGGGATGACTTCGGCATTGATGTTTTGCAGTCGGCTTACCAGTTCAGTGTTGAACTGGGCGCTGAGTTGAGATGTGAACGCTTGCAGCGGGGTGCCGTTGAACGCCGGGGTAAAGCCGATATCGGGCAACAACCAGACCATGACGTATCTGGCACCGGCGGTTTGCAGGGTCTGCACGCTGTCGGCCAGGCGGTCGGCGGCGGCACTGGCTTGGGGCAGGCTGGTGACGCGTCCTTGCAGGAAGTCGTTACCGCCGCCCGACAGGTAATACAGTGCGTTCGGGTCGGCACGGAAGTTATTGGATGGAAGATAGCCGGCCCGGGTGCGTTCGCCGGTGGCGGAGATGCTGGTAATCGAATCAAGAATCTGGTCGGTACGGTAGCCGCCTACAGCCCAGTTGTTACCATCAGGCAGGCCTTCGTTGGCGCGAACTGCTGAAGTAGAAGATGCCGTCTGGTCCGGTGAAAACCCCAGTTTCCCACCCAGGATCTGTGTGGAGTTGAGCGAGCGGACTTCGCCGCTGCCATCCAGGTACACCGGTCCCGTCCGGTTGGTGAAGCGCTGTGTCGCTCCGGCAGGCCCGCCTGTGTCGGCAAAGGTCCCTGCATCGTTGAGACTGTCCCCGAAGACAACGAAATTTGTATAAGGATTGGGTGCGGCGTTCGCCTGGGCGCATGCGATCGCGAGCAAGCATCCTGCGAGCGGTACAAACAACGACTGTTTGATCATGAGCAAGTCCGTTTATTTATTGTTTTAGTGAACAAAACGACAGTACCAAAAACTTTCGGCCTTTTGCCATCTGTCGCGAAGCCTTTGATAGATTCGCGGGCAGTGCCTCCGGCGATATTGCGCGCTCTGCCCAGCTAAGTTACTGTGCCGGGACGTACGAACGAGACCTTCCCCGTGTTGATCATCAGTAAACTCCTGGATCAAGTCATCAAGGCACACGCCCGCTGGCGTTGGCGCGCCTGAATTCTTTTGCCGGCTTCGCCGGACCTGTACCGCTTTGCCTTCTTTACCTGTTTGAAATGCCGCTTTGCTGGCGCTACGTCGGCACCTGACAAAGCGCAGCGCCCTGCGGGTAAAACATTCGAAGGCCATCTTTAAAGTCAGTGAGTTCAAGAGGTTCTATACGCCATGTTGCTGATGATCGATAACTACGACTCCTTTACCTACAACGTTGTGCAGTACCTGGGCGAGCTCGGCTCCCAGGTCAAGGTCGTGCGCAACGATGAACTGACCATCGCTGAAATCGAAGCCCTCAACCCTGAGCGCATCGTTGTGTCCCCCGGTCCTTGCACCCCGACCGAAGCCGGCATCTCGATTGAAGCGATCAAGCATTTCGCCGGCAAACTGCCGATTCTTGGCGTCTGCCTCGGCCACCAGTCCATCGGCCAAGCCTTTGGCGGTGATGTGGTGCGCGCCCGTCAAGTGATGCACGGTAAGACTAGCCCGGTATTTCACGAGGACAAGGGTGTATTCGAAGGCCTGAATCGTCCGCTGACGGTGACCCGCTATCATTCTTTGATCGTCAAGCGCGAAACCCTGCCAGATTGCCTGGAGCTGACCGCCTGGACTCAGCTCGAAGACGGCTCGGTCGACGAGATCATGGGCCTGCGTCACAAGACTCTGAACATCGAAGGCGTGCAGTTCCACCCTGAGTCGATCCTCACCGAACAGGGCCATGAACTGTTCGCCAACTTCCTCAAACAAACCGGCGGCACGCGCTAAGGACTTTTCATGAACATCAAGACAGCCCTGAGCCGTATCGTCGATCACCTTGACCTCAGCACCGATGAAATGCGCGATGTGATGCGCGAAATCATGACCGGGCAATGCTCGGACGCACAGATTGGCGCGTTCATGATGGCCATGCGCATGAAGAGCGAAAGCATCGACGAAATCGTCGGTGCCGTGTCGGTGATGCGTGAACTGGCGGACAAGGTCGAACTCAAGACCCTCGACGGTGTGGTCGATGTAGTGGGCACCGGCGGCGACGGCGCCAATATCTTCAACGTGTCGACCGCTGCTGCGTTCGTGGTTTCCGCTGCTGGCTGCACCGTGGCCAAGCACGGCAACCGCGCAGTCTCGGGCAAGAGCGGCAGTGCCGATCTGCTGGAGGCGGCCGGTATCTACCTGAACCTGACACCCGTGCAAGTGGCGCGCTGCATTGACAACGTTGGTATTGGTTTCATGTTTGCCCAGACCCATCACTCTGCGATGAAATACGCTGCAAGCCCGCGCCGCGAACTGGGTCTGCGGACCTTGTTCAACATGCTCGGCCCGCTTACGAATCCGGCCGGCGTGAAGCATCAGGTGGTAGGCGTATTCACCCAGGCCTTGTGCCGGCCGCTGGCGGAAGTGTTGCAGCGTCTGGGCAGCAAGCATGTGCTGGTGGTGCATTCGAAGGATGGCCTGGACGAGTTCAGCCTGGCAGCACCGACCTTCGTGGCAGAGCTGAAAAACGACCAGATCACCGAGTATTGGGTCGAGCCGGAAGACCTGGGCATGAAGAGCCAGAGTCTGCATGGCCTGGCGGTGGAAAGCCCGGCGGCTTCACTTGAGCTGATTCGCGATGCCCTGGGCAAGCGCAAGACCGAGAACGGTCAGAAAGCGGCCGAGATGATCATGCTCAATGCCGGTGCCGCGCTGTACGCCGCCGATCATGCCAGCAGTTTGAAAGAGGGAGTTGCACTTGCGCACGATGCGCTGCACACCGGCCTCGCTCGGGAAAAGCTCGAGGAGCTGGGTGCGTTTACCGCGGTATTCAGAGTGGAGAATGAGGGATGAGTGTACCGACGGTTCTGGAAAAGATTCTGGCGCGCAAGGTCGAGGAAGTCGCCGAGCGTAGCGCTCGCGTCAGCCTCTGCGAGCTGGAAAGCCTGGCCAAGGCGGCCGATGCGCCCCGTGGTTTTGCCAGGGCCTTGCTGGCTCAGGCCAAGCTGAAGCAGCCGGCAGTCATTGCCGAAATCAAGAAAGCCTCGCCGAGCAAGGGCGTGATCCGCGAGAACTTCATTCCCGCCGACATCGCCAGAAGCTATGAGAAGGGCGGCGCGACCTGCCTGTCGGTACTCACCGACATCGACTACTTCCAGGGCGCGGATGCGTACCTGCAGCAGGCCCGCGCGGCGTGCCAGCTGCCGGTGATCCGCAAGGACTTCATGATCGATCCATACCAGATCGTCGAAGCCCGGGCCTTGGGTGCCGACTGCGTGCTGTTGATCGTCTCCGCGCTGGATGACGTGAAAATGGCTGAACTGGCAGCCGTGGCCAAAAGCGTCAACCTCGATGTGCTGGTGGAAGTCCATGACGGCGATGAGCTGGAGCGAGCGTTGAAAACCCTCGATACTCCGCTGGTTGGCGTGAACAACCGCAACCTGCACACCTTCGATGTCAGCCTGGAAACCACCCTCGACCTGTTGCCGCGTATTCCGCGAGATCGTCTGGTCATCACCGAGAGTGGCATTCTCAACCGCGCCGATGTCGAACTGATGGAAATCAGCGAGGTCTACGCATTCCTGGTCGGCGAGGCGTTCATGCGCGCCGAAAGCCCGGGTACCGAGTTGCAGCGTCTGTTCTTCCCTGAGCGCGGTATTCCCGTCAGCGGCTCGACCCTCGACTGAATACATCTTCACAGGCAATCCGCTTCCACTGTGGGAGCGGGCTTGCCCGCGAAGAGGCCCGCAAATCCCCTGAAGACCTCTGGTCTGTCGGAGCCTCCCATGTCGCTGCCAACCTCCCTCACCATCGAAGCCGGCCTGCAAGCCGAACAGGACTTGCTGGCATCGGTCTGTTCCGGCGACGCAGAGTTCGGCCTGCTGTTCTGGCAGCCGAGCGATCGGGCGCTGGTCATGCCACGCCGTTTGAACCGCTTGCCGGGTTTCGAGGCTGCATGTGAAGTGTCGGCGGCAGCAGGTTGGCCAGTGCTGTTGCGTGAAACCGGTGGCGAGCCGGTGCCGCAATCGGCCTCAACGATCAACATCGCCCTGGTTTACGCGCCGCCGCGCAGTGAAGGGGATCTGAATCGCATCGAAACCGGTTACCACCGTTTGTGCGATCCGATTTGTCAGTTGCTGGATGAGTTGGGTGGCACTTCATCCCTGGGTGAAATCGAAGGCGCTTTTTGTGACGGGCGCTTCAACGTCAACCTCGATGGTCGCAAGATGGTTGGCACCGCCCAGCGCTGGCGTCAGAGCCTGGGTGGGCAGCGTCCGGTAGGACTGGTGCACGGAGCGATGCTGATCGATAACGAGCGAGAGTCTATGGTCGCCGCGGTCAATCGTTTCAACGAGGCTTGCGGTCTGGAGCAACGAGTGCGCGCCGAAAGCCACATCGCGCTGCATGAGAAGTTCACGGCACCCAATGCACTGGCACGCCTCGACGAACTCTACCGGTTGATGCTCGTGCAGATGTTCAACGGCTAGGTTTTCGAGCTTATCGCGTACCGAAGACCACCATGGTCTTGCCTTTGACGTCCACCAGGTTGCGTTCCTCCAGATCCTTGAGCACGCGACCGACCATCTCCCGTGAACAACCGACAATTCGACCGATTTCCTGACGGGTCACCTTGATTTGCATGCCATCGGGGTGCGTCATGGCGTCTGGCTGTTTGCACAGCTCCAGCAGGCAGCGGGCGACTCGACCGGTTACATCAAAGAATGCCAGGTCACCGACCTTGCGCGTGGTGTTGCGCAGGCGCTGTGCGATTTGTCCGCTAAGGACGTAAAGAATGTCCGGGTCCTGCAGGGACAATTCGCGGAATTTCGCGTAGCTGATTTCCGCGACATCGCATTCAACCTTGGCCCGCACCCAGGCGCTGCGCTCCTGCTCCAGGCCGGCTTGCTCAAACAGACCCAGCTCGCCGAAAAAGTCCCCGGCGTTCAGGTAGGAAATGATCATTTCCCGGCCGTCATCATCTTCGATCAGGATGGTGACTGAGCCTTTGATGATGAAGAACAGCGTTTCCGAGCGGTCGCCGGCACAAATGATGTTGCTCTTGGCCTGATAACGGCGGCGCTGGCAATGCATCAACAGCTTGTCGAGGTTCTTGATCTTGGAGTTGGGGGCAATAGCAACCATGGTTGTATCCCGAAAAAACTGCACGGTATGTTTGGTTTTTATAAATAGTGAACGCTGGAGTAAGGCTGGCTATGCGCCATAGAATTGGCGTCAGCTTAACAGACACTTCCTGCAATATTCGAGCATTTACCTACAAGGCAGTGGGATATGTCCCAGGACGCCGGGCGCTGTCAATCACGGGGCCTGTGCTAAGCTGGCGACCCTTTTTTATACAGTGGAGTCTTGGCGATGAAGGCACGCATCCAATGGGCTGGCGAAGCCATGTTCCTCGGCGAATCCGGTAGCGGTCATGTCGTGGTCATGGACGGTCCGCCCGATGCCGGCGGACGTAACCTGGGTGTCCGGCCGATGGAAATGCTGCTGCTGGGTGTTGGCGGTTGCAGCAATTTCGATGTGGTCAGCATCCTCAAGAAGTCCCGCCAGGCAGTGGAAAGCTGTGAAGCCTTCCTCGAAGCCGAGCGTGCGACCGAAGATCCAAAGGTGTTCACCAAGATCCACATGCACTTTGTGGTCAAGGGCCGCGGGCTGAAAGAAGCCCAGGTCAAACGTGCCATCGAACTGTCTGCCGAGAAGTATTGCTCGGCCTCGATCATGCTCGGCGCGGCTGGCGTGGCAATTACCCACGACTACGAGATCATCGAGCTCGGCTGAATCGACATTCAACTATCATAAAAGCAGTGCAGACTCTGGCGAACACAAGCTGACGTCTGCATAATGCGCCACTTTTTTCAGGGTAGTGGCCCGTCAGCCGACAGGCCTCAAACCCGAAACAGACAACCAAAATCGCCATCGCGAAGAGGTGTTAACCGTCCTACGCAGGTGCGTTGTTCGCATCTGACGGGCATGCTTGATCACGCGGCCGGGCCGCAAACACATAGAGAGTTTTTAACGGTGAAAAGCAAACTCAAGCTCCACGGGTTCAATAACCTGACAAAGACCTTGAGCTTCAACATCTATGACATCTGCTACGCGGAAACCCCGCAAGACCAGCAGGCTTACGTCGAGTACATCAATAAAGAGTACAACGCGAAACGCCTGACGCAGATCCTCACGGAAGTTGTCGATATCATTGGTGCCAACATCCTGAACATTGCCAGTCAGGACTATGAGCCGCAGGGCGCCAGCGTCACGATCCTGATCTCGGAGGAGCCGGTAACCCCGACCGACAGTCAGATCGAAGAGTCCCCGGGCCCGCTGCCCGAAATCATTCTGGCCCACCTCGACAAGAGCCATATCACGGTGCACACCTACCCGGAAATCCATCCGGTCAGCGGTATTGCAACCTTCCGTGTGGACATCGACGTGTCGACTTGCGGGGTCATTTCACCGCTTAAAGCGCTCAACTTCCTGATTCACCAGTTCGATTCGGACATTGTGACCGTGGATTACCGAGTGCGCGGCTTCACCCGTGACGTTGAAGGCAAAAAGCACTTCATCGACCACGAGATCAATTCGATCCAGAACTACCTCTCCGACGACACTTACGACGCGTACCAGATGACCGACGTGAACGTGTACCAGGAAAACCTGTTCCACACCAAGATGCTGCTGAAGAACTTCGAACTGGATAACTACTTGTTCGGCGACGCCACCAGCAACCTGTCCTCTGAGCAACGCGCCCAGGTGACCGAACGGGTGAAACACGAAATGCTCGAAATCTTCTACGCGCGCAATATGGCGTAAGATTTTCGAACACAAAAAGGCGACTCCCTCACGGCAGTCGCCTTTTTTTATTTTGGCGCTGGCTCCTACAAAAAAACGGAGTCAGATCCGATAAGTACTCTTTGTCATCACCTTGGCCATCAGGCTCATCCCGAACTTCACCGGTGCCGGAAAGCGGAAGCCGCCAGCCTCCAGCGCGCTTTCGGCGTGCTGTTCTTCATCGATGCGCATCTGCTGAAGAATTGCCCGGGATTTTTCGTCCTCGGCCGGCAATTGTTCCAGATGCTCGTTCAGGTGTTTGCACACCTGGTCTTCCGTTGCCGCAACGAAACCGAGGCTGACTTTGTCGCTGATCAGGCCGGCCACTGCGCCAATCCCGAACGACATGCCATAGAACAGCGGATTGAGGATGCTGGTGTGGCTACCCAGTTGATGGATGCGTTGTTCGCACCAGACCAGGTGGTCGATTTCTTCTTCGGCGGCATGCTCCATCGCAGCGCGCACTTGCGGCAGCCTGGCGGTCAGCGCCTGCCCCTGGTACAGCGCCTGGGCGCAGACTTCGCCGGTATGGTTGATGCGCATCAGGCCGGCAACGTGGCGCGTATCTTCGTCGCTCATTTTCGCATCCGGCTGCACGATGGCAGGCGACGGACGGTACGGCTGGCCGCTGAAGGGCAGCAAGGTGCGCATCGCGGCATCGGCTTGCAGCAGCAGGCGGTCAATCGGCGAGTAGTGACGTTGGGTAGTCATGCTGACCTCCGGGGGGAATTTCGGCGGCCAGTTTAACCCAATCGGCCGGGGAAGGTTTGCGCTGGGTCATTGTGATGCAGGTGCTGTGACATTGTTGTGATGCCTTGTGTGGAGGCGGCAGTGCACCGCTTCCACAGGGTTTGGCGCAATCAGCCCGGCGGCCAGTGCATCTGGCGCTGACCCAGCACGTGCATATGAATGTGGTAGACGGTTTGCCCGCCTTCTTCATTGCAGTTCATGACGACGCGGAAACCTTTTTCGCAGCCCAGTTCCAGTGCCAGGCGCTGGGCGGTGAACAGTATGTGCCCGGCCAATGTCTTGTCGTCCTCGGTCAGGTCGTTCAAGGTGCGAACCGGTTTTTTCGGGATCACCAGGAAATGTACTGGCGCCTGTGGGGCAATGTCGTGGAAGGCCAGTACCTGGTCGTCCTCGTAAATGATCTTCGCCGGGATTTCCCGGTTGATGATCTTGGTGAACAGAGTATCCACAGCTGTTTTCTCCGTTGTTTGGGCTGGCCTGAGTGTACTCATGGTGTATGCCAGCGCCCAGCCTTTTACCTTGGGTTGGATCAGCGCGGGCAGTAGGCCTTGTTGATCATGCCGGCGATTGTGCGAGTCAGCCACCGCGAGCCGAGTCGCGGCAGGAAGGCGAACCAGCGGTTGCGCCGCCCGGGAATGATGATCGCCTTGTTCTTTTCCAGTGCGCGCACGGTGTAGAGCGCCACTTCCTCAGGGCTCATCAGCAGTTTGCTGTTGGTCAGTTTTTCGCTGTCGAGTTGCGCGGTACGGAAAAATGCCGTTCGGGTCGGCCCGGGGCAGAGCACCGAAACCTTGATCGCACATTTTTTCAGCTCGACGCGCAATCCTTCGGAAAAGTGCAGCACATACGCCTTGCTGGCGTAATAGGTGCTCATCCACGGCCCGGGTTGAAACGCCGCCACCGAGGCCACATTCAGAATCTGTCCGCCGCCTTGCAGGGCCATGCTGTTGCCGATGGCATGGCACAGGCGGGTGAGGGCGAGGATGTTCACTTCGATCAGGTCTTGCTCGGTCATCCAGTCCTGGGCCAGAAACGGGCCGCATGTACCGATACCGGCACAATTGACCAACAGATCGATCTGCCGATCGCCTTCTTCCAGCTCCAGCAGGAACCCGGACAGGCGCAGCGGTTCGCCCAGGTCACAGGCACGGAACAACACCTCCACGCCGAACCTCTGGGTCAGTTCAATCGCAATACTTTCCAGCTGATCACGTTGTCGGGCCACCAGAATCAGGCTGCGGCCACGCCGGGCCAGCGCTTCGGCCATTGCCAGGCCGATGCCGCTGGAGGCGCCAGTGATCAGAGCGTAACGGGTCATGCAGTTCTCCATCGCAACAGCTCCGCGCCGCGACGCAGGTGTCACGGGCCAGGAGCGCTGTTCATTCTTTCGCAGAGTCTACAGGGGGCTGGGCCTCTTCGGCTGCATCGTCGGTGGAATTTGGCACCGGTTCGACCTCGACTTCGATTTCATCGGTGGTGACCGAACTGCTTTCGTAGCTGCTCTGGGCGGCGCTTTTGTATTCTTCCCGTATCGCCGTGAGACCACCGGCCAGCGAGCCGAACAGAACCAGCGCGATAACCACCAGCCACAGCGAAGACAATACCTTGACCGCAGTACTGTTCGGCGGAGGCGGCGGGCCGTAGCGGTTCGCGGTGTCGTTGCCCGGCACAACCATGATCACGAACGGAAAGAAACTGCCAACGAACGGCACCAGGTTCAGCAGCCACAACCAGCCGGACCAACCGACATCGTGCAAGCGCTGAACAGTGATCTGGATGCTGACGAATATAAAGCCGACGAACAGGATCAAGGCCAGCAAGCTGCCCAATATCAGGCCGCCGGTCGAATCCGCGCCGATGAGAGCCAGGGCGACCAAGGCAAACACCCCGCAAACGGCCAAGAGCACAGTTGACAGCACCAGCGTCCAGGCGAGGTAACGCAAGCGGCCGATACGGCCATCGAAACTGAATGGCTTGAGCGTAGCGAATTCCGCCACGGCTTCGCCGACGGGCGCGCGAGGCGGCGCGTAAGGGGATTGCGGGTCTGCCAATGGCTCCTGGCTGTTGGCCGGAGCATGCTCATGCACGTCGGCGAGGTTCAGTTCGATCGGCGTTTCGGCTTCGATGCGGGCGTCGATACCGGTTTTGCTCAGCGCCTGGAGATAGGTATGGGCGTCGGCTTGCGACAGGTTGCGTTTGAGCGCTACCGGACGCCCGGCGAACAAGCGCTCGATGGCTGTGACATCGCTTTTGAACAAGTCGGCGAGATTGAGCTTTGCCGTGGTGATGTCGACACCGGGTAGCAAGGCGCCTTCGAATACGATCTTGAAACGATTTTCGCCCATGTGCGAGGCATCCTTGTCGCGAGAGGTTGAAAGAAGAAGCTTGTGCCCGGGTGAGTGTAGGGCCAGCCGGGCAAGACTGGCCAAGATTTGCTGTCAGCGCGGCCAGCGTTTTGGCAACTGGGCGGCATGCTCCAGGGCCTGGCGGTACTCCGCGTCGAGACGTGCAATCAACTGCTCGACACTCGGCAAGTCTTCGATTTCTCCCACACCCTGGCCTGCAGACCAAACGGTCTTCCAGGCCTTGGCCTCATCGCTCACGGGTTTGAGCTTGGAACCGAAGTTGATCTCGCCCTTGCCTTGCAAGGCGGCCATGTCAAAACCGGCGGCCTCCAGGCTCTGGCGCATGAAACTCGCGGGTACACCTGACACGGCTGGAGTATGGATGATGTCTGCCGCTTTGGATGTCAGCAGCATTTCTTTGTAGGCGTCAGGCGCGTGACTTTCGGTCGTGCCGATAAATCGTGTGCCAAAGTAGGCCAAATCCGCGCCGAGCAATTGAGCGGCAAGAATTTCGTGGCCGTGGTTCAAGCAACCGGCCAGCAACAAGGTCTTGTCGAAGAACTGGCGGATTTCGGCAATCAGCGAGAACGGGCTCCAGGTCCCGGCGTGTCCACCGGCGCCGGCAGCCACGGCGATCAAGCCATCCACGCCGGCTTCGGCCGCTTTCTCGGCATGACGACGAGTTGTCACATCGTGGAACACCAGGCCGCCGTAGCTGTGCACCGCGTCGACCAGTTCTTTCACGGCACCGAGACTGGTGATCACGATCGGCACTTTGTGTTCGACGCAGATCTCAAGATCCGCCTGTAAACGAGGATTGCTGTTATGGACGATCAGGTTCACGGCATAAGGCGCGGGGTTTTCCATTGTCGCCAGCCCGGCTTCGATTTCTTCCAGCCAGGCTTTGAAACCGCTGCTTTCGCGCTGGTTCAGCGCCGGGAAGCTGCCGACCACGCCCTGGCGACAGCAGGCGAGTACCAATTGCGGATTGGAAATCAGGAACATCGGCGCCGCCACCACGGGCAGACGCAAACGTTCTTCGAGCAGAGCGGGCAGCGACATTGGAAGTACCCCGGTAAGTTGTTCCTGGTGGATTTAGAACGGCCGAACGACGACCAGAATTACGATAGCCAGCAATATCAGAACCGGCACTTCATTGAACCAGCGATAAAAGACATGGCTGCGGGTGTTCTCGCCACGGGCAAAACGTTTTACCTGGGCGCCGCACATGTGGTGGTAGCCGATCAGCAATACGACCAGGGTCAGTTTGGCGTGTATCCAGCCACCCTGGCTGAAGATGCCTGGGTTGAGGTAGATGAGCCAGCCGCCGAAAATCAGCGTGGCGATCATCGCCGGGCCCATGATGCCCCGGTACAGCTTGCGCTCCATGATGCTGAAGCGTTCCTTGCTGATCGTGTCTTCACTTTGTGCGTGATAAACGAACAGCCGTGGCAGGTAGAACAGGCCGGCAAACCAGCACACGACGCTGACGATATGAAACGCTTTGAGCCACAGATAGAGCATTTTTAGTTATTCCCCAATTCACGGTAACCCGAATAGTAGAGAAAGAGTCCCGTCTCGGACATAACTGTTCAATTTTGACGGTGTCTTTTGTCGCCATACTGCGTTGCCGCTCCTCGCCATAGCGGGCTATGACTCGTCGCGGCGCCTTGTCTGGCAACAAAATCCACTCGCCAAAACTTGAACGTATGCCCGAGACGGGACTCGTGAGCGTCCGCACGTCACCTTGACGGTTGTCGCAGGGGCGCGCGGCCCCTATTATCGACGGCTTTCCAGTGGGTTCGTTGAGGGCAGGTTTATGGTCAAGGTCGGTATCGTCGGCGGCACGGGTTACACCGGTGTCGAACTGCTGCGTCTGTTGGCGCAACATCCGCAAGCTGAGGTGGTTGTCATCACTTCCCGATCCGAGGCTGGCCTGGCCGTGGCCGACATGTACCCGAACCTGCGAGGCCATTACGACGGCCTGGCGTTCAGCGTTCCGGACATCAAGACCCTGGGTGCCTGCGATGTGGTGTTCTTCGCCACGCCGCACGGTGTTGCCCATGCCTTGGCGGGTGAACTGCTGGCGGCCGGGACCAAGGTCATCGACCTGTCGGCCGACTTCCGTCTGCAAGACGCGGATGAATGGGCCAAGTGGTACGGCCAGCCGCACGGTGCACCGGAGTTGCTGGACGAGGCGGTCTACGGCTTGCCGGAAGTCAATCGCGAGCAGATCAAGAAGGCGCGCCTGATTGCCGTGCCGGGCTGCTACCCGACTGCAACGCAATTGGGTTTCCTGCCATTGCTCGAAGCCGGCCTGGCCGATGCCGCGCATCTGATTGCTGACTGCAAGTCCGGCGTCAGCGGTGCCGGTCGTGGTGCTTCCGTAGGCTCGCTGTACTCCGAAACATCGGAAAGCATGAAGGCTTATGCGGTCAAGGGTCACCGCCACCTGCCGGAGATTCGCCAGGGGCTGCGTCGCGCAGCAGGCAAGGACGTCGGCCTGACCTTCGTTCCGCACCTGACCCCGATGATTCGTGGCATTCACTCCACGCTCTACGCAACCGTTGTTGATCGCTCGGTGGACCTGCAGGCGTTGTTTGAAAAGCGTTATGCCAACGAACCGTTCGTCGATGTGATGCCGGCCGGCAGCCATCCGGAGACTCGTAGCGTACGGGGTGCCAACGTCTGCCGTATCGCGGTGCATCGCCCGCAGGATGGCGATCTGGTGGTTGTGCTGTCGGTGATCGACAACCTGGTCAAAGGCGCTTCGGGTCAGGCGGTGCAGAACATGAACATTCTGTTCGGGCTGGATGAGCGTCTGGGCCTGTCCCACGCCGGCATGCTGCCATAAGCTTTATGGCGTACAGCAAAAGGCCCGTCAGACGGGCCTTTTTGCATTCCGGGCCGGCGATTGGATTGGTTGATATACCATAACAATAGTTGACCGCTTTTCTAGGAGAAGCGGATAATGCGCGTCATCACGCAATATGACGGCGTAACGCCGGGAGATAGTCAGCATGAGCGTCGAATCCTTCACCCCCACGGCTTTGCAATTCACCCACGGTGCCGCGCACAAGGTGAAGAGCCTGGTCGATGAAGAGGGGAATGATCGCTTGAAGCTGCGCGTATTCGTTACGGGCGGCGGTTGTTCAGGTTTTCAGTACGGCTTCACCTTCGATGAAGAAGTGGCCGATGACGACACCATCGTCGAGCGCGAAGGTGTGAGTCTGGTTGTCGATCCGATGAGTTTCCAGTACCTGGCAGGTGCCGAGGTGGACTACCAGGAAGGTCTGGAAGGTTCGCGTTTCGTCATCAAGAACCCGAATGCGACCACCACCTGTGGCTGCGGTTCTTCGTTCTCGATCTGATCAGCGCACCTGTTTCACAGAACGCCGCACGGCCTCAGGGCCTTGCGGCGTTTTGCTGTGTGGAGGATTTATGCGGGATAGATGGCACCCAGTACGCGCAAGCCGCGGGCACCGGTGACGCTCGGACGGTTGGCTGCGATGCCTTCGAGACAGCAATGAGCCAGCCATGCGAAGGCCATGGCTTCGACCCAGTCGGGGTCCACGCCGTAAGTGGCGGTGCTGCTGACGCTGGCGTTTGGCAGCAGGCTGGCCAGGCGCGTCATCAAAGTGGTGTTGTGAGCGCCTCCGCCGCAGACCAGCAGTTCTTGCGTGTCTTGCTGGGCGCTTTGCAGTGATTCGATGATGGTCAGCGCGGTCAGCTCAAGCAGCGTCGCCTGAACATCTTCGGTGGCGAAGGCTGGCAGTTGTGCCAGATGCCGTGTCAGCCATGGCAGGTTGAACACTTCACGGCCGGTACTCTTCGGGCCTTTGGTCAAAAAGAACGGATCGCTGAGCAGGGCATTCAATAGCACCGGTTCTACCTTGCCGCTGGCAGCCCATTGGCCGTCACGGTCAAAGTGGTCGCCGCGTTGTTGGTGAATCCAGGCATCCAGCAGCACATTGCCCGGGCCACAGTCGAAACCGGCGACCGGCTTGCCGGGCTCGATAAGGCTGAGGTTGCTGAAGCCGCCAACGTTCAGCACTGCGCGATTGCCGGTCTGCTCTTCAAACAAGGCTTCGTGAAAAGCGGGAACCAGTGGTGCGCCTTGTCCGCCGGCAGCGACATCGCGGCTGCGAAAGTCGCTGACCACGGTGATACCGGTCAGCTCGGTCAGCAGGGCCGGGTTGCCGATCTGCACAGTGAAGCCGCGTGCCGGTTCATGGCGGATGGTCTGGCCATGACTGCCAATCGCACGAATGTCGTCAGGCTTCAGTTGCTGTTGGGCGAGTACGGCATGAATCCCTTGGGCTGCCAGTTTCACCCAGTTCTGCTGGGCGATGGCGGAGCGAGCGATTTCGTCCGGGCCGCTGGCGCACAAACCGAGCAGCTCGGCGCGCAGGGAGTCGGGCATCGGGATGTAGTGGGAGGCGATCAGTCTGATCGCCGGGGCTTGCTCGATCAGTGCGATATCCAGGCCATCAAGGCTGGTACCGGACATCACACCTATATAGAGCGCCATGGCCTAGCGCTTGCTCGAAGCCAGCAGAGTGGCTTTTTCCTGTTCCATGCGCGCCATCAGTGGCTGGCTTTGGGCGAGGAAGCGTGCGCGTTCAGCCTTGGCAATCGGATCGGCCATTGGCAGTTTCTGGCCCAGCGGATCGACGTGTACACCGTTGACCTGGAACTCGTAGTGCAGGTGTGGCCCGGTGGAGAGACCGGTGGTGCCGATATAGCCAATCACCTGGCCCTGTTTCACCGTGCCGCCAGTCTTCACGCCTTTGGCGAAGCCTTGCATGTGGCCGTAGAGCGTGGTGTAGGTGTTGCCGTGCTGGAGGACCACGGTATTGCCGTAGCCACCACGGCGGCCGGCGAGCAGGACCTTGCCATCACCGGCAGCTTTGATCGGGGTACCGCGCGGTGCTGCGTAGTCAACGCCTTTGTGGGCGCGGATCTTGTTCAGGATCGGGTGTTTGCGGCCCATGGAAAATTTCGAGCTGATGCGGGCGAAGTCCACCGGTGTGCGGATGAACGCCTTGCGCATGCTGTTACCGTCAGCGGTGTAGTAGCTGCTGTTGCCTTGTTTGTTGGTGTAGCGCACGGCGGTGTAGGTCTTGCCGCGGTTGGTGAAGCGCGCCGACAGGATCGGGCCAGTGCCGGCGGCCTTGCCGTTGACGACTTTTTGTTCGTAGATCACGTCGAACTCGTCGCCCTGGCGAATATCCTGGGCGAAGTCCACGTCGTAGCCAAACACACTGGCCATGTCCATGGTCAGGCTGTGAGACAGGCCGGCCCGGGCTGCGGACTGCGACAGCGAGCTGTTGATCACGCCGTGTACATAGGCAGAGCGCACGGTCGGTTTCGCGGTAATGCGGTTGAAGGTGTAGCCCTTGTCGTTCTTGGTCAGGCTGATGCTTTCGAGGTCGTTGAGTTTGCTGTGCAGGTTGGTCAACTGGCCGTCAGGGCTCAGTTCGAACTCGAGTTTTTGCCCGTGCTTGAGCTGGCTGAACTGCTTGGCCTGCTTGTCGCTGGCCAGCACGTCATGCACTGAAGTGGCCGGGAGGCCGACCTTCTCGAACAGTGTAGAGAGGGTGTCACCCTTGGTGACGATCACTTCCCTGTGGCTTGCCGGCTTCTTTCCTTCGACGACTGGCGCAGGTGCAGGTGCAGGTTCGGCCTGAGCGGTTTCCTGAGTGTCTTCGGCGCTGTTGTCGATCTGCGCGAAGGGGGAGGTTGCTGGTTCATTTGTGGCTTGAACGGCGTCAGCAGCGTCTTGATCTTGTGTCAGTTGTTCAGCAGGGCTTTCCAGTTCAAGACTCAGGGTTGTCTTTTTGGCTTCGACATCGCTGGAAGGGAATACCAGGAGCGCCAGACTGAGAAGGGCGGCGATGCCACTTGCGGCAAGCAAGTGGGTCTTCGGGTAAAGCGGCGGCGCTTTAGACGATTCTGTGGTCATAAGTGGTTTTGACTTTGAAAAAGATGAATTGGAAAAGATGAATGACATGATGAAGATGAAATAACTGTATAAAATATAACCAAATCATCTCTGAAGCAAGTCCGCAGACGTTCTGTCTATGGATTGGCTTCCGTGCGCCGCGCAAACCTTGTATTTGACGCGCGATCTTGTATGGTTGGTTCCCTTTGAATCTGAGCCTTGCGGGTCTGTTATGAAGTCGGTTGAAGAGCAGCTAGCGCTGATCAAACGTGGTGCGGAAGAACTGTTGGTCGAGTCCGAGCTGATTGAAAAGCTCAAGCGTGGCCAGCCGCTACGTATTAAGGCGGGCTTCGATCCAACGGCTCCGGACCTGCACCTGGGTCACACCGTGCTTATTAATAAGCTGCGCCAGTTCCAGGATCTGGGGCATCAGGTGATCTTCCTGATTGGTGACTTCACCGGGATGATCGGCGATCCGAGTGGCAAGAGTGCCACGCGCCCGCCGCTCACTCGCGAGCAGGTCCTAGAGAATGCCGAGACCTACAAGACTCAAGTGTTCAAGATTCTCGATCCGGCAAAAACCGAAGTGGCATTCAACTCCACCTGGATGGATCAGATGGGGCCGGCCGACTTCATTCGCCTGACTTCGCAGTACACCGTGGCTCGCATGCTCGAGCGCGATGACTTCGACAAGCGCTACACAACCAATCAGCCAATCGCCATCCATGAGTTCCTTTATCCGCTGGTTCAGGGGTACGACTCGGTAGCTCTGCGTGCGGACGTGGAGCTCGGCGGCACCGATCAGAAGTTCAACTTGCTGATGGGGCGTGAGCTGCAGCGTGGTTATGGTCAGGAAGCCCAGTGCATTTTGACCATGCCGCTGCTTGAAGGTCTGGATGGCGTGAAGAAGATGTCCAAGTCCCTGGGCAACTACGTCGGTATCCAGGAAGCGCCGGGAGTGATGTATGGCAAGCTGGTCTCCATTCCGGATGCGCTGATGTGGCGCTACTTCGAGTTGCTCAGCTTTCGCTCCATGGATGAGATCAATGCGTTCCGCGCTGATGTGGAGGCGGGTGCCAATCCGCGCGACATCAAGATCAAGCTGGCTGAAGAGATCGTTGCGCGCTTCCATGGTGAGGAGGCTGCGGCCAATGCCCACCGTGCCGCCGGTAACCGCATGAAGGATGGCGAGCTGCCGGATGATTTGCCGGAAATCGAATTGACTGCTGCCGAGGATATGCCGATCGCTGCCGTCCTTAATAAGGCGGGGCTGGTCAAGAACTCGGCTGTGGCTCGAGATCTGCTTGGTTCTGGTGGTGTACGTATAGATGGCGAGGTTGTCGATCGCACCTTTATATATGCACTGGGCGCGACCCATGTTTGTCAGGCAGGCAAGAAGGCATTTGCGCGTATTACGCTCAAATCCGAATAAAGCTGAAATAGGGGGTTGACGGCGAGTTTTAGAAGTCTATAATTCGCCCCACTTCCGGCGCAGTCGAAACGGAAAACTCCTTGATAAACAATGAGTTACGCAGTTTTCGGCAGCAGGTCGCTTCAGTTCATCGAAGCCGAAAGGGAGTTGAAAGAGAGGTGTTGACAGCAGCGTGTAACGCTGTAGAATTCGCCTCCCGCTGAT